>JAIRWF010000029.1 GCA_031253335.1 Streptococcaceae bacterium
GCAAAACGGTTTTTGCAGCTCGACTTGGCGCGGTCTGCGCCGTAGCGAAGGACGTCTGTTGGTGCGGTCTGCACCTTACAGCGATGCTAGTAGGGTTATCAGAGCGGACAGCCCGACACGAAGTGGCGGAGATGGACACGCCCGCTAGATTTTGAGATTCCCAAATTTGGGAATGAAAGGCTTTATTTCGCTTCGTACCAGGTTTTGCCCGTGTTTTCTTCGACTTTCAATGGCACAGTGAAATCTGGGACGGCAGATTCCATGGTGTTTTGAACGAGTTTTTTCACGGTGTCAAGCTCATTAAGTGGCACGTCGAGAATGATTTCATCGTGGACTTGGAGGAGCATTTTGGCTTTGAGACCTTGTTTCTCAAGCTCCGAATCGAGATGAATCATTGCAAGTTTCAGGATATCGCCTGCTGTGCCTTGAATAGGTGCGTTAATCGCCTGGCGTTCCGCGCCTTGGCGGATCATGAAATTCCGTGAATTGATTTCGGGGAGCTTGCGACGACGGTGGAAGAGGGTTTCGACGTAGCCCTTGTCTTTGGCTTCACGCTTCGTCTCGTCAATATAAGTTGCAATCTCGGGGAAGCGCTCAAAATAAGTGCGGATAATGCTGGCCGCTTCTTTATTGGGGATGGCGAGGCGTTTGGCTAGTCCATACTCAGTCTCGCCGTAGGAAATACCAAAGTTGACAGCTTTGGCCTTGCGGCGATCGTTTGGCGTGACAGCATCAGGCCTATCAATGCCGAAGACCCGCATAGCAGTCGCGGTGTGGACGTCTTCGTCATTAGCAAAAGCGGCACGGAGATTGGGGTCACCTGAGACTTCTGCGAGGACACGGAGCTCAATCTGAGAATAGTCCGAACTTAGGAGAACATTTCCAGCGCTTGGTAGAAAGGCTTTCCGAATGAGACGTCCTTCTTCGAGGCGGACGGGGATATTCTGAAGATTCGGGTCCACGGAGCTGAGACGGCCCGTCTGTGTAAGATCTTGGACGTAGCGGGTATGAATCTTGCCGTCTGGTGCGATTTGTGGGATGAGACCCTGGACGTAAGTGGATTGAATCTTGGCGATTTGGCGGTATTCAAGGATTTTTGCGACAATGTCCTGGTCGGCAAATTGCTCCAAAATATCAGCCGATGTTGAATAGCCAGTCTTGGTTTTCTTAACTTTCTTGTCACCCTGGATTTGCAGAGTCTCAAAGAGAATGTCGCCGAGTTGTTTGGGGCTATTGAGGTTGAACTCCGTGCCTGCAAGTTGATAAATGGCAGCGGTTAAATCCTGCAAGCGCTTGTCGTTTTCCGCTCCTATGCTTTGCAAGGTTTCGCTGCTAGCGGCAATCCCAGTAAGTTCCATTTTCGAAAGGACGCGAGCGAGTGGGATTTCCATCGTGGTCAATAAGTCCGTTGCGCCATTGTCTGCCAAGTCTTGAAGGAGTTTTTCTTTTGTTAGAGAAAGGACTTTGAGCTTGCGTGCGAGATGCGGGAATAACACGTCATTTGCGGGTTGAGCGAGTTTCGTGCCTTTGCCATAAACGTCATCGTTAGTGGGGAGAAAACCCGTCTCATAAAGACTAGCGAGGGTTGAGATTTTATTGTCCTCAGTCGTTGAGACGAGGTATTTTGCAAGCATGGCGTCGTAAGTGGGGAGGGCAGGCGTGATGCCGTGTTTCGCAAGGAGGACGAAGTTTTTCTTATAATCATAGGTGTTGACAAGCGCTTGTAACTTCGGTAAGAGTTGCAAATCGCTCGAGACGTACTGGTGGTCGGCATTCCCCCAGACAAGTCCAATGATCAGCTCCGTGTGGTAATTGTCGCGAAGGATTTCGAGATAATAGAAATCGTCAGGTGCGACGGGGCTTGCGTCTGTCGCTTCTTCCCAATCCACATCAAGGGGCTCAGCCTCGGGATACACAGGAATGTCGCTCCCCGACTCAGCGAGGAGCTGGTTTTTAAATTGCTGAAAGCCCATGTCCTCGTAGAACCGCACGAGGGCATCGACTTGCGGACCTGTGTAGATTGTGTCGTCAAGCGTGATAGTAATGGGTGCTGCGGTGTTGATCGTGGCGAGGTCACGGCAAAGGTAGGCTACCTCACGGTCGGCAATGAGATTGTCCTTCATCTTGCTCTTTTTGAGTGCGTCAATATTTTCGTAAATCCCATCGAGCGACCCCCAGTCGTGGAGGAGGTTCAGCGCGGTTTTTGGACCGACGCCCGTGACGCCAGGGTAATTATCGGACGAATCGCCTTGCAAGGCTTTCAGGTCAATGAATTGTGCAGGCGTGAGACCCATTTGTGCTTGCAAATAGGCGGGCGTCCAACTTTCAAACTCGGCAACGCCCTTTTTGCTGGTCTCGACAACGGTATTATCATCAGTAAGCTGAATCAAATCCTTGTCGCCCGAGACGATTGTCACTGCCCAATCTTTCTCACCATTCGTTTCAGCTTCTGCTAGTTTATCAAGGGTACCAATGATGTCGTCGGCTTCGTAATCGACGAGATCGTAGTGTTTGATACCCATTTTGTCAATCATTTCCTTAATGAAAGGCATCTGTTCGCGAAATTCGTCTGGTGTTTTGGCGCGCCCCCCTTTGTAATCAATGGCTTTTTCGGCAGCCATCGTCGTGCGGAAAGTCGTCTTCCCCGCATCAAAAGCGATGAGAACATGGGTCGGCTGAATGCGCGTGAGGAGTGACATGAGCATTCGCTGAAAGCCAAAAATCGCATTGGTGTGGAGGCCTGTCGGGGATTTGAAATTGTCAATCTGGTTGTAAAAGGCGAAAAAGGCGCGAAAGGCGATGCTAGAGCCATCAATGAGGAGGAGTTTGTTTTTGGTCATGGCTCGATTATAGCATTTTAGAGCTGAAAAACAGGCTCTTGATGTTATAATAAAGCATGGCAAAAATTACGATACGTGATGTGGCGCAGGCGGCGGGAGTTTCTGTGAGCACGGTCTCGCAAGTCTTTAATAGTTACCCAGGAATTTCAAAAGCGACGAAAGAACGCGTATTTTCAGTTGCGCAAGAGCTGGGTTACACGCCAAATATTGCGGCGCGGAATCTTTCAGTCAAGAAAAAGCGCACCATCGCTTTAGTGCTCAATGAAATCAATGTCACACCAGGTGTGGCAAGGCCTTTGGAGCTGCTTACTGGGGTTTCGGAGACACTTGATGCGACGGATTATGATTTCGTGTTTTATGCGACGAATCGCAAAAAGCAAGTACAAAAGAGTTTGCAGCAATTTTTTAATGAGCAAAATCTCGCAGGTCTGATCATACAAGGACTTGCAACGGATGAGCCATACTATAAAGAGCTGGCAACACTGGACCTGCCTGTGGTGGCAATCGACTTGTCAATTGATAATCCGCGTTTGGGACAGGTTTCGATTGACAATGAGGCGGCAAGTCAAGAGGTGACGAGACGTTTGATAGACGCAGGCTATGAGAGACTTGTCTTTCTCAATGGCTCCAAAAATGCGGCGGTATCAAAGAGTCGAGAAAAAGGCTTTCAATCCGTGGCACCAAAGGATGCACAAGTATTTTATGCTAATTTTTCGGAAAATGAAGCCTTTGAGTGGGCTGTCAAATTTGACAAGTGGGATACAGTTGATGCAGTCTTTGCAGCGTCAGATTTGATGGCCATCGGTGTCCTCAAAGGACTAAAAGAAATTGGCTGTCAAAAAATGCCAGCCATTGTCGGATTTGACGATGTGACGCTTGCGAGATATGTCACACCGACGCTCACGACCGTGCGTCAAGATGCTTGGGAAATCGCACGCCAAGCTACTGAAAATCTTATCCAACAAATCGAGACAGGAGAGGTCAAGCGAGAAAAGCTCGATTATCAGTTAATCATAAGGGAATCAGCCATTATTTGATGGCTGATTATTTTTTTCTTGACAATGAAAGCGTTTTCTGATATAATGATTTTATAGCTTAAAACGTTTTAGTTCTAAGGAAGGGATTTGCGAAAATGAAAGGGTTGTTCTTTGTACAGCGAGTCCTTGCAGCGCTTATTGACCTGATTATTGTGTATTTACCTGTTTTGTTTAGTGCGATTATTTTGTTCAAAATTTCTAATCTAAGCATTGCAAATCTGCTTGCTGCTGTGCTATTTGCAGCCTATAATGTCATTGCAACCGCAAGTTTTAATGGGAGGACTGTTGGGAAATATTTTGCAAAGCTTCAGGTGGCAGCGAGTTCTAAGAGTGCAATGGATCTGGGGCAACGTGAGGCCGCAAAGATTCTCTATTTTCTACCGTTTGTAGGGCCTTTATTTATGCTTCTAAGCGTCATTTTCTACATCGCAAACGGTCGATTTCTTCATGACTGGATAGGAAGGAGCCAGGTGAAAGTCTATGAATCCTAATACAGCGAGGGCTTTTCTGGGTTCAATTCCGATGATTCCCCTTGTCACCCTGTTTGTCATAACGCTTGTCGTGGCCTACGGGATTGCATGGTACTATCGCGAGGAATACAATCCGATGCATTATTTACGAGCGTATGCACTGTATGCACTACCTTATGCGCTGGCTGCACTCGTGCTGCACATGCGCCCCATGCTGATTTTAGGCATTTATCTCTTTGGCGGGATTATCCTCGTCTTTCGGAATCAACACTATTTTGACCACTAGTAAGGAAAAACACACCACATGAACACAACTGCTCACATGAATTACGGCGATTGGGAAGTCGTCCAGGAAGGTTTCGACCAAAACTTTCTCGGGAAAACCGAGTCAATCATGGCGCTTGGCAATGGCTACATGGGCATTCGCAGCGCAGAAGACGAGACCTATACGGGAGAGACGCGCAATACCTTTGTTGCGGGGACTTTTAACCGTTTTGATGAAAATGAAGTGACTGAACTTCCAAATGTGCCAGACTTTGCAAAGACAAATATGACCTTTAATGGCAAGCGTTTTGCATTGTCAAAAGGCGAAGTGCTGGATTATCGTAAAGCCTTGAATCTCAAAAACGGTGAATTGACGCGGACTTTCACCTGGGAATATGAAGAATTAGCACTGAAATTTACCTTCCGACGCTTTGTGTCGAAGCTCAATTATCATCTTTATGCGAGCCAGATTGTGATTGAAAATCTGACAGATACGCCTGTTGCAACCACGATAACGGCAGGGCTTGATGGGCAGCGCACGAACTCGGGGAGTCAGCATTTTGCAGAAGGGACAAAGGGAATTTTGGAGGACACTTATCTCCAGATGACCCCTACGACGACGCAGAGTAAGATTGATTTTGCGTTCACACTCACGCATACGCTTGATGGAGCTGACTCCAAGCGTGTCGCGGATATTGGACGTAGGCGGATTACGCGTGATGAGTGCTTTGAACTTCAGGCAAGAGGAAAAGTAACCTACGAGAAGCGCGTGATGGTCTATACCTCGATTGATAATGATGTGGCCAACCACGCTGTCAAAAATCTTGGGCAGATTTCGATAGATTATTTGAAAGAAATTGCGCCTGTCAAATTTGACAAACTGCTTGCGGACTCGGCAGAGGCCTGGCAAAAGATTTGGGACACGCATCCAATCCGTATTGACTCACAGAATCCGCAGGATCAGCTGGCCATTCGCTTTGCGATTTATCATCTACATGCGATGACACCAGCGCATGATGAGCGTATGAATATTGGAGCTAAAGGCCTCTCGGGCGAAGGCTACAAGGGGCATACCTTTTGGGATACGGAAGTCTTCATGTTGCCTTACTTCAACTTTAGTTTCCCTGAGATTGCCAAGTCGCTTGTGACTTATCGCTACTTGGGACTTCGTGGGGCGCATACGAAGGCTGCGAGCAATGGTTTTGACGGGGCTCAATATCCTTGGGAGGCGGCTTGGCCGTCTGATGGCGAAGTGACACCAGTCTGGGGGGCGGTGGACATTGTGACGGGGCAAGCAACGAAAATCTGGTCGGGATTCATTGAACAGCATATCACAAGCGATGTGGCATTTGGCATTAAACAATACATGGATGTCACGGGCGATTTGGACTTCGCGCGCGAAATGGGCTATGAGATTCTGATTGATACGGCACGTTTCTGGGCGAGTCGGCTTGAATACAAGGACGATGGCGTCAGTGCATTCTACGAGATTAACGATGTGATTGGCCCTGACGAGTACAAAGAGCACGTGGATAACAATGCCTACACAAACTATACGGCACACTGGAATATGGGTTATGCCATCGCGCTGATTGACCGCCTGAAGTCTGACGAGCCTGAAATTTACGCCAAATTAGACGAAAAATTCAATCTGTCAAATTTGACAGCCGAATTGTCACTCAAATTACCAATGGTTTATTTGCCGCAACCGACTGAAGACGGCATTATTCCGCAGGATGACAGTTATCTGGGAAAACAGATAATTGATCTCAAGAAGTACAAAGACGCCGATGGGGTTGACAGTCTCTTCCATGATTATAATCTGGAGCAAGTCAATCAAATGCAAATCACAAAGCAGGCTGATGTGCTCTTGCTCATGCTCCTCTTTGAAAATCTCTTTGAGAAAGATTTGAAGCTCAAAAACTTTGACTATTACGAGCCGAAAACGACCCACGATAGTAGTCTTTCGCTCAGTACGCATGCGATTCTCTCCGCGGACTTGGGCAAACTTGACCAGTCCTACGACTTCTTCCAGAAGGCAATCAACATTGATATGGGCAGCTACATGAAGTCCTCAGACGCGGGTATTCACGCAGCAAGCCTTGGTGGGATTTGGCAAATGATTGTCTTTGGCTACGGCGGTGTCCGCATGGTGGATGGAAAGCTTCGGATTGAACCTCATTTACCAAAAGAGTGGACCGAGCTTGAATTTGGCTTTGACTATCAAGGCGAAAGCCTCACTCTCAAAGTTGATAAGACAGGCATGACGCTTGTCAAATCTGACAATGGTAACGATGTGCACTTCACGTCTAAGGGCGCCCAGTACACCTTACAAAATAAACTTACAATTTCTCAATAAGGAGGGAAATGATATGAAAAGTTGGAAAAAACTTTTAACCGCGGGCATGGTAGCCACAGCTGCTCTTGCCCTTGCTGCTTGTGGAAGCAGTAACTCAGCTTCAAACAAGACGAACTTCAAAGGTGAAACTTTGAAGATTGGGACATGGGCAGGCTCCCCACAAGAGACGAGCGCCATGAACAAGATGATCAAACAGTTTGAGCAAGAAACGGGCGCGAAGGTTCAAAACAAAGTTTATACAAACATTAACCAACAGCTCCCTGCTGACTTCTCAGCGCACACAGCACCTGATGTCTTCTATGTGGACTCTTCGATGTATCCATTCTACGAGAAACAAGGCGTTCTGCAGTCTTTGAACAACTCAGGAGTTGATTTCAGCGCATTTTATTCTAAACAGGTCAATGCCTTTAAGACGGACGGGACAAACTATGGTGTGCCTAAAGACATGTCCAACCTTGCACAATTCGTCAATCTCCAAATGTTAAACAAAATTGGCGTGAAAGAATCCGATATTCCAAAATCCTATGAAGGCCTAGTAAAATGGCTTCCTGGTATTCAAGCAAAATTGGATGCGGCATATGGCAAGGGTAAGGTTGCGGCCTTTGGCTATGACCAAGACTTGGCACGTCTCTTCCCGATTGTCAACAATGGCAGCTCAGGCTTTATCGCAGATAACGGGAATGGCAATGCCAATCTTGCAAGCAGCAAAGTCCTCTCAAACCTCAACATCTTGACGGAACTCGTTGCCACCAAAGCAACAGCAACACCTCAATCACTCGGTGCGTCAAATGATGGTGAAGCCTTTGGGACAAACAAAGTCCTCATGATTGATGATGGGAACTGGGATTATCAAACCCTCCAACAGCAATACAAATTGAAACCAGGCACAGACTTTGGTGTCATCCCAATGCCTACTTACGATGGCAAACAAACTACCATGTCTTATACCGTTGGCTGGGCAGAGTCTAAGCAATCTAAAGAACAAGCCTTGGCAAACAAGTGGATTGAATACGCAACAGGTAAAGATGGTCAGACCATTAACTCTGACGGGACTGGTGTCTTGCCAACACGCTCAGATCTTGAGTCTAAAGTAGTCGGAAGCGACAGCGTCCTCAAAGTCTTTGCAGATCAATCTAACAATGCAATTCCTTGGCAATTTGGGACATCTCTGACAGACGTACAGACGTCATTCAACAACTTCCTGCCAAATGCGCTCTCTGGCAAAACGACGATGAAAGCCGCTATGCAACAAGCTGATACGCAGGCCAATACAGCCATCAAGAACGGCAACTAATTTGTAAGATATTTAGGGGCCGGGTAATCCGGCCCTATTTTTATGGGGAGTCGGGCCTTCGGGCGCTGGCTCATGTCATTATCAAGGAGAGTGGTTCAAATGGAACAGACTCAACAACCCACAAAGAAGAAGCGTACGCACCGTCAATTTATGGAGATGATGCAGGGCTATGGCTTCTTGCTGCCTGCAGGCGTGATTGCGGCTATCTTCTTTATCTATGCGACGGTCTTTGCCATCTACATGTCGTTTAATAACGTCAGCATGATGACAAATACTTATAACTGGAACAATTTTAAAAACTATGCCAACCTCTTGACAGATCCGACGGTGCGGACAGCCCTTGAAAATACGTTGGGCTTTGTGGTTATTGTAGTTCCATGCCAAACGATCATTGCACTGGTTGTGGCGTATGTCCTCTCAAGCCGAGGGGTGAAATTCAAAGGGCTTTTCAGGCTTGTGTATTTTCTGCCTACGCTGACGTCTTCAGCTGCATTGACTTTGATTTTCATGTTTCTTTTCAACATCAATGGGCCTATCAACCAGGCGCTTATGGGAATGGGGCTTTATCACACGCCGATAAATTTCCTTAATGAACCGTTCTGGTCAATGAAGGTCATCGTCGCGATGAATATCTGGAGTACGGTGCCATTTTACATGACGATTTATCTGGCTTCATTGGTCGATTTGCCATATTCACTCTATGAAGCAGCAATGATTGATGGTGCCAGTGCGTGGGAACGTCTGCGCTACATTACAGTACCTTATCTACGGCCTGTCACAACCTATGTTCTTTTGACGGGGATTATCGGGACTTTTCAGATGTTTGACCAAGCCTATATCTTCTCGGGCGGGACAGGCGGTCCTTCAAACTCAACGTTGACGATTGCTCTGTTGATTTATCAATACGCAACGACAGGGCTTGGTTCTGGTGTCGGCTATGCGGCAGCGATTGCAGTGCTTTTGGGCGTGATTATCTTTATCGTATCGCGTCTTGCTGAAAAACTGAACGGAGGGCTTGGCTCATGACGGCAAAAGGTGGAAAAGCAGTAGCTCTAAAGGTGCTACTCTATCTGGTGTTGATTATTTATGCGCTGACGACGCTCTATCCTTTCTTGTGGGCGATTGCAGCAAGCTTTGAGCCCTTGAAAGTAATCGTTTCAGGCACGATGAGCTTGATTCCGCATCAGTTTACATTGGATAATTATTCGTATATCTTCTCACAAGGGGCGAATTCCTTCCCGCAGTGGTTTATCAACTCAGTGATCATCTCGGTGATTGGGACGGCGATTAATATTTTCTTTAACTCCATGGCAGGCTATTCGCTGGCACGGCTAAACTACCCAGGGCGCAATCGGATTTACTGGGGATTCCTAGCTTTGATGATGGTGCCAGGACAGGTCTTACTTGTGCCAAACTATGTGCTTCTAACCAACATGGGAATGATTGATACGCTGACAGCTATGATTATTCCTGCGGCGATTAATATCAGCTTTATCTTCATGATGCGTCAATTCTTCTTGAGTTTTCCAAAGGACGTTGAAGAAGCTGCAACGATTGATGGTTTGTCCAATACGGGGGTGTTCTTCCGGATTGTCATGCCGATGGCGCGGCCGTCAATTGCAACGCAGGCTGTATTTATCTTCATGGGCTTTTGGAATAATTTCTCAAGCGCGATTTGGTACTTAAAGTCGCCTGGGAACTACACGTTGACGCAAGGTTTGCAGACATTGATTTCATCAAACGGACATGCCAACTTCTGGAACTACGGGATGGCGGGGTCTATTATCACGATTATCCCAATCATCATCCTTTATATCATCTTTAACAAATACCTCTTGCAAGGTGTGCGAATGGATGGAGAGAAGTAAAGGTGGGCGTGAAAAGCGTCTGATCATCACAGAAATCGCGATTTTTCGCGGTTTTTTAGACAAGAAAGGTTTGGGTAATGATTTTAGCATTTGATATTGGTGGGACGAGCGTGAAATATGGCTTGGTGGATGACGTGACAGGGGAAATCACGGAGAAATCAAGCTTTAAGACGCCTGTCAAATCTGACGAGCTGCTGTCAAATTTGACAGAAGTGAAAAAGAATTTTGAAAAACGTGGTTTTGCCATGTCGGGGATTGGGATTGCGGCGCCTGGCTGTGTGTCTCGAGATGGGGTCATGACGACTTTTGGGATGCTTTATGAGATGTACGGTTTGCCGCTTCGTGAGCGCTTGTCAAATCTGACAGGGCTGCCTGTGGTTGTGGAAAATGATGCGAATGCAGCGGCGATTGCTGAAAAATGGCTTGGGAATGCGCGTGAGCTTGAAGATTATCTCGTTGTAACGCTTGGGACCGGTGTTGGCGGGGGTATCGTGTCGGGGGGACGCATATTTCGCGGGGCGCATGGCTTTGCGGGTGAATTTGGCTCACAAATCACGAATGGACTCACGCGCATTGGTGAGCTGGAGGAAATTTCGCAGCTTGCCACGTCCTCTGCCGTGACGGGACTATTGCGCAGCTACAACGCTGCACAGAAGTCTGTGACACATGGACAGGCTCAAGACCTGAGCGAAGCCCGCGATGTCATTGCCCGTGTAGAGGCAGGCGACGCCCTTGCAGCCACAGTATTTGACATTTATCTGGAAAATGTCAGTGTCGGCCTCATGAATCTTTTTGCCCTCTTTGACCCCGAGGCCATTCTCATTGGTGGCGGAATCTCAGCGAGTTCGACTTTCATGGATAGCCTTTCTGTCAAATTTGACAGCCTCATCACGCGACACTTTGGCCTCAATGCAGCCCGTGAGCGAGGTATCCTAGGGCATCTTACCACCTGTGCCCTCAAAAATGATGCTGGTCTGATTGGCGCGGCCTATGGGGTGAAGCTAGCAGGGTAAGAAACTTTTACGTCTCCCATCTCACTTGTAATCCCGCTATTTTTAAGTTAAAATAGGTTGATGGAAAATGAAGAAGAGATGAACCGCGCGGAGCGGCCACAGAAAAAGAAACATCGGGGTTGGATTATCTGGCTAGTGGTGTTGGTACTGATCGCGGGCGGGGTTGGTGGCTATATGTATTTGCAACAGCCAAAAGCTGCCCCCACACCTAAGGTGACTGAGACGGCGAAGCAAAATGACTCTCTTGTGACGCTTATCGGAGTGCACGTTGCGGCTGATGGGACGGTCTCTCAGCAGGTTGTTGTCGGCAAGTACAATGAGGTGTCCTCAAAAATCACGAGCTGGCTTTCGCAGCAGACGGTTCAAAAAAATGAATACAAAGGCACTGTCTTGGTGGATGGCGACATCACAAAGGACCAGACAGCGCCAATCGTTGTGGGCTATGTCCTCAACAGCTCCTATGAGACGGTGACGGCCAAGGTCTTTACAGATGGCGATGTGGCCAATTTACAGAGTCAGGCCAACCTATGGGCGGCAGGGCAGCTTTCAAGCAATAGCGAGGCCTTTGTGGGCGGCAATGTGACCCTCAACCCACCCGGGCAATAATAGCGAAATCCTACTTGGGATTTTTTTGTTTGTGTGCGCGTGCGGGCGCGTGAGAAGTACTTGAAAACTTTCTAAAAAAATGATAAGATTAAAATAATGAAATGGACCTTAGAGGATATTGAAAAAAGTGGCTCCATCAAATTTGACAGTGTTTTAAATCTTGAAGAAGCTCTGAAATTACGCGATTCTGAGATTCTAGCCTGCTCAGAGATTAACGTTTTGGGCTCTGTCAAATTTGATAAAGGCTTTTATGACCTTGTTTTCACGGCAACATACACCCTGACACTCCCGTCAAGCCGTTCGCTCTCTCCGGTGACGCATCCAGCGACTCTGGACGTCTTTGAAACCTATGTCAAACCTGGTACAGCAACACCTGAAGATGAGGAAGACCTGATACTTGTGGCAGAGGACGATGAGATTTCGTTGGATAATGCGCTTTTGGATAATATACTGCTCGAGATTCCGACGCGCCGCCTGACGCCAGAAGAGGAGAAAGAAAACAAACTCCCATCTGGCAAGGATTGGCAAGTGTTGAGCGAGGAGGATTATGACGCACTCAAAAAGACAGAGAAGCTTGAAAATTCGCCATTTGCCGCGCTCGGAGACATATTTGATGAGAAATAAGTCAATTCTTGCGATTATTAAGCTATAATTAAAAGATATTTAGTAAATTAGGATAGTTGAAGTTTAGCTAACTTGAAAGGAACAAAAATGGCAAAAACAAAAAAGATTCTCATTGTTGAGGACGAGAAAAATCTCTCACGCTTCGTGTCGCTTGAGCTTGAGCACGAGGGCTACCTGCCAACGATTGCGCCAGATGGCCGTAAGGGCCTTGATGAAGCGCTGACTGAGGCTTATGACCTCATTTTGCTTGATTTGATGCTACCAGAGCTAGATGGCTTTGAGGTGGCTCGTCGCTTACGACGCGAAGGAATCTCAACGCCGATTATCATGATGACTGCGCGTGACTCGACAATGGATCGTGTGGCCGGTCTCGACATTGGTGCAGATGACTATATTATCAAGCCCTTTGCGATTGAGGAGCTCTTGGCGCGCTTGCGTGCCTATTTCCGCCGCGAGGATGAAGCTTCTGGAGGCCATCATCATGGGGATAATACGACTTTCCGTGACCTGACGATTGACAAAATCAATCGGACCGTGCATCGTGGCGACCGCGTGATTGACCTTACAAAGCGCGAATACGAGCTGCTTCTCACCTTGATGCAGCATGTGGGCGACGTCGTGACGCGCGAATACCTCGTGAGCGAGGTCTGGGGCTTCCCGAACACGGAGACCAATGTTGTGGACGTCTATATCCGCTATTTGCGCAACAAGATTGATGTCGCAGGCGAGGAGTCCTATATTCAGACGGTGCGTGGCCTGGGCTACGTGATGCGCGACCACACAATCTGACTTTTGACCTGTCGTTGGGCAGGTTTTTTAAAAAATGGAAACGACACAAACCACAAAAAACTATACAGGACACAGGCTCACGCGGCCTAAAAAATCCATTCTCAGGCGTTGGACCTTTGCCAACGCTCTTTTCTTCTTGGTTGCTTTTACAGCCTTTGCAGCGGTAACCTATGCCCTCACGGTCAACGCAATGATTGGTGGGCAGAAAACGACCATTCAAAGTGTCATGAACCAAGTCACAGAAAAGCTTGAGCAGTCCGACAAACCTCTCACCGCGGAGAATTTGCGCTCTGTCTTTGAATATCGTGCGTCAACAACCTCGGGAACCATTGAAACGAGCGAGCTGATGAACTTGCTGATTCAGTCACGCAATCAGTTATTCATCTATAACACCGACCGCCAAATGATTTTCTCAACCGCTGGGAATTCAGACTTGACGATTGACGACACGAAAGGCCAGATCAAAACGGTGAACACGCAGGGCTACGAGGGATATCTTCTCTCAAAGCCGATTATTTCGCAGAAAACAGGCAAGGTCGTAGCCTATGCTCAGACCTTCTTTAGCCTCAAAGCCTATTATGAAATCCGCAATCGCCTCTTCTTGTTCCTTTTGAGCATTGCAGTGATTGCGATTGCAGGCTCTGCGATTTTTGCCTATTTCAATGTCAAGCGCGACCTAAAGCCCTTGAAGCAAATCACGGACTCCATGGAGAACGTCGCGGCCAATCCAGAAGAGATTTTTGAGCCAGTCTCCATCAATCGTGAGGATGAGGTTGGCCAAATTGCAGACTTCTACAATGCGATGATGGCGCGTCTCATGGCGAATATGGAACATCAAAAGTCCTTTGTCTCAGACGTCGCGCACGAATTACGTACGCCGATTGCGGTCATTGACGGCAACCTCAAAATGCTCATGCGCTGGGGGAAAGATGACCCCGAGATGCTTGCTGAAACCTTAGAAATCACACAGCATGAGGCCACGCGAATGAGTGAGATGATTGGCGACATGTTAGAGCTCTCCCGCCTTGAAACCCTTCCAGAGGAAAACCGCACCGCGACCTGCGATGTCCTCAAAGCCTGCTCTGATGTGACCCGAAACTTCAAACTCATTCATGAAGACTTTGACATCAACTTCCTGTCAAATTTGACAGAACTAGAACGCGCACAGATTGCTGAAAAGCACTACACGCAAGCGCTCACTATCCTCATGGACAATGCTGTAAAATATACAGCTGACGGCGAAAAAAGGATTGAACTCTCTGTCAAATCTGACAAAGACTATATTATTACCTCTGTACAAGATCATGGTGTTGGCATCTCAGAAGAAGAAGCCCAGCACGTCTTTGAGCGCTTCTTCCGTGCAGATAAGGCTCGCAATCGAGACATTGGTGGGAGCGGCCTAGGTCTCTCTATTATCAACAACATCCTGAAGTTCTACCAAGGCGAAATCACACTGGTTTCAAAGCCTGGTGAAGGCTCAACCTTTACTTTCAAAATTCCAAAAGCCAAATCAATGTCATAAAATCTAACACGGATAATTAATCATGTCAAAACTTCTGACATGATTTCTTGTATTCCCAGTAATTCCTGTTAAAATAAAGCCATCTTTTTGGAAAGGGACTTTATTTATGAACACAGGCTCAATTGCATTTATTCTCATCAGTTCAGCCCTCGTGCTTTTGATGACGCCGGCTCTCGCTTTCTTTTACGGAGGGCTCGGCCGCCGCAAAAACGTCTTGAACACCATGATGCTAAGCTTAGCACCCATGGCGATTGCATCGCTCCTCTGGGTCATCATTGGATTTAGCTTGAGCTTTTCAGGGACGGGCGCTGTGATTGGTAACTTAGCACATCCCTTTATGAATGGTGTCAACATGCTCAAGAACACGCTTTTCCCTACGAACCCAATTCCTGATGGCCTCTTCTCAGGCTTTCAGATGATGTTCTCCATTATTACGGTGGCACTCATCACAGGATCTGTCGTAGGGCGTATGCGTTTTACGCCAATGCTGATTTTCATGGTCTTCTGGCTCCTTTTGGTCTATTATCCTTTGGCCCACATGGTCTGGGGCGGAGGATTCCTTGCAAAGCTTGGTGCAATTGATTTCGCAGGCGGAAATGTCGTCCACATCAGCTCCGGGGTTTCAGGCTTGATCTTGGCGCTGGTCCTTGGGAAGCGCCGAGATTACGGCCATCTCGACACGCGTCCCCATAACATTCCTTTTGTGGTACTTGGCGCAGGCCTTCTCTGGTTTGGCTGGTTCGGCTTTAACGCTGGCTCAGCACTTGCCGCAAACGGCCAAGCAGTCAATGCCTTCATGACGACAAATACAGCGGCCGCTGCGGCGATGCTTTCATGGATGCTCGTAGAATATCTCAAAGTCGGAAAAGCTTCTGCGGTCGGTGCTTCGACGGGTGCTGTGATCGGACTTGTCGCCATTACGCCCGCTGCAGGCTATGTGCCACTCTGGGCGAGCATTATTATTGGCTTACTCGTGTCGCCACTGTCTTACTTCATGATGTCAGTGGTTAAAGGCAAATTTGGCTACGACGATGCGCTCGATGCCTTTGGCTGTCACGGGATTGGCGGGATGTTTGGCGGAGTGATGACGGGAATTTTCGCAACATCTGCTTTCGGCCACAAGGGTCTCATTGATGGCAATTGGAGCCTCCTTGGCGCAAACGTTGTCGCAGTCGTCTTCTCTGCTTGCTTTGCAGCACTCATAACCTTTATCATTATCAAAGTCATTAGTCTCTTCACGCCAATTCGCGTCTCGGACCGCGCAGAGGCTGTGGGTCTTGACGACTCTGAGCACCAAGAGACCGCCTACCCAACCTTCCTCGGCCTCGATTCATGATAAAATAAGAAAACGAATTAGATTTGGAGATTTATTTAACATGAACTTGGCTTCAACAGCCTACATACTCATATGTGCAGCACTTGTCCTCCTCATGACGCCGGCTCTGGCGCTCTTCTACGGAGGACTTGGCAGGCGCAAGAACGTCCTCAATACGATGATGATGTCGCTTGCCCCCATGGCGATTGCGTCCATCCTCTGGGTGGCTCTAGGCTTTACGCTTAGCTTTTCTGGGCACGGTGCATTTCTTGGCAATCTGGCACATCCTTTCATGGAGGGTGTGTCCATGGTCAAAGCAACGATATTTCCAGGCAATCACATTCCAGACGGCGTTTTCTCAATCTTTCAGATGATGTTTTCCATCATCGCAGTCGCACTCTTGACGGGATCTGTCGTAGGGCGAATTCGCTTTCTCCCCATGCTCTTCTTCATGATATTCTGGCTCCTACTTGTCTATTATCCGCTGGCACACAGCATTTGGGGCGGCGGCTTCTTGCAAAAGCTGGGAGT
Source organism: Streptococcaceae bacterium (assembly GCA_031253335.1). GTDB lineage: Bacteria > Bacillota > Bacilli > Lactobacillales > Streptococcaceae > Lactovum. The sequence continues at coordinate 16,533 of JAIRWF010000029.1, forward strand.
CCTTGATTTCGCTGGGGGCATCGTCATCCATATCAGCTCAGGCGTGACGGGACTTGTCCTTGCCCTCTTCATCGGGCGGCGCAGGGACTACAAACGCATTGATTATCGTCCCCACAATATTCCCTTTGTTGTTTTGGGGACAGGCCTTCTCTGGTTTGGCTGGTTTGGCTTTAACTCAGGATCTGCTCTGGGTCTCAATGCTCAGGCAGGACAAGCCTTTCTCAATACCAACACAGCAGCCGCTTGCGCGATGCTTGTCTGGATGTTAATCGAATATGTGCGTTTTGGGAAAATGTCAGCAATCGGAGCCTGTACAGGGGCGATTGTAGGCTTAGCTACGATTACGCCAGCGGCAGGATTTGTGCCACTTTGGGCGGCGATGATTATTGGTGCTCTGGCGAGCCCTGTGTCCTTCTTCATGATGACCGTCGTCAAATCGAAATTTAACTATGATGATTCGCTCGACGTCTTTGGCTGTCACGGGGTTGGCGGGATGTTAGGCTCGCTTCTCGTTGGGGTATTTGCGGTGCCAAGCCTCGCCCATGCAAAAGGTTTGATTTTAGGCTCCGCGAAGCTTCTCGGCCTTCAATTTTTAGCGGTAGTCTTTGCAATAGTCTTCTCGGCGGTCGTGAGCTGGGTCTTGATCAAGATTATTTCGCTCTTTACAGAGATTCGCGTCTCGGAACGTGCAGAATCTTTGGGCTTAGACGATAGTGAACATGAGGAAACTGCTTATCCGACCTTCTTAGGCTTAGATAGTTGAAAGAAGGCGTGTCTATCTGCGCCATTTGTGTTGGGCTGTCCGCTCTGATAACCCTACTAGCATCGCTGTAAGGCTCTGAAGCGCTGGACAAAAAGGCACGCCGAGAACCGTTTATACACTTGGCGTCTTGTGCCAAGCAGTTCTCTAAGTTGTGATTCGCCTTGGCGCTTTAGCGCCTTAGCGCGAATGGACATGCTTTAGCTAGACAAAAAGCAGGGAGTTGCCATGCGACTTGCCAGCTTTGCTGGCTTAGCGAGCATGGACATCGCAGCGCAAAGCGCGGAGATAGAGGTAACTAATAGTCAGAAATAGGATAAACTCCTAAACCATTGCGCGTAGCGCAGAAAGGAAGAAAAATGAAAAAAATTGAAGCAATTATTCGCACGGATAAACTGGAGGATTTGAAGCAGGCCTTCCGCGAAGTCGATATTGTGCACGGGATGACGGTGTCGCAGGTCTTGGGACACGGCGAGCAGAAAGGTTTTACGGAGTATATCCGTGGTCAAGCTATTGAAACGACGCTCCTTGCGAAGATTAAAGTTGAGATTGTCTGCAAAGATAACGATGTCGATGGGATTGTGGATTTGATTATCAAGTCTGTAAGGACCGGTGATGTCGGGGATGGCAAGATTTTTGTGCAGCCGATTGACCACGTCATCCGTATTCGGACGGGCGAAAAAGATGGACTTGCCTTATAAGATTTGAAAAACGCTCAAGCGAGCGTTTTTTGTTTGCCATTGAGACGGGAAAACTGGCGACGTAGCCAAGGTTGAAGGAAAAAATCACCGCCGAGTTTGCTGGCATTCGTGCCAGCGATGAGAAGTAGCACTTGAATCACGATAAAGGTCGGGTTTTCCGAGATAACGCCTGAGAGGATAAAACTGGCGTTCATGAGGAGCCCAGCGCTTGCGGCAAGTAAGGTAAAAGTGCCTGTGAGGAGGGCAATGCCTACGAGGAGCTGTCCTAAGGGAACGAGAGTATCAAAGAGCTGAGTATTTGTGCCGTTTGCGGTCGTGAGACTGAGAAAATCTTGGAACCACGGGTAGGCAGATTCTTGAGCGAGGGCCCCTTGAATCAGACCGCTTGCTGAAAAGCTTTCAGGGGTAAGAAGTTTGTTAAATGCAGCGGAAAGCCATTGGATACCAATGAAAACGCGAAGGACGGTCAGCAGAAGCATGGCAATACGGTTTTGACGAAGGAAGGAAATCATAAGGGTTTCTCTTTTCTAATATTTTTCTAATGATATTATAAAAAAGAAAACTGAAAAGAGCCTGATAAAAGGACATATTTATAAATCAGGCTGCTTTTTATACCTCATTTAATAGGTATCTACTTTTACTTTTTAGCTAGTCATGGCGGTATCGGCTTGCGGCCAGTGGAAGGTATTCTTTCTGATGAAGAACGCGACGCTATTGCAGTGCAAGTCCTCGCAAATGGCGGGAAAGCCAGCTATAAAAATTATCCTGACGGGAGCCAATCGCCTTACAAATGGAAAAGAATCGGACGCTTGAGGCTATGCAAAAGTTAGGGCGTGTCTAAAAACCGTTTTGCTTTTGAAGGCTAACGCCGAGAACCGTTTATACACTTGGCGTCTTGCGCCAAGCGGTTCTCGAAGTTAGACGAAAAAGCAGGTTTTTAGAGGTAAC
>JAIRWF010000005.1 GCA_031253335.1 Streptococcaceae bacterium
TGAGCGGTTCAGATAGCTTATCTAATTCTAACAGTATATCCACCTCAAATAGCACATCCACTTCAGATAGCATCTCTAGCTCTGATAGCCTCTCCACCTCGACTAGTCTGTCCAATTCAGATAGTCTATCAGGTTCTGGCTCAATGAGTCTTTCCAATTCGGAAAGCCTCTCCGCCTCGACTAGTCTCTCCAACTCAGATAGTCTATCAAGTTCCAACTCAACAAGCCTTTCTGGCTCAATAAGTCTTTCCTATTCGGAAAGCCTCTCCACCTCGACTAGTCTGTCCAACTCAGATAGTCTATCAAGTTCTGGCTCAGTGAGTCTTTCAAACTCAGTCAGCTTATCCATGTCAGACAGCCTCTCAAACTCGGGCAGCTTATCCATGTCAGACAGCCTCTCCAACTCCACCAGTCTCTCTGATTCGACAAGCCTTTCTAACTCCACCAGCCTCTCCAATTCAGAAAACGTTTCAAGCTCTGACAGCCTTTCAACCTCTGACAGCCTTTCCACCTCGGATAGCCTCTCCAATTCTGAAAACTTCTCAAACTCAGATAGCACCTCGACTTCAGACAGCCTTTCCACCTCGGATAGCCTTTCCAATTCTGAAAGCTTGTCTAATTCGACTTTAGACAGCCTCTCCACCTCTGAAAGCTTGTCTAATTCGACTTCTACCAGTCTTTCCGATTCTCTCAGCTTATCAGAAATCCCACAGGCATCGGAGTCCCTTTCGGAGACGCCATCCGTCCCTCAAGAAACCCCTAAAGCACCATCAGCCGCTAATCTCCCGCAAACTGGTGATCAAGCCGCACTCAACAGTGAAGTCTTAGGGACAGCTCTATTAAGTAGCCTATTTCTTCTCGCTCTCTACAAACGCCGCAAAAAACAGGACAAGAAAGAAGCTGAGATGGCAAACTAAATCAGAACACTTCTAGGCGACAAAAATCTTGAGCCGCCCTAAATTTAGCAACTGCCCATCTTCTAAACTCAAAAATCTCCCCTCCAACACGTATTAACTAATAAATGACTAAATCCTGCTCTAGGCGCCCATCCTTTCCACCACTGCCTCATTTTTCTTATCCCTAGAAAGGAGTTCTATGAAACGTTGGCTCATAACCCCTGGCAATGCTGCAAATGACCAATCAAGTGCTTTTGGTAAAGCCTATAGCGATGTTGCAGAAATCGCACAAACGCAAGGCTACCAGCTACTCACGATCACACCTTTCCAAGTAGATGAGACAAGCGACGCGGTTCTCATCAGCCGTATTGACGGGCTAACAGCGGGCGTTTCAGCGGACGATTTCCTAGTTTACCAGTATCCTACTTTCCTAGGCGCCCGGTTTGACTACACCTTTGTGGATCATCTTCGTGCACGTGGCGCCAGAGTCATCCTTTTCATCCATGATGTCTTTGCACTCTTTCTCTCCGCCGACGGCAAGGGTTACCATGACATGGATTTCTTTAACCACGCTGATCTTCTGATTACGCATGGCTCACAGATGACACGATGGTTGCGTGACCATGATGTCACAACTCCCATGGTGGATAAGCCACTCTTTGACTACTTACTCCCAGAAAAAAACAACATCGCTCATGAAATACCCCAAAGACGTTTAGTCATAACAGGAAATCTCCTCAAATCTCAAGACTTGACCCACTGGGAAAGTAATACTCCTCTTGATGCATATGGTCGCACATCTATTGTCGGTGTCGATGGTGTGGAACAACACATGAGTCTATCGCCCCAAATTACCTATCATGGTGCTCTTTTGCAGGATGAGCTGCTTTCTCAACTGCCCAAAAATGCCTTTGGTCTTGTGTGGGACAGCGACGTGCCCGTTGCCCCCTTCTCAAATGTCAATTTTTATGGCTTTTACAAGCACTATAATAAGTACAACAACCCCCACAAAGCCTCACTCTACCTAGCTATGGGGCTTCCCCTTGTCGTGTGGCAAGAGGCGGCAATAGCAAAGCTCGTTCTTGATTATAATCTGGGCTTCACCATTCAGGCACCTTCTGAGATTGATGCACGCTTGTCTGCTCTGACAGATGAAAAGCTGAGTCATTATTCAAAGCAAGCACAGTTTTTTAGTGCACTCTTACGCGCAGGCTATTTTACCCGCCAAGCCTTGCTCGATGCTGAAAAGTCGATTCTCTTTAAGCTTTTAGAAAGGAGGGAGTGATGTCCCAACTAAAGCGCTGGGTCACGCAACTCATCCAATATGAACGGACGGACGCCATCACAAAAGCAAAGTCTGACATAACAACGATTGCGACAAGCCTATCCTACCAGCCGCTTCCAATTTTCCTCTACGATGATACCGAAGAAAGCGATGAAGGCCTTGCTGCACGTATTGAGGGAATTACAGGAGCGATAGCCACAGATGATATACTTCTCTATCAATATCCCTCAAAATGGTATGGCTATCGCTTTGATAGACAGTTTATCCATCTAATGCGACAAAAAGGCGTTCAAGTCATCCTTTTTATCCACGACTTAGACTCATTCACAGGTGGGACAGGGCTTTCCTGGGATGATGAAGCAAGTCTGTTAAATAGCGCCTCTCTTCTCATTAGTCATGGCTCCTCCATGACCGACTGGCTTAAGAAAAATGGCATCCATATCCCTATCGTTAATCTACAACTCTTTGATTTTCTCCATCCTCTTAATCGTCCGCTTTCAAAAGACTTAAAGCGATGTGTAACTTTTGCAGGCTGGCTGCCCAAAGCCCCATTTCTTGTAGATTATAGAGAAGATGTCCCCTTAGATGTCTATGGAACACTCGGCAACCTCACTCTCAGTAAAAAGGTCTACTATCACGGGGAGTTTTCACAAGATGAGTTGCTCAAAGTCCTGCCTCGTGACAACTTTGGCCTATCTTGGGCAGATAATGTCGGGATTGTCAGACACCATGACTATCAACGCCTGAATAACCCCCTCAAAGTCTCTCTCTACTTATCGCTTGGTCTCCCTGTAATCGTGTGGCAAGAAGCTTCTTTAGCCCCACTTGTAACTTCATTTAATCTGGGACTTACGATTTCAAGTATCTCGGAAATCGCCCCACAGCTTGAAAGTCTCTCAGACGATGAGCTATACCAGATTAAAGAGCGCAGTAATGCCTTTAGCAAGCTTTTACAAAATGGCTATTTTACACGATCTGCTCTTTTGGAAGCTGAAAAAATTCTCTTTTTAGGAGGTTTGAACTGATGAAAAGCCCAACCCTTTGGTATATGGACTATCTCGCACGAAAGATAGAAAAACAAGCACCTACTTTTCAGAAACTGAGTGACACAGACCTTCAAGCTAAAACAAAAGTCTTCAGAGAACGCATCCAAAGGGGCAAGCCAACCTCAACTATGCTCACAGAGATTTTTGCGACCATCATTGAGGCAGATGCACGTGTGCTTGGCATGCGACCGTATCATGTACAGATTTTAGGGGCACTTGCACTTTACTTTGGAAATGTCGCAGAGATGCATACCGGCGAAGGAAAAACGTTAACTGCCACGATGGCGCTCTATGCACGCGGCCTTGAAGGAAATGGAAACTTTTTAATCACATCAAACAGCTACCTTGCCTGGCGAGATGCCGAAGAAATCGGAAAAGTCTATCAATGGCTGGGCTTAACCCTAGAAGTCGGGGTAGAAAAAGAAGCAAGTGATGAAGAGCTGGATAAAAAACGGATTTATGCAGCAGATATTGTTTACACAACACACGCTGCCCTAGGTTTTGATTACATTTTCGATAATCTTGCGACCACGACACGCGAGCAATTTCTACCCGACTTTCGCTTTGCCCTAATAGACGAGATAGATGCAATATTACTTGATTCTGCGCTCACTGCGCTCATCGTCGCAGGAGCCCCAAAGCTGCAGTCCAACCTATTTGAAAACTCCGATTGGTTTGTGAAGAGCCTTGAAAAGGAGAGTGATTACAAACTCTCGAAAAATCAGAAAAAGGTCTGGTTCACAACGCGAGGTCTTCAAAAAGCCGACTATTTCTTTGGCCTCGAAAATATCTTATCTGAGGATTGGACGGATCTCTATCGGCATTTTGTACTTGCCCTAAAAGCGAATACGCTTTTTCATAAAGACCGAGATTATATCGTTGCAGATGGGGAAGTCATCTTACTTGATGAAACAAATGGTCGCGAACTCCAAGGCATGAAGCTTCAGGCGGGACTTCACCAGGCTATTGAGGCAAAAGAGCGCGTCAAAATTACAGGAGAAACAAAGTCGCTTGGTACCGTAACTTATCAAAATCTCTTTCGCAAGTTTCGGATTCTCTCAGGTATGACGGGAACTGCAAAAACAGACCAGGATGAATTTTTGGAAACCTACAATCTAAAAGTCTTGAGCATCCCAACACATTTACCCTCCAAACGAAAAGACCACAAAGACCTTGTTTATCCGCATACACGTGACAAAATGACAGCCTCTTTGCAAAAAGTTAAAGAAGCCGTGCAAGAGGAACGCCCCGTCCTGATTGAAACAGGGTCTGTTGGGATGTCACGTTTATACTCACTCATGCTTTTAAAAGAGAAAATCCCGCACCATCTGCTTAATGCGACCAGTGCTACGAGAGAGCGTGAAATCGTAGCAGCAGCCGGACGCAAAGGGGCAGTCACAGTTGCGACCGTCATGGTGGGACGCGGGACAGATGTCAAGTTGGATGCTGACAGTAAAGAAAAAGGTCTTCTTGTTTTAGGGACTGAGCGCATGAGTAGCCCACGCATTGACAATCAACTTCGAGGACGTGCGGGACGGCAGGGAGAGCCAGGCGAGAGCCAATTCTTTGTTTCGCTAGAGGATAAGATTGTGGCGGAAAGCGCACCGGAACGTGTAAGACGGCACATCTACAAGCTTTCTCAAAATACAACATCTGGGACACTCACAGGGCCACGTTATAGCCGTATTATCCACACGGCTCAGAAACGCCGCAAGACTGAAGAGGTTGAAAGTCGAAAAGAAGTCTTGAAATATGACTCCCTCATCGCGACGCAACGTGAAAAAGTGTATGCCTCAAGACAAGCGGTAATGACAGGAAATGATGCTTATCTGAAACATATTTTGGACAAGAGCGTTACCAAAAGCTTGACCCAACTTTTTAATTCCGAAAAGCAACAACTGACGGAGGAAGACGTTTTGCAATTTCTCTATCATCATGTGGATCCTTATTTTGAGAAGCACCAGATAACAGGTTTTGCAGGTAATTCACTGCGGGAAAATGCCCTTTTGAAGCACTTAAAAGTCCTTATTACAGAGCTGATTTCTAAAAGGCTTGCCTCTTTTGGCTCGCCTGAGCAAACGACTCATTTTCTAAGGCTGATTATCTTAAAAGCACTTGATGTGATGTGGGTTGAAGAGTTAGATAACTTAGAGCAATGGAAAATGGTCGTCGGAAGAAGAATCCTTGGGGGACACCAACCTATTTATGAGTTCCAAAAAGAAGCTCAGAAATCCTTTGTACAGATGAAAAAAGAAGTTTGGTCACTTATTTTGAAAAATTTTTTACTCTCACAACGTATCCAAAATGAAGATGGAACGATTGATATTATATTTCCTTAAGGAGGTCTATGCACAAAAGTAAACTCATGAACATGGTTGGTGTGACAATTTTTTTTGTAGCCATTCTCGAAATCGGAAAGAAAATACCTCTTTCGAGCTACGTGCATACGCCACAAAGCACAGATGGTTCTTCGCTCCTTCATTTTTTGTCCACCACGATGGGAGCGAATCTCTTAGAACCCACACTGTTTTCTGTCGGATTGGGACCTTATATGACGGCTCTTATTCTCTGGTCTGCCTTGAGCTTGCTTGCAAATGATCGCATACAAAATTTATCCGAAAAAGAGCGTGGCTTGATTTTAAGAGCTTTGACCTTTCTTTTTTCGGTGCTTCAAGCGATTATTCTCACTCGAGAGTTTCGACCCTTGATGTTAGATGCAAGTCTTAGTCAGGAGCTGCTAAGCATTTTGATTTTAAGTACGGGTGGGGTAATTATTGCCTGGCTCGTTGATATGAATTTGAAATTTGGACTTGGAATGCAGATGGTTTTTTACCTGCCAGGGATTGTACAAGGAATTCTCTCTATGTTGATAACAGGCGAGACAGTGATGCCACAGACAAGCCACTTTAGTCTTCCTAGGACTCTTGGTATATTTCTTTTTAGTCTTTTGTTTCTCTTTCTCACAGGTTTTTTCTATCAAGCTGAGCGACGAATTCCCGTGCAGCAGACAAGTGTTACAAGCTCCTTGAGTGATGCGTATATTCCCATCCGCTTGTTAAATGCGGGTGTAATGCCCTTTATGTTTACGAGTTCCTTGTTTCAGCTGCCTCAGGTCTTTTTTCAAAAAGACAGTGACATCGCCCAATTTTTTTCGCTCACGCATGTTACAGGGATAGTCATCTATGGGCTACTTTTCTTCGTGCTATCAATGGGTTTTAGCTATGTGGCAGTAAGACCTCATGAATTGGCTAAAACTCTCAAAGAATCTGGGGACTATCTTATCAATACCTTTCCAGGACAGGCTACTGCACAACTTTTGAGTCGCATCATGGTCAGACTTGCCGTGGTTGGGAACGGCTATTTAGTCGTCATGTCTGTTAGTCCTCTGTTTGTCGGCTTGTTTATTCCAGCTGTTCAACGCTTGAGCTTTTATACAGGAACGTTATTCTTTTTGCTGGTGATTAGTGACACCTTGGTACAGAGTTTTCGCTTCGTGCGTGAGCGCACGCATTATACGCTTTTTGAGGATTAGGAGAGGCTATGATTTATTTGATTCCCAACTGGCAGCAAAATGATGATTTGCACGCCAATCGGATGCTTCATATCGTTAAACTGTTTGAGGAAAGCCAGATGCCAGCGACGCTCCTTTTGCCCCACCTCATCCCTTTTAGCCGTTATCAAGCACAAGATTATCATTTTAACGGGACCCAGGTGAGACTTTTTGATCTTTTGCAGAATATCATGCTCCAAGAAGGCGCCCCTTTAACGCTTAAAGATATGGGTTTTGATGCACCTGAGATGGCGTTTATTTATAGCTTTGAAGGGGTTCTGATTTTACAAAATGACCAAAAGATTGCGCAGGCAAGCTACAATGCCTATGGTCATATTTCTCACGTGAAACGCTTTGTAGAAGAAGGATTTCTGGTTGATGTCCTTGATGATCGTGGCTTTGTGAGTTATCGGGACTATCAAGATACGCGTGGTGAGACTTTTCAGCGGGATTATTTTAATGAATTGGGGGAGATTACACTACAAGAAAAGATGCAAGATAAGGTTTCTCGCTTTTATGTAACAGAAAAAGGTAATTCGAAGCTTACTTCAAAAGATGGTGCCAGTCTGGAATCCCTTTTGGCAGAGGCTATTTTTCATGCCACAGAAGAGAAAGCGTCGTTGCTCTTTGAAGCAAGCCCTTCTCTTTTAGGAGTGGCAGAGTATTTTAGGACGTCCAATCGTGTTTACACCATCCTTGCGGGGAATCGTGATTTGCGAAAGGAGCCTGCTTCTGAAGTGGCGCAGCTTCTTTATCATCCGTTGACACTCATCACAGACTCTTTTGATAAGCAAGATGAGATCTTGGCAGCAAGGAAAAACTTGAGTCTAAAAAATCAAAGCGATATTTTCGTGATTCCGATGTATCAAACCACACTGAGTTTGGGAAACAGTAACAGCGTCTTTCAACAATGGATTTATCTGCGCCTAGGCAATCTTTCTCCATTTGCGAAGAAAAGCTGTTCCCTGCTTTTTGAAAAAGTCTTTGAGACGGAGAATGACAGTCTGATTTTTGAAGTCTCAAGCGAACAAAATAAAAAAATGTTGGAAAATGTACATAGAAAATGGGTGGATGAGAGGTTTGGGATAGATAGCCACTCAGAAGATTACCTCAAAGTCGCGCATTTCTTGAGAGCAAAAGCAGACAAGCAGCTTTTTGAACACGAGGAAAAAGCAATGACAACACTTAAGAAAAGCCCACAATGGCAAGAGCTTGTCGCTGCCTACAAGGTCTATCAGAGACTTTCATATCGCGTGTCGCCACATCCTTTGCAGATTGTGGAGGATTTTAGGAAAGTGAGACTTTTTGTTGATACGACGGAGGGTAAGGACTTTCAGAGTCAGGCGCAAGCAGTATCGGCAGGTCTTCCGATGTTGTTGAGAGACAACTCTTATTTTTTAGTACCTGGCGTCAATGGGGATGTTGTCAATACGGAAGAGGAACTTCTTTCTCGTGTCAACGCATATTTGGAGAATTTGGATCTTTGGAATAAATCCCTAGTACAAAATGTTGAGTTGATTGAGCTCTATAGCACGCAAAGCATTGCTGAAATCTGGAAGGAGGTACTGAGTGCCTAAAAAAATTAAAATTTATCATATTGGAGGAAGCGCATGGGAAAACACGTCAGTTTTTGACTATACCTGGCTTTCTTCAGGGATGACTTTTTGGGAGGAGTCCAAAGCGCACTCTCTTTTTGTGGATGAAAGGCTAAATCCTAAAGCAAGTCGTGCCCTCTTTTTCTTTGAGGACTGGCCGCTTGTGATGTGCACGAATCCTGATTTATGGCGCTATTTCCCAGCCTATCAGATTTTTTATGCAGAGAAGTTGGCACTTCCAAAAGAGATACAACACGTTCTTTTGCTGAAAGTGGCTTATGCAGTAGAGCCAGACGCGAAAATGCTACAGACGATTTTTTTGCAAAATTATGGCTCGGGACAAATGGGCTATAAACTTTCGGATGCATCACTCGAATCTACATCCGCTAGCAAACTAATCAAGCGTGGTGGAACTTTTGAGATTTCGACGTGGGGGATTGGCTCTGCAAAACAAGTTGCGCTGTGGCGAGAATTGCACCTCATTCAAGCGGGTGAGAGTTTAGACTTTTATCCTGAGTTACGCTTGAAAACGCCAGCGAGTCATGCTTTTTTCAAGATTTTTTATCTCAAGGGGGCACAGATTCAAAGGGTGGAGCGCGTTGAAGCAGAGGCTGTTTTTTACGGCGAAAGAATAAGGCTTATCAATACGTCGGGTGAAGATTTAGCGTTTCAGGTCGCTTTATACTTAGAAGGTGTGGGAGAGATGCGTGTCAAAGTGGGGCAGATTCATATCCGCAAATCGCTTTGGGGATCGTCTTGCATGATTCCAGGCGGGGAGCACATCACAGATCCTGAAGATTTAGGGCGGGATATCTTTTTCTACTTTAATCCTGGAGATATGAAACCACCTTTATCGGTCTATTTTTCAGGTTTTCGGACTGCAGAAGGCTTTGAAGGACGCGGCATGATGAGCAAAATGGAAAGCCCTTATATCTTGATTGCAGATCCAAGGCTTTCAGGAGGTGCTTATTATCTAGGAAGTCGGACTTTTGAAAATAGGTTGGCTCAAAAAATAGAAGAGAAATTAGCGTTGCTCGGTTTTCAGAAGAAAGATTTAATCTTGTCTGGCCTTTCGATGGGAACGTTTGGGGCGTTGTATTACAGTGCGCGCTTGGCACCACAGAGCGTTATTATAGGAAAACCCTTAGCCTCTATAGGTTCTGCAGCTCGCTACACGCATATTCATCGCCCTGGGTCTGAAGCACTACACAATATCTTGTATCTGCACACAGGTGGCGTATCTGAAAATGATGCAGAAGCATTAGATGGGCGTTTCTGGGGCGCGTTTTTAGCAGGAAATTTTCAAGAAACGCAGTTTATGATCGCTTATATGATGGAAGATGATATTGATGGGACAGCTTTTTCAAAGCTATCTGAAGCCTTATCGAAAAGAAGTTCGCAAACAAAAGTTCTCTCAAAAGGACTTGTTGGACGCCATAATGATGACACGCCAGGGATCGTAGCTTGGTTTTTGCGGCATTATCAAAGCGTCTATGAAAATGAGTTTGGAAGATGACTAGAAAAGGACGAAAAACATGAAGAATTTATATCTTATCAAATGGGGATCTGACTTTACGGATAACGAAAATGAAGGGGCTGAAATCTCTGTTGCAGAAAATGGAGAGGTAACTTTTGAAGCTCCACTTGCATCATCAGGACTCGTACTCAAGAGTTGGACGGCGAAAAGAAACTACCTAGACGCACGAAAAAGTCCTGAGCTACCACTCCTTGAAGGAGGTAAAACTTATCAGATAGGGTTTATGGGGGAGGTGATGCCAAAAGAATCTATTCAGCTGGCAGTAGCCTTTTGGGACGATGCGGATAGTTTTCTTGAGACGGTCTATCTCAAAAACCTAATAGGGGAGTTCACGTACCCAGAGGGCGCTGCGCGATATGAAATTCAGCTGATCAATAAACATCATGAAAAGATCCAATTTACCTATCTTTGGTTAGCGGAAAAAGCTCTACTCGAAGGGGTGAGATGGGAGCTCTCAAAAGATACACGCTTGTTTAGAGTTTGGTACGAAAATGCTGGCATCTCTTCTTGGCGTTGGTGCTACCGGCTTATGGGAACACAGTCTTTTGAAATTCCTGAGGAGGGAGAGAGGTTGTATATCTTAGGTGGTGCTAGTGATAAAGGGGAAGAGATCATGGACGCCTTAGAAGGGCATGCACGGCGCTTGCAACCCGAGACATTTGTCAAGGGAGTAAACTATACGCGCATGCCACAAAGCTACCAACAGCTCTATGCGGCGCTTTCAAAGGAGGAAAACTAGCCATGTCGAAAAAAGAAAGTGAACTCATGCAGGTTATTCGGCAAGGTTTTGAGAATGAGAAAAGAGGTAATACGGCGCCTGATCAGAAAAACCACGAATCTGGACGTGTACTTGTTGTTTTTGTGTCGCTGGGACTCGCAGTGCTCTCTGTAGTTTCGCTTGTTGTGGCGCTGCTGGAAAGTCTTGGCTAAAAGCCTTAGGGCTTTTTTTGATATAATGAAGGCATGAATAAACAACGTATAGCGGTATTAGGCCCTGGATCCTGGGGGACAGCTTTAGCACAAGTCATTCATGATAACGGCAACGACGTACGAATCTGGGGAAATAATCCTGAGCAGATTGAAGAGATCAATAAGCATCACACGAATTTGCGCTATTTTCCTGAGATTCATCTCAGTGAGGATATTCAGGCAACGTTAGATTTGAAAGTAGCTTTGGCAGAGTCAGACGCACTCTTGTTTGTGTTGCCCACGAAAGTGACACGACTTGTGGCGAAACAGGTGGCGGAGGTTTTAGACCACAAGGTCCATGTGCTGCATGCGTCAAAAGGCTTGGAACAAGGCACACACGAGCGTTTGTCTGTGATTTTGGAAGAAGAGTTGCCAAAAGAATTTGTGAGCGGCATTACCGTTGTTTCGGGACCATCGCACGCAGAAGAGACGATTGTGCGGGATATTACCTTGATTTCTGCGGCTTCAAAATCCCTTACAGAAGCGCAATATGCACAGAATTTGCTCTCAAATGATTATTTCAGGCTTTATACGAACCAGGATGTGATCGGGGTGGAAACTGCGGGGGCGTTAAAAAATATCATTGCAGTAGGGGCTGGTGCATTGCATGGTTTAGGTTTTGGAGACAATGCAAAAGCTGCCATTATCACGCGGGGGCTTGCAGAAATTACGCGCTTGGGGGTCGCACTTGGTGCGAAACCCTTGACTTACTCTGGCCTTTCAGGTGTGGGGGATTTGATTGTCACAGGGACATCGATCCATTCACGGAATTGGCGGGCTGGAGATGCGCTTGGGCGGGGCGAGAAACTCGCAGATATTGAAGCCAATATGGGAATGGTCATCGAAGGGGTGGCGACGACGAAAGCGGCCTATGAGCTTGCGGGGCAGCTGGGTGTCGAGATGCCGATTACCGAGACAATTTATAAGGTCTTGTACGAGGGTGCGGATGCGAGGCAAGCGATTGTAGAGTTGATGCGACGGGCTGCGCGTGTTGAAAATGAGTTTGAGCTCTAGTGCTAGCTACCTTGGGGCTTATACAGTATGCGAGCCAGGTTGAAAAAGGCTGCGAGTTATGGTAGAATGAGTTGTTTTAAGAAGGAGAGCAAGAAAAATGGCAAAGCTAAATGAAAGTAAGAAAGTCAAGAAGGCGATTATCCCTGCAGCTGGCTTGGGAACCCGCTTTTTGCCTGCTACAAAAGCAGTGGCGAAGGAGATGCTGCCGATTGTTGATAAACCAACGATTCAGTTTATCGTAGAAGAGGCTTTGAAATCAGGCATTGAGGATATTTTGGTCGTGACGGGTAAGTCGAAACGTTCGATTGAAGACCATTTTGACTCCAACGTCGAGCTCGAAGACAATCTCAAAGCAAAGCACAAGGATGCGCTTTTGGCCTTGGTCGAAGAGACGACGGGGATTCGTTTGCATTTTGTGCGTCAGTCTTATCCCAAAGGCTTGGGCGATGCTGTATTGCAGGCAAAAGCTTTTGTTGGGGATGAGCCATTTGTCGTTATGCTGGGCGATGATTTAATGGATATCACGGGTGGTAAGACGCCGCTCACCCAGCAGCTCATCAATGACTATGAGAAGACGCATGCCTCAACGATTGCGGTCATGAAGATGCCGCATGAAGAAGTGGATAAATATGGGGTTATCGCGCCCGACGGCGAGGTGGAGAAGGGCTTGTACAATGTCGAAGCCTTTGTTGAGAAGCCTGCGGTGGATGAGGCGCCTTCAGATTTGGCGATTATTGGGCGTTATCTCTTGACGCCTGAAATTTTTGGGGTGCTTGAGAAACAAACGCCTGGCGCGGGGAATGAGATTCAATTGACGGATGCGATTGAAACGCTGAACAAGACGCAGCGTGTGTTTGCGCGTGAATTTACGGGGAACCGTTATGATGTTGGGGATAAGTTTGGCTTTGTGAAGACGACGATTGAGTACGGCTTGAAGCACCCACAGATTGACAAACAGCTAAAGCAGTATATTATTGATAAGGCGAAAGAGTTGGAAAAGAAGTAAATAAAGCGGAAATTGAGCTGAACTCAAGAAAAGCCTGACGAAAGTCAGACTTTTTGGGATAACTTCACAGCCCGGTGGGCTATTAGTGAAGGATAAAATCAAGAAAAGCCTGACGAAAGCCAGACTTTTTGCTATAACTTCACAGCCCAGTGGGCTAATTGTGAAGGAGAAAATCAAGAAAAGCCTGACGAAAGTCAGACTTTTTGCTATAATTGGGGGATGAATTTCTTTCGATCGGTACGGATGAAGCCGGTGGACGCGGTGATTATTGTCTTGCTTTTTTTGCTATCTTTTTTGCCGGTTGTTATGCTTACGCAAAAGGCAAATGCGCAGGCTGTGGTGCAGGTGAAAGAGCTAGGAAAGGTGATCAAAACGCTGCCGCTTGATCAAAATGCGGAGTGGACCTTTTCAAAAGATGGGGAAATCAATAAGCTTGAGGTAAAAAATAAGGCGATTCATGTGTATTATGCGAATTGTCCGGACAAACTGGACGTGAAGCAAGGCTGGGTCAAAGCGCCTGGAAAGTCAATTGTTTGCTTGCCGCATGCACTTACAATTACTATTGTGAATGGGGGGAAGGCGCCTGTGGAGCGGGAAGATGGGAAAGTGGTGGATTACGGCGGATGAAACGAGGTGCGATGGAACAGATGGTCTATGTCGCCTTGTTGACGGCGGTTGCGACGGTGATGGGATTGATTGAATCAACATTTCCGCCTTTTTTTGGGTTCGCACCGGGCGCAAAGATAGGTCTGCCAAACTTGGTGATGATTATTGCCTTGTTTACACTGCGCTGGCCACAGGTCTGGACGATTGAAGTTTTACGGCTCTTGATTACGGGCTTGTTTACAGGATTTTCGGTAATGATATACTCAACCGCGGGTGGGGTGCTGAGTTTACTTGCAATGTACGCGGTGAAAGCTTTAGGACCGCGCTTGGTTTCCTTTATTGGGGTGTCTGTTGTGGGCGGTTTTTTCCATAATGCCGGGCAGCTTTTGGCTGCGGCTTGGATTGCGCAGACGCCTTCGGTTTTGGGCTATTTGCCTTGGTTAGCCTTCTTTGGCTTGCTTGCGGGTTTTGTCATTGGAATTGGTGGGAATCAGCTTATCTGGCGAATTCGACCAATTACGGTGTTGTTTCAAGAAAGGAGTGGACGGTGGTCGTAGCCTATTTTGACAAGGATTACCCTGAGCTTTCGTCAAATTTGACAAGGGTGCAACGGATGATGAAAAAAGCGATTGCTATCAAAAATGAAGCGATTCAGTCGGCGATTTTTGAGATTTTAGATGGGGGCGGCAAAATGCTGCGGCCTGCTTATTTGTTGCTGTTTGCTGAGCTTGTTGGTCTGGATGAAGAGCTGAAATTAAAGCTCGCGGCAGCGGTTGAAATGTTACACACGGCGACCTTGATTCATGATGATGTGATTGACAAGGCGGATGTGAGACGCGGCGTGGCAACGGTTTCGAGCCGCTATGGGGTGGATTCGGCGGTGTATGCGGGGGATTATTTGTTTATTGTGGCTGTCAAATTGCTCTCGGAGCATGCGGAGAGCTTGTCAAATTTGACAGAGCAGCTAGGATCCATGGAGCGCTTGCTAAATGGCGAAATAGGTCAGCTCAACAAGCGTTTTGACCTGACGCAGACGATTGATGATTATCTGGAAAATATCAAGGGGAAGACGGCAGAGCTATTTGCAGTGTCTTGCTCTGTAGCGCCACTCGTGGCGGGAGAGAAGCGCTTAGCGCAAATTGCAGCAAGCGTTGGACGCAATGTGGGCGTGGCTTTTCAGATTATGGATGATTATTTGGATTATGCGGCATCTGCAGAGACGCTGGGGAAGCCCGTTCTTGAAGATATCAAGCAGGGCGTGTATTCGGCGCCTGTGATTTATGCCTTGAGAGCAGAACCCATGGTTGCAGAGGCTATCAGGCGAGGTGACGTGGCTGCTGTGTATGGATTGGTGCGCTCTACGGGCGCATTGCAGGAGACAAAGCAATTAGCGGCGAGCTACACCGCACAAGCTCTGAAGCAAATTGGGAAACTACCTGAAACACCCGTGCAGAAAGCACTTGCAGATATTACAGAGAAATTATTGGAGCGTGTGCTATGATGCCGAACGAATTTCGGTCGTTGTCAAATTTGACAAAAACCCAAGAAGCTCAGTTCGCACGTTATTTTGAATTATTGGTTGATTGGAATTCGCGGATGAATTTGACAGCCATCACCGATGAATCCAGCGTTTACGAGAAGCATTTCTACGATTCGACGGCGCCTGTTCGCCTTGGACTTGTGCCTAATCAAACCATCAAACTTCTTGACATTGGTGCGGGAGCTGGTTTTCCGAGCATTCCAATGAAGATTCTCTGTCCGAAGCTTGAGGTGACTATCATTGACAGTCTCCAAAAACGCATTGACTTCCTGTCAAATTTGACAGAAACCCTCGGCTTGTCCAATGTCACCTTGCTTCACGGTCGCGCTGAAGATTTTGGACAAGACACCCTTTACCGTGGCCAATTTGACCTGGTTACTGCGCGTGCCGTTGCGCGACTCAACGTGTTGCTTGAGCTAACCATTCCTTTTCTCAAAGAGGACGCCCGTCTCCTGAGTCTTAAAGCTGTCAAATTTGACGACGAGCTTACCGAGGCGCAAAATGCTCTGAAAGCTCTTGGCGCCCGTCTCATAGAGACACGAGATTACGAACTCACTGATGGCGCTACGCGTCACATTGCCGTCATCACAAAAACAAAGCCTACCCCCAAAAAATACCCCCGCAAAGCGGGCACACCTAACAAAAAACCGCTCTAGGCGGTTTTCGCTTTTAATCACACACACTTTTTACTGCCTCAAAATTCCTCTCACAGCGCTGCCAAGCACAAGACCAGCAATCCCATTTCCCACTCCAAGAATCACGGCATTCGCCACGAATGCAAGAAGCTTCAGCCAAAAGGTATCTCCCTTACGCTGATTCTCACCTGCGAGTACCCCAAAGAGCACCGAAAATTCCCACAAAATTGCCGCAATCCCTGCAAAGAAAATCCCTCCACTAGTTGAAAAGAAAGCCATCACAAATGCGAGTAGCAGCAATCCTCCCGGCACCACAGCCAATCGTCCATAAAAATCAATCGCTTGCAAAAAACCAAACCTAGCATTCCCCAAAACGAAACGTCTAGCGAGCCATCCACCAACAACGACAGCCAAGTTTGCAAGCACAAGTGCTGCAAGAAATGCCAATAGCATACGTCCAAAAAGCACACTTGCTTGCGTTAATGCCAATGATCTCAAAAGCTGCGATCCCAAATCCGCAAACTGCTGCGTCCCTAAAAGCCTATCCAGAAAGCCTCCGAGCTTTTCGCCAACAAACGACGCAAGGTCCGCCAACCCATTTGCAAAGACTGCCCCGTAGGCAAAAGCCCCAACAACGACCAGCCAGATGAGGCTCATAACACCCCACCAAGATTTATCCTCAGAAGACGCGCCGTCCACGGGCCGTGTCACGCTCGATAACACCCATTTTCCCATTTTATTTCTCCAATTTCCGGATTGAATTCGACACCAACACTGAAATCGACACAATCGCTGTAAACCCAGCCATGACCGCCTGGGGCGCCGTAATTCCAATCGTTACAAATAAGGCTAGCATTAACATCGTCAGATGAATCCTGCGATGTCGCAGCCAAAAACGCATGAGCGCTGATTTTGCCTCCACTGGCACAATTTCAATCCCGCGAAGCTTCTGCCAACTTGACGTCAGCCAGATTAAAAGCAAATCAATCAAAAATGTCCCTATCAAGGTAAAACCAAACACACGCAACAAGAGCGCATAGTCAATACTCCGTAAGACAGAGTATAAGGTTGCCACCTTTGGATTGTATAGTGTCTCGCCTAAAAACCAGACAAAAAAGCAAAACAAAGCAGCCACCAGCACAATCCCCAAGAGTGCGATCAATACGCTAACTGCATTCAAACCTTTTTTCATTCCAACCTCCCTTTGATAATCAAATTTTAGCAAAATTCAAATTAAAAAAGACAAAAAGCGACTCCAAATTGGACTAGACCAATTCTTGACAAACCGCATCCGAAATGCTACAATCAAACCATGAAAACAATACACGCAGACACTTTCTACTACCCTTACGAGACTCATCAAGGAGGCTACCTGACCCTCACAGATGATGGCCACTTTGGAGAATGGACTCCCGACCAACCGCAAGGAACAGAGCTGATTGACTACACCGGCTATAGCATTGCACCAGGTCTGGTTGAGACACACATTCACGGCACGCATGGCGCAGATGTCCAAGATGCAGACGTTCAAGGACTCACTCAAACCATGAGTGAAGGCCTCCTATCTGCTGGTGTCACAAGTTGGCTGCCAAGTCCTCTAACGGACAGCCATGAAAATCTCCGCCACATCTGTGAAGTCATCGGAGAACACGCCTCAGAAGCGGCAGGCGCCAAGATCCGCGGCATTTTCTTTGAAGGCCCCTTCTTTACTGAAGCCCACAAAGGCGCCCAAAACCCCAAATACATGCGGGATGCTGAGATGTGGGAAATCGACGCTTGGCAAGAAGCTGCCCATGGTCTTCTCAAAAAAGTTGCCCTAGCCCCAGAGCGAGCTGGCTCTGAGGACTTTATCCGAAAAGCAACCGCAGCAGGTGTCACCATCGCGCTGGGCCACTCCAACGCTAGCTACGATGAAGCCGTGCGCGCTGTCGAAGCTGGTGCATCCATCTGGGTCCACACCTTCAACGGGATGTCGGGATTGACCCATCAAGAACCCGGCATGGTAGGCGCTGCACTCAACACACCAAATACCTATGCGGAGCTTATCTGCGATGGACATCATGTTCGCCCTGAAGCAGCCAAGATTGTGATTGATACGAAAAAGTCTGATCATACTGTCCTCATCACAGACTCCATGCGTGCTGCAGGCCTCCCAGATGGCCCTTACATGTTGGGTGAGTTTGAAGTCGACGTCCGAGATGGTGCTGCATGGCTTCCTACGGGACGTCCCGCCGCAAGTGTCCTGCAACTAGCAACCGCTGTAAAAAACGTTGTAGATTGGGGCATAGCCTCCCCGAGCGAGGCGATTCGCATGGCCAGCTTGACCCCTGCCAAGTCCGTCGGGATTGATGATGTTTGTGGCCAGATTAAACCCGGCTTAGCAGCTGATTTTATCGTTTTGGATAAAGCTCTCTCCCTGAAAGCAACCTATTTGGATGGTCAAAAACGCTACGAAGCCTAATTTCAGGCTTTTTATGTTATACTAACTTTATTATGGAAAATAATTCACAAACTACTACATCAGAAGAATTCACACGTCCTCAGGGCGCCTTTGGTCAACCCAAAGGTCTCTTTACTTTATTCTTTACTGAGTTCTGGGAACGCTTCAGCTACTACGGCATGCGCGCGATTCTCGTCTATTATCTCTATGCCTTGACAACGGCGCACAACCCAGGTCTGGGGCTCGCAAAAACGCAAGCCATGGCGATTGTCTCTATCTATGGCGCACTCGTTTATCTCTCAAGCGTTGTGGGCGGCTGGATTGCAGACCGCCTCTTAGGCGCCTCACGCACCATCATGATTGGCGCCGTCTTTATCATGTGCGGTCACATTGCACTCGCTATCCCAGCGGGTCTTCCAGCCCTCTTTGTGTCCATTACGTTGATTGTCATAGGTACCGGTATGCTGAAACCCAATGTCTCCAACATGGTGGGCCATTTGTATAGCAAGACGGACTCACGACGTGATACGGGCTTTAATATCTTCTATGTCGGCATCAACGCGGGAGCCCTCTTAGCGCCAATTGTGGTCGGTACTGTCGGACAAAGTTACAACTACCACGTTGGCTTCAGCTTGGCAGCGATTGGGATGCTAGCAGCCCTCTTTTTCTACTATTTCGGACGGATGCGCACTTTTCCAGATATTGGTCGTGAGCCTGGTAATCCTTTAAAAGGCAATGAACGCACACGCTTTGCACTTATTTTTATCGCGGCCATTATCGTTCTTGTAGCGATTATCTTCTGGATTCACGCCGTTTCAGGCTCTGCTTTCATTGACAATCTTATCAATTTCCTCTCTTATGTTGCGATTGCGGTGCCAGTCCTTTATTTCATCCGCATGTTTGCCTCGAAAGAAGTCGATTCGCTGGAGCGTAATAAATTAGGTGCCTACATTCCGCTTTTCCTCTCTGCGATTGTCTTCTGGGCGATTGAGGAACAATCCTCGAGTGTCATCGCCGTCTGGGGTGAAACACGTACGAACCTTCATCCTATCTGGCTTGGTCTTCATTTAACGATTGATCCCAGCTGGTATCAACTTCTAAATCCTTTGTTTATCATCGTTTTGACACCTATCGTTGTCCGTATCTGGAATAAATTAGTTGACCGCCAACCCTCAACCATTGTGAAATTTGGACTTGGCTTGATTTTGACGGGCGCAAGCTACATGATCATGATGGCACCAGGCCTTATTTCAGGTACTTCTGGCCGTACCTCTGCTTTGTGGCTCGTCCTCATGTTTGCCGTGCAGATGTCTGGCGAATTGCTCGTCTCTCCTGTTGGCCTCTCTGTCTCGACAAAACTCGCGCCACGCGCTTTCCAATCGCAGCTCATCGCCATGTGGTTCTTGTCGGATGCGACGTCGCAAGCTATCAACGCCCAAATTGTCCAATTTTTCAATAAACATACAGAAATCGCCTTCTTTGGAATCGTGGGTCTCGTCGGTGTGATTGTCGGAATTATTCTCCTTTTCATCAAGAACCCAATGAATAAACTCATGGGCGATGTCCGTTAAGCCCCTAGCCAGATATATTCATTTTATAGGGCGTGTCTATCTCCGCTACTTGTGTCGGGCTGTCCACTCTGATAACCCTACGAGCATCGCTGTAAGGTGCTGATGCACCAACAGACGTCCATCGCTACGGCGCAGACCGCGCCAAGTCGAGCCGGAAAAACCGAGTTGCTTTTGCTTGTTTGGACGACTCGTCCAAGGTGGTAGATAAAGACTTGTGAAACAAGTCCCAGCCTGCGTCAAGGTTGCGGATGAATCAAGCGAAGCTTGTGTCTCCCCAAAGCTCAGCCAAGCGTTCATATACTCGGTGTTTACAACGAGCGAGGGAGCGTAGCTCGACGAAAAAGCAAGTTTTAAGAGGTAACCTAAAAATCTTGACATCTTTTGTGCTATAATAATGTCAAAAGTATTTGACAAAGGAAAGATAGCCATGCAAAATAAAATTCGTGAAATCAGAAAGCAGCAAAAGCTTTCCCAAGAAGACTTAGCGCGTATCTGTCACGTCTCACGCCAGACAGTCAATGCAGTTGAAAATGATAAATATGATGCAGAACTCTCGCTTGCCTTTAAGCTAGCCAACGCTCTTGGAAGCACTGTTGACGACGTCTTTACCTACGGGGCAAAAGAAAAAGATGCGGATGCTGTTTGGTGCGAAAAATACCAATGTGTCCTCTGGCAACAGATTGATCCGGAGAAAGTCGTTGCCTTGACAGAGGGTGATGTTGCCTGGCAAACAAAAAACTGAAGTCACGAGGCTTCAGCTTTTCTTTTCACATCTGTGACTTGAACTTTATCTTCCAAATCTGCAAATTTATCTTCAAACGGAGGAAATTCAGCGTCTGGATATTTTTGCTGTAAGGCTGTCATGACGAGCCGATAAGCAATGCGAGGATTCCTTGAAAGGAGTGGTCCGTGAAAATAGCTCCCAAAAGTATGTTTGTAGTGAAGGCCTTCCGTGCCATCCTCATCATTATTGCCCTGGCCATAGACGACGTGGCCCAGGGCTTTTTCATCGCCCTGTAAAAACGTTCGGCCGTTGTGATTTTCAAAGCCATAATAAGTCTCATCAAACTCATCATTGTGAATTTCGATGTCGCCAATGAAGCGGTTGTGGTCTTGATTCAAGGTATAGTGCGGGAGGGCTTTGGTGCCCTCCAAACGCTTGCCATTCGCCTGGACGTAATAGTCACCTAAAAGCTGAAAACCACCGCAAATGGCAAGCATGGGTTTTCCTGTTTCGATGAACTTGGAAAGCTCATCGTGCAAGCGCTGGCTGTCTTCAGAGACGACGGACTGCTCATAGTCCTGTCCACCGCCCCAAAAGGCAAGATCATAATCCTCTGCTTTGAAAGCGTCTTTCAGAGAAACAATTTCAAAAGTTGTCGCAGCACCAAGCTTTTCAGCGATGTATTTCAAAAGTAGAATATTGCCATTGTCGCCATAGGTGTTCATGAGGTCGCCGTAGAGATGGGCAATGTGCAAGTGATAGCTGTAATTTTCAGCGTGTTCCGTTTGCAAAGAAATATAGGTCATTTTTTCTTTTCAGCCTCCACATTATTTTGGATTTCATTAGGATATTTCCGAGAAGCTGTGCGGTAAGCGAGGTAACGTTGGACGAGGAGTGAAAAACCTATATCAAAGAGCAAAAAGAGATTTCCTGGCGCTTTCGTGAAATGGTCAAGCGCGATGTGTCCTCCCATATAAATAATCCAAAGGAGGGCGGTTAAAAGATTGCCCTTACGCATGACTTGTTGTTTATCACTCACCCAATAGTTGTAAGTCAAAACCCGCAGCCAACCAAAAAGTGGCGGCAGAATCAGACTATAAATGAGGAACTGCAAGGCAAAACTAACCCTGAGGCCTGACTTTTGCACGTATTGCAGGATTTCGACGCCGCCGATAATCATGAGGATGTAGTAAATCCGCATCTTGGCTGTGACCATGCTCGGTCGCAACTGACGCGAAATCACCCAGATGATGATGAGAATACCCAAAATAGCTGGCGCATAGTTTGTAATGACGGGTTTGAGGTCTGTGTTCAGGGTTTGGCTGAGTTGTGATGGATTCATGCTTTCATCTCCTTTTTGATAAGCCCTGCTTGTGCGAGAATTTCTCGGGCTTCGAGCATAGCGGTATAGGTCGCTAAGATATAGATGTGGTTGGATTTGGCGCTTGAAAGGGCTTGTGGGAGGTCTACAAGGGCTTGTAGTGTGTTGATTTCTCTGGAAGTAGCAACTTTGAGGCGTCGTGCCATTTCAGAGGCACGGACGCCGCTCGCGGTGATGTCGGAAATCTGCAAGTCGTTGAGGCGCTCAAAATTGGCATCCCAGATCCAGCTGGTGTCAATCCCGTCGGCGTAGTTGGCATTGAGGAGAGCGACGAGGGAGAAGTCATAAGGTGCTAAAGCCATCATCTCAAGCGCCTGATTAGCACCAACGGGGTTTTTAATCAGGACGATGGTTGCTGTTTTCTTGCCGACCTGGAAAGTTTCCTGGCGGCCGAAGACGGCTTTTGATTCGTCGAAGCCTTTTTTAATCGTCTCTGTGGGGAGTTGTAAGTGTTCAGCAACTGCGACGGCGGCTAAGGCATTGTAGATATTGTAGAGACCGCCGACGTTGATGCTATAGGTATTGTCATCAATCGTGAAGGTGCTGGAATGCTCAGTAATTTCGTCGAGTTTTGTAAGCTCTGTATCAAGCGCGGGGCGCGTGAAACCACAGTTTTCACAAATGTAGTCTCCGAGATTGGCATAGGTGTTGAGCTTGTAGTCGAGGATGTGCTGGCAATTTGGACAAAGGACGCCCTCGGTGTTGTAGTGGGCGCGCTTGGGGGCGTGCGTTTCGTGATTGAATCCGTAGTATTTAACAGGATTCAAAAGCTTTTTGCTGTTGAAAATAGGAGAGTCGCCGTTGGCGAGAATAGTGGCTTGAGGCGCATGAGCTGCCCCTTCGCAAATGAGATCGTAAGTCGTGTAAATCTCGCCATAGCGGTCCATCTGGTCGCGGAAGATGTTGGTGAAGACAAAAAGGCTCGGTGTGATGAAGCGTGTAATTTTGGGGAGGGAGGCTTCGTCGATTTCGAGGACCGCATAGCGCTTACTCCGAGATTTTCCCGCTTTTAAAAAGGTGGAAACGATGCCCGTGATCATATTGGCGCCGGTCGGGTTTGTGATAATCTTGCCAAAAGCGTGCTCTAAAATGCCGACGGTGAGGGCGGTGGTCAAGGTCTTGCCGTTGGTACCTGTGACGACAATGATTTCGGTGTTTTTTGTGAGTTCACCGAGAATTTTGGGGTCGATTTTGAGCGCAATGCGGCCTGGTAGGGTGCTACCACGGTGGAAGAATCTCTGGAGGACGAAAGCACTGGATTGTCCTGCGGCTTTGGCAAGTGTAGAACGAAAGGTCATAGGTAAATTATAGCACAAGTAGGAATGACAAATTGGTGTATAATAAATCCATGAATATTTATCAAATGAATAGCTATACGACGCTTTATGGCGGTTTTTATGAAGGGAGTATCACTGCTTTAGAAGTCCTCAAATATGGGAAAAATGGTATTGGAACGCTAGAAGGAGCAGATGGGGAGGTTATTATCCTAGACGGTGTCGTCTATCATGGCAACTCAGATGGGCAAGTCCGCGAGGTTAGACCAGATGAGCAGATGCCCTATGCCGCCGTTGTGTCTGGAACTTTTGACGACAGCTATTCTCTGTCGGCTGTTTCAAGCGATTTTCCACAAGAGATAGTGGAAAAGTTTTCCACCCAAGATTTAGCCCAGGCTATTAAAATCTCGGGGCAATTTAACCGCGTCGAAATCACGAGTAAAAAGCCAGGCAACCCAACTGGACGGCCTTATGTAGAGATTTTAGCAGAACAGCCTCATTTTGTCCGAGAAACTATCTCAGGAACCTTGGTCGGGATTTGGGCTCCCAAAGCACTTTCTGGTCTTTATGGGGATGGTTTTCATTTGCACTTTTTGTCAGACGACCACCAGTTTGGAGCACATGCGGCAAGTTTCAGCCTCAAGCAAGGAGAGTTGCAGCTCGCTTCGCTTACTCATCTGACTCAGGATTTTTCAGATGCTTTAATCGCAAAATAAGTTAAACCTGAACGAAAACAAAAGTTACACACCTTTTATCCTCATCTTACTTTGAAAATTAGAACTTTCATGTTATAATAGTTACTCAAAATGGACGACTAGAAAGGATTTCATGGCAGAACACACGAAGAAAAAGCATATTGCGCAGCATACAGCTTTGCGCCATGCACTTGCGCCTGAGACGAAACAGACGCATTTTCGGACGTGGAAAGCCGGCAAGAAGTGGCTCTATGGCTCAGCCTCACTTGCCCTCCTTTTGGGCGCCATGCCCGCTGTGACGCAGTTCACAGGCAATAAAATCATCCAGGAACTCCAAGTGAGTGCTGCCACCTCGAGCTCTGGGACACTTGTGCCTGGCCAAACAACGGTCATAGGTTATACGACAACAAGCACACAAGGTCAGACTAATACCGGGGCAAATGCCAATACTGGTAATACTAGCGTGATTTCCATGACTTCGTCCATCACGAATGCAGGGAATACGA
The DNA here is from genome assembly GCA_031253335.1 of Streptococcaceae bacterium. GTDB lineage: Bacteria > Bacillota > Bacilli > Lactobacillales > Streptococcaceae > Lactovum. The sequence continues at coordinate 24,271 of JAIRWF010000005.1, forward strand.
CGATTACTACATCAACGGCAAATCCTGTGTATGTAAATTGGACGAGTGGCACTTTAAAACTTGCAACCTACCAAAAAAACGGAAATTCATGGGCAAGTTATAACAATGCGCTCAATATGACACAGCCATTGTCAATGACTTATACGGTGTCTGTGAATAGTGCGAACTCAACGGTTGGTAACTGGCT
>JAIRWF010000021.1 GCA_031253335.1 Streptococcaceae bacterium
GGGCGTGTCTAAAAACCGTTTTGCTTTTGAAGGCTAACGCCGAGAACCGTTTATACACTTGGCGTCTTGCGCCAAGCGGTTCTCGAAGTTAGACGAAAAAGCAGGTTTTTAGAGGTAACATTATGAAAATCTTGTTTTCATACATTCTAGCAAATTCTGAAAGCGTTTGCAAGTCTCAGCGTGTTGCAATTTTCACGTAAATCGGCTAAAATAAAATCATGGAAAAAATCATACAAATCACTCAATTTTTAGAAGCCAATCAGGCTGACATGACCTTTATCACGAACCCCACTACCTTACATTACTTGACAGGTCTTGACATTGACCCCCACGAGCGGATTGCTGGCCTCATGATTTTCAAAGACCGAGAGCCTGCTATTTTTACCCCAGCTCTTGAGGTCGCAAAAGCGAAAGATAAGACGACTGGCTTTGACGTTTTTGGCTACGAAGACGCTGAGAATCCTTGGCAAGTCATCAAAGCCTATCTGGGCGATCGTCCCATCACACGCATTGCCGTAGGTTACCCCGACATTACCTTAGCTAAAATCGAAGGTCTCAAATCCGTCTTCTCAGGCGTTTCCTTCATCGACATCTCCTCACTTATACAGCACATGCGCCTCATCAAATCACCCGATGAAATCCTCAAGATGAAAAAAACGGGCGAATTTGCAGACAAGTGTTTTGAAATCGGTTTTGCAGCAGCTGCAAGTCGCGGAGGTATCACTGAAACTGATATTGTCGCAAAAATCGAATTTGAAATGAAACGTTTAGGCGTTCCTGCCATGAGTTTTGAGACGATTGTCCTCTCAGGCGCCCGTGCAGCGAATCCTCATGGTTATCCCGAAAATATCGCTATTGAAGAAAACAAACTTCTCCTTTTTGACTTGGGGACGATGTATGAAGGCTATGCGTCGGATGCGACCCGCACGATTGCGATTGGTGAAGTTGCGGATTTCGACAAGGAGATTCACAAAATTGTCCTTGAAGCGCAACTCGCTGCGCTTGACTTTATCAAGCCAGGCGTCTCTGCTTTGGAGGTCGATAAAGTCGCGCGAGATGTCATCACAAAAGCCGGCTACGGCGAATACTTCAACCACCGTCTAGGTCACGGGATTGGGATGGAATGCCATGAGTTTCCGTCAATTGGCGGGACAGAAGACATCACGATTGAAGAAGGCATGTGCTTTTCTGACGAGCCAGGCATCTATATCCCTGGAAAAGTAGGCGTCCGCATTGAGGACTGCGTCGTCGTCACCAAAACAGGCTGTGATGTCCTCACCCATACGCCCAAAGAGTTGCAAACTTTTTAATTAGGTTACCCCTATCTCCGCGCTTTGCACTGCGCTGTCCATGCTCGCTAAGCCAGCAAAGCTGGCAAGTCGCATGGCAACTCCCTGCTTTCTCGCCTAACTAAAGCATGTCCATTCGCTCTAAGCGACTAAAGTGCCGTAGCGAAGGACGTCTGTTGGTGCGGTCTGCACCTTACAGCGATGCTAGTAGGGTTGTCAGAGCGGACAGCCCGACACGAAGTGGCGGAGATAGACACGCCCATTAGTATAAAAAAGCAATGTAAGAACATCAGACATTTTACATTGTTTTTTTTAAGTTTCGTGATAAAATGAAAATATCTATTGAAAATGAAGGAGTTCCCATGTCATCAGTTATGAAAAAAATCGCAAGTTTTCTTGCTATCCTCATCTCACTTGTTTCAATCAGCTTTATTTCGCAAAACGTAAAGGCTGAGACGGTTGTTAAGATTGCCTCTGACAATGCCTACGCCCCCTTTGAATTTCAAAACACCAATAAAGAGTGGGTCGGTATTGACGTTGATTTAATCAAAGAGGTCGCCAAAGAGAACAACTGGAAGCTTGAAATGAGCTATCCTGGTTTTAATACAGCGGTCAATGATTTAAAAGCTGGCCAAGTAGATGGTGTGATTGCAGGAATGTCCATTACCGCTGAGCGTCAGAAAACTTTTGATTTCTCAAAGCCATACTACCAATCTGCTCTCACGATTGCAACTACCAAAGAACATCCGCTTAAAAGCTACAGTGAGCTAAAAGGCAAAGCAATCGGTGCCAAGAATGGAACAGCCGCTCAATCTTGGCTACAAGCCAATGCCTCAAAATATGGCTACACCATCAAGACTTACACCGATGGGACACACATGTATGCCGCTCTTCAAGCTGGCGACATTGCAGGAGCCATGGATGAGGTTCCCGTCATCAGCTACGCCATCTCGGAAGGACAAGACATGGTCATGAATCTTCCTAAAATCTCGCTTCCTGGTGGGTATGGCTTTGCTGTGATGAAAGGGCAAAACAGCACTCTTATCAAAGAATTCAATGCCACACTTGCGAAAATGAAAGCCAATGGCGACTACCAAAAAATTGTTGACAAATACACAACAGGCACAGGGGCTGCTACAACAAGTGCAAGCACCTCTCAGAAAAAAATCGAGCCTAAAAAGGCAGTTTATCAGATCTACTCAGATAACAGCTTTGCCCCCTTTGAATTTCAGGGCTCAAACAAGGCCTACACCGGGATTGATGTGGATCTTTTAAACGCCATCGCCAAAAACCAGGGCTTCAAAATTCATTGGAACTTTGTTGGCTTTCAGCCTGCAGTCTCTGCCCTTTCAGCGGGACAGGCTGATGGTGTCATGTCTGGCATGTCAATAACAGCTGAGCGTGAGCAAACCTTTAGCTTCTCAAACTCATACTACCAAGCAAATGTGACGCTTGCTGTTCCAAAGAGTGTGACAGACATCAACAAATGGTCGGACCTCAAAAACAAGACTGTCGGTGCAAAAAATGGAACGGTCAGCTATGACTATCTTGCAAGTCATGCAAAGCAGTACGGTTATACCGTCAAGACCTTCTCAGATGCTGCGCACATGTATCAAGCACTCGACACAGGCTCGATTGATGCCATCATGGACGATGAGCCAGTCATCAAGTATGCTATTAAACAAGGCAAGGACTATGCCACACCGCTCTCTCCTGTTCCTGCGGGTTCCTACGGCTTTGCCGTCAAAAAAGGAACAAATCCCGAGTTAATTGCCATGTTCAATCAAGGACTTGCAAATCTTAAGGCAAATGGTGAGTATAATAAGATTGTCGCAAACTATCTTGGCGGATCTTCATCAACCACAAAAAATAGTGTCCAGGAAAATACTCTCTGGGGCATCATTCAAAACAACTGGCAGCAAATCCTCCAAGGACTTCTTGTGACGCTGGAACTTGCCATCATTTCCTTTATCTTAGCGCTGATTGTCGGCATCATCTTTGGCTTACTGGCCTCTTCTCCAAATAAAGTCTTGCGTGGTATTTCTCGTGTGTATGTGGATTTAAACCGTGCATTGCCACTTCTTGTTCTCATCTTCTTCCTCTTTTATGGGATTCCAAACCTTTTGCAGATGATTACAGGTCATCAGTCTCCGATTAACGAGTTTGTTGCGGGCGTCCTTGCGTTGACCTTGAATGAGTCGTCTTACATCTCAGAAACCGTACGTGGTGGGGTCCAAGCGGTGCCGATTGGGCAGATGGAAGCCTCACGTTCTTTGGGTGTCCCTTATGTCAAGACTTTGCGGAAAATCATCTTGCCTCAAGCCGTGAAGATCGTGACACCGAGCCTTGTCAATCAATTCGTCATCACGTTGAAAGATACAACTTTGGTTTCTACCATCGGGCTTGTCGAGTTACTCCAGACAGGGCAAATCATCGTTGCACGCAACTTGCAAGGCTTCATGGTCTATGGTTTGATTGGGGTTATCTTTGTTATCGTAAACCTCATACTCATGTGGTTAGGCCGCCGTATCGAGCGTAGAATGAATAAATAAGGAGAGAGTATGGCTACACAAATTGACGTGCAAAATTTGCACAAATATTATGGTAAAAATGAAGTCCTAAAAGGGATCTCTGTAAAGTTTGAAAAAGGAGATGTCGTCTGTATCATTGGTCCCTCAGGATCAGGGAAATCCACTTTCTTACGCACGCTCAATGGTCTTGAGGAAGCAACAACAGGGGACATTATCATTGATGGCTTCAACCTGACCGATAAAAATACAAATATCAATACAGTTCGTCAAAACATCGGAATGGTTTTCCAACAATTTAACCTTTTCCCCAATATGAATGTTCTTGAAAACATCATGTATGCACCCGTTGAGTTGAAAAAGATGAATAAAGCTGATGCTGAAGCACGTGCGCTTGACTTGCTTGGGCAGATTGGCCTTCTTGACTTTAAAGAAGCGATGCCAGAAACGCTCTCAGGGGGACAAAAACAACGTGTCGCGATTGCTCGCGCTCTCGCCATGAATCCTGATGTCATGCTTTTCGATGAGCCAACCTCAGCTCTTGACCCTGAGATGGTGGGGGATGTGCTTGACGTCATGAAACAACTCGCTGAAGAAGGCATGACCATGCTCATTGTGACACACGAGATGGGCTTTGCAAGAAAAGTTGCAAATCGCGTTCTCTTTACCGATGGAGGGGTAATCCTCGAAGATGGCAAACCTGATGATGTCTTTGACCATCCGAAAGACCCACGCCTGCAAGACTTCTTAAGTAAAGTTTTAAATGCCTAACTATAAAAACCTGCTCTTGCAGGTTTTTTCAATTATTTTTCAATCTCTTCCGCCCAGACAACAGCCGCTTTGACACCGAGGCCTTCGCCCAAGCTCGTGCGGTCAAAGAGCGTTAAATCTGAGAGAATGGTCTCATAGGATTTGCCATCAGCGGTGATAACTTGCAGCATCTGCAATTTTGGCTGATCAGCTTGCGGCAAGCCAGTTGTGCTTTCATCAGCGCTGACAGGTGTCGCGACAGGTTCCGTACTAAACAAATCCGTCTCATCATAGTCTTTAACAGGCTCAACATTCTCTGAGAGCTCCGCAAGGACATTACCAGCCGCAAAGACAGTATGGATATCCGACTTTTGCGTCTTCAGCACTTGAATCCCACGACCAGCACGCGACGTCACAGGAATGTCATCCGTCTTGAAGCGCTTAATATTGCCCTTTTGCGTGAGGAGATATAAGCTATCGCTCGAAAGCTGCACGACACTTGCGATTTCATCCGACTTCAAATTCATCGCTTTGACACCCGCTGCCGTCCGTCCCAAAACAGGCACTTCTTCGAGCTTAAAGCGCAGCGCATAGCCCACCTTTGAAATCAACATGATTTCTGCCGCATCTGTCACCACAAGCGCTTGCAGGACGTGGTCATCGCCCTTGAGCTTCCCATAAGCTGTGCTTTTTGACTTGTAAGTCCGCCAAGGTGCGAATTGATTGACCTCAACTTGCTTAATCTGTCCAAGCTTCGTCGTGACAAGCAACTTGCGGGAATCTGTCTCAATAGCATCCAAAAGCAAGGCTGAAATGACTTCCTCATCGCCCGCAAAATTCGTCAAAGACTGCGAAATGTGCTCACCGACATCCTTCCAGCGAATCTCTGGCAACTCATGCACCGGCCGATAGATGACATTGCCAAGATTCGTGAACATCAGCAAGTGCTGTGTGGTCTTGCCTTGTCCAAAGAAAACGAGCACATCATCCTCGCGTTTGCCAACTTCATCATGCTCAGATGCGCCGTAACTTCTGAGACTTGTGCGTTTGATGTAGCCCGCCCGCGTGACAGAGACAATTGTCTCTTCTTCAACGACGAGATCCGCCACTTCAATCTCAATGGTCTCAACCGTATCCTGCAATTCAGACTTGCGTGGTGTCGCAAAATCCTTCTTAACTTCACGTAGCTCACGTTTCATGAGGTTGTACAGGGTTTTATCGTCATTGATCACGGCTTGCAATTCAAGAATCTTTTCATCGAGCTCGGTTTTTTCGTTTTGCAAGACGACAATATCTGTGTTTGTCAGGCGGTAGAGCTGCAAGGTCACGATAGCTTCGGCCTGCTCCTCACTAAAATCAAAGCTGACTTTGAGGTTCTCCTTCGCATCCGCCTTGTTTTCGCTTGCCCGGATGGTTGCGACCACTTCATCGAGTATCGACACCATACGAATAAGGCCTTCGACAATGTGGAGGCGCTTTTTCGCCTTGTCCAAGTCAAATTGCGAGCGGGCAATAATGACATCCCGGCGGAATTCGATATAGCTTGATAAAACCTTGACAATCCCCACCTGCTGCGGCGTCATGTGGTCAATCGCGACCATATTGAAGTTGTAATTGACCTGCAAATCGGTGTTTTTGAGGAGATAATTCAAAACTAGCGTGGAGTCGGCATCCTTTTTGAGATCGACAGCAATCCGCAAGCCCTCACGGTCTGACTCGTCACGCACTTCATCAATTCCAGGGACTTTATTCGCATCGCCAATCTCCGCCATTTTCTTGACAAGGTTAGCCTTATTGAGCTCATAAGGAATCTCCGTAAAGACAATTTGCTCGCGCCCGCCCTTGAGCGTTTCCATGTGGGACTTCGCGCGCAGGACAATCTTGCCTTTTCCCGTCTCATACGCTTGGACAATACCTTCGCGTCCCTGAATAATGCCCCCTGTCGGAAAATCAGGCCCCGGCAAAAGGCTCATGAGCTGCTCGACAGTTGCCCCTGGGTGGTCAATCATGTAAATTGTCGCGTCGATGACTTCGCCCAGATTATGCGGTGGAATATCCGTCGCGTAACCCGCCGAAATCCCCGTCGAGCCGTTAACCAAAAGATTCGGGAAACTTGCAGGTAAGACTGTGGGTTCTTTTTCGGTATCGTCAAAGTTCCAAGCGGTTGCCACTGTCTCTTTTTCGATGTCTTTTAAGAGATATTCGGAAATTTTTGAGAGACGTGCCTCGGTATAACGCATAGCGGCTGGGCTATCGCCGTCCATGGAGCCGTTGTTGCCGTGCATCTCAATCAGCGTCTCGCCCATCTTCCAGTCTTGCGACATGCGAATCATGGCATCATAAATCGAGCTGTCGCCGTGCGGGTGGAAATTCCCCATGACGTTCCCGACCGATTTCGCAGACTTCCTGTAAGCCTTGTCATAAGTATTGCCGTCGCGATCCATTGAATAGAGAATGCGGCGTTGTACGGGCTTCAAACCGTCACGAATATCAGGCAAAGCGCGTTCTTGGATGATGTATTTTGAGTAACGACCAAAACGCTCGCCAAAAACGTCTTCGATTGGGATTGTTTGAATTCTTGAATTATCTTCTGCCATTACTTAGCCCCCTTCACGAAGCTCTCAACCGCCCACTGGACGCTGTGAGCCACAGGGATTTGTTGGATATGTGTGTTAGTTGTCATTTTTTAAAAATTCCTTTGGCGAATAATTGGAAACTTTCGCATTTTTAAAGTCATTGTTATCTCGTGTAATAATAGCGACTGCTTTATGTCGCAGGGCGCATTCAGCAAGTATAGCATCCTCATAATCTGAAACATTGCTCATCAGCGCCTTTTTACAATCTGCTTCATTCACGTCTAAAATCTTCACGAAAGAATAAAGATTATCTAATTTTTCTTTTAGGAGAGCGTGTGTCTCAAAGGAACTGCGCGAGAGATAATAAATATCACTCACTGTATGACTCGTAATACAAAGTTCATAGGTCTGCCGACTCGTTTGAAAAAGACGATGGGTATCTTCCGCAAAATCAGGACGTTCTAAAAAATAGTCCAGAACAACATTCGTGTCCAAAATAATTTTAGAAGCCATATTTTTTTGCTGTCTCCTCGGTGCGTTGCTCTTTCCAAGATTTCATTTCATCTAATTTAAGCCAGCCACGTAACGACTCAAGGTTATTTTGGCGCTCTTCCGCTTCATTTTTTAAAACAGCAATGGTTTTCCCATTTTTTGTAATCTGTACGCTTTGCGTCTGGGCGATTTCAAGGTATTTTCCGAAGTTGTTCTTGACTTCAGTCGCAGTTGCTTTCATCATGAGCGATATTTCCCTTTCAAATTAGTTAATTCTATTATAACATATTAGCTAAAATTTAAGATAAAAAAGCGACTTAAGCAGTCGTTTCTGGAGCTGATTCGTCGAGGATATCAGGTTTATGTCGGAAAGGTTGGAGAGACAGAAGTTGACTTCGTTGCCCTGAAAAACAAAACAATAGAATACTTCCAAGTCATCACTTCCATGCAAGACGAAGCTGTTCAAAAACGAGAGTTGCAGCCTTTAGAGGCGATTCCAGACAATTATCCAAAAACGATTCTCTCCTTGGACAAAAATGACATTACTGAAAATGGGATTCAGCACCAAAATATCACCGACTGGCTCATCCAAAACTAAAAACAGCTCAGATACGAGCTGTTTTCTATTTAATTTTCTAAAACACCGTCTCTTCTTCCAGCGTAAACTTCACATTGTTTTCAATCCACTTGCGGCGCGGCTCAACTTTGTCGCCCATGAGGACCGACACACGGCGCTCTGCCTGCGCGGCATCATCAATCTGGACTTGCACGAGGGTGCGTGTCTCTGGATCCATCGTCGTCTCCCAGAGTTGCTCGGCGTTCATCTCGCCAAGCCCTTTGTAGCGTTGCAAAATCATGCCCTTACCAAAGTGCTTACGCATTTCATCGAGTTCGCCATTTGTCCAGGCGTATTCAATTTTTTCTGTTTTGCCTTTTCCTTCAGAGAGCTTATAGAGAGGCGGCAGGGCAATATAAACCCGACCCGCATCGACCAAAGGCCGCATGTAGCGGTAAAAGAAGGTCAAAAGCAAGACTTGAATGTGCGCCCCGTCGTCATCCGCATCGGTCATGATAATAATCTTGTCGTAGTTGGCGTCTTCGAGCGTAAAATCCACACCCACCCCTGCACCAATGGTATAAATCATGGTGTTGATTTCTTCGTTTTTCAAAATATCGCTCATCGAGGCACGCTCGGTGTTGATGACCTTACCGCGCAAGGGCAAAATCGCCTGGAACTTGCGGTCACGGCCCTGCTTCGCAGAGCCCCCGGCCGAATCTCCCTCGACGAGATAGAGTTCATTTTTCTGGGGATTTTTCGTCTGTGCCGGCGTTAATTTACCGGAAAGTAAAGCTTTGTCTTTTTTCTTTTTACCCGAGCGACTTTCATCCCGCGCTTTCCGAGCAGCTTCACGGGCTTCACGCGCTTTAATGGCTTTACGAATCAAACTTTGTGCAAGATCGCCATTTTCCATGAGGAAAAAGCCCAATTTCTCAGAAATGAGCGAATCCACCGCAGGACGCGCAACAGGCGTCCCCAGTTTTTCTTTCGTCTGCCCTTCAAACTCCAAAATATCCTCAGGCACAAGGACTGACACCACGGCCGTCAAGCCCTCGCGGTAGTCCGAACCTTCCAGATTTTTATCTTTATCTTTTAAAAGGCCACTTTTACGTGCATAGTCGTTCATCGCCTTTGTCAAGGCTGAGCGCAAGCCCGACTCATGTGAGCCCCCGCCTTTTGTTCTGACATTATTGACAAATGAAATAACGTTCTCGCTGTAGCCGTCGTTGTACTGCATGGCGACCTGAATCTCGATGCGATTCTCCTCGCCTTCAAAATAAAGGACGGGCGATAAGGTCTCCTTGTCTTCGTTCAGGTAAGCGACAAAGTCCTGCACGCCATTTTCATAATGGAAAACCTGCGTCTCTGGCGTCTCTTCGCGCGCATCCGTCAAGGAAATCGTGACATCTTTCAAAAGAAAGGCCGATTCATTCAAACGTTCTGAGATAATCGCCGTTTTAAATTCAGTGGTCGAGAAAATCGTAGCATCAGGCATAAAAGTGACTTTCGTTCCTGACTCCTTTTTGTCAGCGACTTTGCCAATCTTTTCAAGGCCTGTCACAGGGTGGCCACCATTTTCAAAACGCTGCTTATAAATCACACCCTCGCGCGTGACTTCAACCTCTAGCCAGCTCGATAAGGCGTTCACAACGGACGATCCAACCCCGTGAAGACCTCCTGAGGTCTTGTAGCCGCCTTGACCGAACTTGCCGCCCGCGTGAAGGACCGTAAAAATAACCTCGATCGTGGGTTTACCGGTCGCGTGCATCCCAGTCGGCATCCCGCGTCCATGATCGACTACCGTCAAAGAACCATCGGCGTTAATCGTGACGTCAATCTGCGTCCCAAAGCCAGATAGCGCTTCATCAACTGCGTTATCGACAATTTCCCAGACCAAATGATGCAGCCCCGTCCCGTCGGTCGAGCCAATATACATCCCAGGGCGCTTCCTGACCGCATCGAGTCCTTCAAGGACTTGGATAGAACTGTCGTCGTAAGTGTTTACATTATTTGCCATAAGAGCTATTCTACCCTACATCTAGTGGATTGTCAAGGAAAAATCACTAAAAATCACTAGATATAGCGTCCCTTAAATTCTCATTCTATGCTATAATGACGGTATGATTACTGCAATTCTTCTCTTGATTGTCGCCTACCTTTTAGGCTCGTGTGCTTTTGGGCTTTGGTTTGGGCGCCTGCGCAAGCACAATCTCCACGCGGAAGGCTCCGGAAATGTCGGCGCGACAAACTCTGCACGGATCTTAGGCTTGCGTATTGGGGTTCTTGTCTTTATTCTCGATTTCGCCAAAGGTGTCCTTGCTGCAAGTCTCCCCTTTATCTTTCATGTGAGCGTGATTCCTGCAGCCATTTATGCGCTACTGGCTGTTTTGGGGCATATTGCCTCCCTCTTTGATCATTTTCACGGGGGAAAGGCTGTCGCCACAAGTGCCGGCGTGATTTTGGTGCTTAACCCATTATTGCTTCTGATTCTTGCAATCGTCTTTGTGGGTGCAACCCTCCTTTTTTCAATGATTAGTTTTTCGAGTGTAACGGTTGCTGTGATGGTTATTCTATGGACTATCGTGGGAGTGTTTACTCATTTGGGGAATATCTGGACAAATGCTGTTTTACTCATCGTTGGGCTCATCGTCCTCTATAAACATCGTAGCAATATTGGGCGAATTCGACGTCACGAAGAAAGTCTCGTGCCAATGGGGCTGAATCTCAGCCATCAAAAAAAGCCCTAAGGCTTTTTTATTGTATTTTCTAAGGGGCTAAAGTCCCAAGAAAAAGGGCTCTCGCTCACGCGCTAAAGATTGAAATGCCTAGGCATTTCTTTTTGTTCACAAGAGAAGCATTTTTCTAAGGGACTAAAGCCCCAAGAAAAAGTGCTCTTATCTGCGGGAAGCCCCGCCGCCTCCGAAGATTTGAAGGAGGAACATGAAGAGGTTAATGAAATCGAGATAGAGGCTAAAGGCCATCGCAACGGCCCAACCTTCGCCGACTTGTCCGTTTAACTGGTTATAGACTTGTTTGATGCGGTTGTTATCATAAGCAGTAAAGGCTGCGAAAATCAGGACACCGATAACACTGATGACAAGCTGCATGAAGCCGCCATGAAAGATAAATACATTTAAGAGCATGGCAACAATCAGGCCAATGAGGGCGCCCGTGAGCGCTTTTCTCATACCGGAGAGATCACGCTTTGTGATACGACCGACGGCGGACATTCCGAAGAAGACAGCTGCTGACGAGATGAAAGCTGCTGTCACTGCTGTTTGAGTAAAGGCCAAGAGGGTAATTGACAAAACAAATCCCCACACAGCGGCAAATAGCAGATAAAGTGGTAGCGCAGCGGGTGAGTTCCTGCGAGCTGCTGAGTTCATCGGAATCATCAATACGAGCATGCCAATCATGAGAATCCAGATGGTCATGCTGTTTGAAAAGAGGGCGATGAGGTTGTTTAGAAAGAATGTAATCGTAATCCAAGCAACCGCGGCTGAGAGCAGGATGCCCATGCCGACGAGTGCGTAGATTTTGTTAAAGAAAGCATTTAAGCCAACCTGGCGTTCGTCGTAAATGACGTTGTTATTATCCATAAGATACCTCCGTTTGGGACTATTATAGCACATTTTAACGCCCATTTCTGCGACTTTGGGCTGAGATAATTATCTCATATTTCTCTTAAAAGAATCTTACCATTTGAAGGGTTGTAATGAGGTTGCCATTTTCGTCGCGTGCACCGTATTTTTTTTCGGCTTCCAGCGCAAAGCCCATCTTTTCATAAAGGTGGACAGCTGCTGCATTGCGCTTTTGACAGGTGAGCTCGAGTCGCTTGATGACGCCTAGCTCCTTGACCCAATCGAGCATGTCTTCAAAAAGGAGGGTACCAATGCCTAGCCCCTTGCTGTCAGATTTGACAGCAATGAAAATGTCACCAATATGGCGCACCCGGTAATGAAAATCCGCTGTGACGCTCAGGACGCCCATGATTTCGCCATTTGCAAGGGCTAAAAAATAGGCGTTGTTGTCCTTTTCGGCGATTTGTGTGAGATAGTCCGCCATGTCGGCTTCAGAAATGAGGGGACCTGCGTCATCCATGGTCAGATAATGCGATTCGCCTCCAACAAGGCTCAGAAAGTCGATGAGGGCGGCGGCGTCAGATTTGACAGCTTCTCGGATGGTAATTTCAATGGCTTCTTTCATTATTCTGTTAGTAACTCCTCATAGCGATGACCATGAGCCTCGAGTGTCAACTGGCGTCTGTTATCAGAGACTTTGTCAAATTTGACAGAGAGGTAATCGGCCGGCTTGTCTGCATCTAAAAGCTCGCCCCACTCAATCAGCGTGACGCCGTCTGCTTCAAGGTAGTCTTCCATACCAAAACTATCTGGGTCATCGCCAATGCGGTAAACGTCCATGTGGAAAAGTTTGAGCGTTGTACCTTGATACTCTCGCACAATGGTAAAGGTCGGTGATTTGATGAGCTGCGTCACGCCAAGTGCACGTCCAATGCCCTTTGCAAAGGTCGTTTTCCCAGCACCTAAATCCCCGGTCAACAAAAGCACATCTCCAGAGGTGAGCTTCCGACCTAGCTTCTCGGCAAATTGTAGCAATTCATTTTCAGCTAAAGGCTCTGTTTTCACATCTTCTCCATTTCACGAAGGCCCTCAATCACGAGCAGGACTGCAACTAAATAAAATAAAATCTCTGCAATATTGTAATGGTAGTTAAAAATGAAACCGATGATTCCCGTAATGACCATGGTCACAGCACCTAGCACCACAAAGATATTCAGCGTCTTTTTGGACTCATCCGAAACGAGGAAAAAGTAGGCGAGACCCGCTGGTATCAAGAGCAGAAGATAAAACATAATCCTATTATAGCATATTTCACGGGCTTTCGCAGCTTTTATTGGAAGTTTTTGAGTGCGAATTTATGTTAAATTTTGATTTCCCAGTAACATTTCCCATCTTTTTGCGAATAATAGGGTATGGAAGCCTTTTTAGTTTTTTTCTTTGGTGCAGCTATGGGTTCTTTTCTTGCACTCGTCATCGAGCGCCTGCCTATCGGAGAGTCAATTGTAGTGGGGCGTTCACATTGCACAGGCTGTGGAAAACTTTTGCGCTGTTGGGAAATGGTGCCCATCCTTTCACAGATTGCCTTAGGCAGCAAATGTAAACGTTGCGGCGTACAAATTCCCATTTGGTATGCGTTTTTTGAAGCGGCTATCGGCGTTTGCGCCCTATGGACGCTGTCAAATTTGACAGAAGGGATACTTCTTGCCATGAGCCTGACACTTTCTATCTTTGATCAGCGAGAGCATGCCTTTCCTTTCTCAGTGTGGGCAATTTTCACGCTCATTCTTTTTTGCATTGTCCCATTTAGCCTGTCAGATTTGACAATTCTCGCTTTCGCACTTCTCGCAAGTCTCAAGAACCTAAGAATCGGGGCTGGAGATATCCTTTGGCTCTATAGCGCCTCGCTCGTTGTCACTCAGCTTGAAATCGTCCTCATTCTCCAATTTGCAGCCATTGGCGGAATCATCCATTATCTTTTGCAAAAAGAAAAAGGCGAAATTGCCTTTATTCCACATTTGACAGGGGCTCTTGGCTTGCTTCTTCTAACGAGGCCTGTGTGGGCTCAAATCCTGACACCGTGACCCCAAGAAGGCGGATACCCTTCTCGCTTGGTTCAATGCTGTCAAAAATCTCCGAAGCAGCTTCTGTCAAGGCTTTGGCGTCGTCAAATTTGACAGAGAGGCTTTTGCGCTTTGTTAAGGTTGTAAAATCCTCATAACGCAGCTTAACCACGACAATATTGCCTTTTAGCCTATGGCTCTGCAAGGATTTTGCCACACGCTCCGACAACCGTTCAAGCTCACGCTTTGCTGCTGCCTCCCCGTGCAAAAACTGTGAATAAGTCCGCTCTTTTCCCACAGATTTTCGCTCCCTGCTTGAAATCACCCGAGACTCATGGATTCCATTGGCCTTCAAATACAGCTCCCAACCATACACCCCAAAGCGCTCCGCCAAATCAAGCGGATTCGCCTCTTGCAAATCTCCCCCTGTAAAAATCCCCAACTCATGGAGCTTTGGTACCGTGGCTTTCCCCACCCCATGAAACTTTTCCACAGGCAATTTCGCCAAAAAATCCTTCGCCGCATCCGGCGCAATCAAGGTCAATCCATGCGGTTTCTCCCAGTCAGAGGCAATCTTAGCCAAAAATTTATTGTAAGACACGCCGGCTGAGCATGTCAAATGCAATTCTGTCCAAATATCATGCTGAATGAGCTTTGCGACACGCATCGCGGACTTTGCCCCGATTTTATTTTCTGTCACATCCAGATAGGCCTCATCAATCGACGCCGCCTGCACAAGCTCCGAGTAACGTCCAAAAATCTCGCGCACCTGCTGAGACACCGCGACATACTTATCATAGTGTCCCGACACAAAAATTCCCTGTGGACAAAGCTCCAATGCCTCAATCGCCGACATCGCCGAATGCACCCCAAATACCCGCGCCTCGTAGCTGCAGGTAGAAACAACCCCACGTCCACCGGAAAGCCTAGGGTCTTGCGCAATAATCACAGGCTTTCCCCGTAACTCAGGATTATCCCGCTGCTCAATCGACGCGAAAAAAGCATCCATGTCAATATGGATGATTTTTCGAGAGTTATCCACATGAAGTGGAAAAATCAGCATACACGTGCCTTTAATCTTTCTGCTATCAAGCTGCTCAAGAGCTCATAGCCAGCCTTTGAAAAATGCAACCCATCGTCCTTCAATAGTAGCAATGGTTCAGGACTTTCACGCATCGCTTGATAGAGGTCAATGACCTCAGCCCCAGTCGTTTTAGCGACTTCAAGCGTTGACTCCCTAAACCGCTCTACGAGCTTATTGCTGCGCGTCGGATCAGGCGTCGCATCATTGTGAAGGGGAGGGGTGAGAAGAATCGTTTTAGGCGCCCCAAAACGCTCTGTCATCTTCGTGAGATTCACCAGGAACTCAGCTGTATTGACCGCGTGCGCCGTTGAGGCATCATTTGCGCCAAAGAAAATCACATAGACATCCGCTTCATCTTGCGCCACGACCTCAAGCCGCGTCAGGCCATCGTAGCTGTCTTCTCCATTGATGCCGCGCAAAATCACTTCTACGCCGGGTGCTTTTGCTTCAACCGTGCGTTTTAGAATGTCCGACTGGGTCTTAAAGTCTGTCCCAAAGCCGTTTGTGATACTATCTCCAAAAATAACTACTTTCATGATTGTAATGCAAATGTCTGAAGATCAGAAGCCTTAAGGCTGGCAGCTTTCCCGTACACAGTAACCTCAAGATCTTGATTGGCGACTAGGCTCAACAACTGCTGACTCATGTCCACCTTCACGCTCACCCCGCGGAATTTTTGTGTGAATTTCAGACGGCTGAAGCGCTTTGGTAAATGAGGTGCAATGGCAAATTGACCGTCACGCAAAGTCACGCCGGCGAATTCATTTTGGATGAGTTCGAGCGTTTCCCCCATGACACCGATATGGACACCTTCTGCGGTGGTACCCCCTTGGATATCATAGTAATCTGAGCCGATGGCAGTGATAAGGTCCGGCAAGGCAGGCTCAATATCGCCCAACTGGATGCCAATGCCCGCAAAGACGGGACGGGAAGTGGTTGAGCCGTGCACCGTGCGAGACAAGTAATAATCACGATTCTTGCGGAGCCAATCCTCTGGCAAGTTGTAGCCCAGCTGTTCCACAAGCGCTTGCATGTGTTGTGCCCCCAGATTATAGATCGTCATGAGGGTGTCAGCTTGCTTAGCCACCTTGTAGTCGTCAGGCGAGAGCCCTTCGGCTTTCAGCAAGCGGTCAATACGATGAATATCGCCATATTTTTCACTATAAGCCTTGAAATCCACTTCCTTGAGAGCAAAATAGTTCGCGTATTGCGCGATAATACCGTCGTTACCAACTTCGAGAGCGAGTTTCGTGCGGACATCTTGCGCTTTTTGAGCCAAACCATCATCGAAGCCCACCTTTTGTGCGGCTTCCATGAGGTTGACCCCTTGGATTTGCGGCAGGCTTAAGAGCCAATTTAAGCTCCAAGCCACCATGAGGTTCGTATAAGCGTTATCCCGCAATCCACCTTGCTCTTTAAATCCAGCAGGCGCTTGTCCCTCAGGATAGGCTTCATGATATTCGTCAGGCCCCATGACGCCATCAATATGATAGCGCCCATCTTCTCCGAGATGTGCCTTATTGAGCCAGAATTTCGAGGTCTCGAGAATCAGCTCCAAGCCCCCCTCGTTCAAAATGCTAATATCCCCCGTGAGTTGCACGTAAATCCACAAGTTATAGACAATGGCAAGGCTAACATGACGCTGGCGGCGGGAATTATCGGGTTCCCATTCGTTGTTGACAGGGTTGAGGTGAATAAATTGCGATTGTTCATCACCCGTGAGGCCAGACTGCCAAGGGAACATAGCCCCCTTTTCGCCATCGACTTTTGCATTTTCCTGTGCAGGAGCGACACGCTTTATCCGATAGCGTAAAATATCCCGGGCCGTTTCTGGGTCATTCGCTGCGTAATAAGGGACCACAAAAATCTCATCCCAGAAAATATGACCACGATAGCCTTCGCCTGTGAGTCCACGTGAGCCCACTGAAGCATCCAATGCATGATTAGCACCGTGCTGCGCGGCCTGGCGGATATGAAACACATTCATGCGCACCATCCGTTGCAGGTCTTTCTCATCTGACTCGACGACGATGTCCGCCGCCTCCCAGACCCTTTGCCAATAGCTTGTAGCATGTTCTTTTATCGCCGAAAGAGGCAGGCTATCCACCGTGCGGCGCGCAAAGTCGGATGGATTTTCAGTCTCGTAGCTTGTCGCAACCACAATGACTTTGTCCAGATTCACGACGTCGTTGGCTTTGAAATCTAGCTCTGCCACGTCAGTTAAAATTTCTTCTGTGCTACTTTCACCTTCTTTAAAAAGTTGCCCATTGACAAAAGTCTTTGCAGCAACAGCAATTTCAATATCTGTGGTGCGTGTCTTTGCAGTAAGCAAGTGATCCGCGGCCTTCAACACGTCAAATTCCTTGCTATCAAAAGCACGGTAGCGCTCCACATTTTGATTTAAGACGCTTCCATCAATCAGTGATTCCACTTTCAGACGCCCGTCAAATCCTGCTTTTACCGTTACTTCAAAACCAATCTGATGAAAATCAATCGGATCCACATATTTCACGCTGTCAAATTTGACAAGACCTTTTGCCACACGCACGGTATAGCTGTCAGACTGCGTGCCGTGCTCAAAATCAACATTCGACGTCCGCTTGAAAACAGATTTATCCTCAAAGGACACGATCTCGCCGTCAATATAGAACCTCATGAGCTGCGGGTTTGGAAGATTGACCATGTCTTCATTTTTGACATCTTTACCAGCGACTTCTGTCGTTGTCTGGTTGAAAACGCCCGCCACATAAAGACCTGGATAGTGGTCGTCATTAAATTGTGACCAAATGGGCGCTCCGCGCCAACCCAAATAGCCATTTCCAAGCGTCATGAGCGACTCTTGTCCGTAGCTGCGTTTGCCTGTTTCTACGCCCTCATACTCTAAAATCCAATCTGACATCTTTTCACCTCTTTTTTTGATAGCTCTATTTTATCAAAAAACAGCCAGGTTGGCTGTCTCTCATAGTTACCTCTATCTCCGCGCTTTACGCTGCGCCGTCCATGCTCGCTAAGCCTGCAAAGCTGGCAAGCCGCATGGCAACTCCCTGCTTTTTCGCCTAATTTAGAGAGGCACTTGGCGCAAGACACCAAGTGAATAAATGCCTGGCTACGACATTAGAAGACACAAGCTTCGCTTGTTTCATCCGCAACCTTGACGCAGGCTGGGACTTGTTTCACAAGTCTCTATCTACCACCTTGGACGATTCGTCCAAGCGAGCAAAAGCAAAACGGTTTTTGCAGCTCGACTTGGCGCGGTCTGCGCCGTAGCGAAGGACGTCTGTTGGTGCGGTCTGCACCTTACAGCGATGCTAGTAGGGTTATCAGAGCGGACAGCCCGACAC
>JAIRWF010000025.1 GCA_031253335.1 Streptococcaceae bacterium
TTCTTGATTTGCTACCTTGACGCGTTGCGTCAAGCAAGCGCTGTCGCGTGGTTGGGCGAAAAAGCAGGGAGTTGCCATGCGACTTGCCAGCTTTGCTGGCTTAGCGAGCATGGACAGCGCAGCACAAAGCGCGGAGATAGAGGTAACCTGAACTACAATTATGGAGATTTTTAAGTGACCAAATTTAGAGAAGACATTCGTAATATCGCAATCATTGCCCACGTTGACCACGGGAAAACCACCCTGGTTGATGAACTTTTGAAGCAATCACAGACTTTGGACGCCCGCAAAGAGCTTTCTGAGCGTGCCATGGACTCCAATGACCTCGAAAAAGAACGCGGCATCACGATTTTAGCAAAAAATACGGCCGTTGATTACAACGGCACCCGTATCAACATTTTGGATACTCCAGGGCACGCGGATTTCGGTGGTGAAGTGGAACGTATCATGAAGATGGTCGATGGCGTGGTCCTCGTCGTGGATGCCTATGAAGGTACCATGCCACAGACTCGCTTTGTCTTGAAAAAAGCCCTTGAGCAAAATTTGACGCCCGTTGTCGTGGTCAATAAAATCGACAAACCATCTGCCCGTCCAGCAGAAGTCGTGGATGAAGTCTTGGAACTCTTCATTGAACTTGGCGCCGATGGTGATCAGCTCGATTTCCCAGTCGTCTATGCATCCGCGATTAACGGAACGTCTTCGATGTCTGATAATCCAGCAGACCAAGAGCACACGATGAAAAATGTCTTTGACACCATTATCAATCACATCCCAGCCCCTGTCGATAACCGCGATGAGCCTCTGCAATTTCAAGTGTCACTCCTTGACTACAACGACTTTGTTGGCCGTATTGGGATTGGCCGCGTTTTCCGTGGAACGATCAAAGTGGGCGACAATGTGACCTTGTCTAAGATTGACGGCTCAACAAAGAATTTCCGCGTCACCAAAATCTTTGGTTTCTTTGGCCTCGAACGTCAAGAAATCCAGGAAGCTGTTGCAGGGGATTTGATTGCCGTTTCCGGAATGGAAGATATCTTTGTCGGAGAGACAGTAACTGCCGCCGATGAAGTGGATCCATTGCCAATTCTCCATATTGACGAGCCAACCTTGCAGATGACATTCCTCGTCAATAACTCCCCCTTTGCAGGGCGTGAAGGTAAGTTTGTCACGGCACGGCAGATTGAAGATCGCTTGAATCAAGAACTTCAGACCGATGTTTCGTTGCGTGTTGATGCGCTAGGTCCTGACCGTTGGACGGTTTCTGGGCGCGGGGAGTTGCACTTGTCGATTTTGATTGAAACGATGCGCCGCGAAGGCTTTGAACTCCAAGTATCCCGCCCTGAAGTTATCGTGAAAAATATAGATGGCAAAGATTGCGAGCCATTTGAACGTGTCCAGATTGACACACCAGATGAGTATCAAGGCTCTGTCATTCAAGCGCTCTCTGAGCGTAAGGGCGATATGCAGGACATGCAATCCACAGGAAATGGCCAGACGCGTTTGATTTTCCTAATTCCAGCACGTGGCTTGATTGGTTTTACGACAGAGTTCTTATCCATGACCCGTGGTTACGGGATTATGAACCATACATTCGATCAATATCTCCCCATGGTAAAAGGGATGGTCGGCGGTCGGCGTAATGGTGCGCTTGTCTCCGTGGATACGGGTGCCGTTACGGCTTACGCCATGGGTTACGTCCAAGAACGTGGTATTTTGTTTGTTGAGCCTGCAACGCAGGTCTATGAAGGGATGGTCGTCGGCCAAAACTCACGTGATAATGATATTACCGTCAATATCACAAAAGGCAAGCAACAATCCAATGTCCGTAGCTCCAACAAAGATGCGACAAGTGTCTTGAATAGCTCTAAAATCATGTCTCTTGAAGAATCCATTGAATTCTTGGGGGATGACGAGTATCTTGAAGTTACACCAGAGTCCATCCGTATCCGCAAACAGATATTGAACAAGTCTGAGCGTGAGAAGCTGGCGAAGAAAAAGAAGACAGCAGAAGAGGCCTAAGCCTTCTTCTAAATGACAAAAAACAGAAAATATGCTATAATATTTTCTGTTCTCTTGGGATATAGCCAAGCGGTAAGGCAACGGGTTCTGATCCCGTCATGCGTAGGTTCGAATCCTACTATCCCAATTAAAAAATGGCAAGATGATAGTCTTGCCATTTTTATTTTTGGAATATGAAATTTATAGATGTGCACTATGGTAACTGGCTTCGCGACGCTCTTCTAAGGTCATGATTTCTGTGATATCCTTTTTACCATGCACACGAACGACGCGTGCGGGGACACCGACAACTGTGACATCAGGCGGGACGCTTGAGATGACGACAGCCCCTGCGCCTACTTTTGCATTTGCCCCCACTTCGATTGGACCTAGAACCTGCGCATGCGTTGAGATTAAGGCGTTTTCATGAATGGTTGGATGACGCTTGCCTTTTTCATGCCCTGTTCCGCCCAGTGTTACGCCATGATAGAGTTTGACCCCTTTTTCAATCACAGCAGTCTCTCCAATCACAAGTCCTGCACCGTGGTCAATGAAGACGCCATATGCAATTTCAGCACCTGGGTGAATCTCAATTTGTGTGAAAAAGCGCCAGAGTTGCGCATGCATCCGCGCCAAAAGCTTCAAATGATGCTGCCACAAAAAGTGGCTGACTCGGTGGGCTTGTAAGGCTTTAAGGCCAGGAGAAGTCAGCAAAATCTCAAGAACCCCGCGGCTTGCGGGGTCATTTTCTTGAATGGCTGCAATCGCCAATTTCCAAAAATCTTTTTGACGCGTCATGCTTCCTCGTCAAATTGATACAAGGCCGTTGAAAGATAGCGTTCGCCATTATCTGCTAGAAGCGCCAAAACTTTTTTACCTGTTCCTAATTTTTTGGCCACTTCATAAGCAGCATGTAAAGCAGCACCTGATGAGATACCAATCAAGAAACCTTCTTTGGCACCGGTCTCGCGTGCGGTTAAGATGGCATCATCGCCTTTGACATCGACAACTTCATCATAGCTTGTTGTATCCAGATTGACAGGCACAAAGCCCGTAGAGATGCCTTGAATCTTATGCGGCCCAGGCTGTCCACCAGATAAAATAGATGACTCGGCTGCTTCAACCACATAGGTTTTTATGGCTGGATTTGCTTTTTTAAGGCCACGTGAGACCCCTGTTATCGTCCCACCCGTACCTGCACCTGCAACAAAGGCATCAAGCCCTGTTGCCCCAAAGGCGTCAATGATTTCTGCCGCAGTGGTGTCCTCGTGGACTTGAGGATTCGCAGGATTTTCAAACTGTAAAGGCAGAAAATAGCCATTTTCAGAAGCGAGATCTTTCGCCTTCTGAATCGCAGCCCCAATCCCACCTGCACCTTCAGTCAGTATGAGTTCAGCCCCATAGGCTTGAATAAGTTTGCGGCGCTCGATGGAGAAAGTTTCAGGCATCACGATGATGACTTTGTAGCCCAAAGCAGCCCCTACCAGAGCGAGTCCAATTCCGGTATTACCTGAAGTGGGCTCGACAATGGTACCACCAGGTTTTAGACTACCGTCCGCCTCAGCGGCGCGAATCATAGATAAGGCAATACGGTCTTTAACGGAGCTTCCAGGATTGAACGACTCCAGCTTGACATAGACCTCAGCTGCATTAGGCTCCTGGTGTCTGAGCTTGACGATAGGGGTGTTTCCGATCAGTTCTGTGATATTGTTGACAATTTTTGACATGATGTCTCCTCAAATTTTAGTTTTGTGTTTGATGTTTAATACGTCTGCGATATAGCCATTGGCGAAGTTGATAGTGTAAGAAGCAGCCAATACAAAAGCCTGCGATTGCGACACTGGCAGCGATGAAAACAAAGGCTGCAAAGATGATTCCCAGAATGAAGTTTCCCAAAAGAAGTGAAATAAGAGAAAGCGTTAAAAGCGTTGTCGCAATAATCTGGTTGAAACGCAAGTCAGACTTGTCTTCTTGAACGTATTCGCTTGGTTTCTTGCGTAGGAAGTGCCTCGCAGAACGAATGACGAAGTTTCGATTGAGTAAGATTCCACTAAGCCCAGCAAGAATGGGCAGTAAAAGAATCCAATAAAGGTGAGTGCTAAAGGCTGCGATGATGGAAAGTAAAATCACGACTTGATTCGTCCGAACAAGTGGACGTGGGACACCAATAGCTGATGTTGTATTATTTTCTTGTGACATAAATACTCCTTGGTTGAGTTGATAAGATTTATAGGTGAGTTGTTGTAAAGTCTAAAAGTTTAAATATAGCTGTAGGATAGCGCCACATGGGTGGATGCCAACAGGCTTTGCTGCCGCGCGACCTGCCATAAAATGTTGTAAGTCTTTTGAACATGAATCCCTCCTAAATAAAAATTCCGCTTCTGCAAGAGAAACGGAACCAAATAAGGACCTAACTATCTGCAGAAAATCAACAAAAACGAGTATGACACATTGCCATACACATGCAGCTCATGCAGTTGTTGAATTTCTTATTCATGTTGGACACAGTATAAACTAAAAAATATGACTTGTCAAGAAATTGAGATTTAGAAAAAACGCCTCTGGTAAAATTTAGTATAATAAGAAAATGAATATCAAAATTTGTGGAAATCGGAGTTCTGAATCCGTTGATGCGGCGGTGGAGGCGGGGGCAACGCACGTCGGATTTATCATGAGTCCGGGCTTTAAGCGGTCTGTGACAGCGTCCGAGGTGTTTGCGATGACGGATGGGGTGCCGGACGACGTTGAGAAGGTCGGGGTGTTTGTCAACGCCGACATCAATTTTGTGGAAAAATCAATCGCTGAAGCCGAGCTCACGATGATTCAGCTGCACGGCGCCGAGGATCAGCTTTATATTAACAAGTTCTCAAAGCCTGTCATCAAGGTGATATCAAAGGTGGAAGAAGCGGCGAAGTTCGCAGGAAATGTGACCTTACTCATTGACCATGCGCCGGGGAAGTCTGGGGCTGGGATTGACCTCACACAGGATTTTGGGAAAATCCAGCAGCAATTCATGGTCGCTGGGGGCTTGACGCCTGAAAATGTGGCAGAACGTGTCGAATTTTTTTCACAATTCCCAAATTTTGCTGGTGTCGATGTCTCGAGCGGTGTTGAAACGAATGGTGTGAAGGATGTGCGGAAGATAAAGGAGTTTATTGAGAATGCACGGAAGTAACTGATAACGATCCTGTTTGAGTTTTTCTGAAATGATTGCAACAGCTGTCAGAATTGAATTTGGCGGCTTTTTGATTTCCGTCAGATTTGACTAGCGTCAAATTTCATGAAAATGATTTCCGTCAAATTTGACAATAGCGGGGACAGAAAGCTGCGTTTTCTTTTATTCGTTGCCTCTAACATCCACAGGATTGTTTGAGCTATCAGCTCTGATAGAGTCACTTCAAAATTTAACTTGCGTAAAATTTCATGAAAATAATATCCGTCAAATTTGACAGAACTCCCCAAACACCGTTATCAGCGATGATCAATCAAAGATTCAAAGAAATAATATCTTTTTTCAAACTTTTTTCTTGACAAACAATATTATATGTCATATAATATATACTATACAAGATATAATATTACTCAAAAGAAAGGATCAGTAATGGATATTCAAATTCCAACTTTGTTGCTCGATGGGACGGTCTTGGCGCTCTTGCAACATCAAGACATGTACGGCTACAACCTGACGAAGTCTGTGCAGAATCAGCTCCCCGTGAGCGAATCGACCATGTACCCCGTGCTCCGGCGCTTGAAGCAGAATAACTTCCTCGAGACCTACGACGAACCCTTTGAGGGCCGCAATCGGAGGTACTACCGACTCACGGAAGCGGGTCACACCGAGTTTGAGCGAATTTACGCCGACTGGCAAGAATTTCGCGACACAATGGACAAAATCATGAAAGGAGAAAATAATGAATCACTATCTTGACGCAGTAGGAAAAGCCCTGACAGGCATTCCAGAGGATGACAAAGCAGATTTGCTCGCCATCCACGAAGAAAAATTTTTGGACGAGGACATGGACGACGAAGAAAAGCTCGTTGAAAAGTACGGCAAGCCCAAAACTTTCGCTCGCCAGCTCAAAATGCGCTATTTTGTCTATCAAGACGAAGCGCCACAAGACAGTGCAACACCCCCTGAGACGGACGCAGAAGGTTATCACTACACGCCACAAAGACACCGCGTGGCGACACTGGTGGGCGTCATTCTCCTTGGTATTGCGGCGTCGCCCGTTTTACTCCCGACAGCGAGCATTCTGATTTTCTTCATTTTGTTCTTGTTTGGCCTCTTGCTCTTCGCGTTGCTTCTGCTCTATTTCGGAGACTTAGCGCTGATCGGCCTAGGAGGCATTGCCATCGTTGCAGGCTTTGCGGTGATTGGGCAAAGTGTCCCGACAACCTTACTCTTCGTGGGAACTGGCTTAGCGCTTGGGGCATTGGGCGTGTTCTTAGCACCATGGCTCATTCAGCTGACGCGCTGGCTCGTCGGACTTTTCGTCAAACTCATCAAGAAAATTGCCCGTCGTGTTTTGCGTCGGCAGGGGATTGAGAAAGGAGAAATCGTATGAAACACAAAAAATTAAGCATCGCTTGTGGCATCATCTTCGTTATCGGCTTGATCCTTGCAGGACTTGGCCTTGCGACGCATGGGTCAAAAGCCATCATGATTGACAACAAAATGCACCTTTATATCCAGCAACAATACAAGAGTGCAGAAAATGTACCGCATAGCGTTCAAAATCTCACGATTAACGCCAAAAATATCGACGTGACCATTCAAAAGGGCAATCATTTCAGCATTTCGGCCCTTTCTCTCGTCAAGAAAGCGGACGTGCAAGTGTCTGGAAATACCTTGACCCTTTCAGCCCAAGGCATGGGCGTTGATGCAGCTGGGATTGACCTCAATCTGCGTCAGGCGGTCCAAGAGCAAGTCGTGATTACCGTGCCTAGTAGCTATACCCTTACTAAATTCCACCTGACTTCCACAGGGACTGTCATGAAGAATGACCAAGTCCAGCTTCAAGGCTTAAAAGTTGACTCTGCAAAATTGAACCTCGCAAATAGCTGGACGGGGATCCAAGACACGCAGTTTGTGAACAGTCTCGATGTGACAAGTACAGGCGCTTCGAGCAATTTCGAGCTGACAAACAGCGCAAGCTCCCTTGCAAAAACGAATCATTTCACGATTTCGGATGGAAATCTCGGCATCTATGTCCCAGCGCAATTCACGCTTACGGGGAAAAACACCAGCTGGCAGTGGAACGGCAAAGAAATATCTGTCACGCACCCCATGGAAATAAGCAAAAAGTCTAGCGGTCAGAAAGTGACCATCACCGCGAATAATGCAAATGTGAGCTTAGGAAATAATTGAAAACTTTGAAACACGTCACTTGGCGTGTTTTTTGTACGGAAGATTGAGGCATTTATCCGAAAGGCACAGCAAGCCGAAGTGCCCAAACGGGCACTTTTCTTTTTTGTCTCAATCGTGCTAAAATAAGAGGAGTGAACCAACTCCTTGCTGAATATCGTGCTACTGAGAAGTCTTTTTAGAAAGTTGAAGTTATGTCGGATTGTATTTTTTGTGACATTATCGCGGGAAAGTCGCCCGCTTACAAAGTTTATGAGGATGAGGCGGTGCTGGCCTTTTTGGATCATCGGCCGGTGGATAATGGCCACACGCTGATTATCCCCAAAAAGCACGCGCGAAACCTCCTCACGATGACGCCTGAGGAAACAGCGGATCTATTTCGACGCGTGCCAGCAGTCATAGAACGCTTGCGGGTCTTAGACTTTGACGGCATGCAAGAGTTTGTCCACAATGAAGCCATTGCCCATCAAGTTGTCTTTCACACGCACATTCACCTCGTGCCGCGCTGGGAAAAGACGCAGAAGAATATGACTTTGCAGGAAGTTTGGGAAAAGTTGCAATAGCGGTGTGTAAGCACTTGTTAAATTTATCAGAAAGATTATCTCTTCATTTGACGTACGCAAAAAGATACGCCATAATAAATATAGGTTACCTCTAAAAACCTGCTTTTTTGTCTAGCTAAAGCATGTCCATTCGCTCTAAGGCGCTAAAGCGCCAAGGCGAATCGTAACTTCGAGAACCGCTTGACGCAAGACGCCAAGTGTATAAACGGTTCTCGGCGTTGCCTTTTTGTCCAGTGCTTCAGCTACTTTTGACAAAACGGACAGCGTAGCATAGCGAAGATAGCCTTCAAAAGCAAAACGGTT
>JAIRWF010000044.1 GCA_031253335.1 Streptococcaceae bacterium
TCGCAGCTTCAAGCGCTGGGCGTACAAGTCAATATGGTTTCTCAAAGCACAACTGATAGTTCTTTAGATGGCCTGATTTTAAACGTCAGCCAAAACCCTGGTACCCAGATTGACCCGACGAAGACGACCGTGACGATTACTTACTTTGTTTCCTCTAGCCAACAAGATGGCTCTATTGAGGGCGGGCACACAGGAGCTCAGACAAGTTCAAGAAAGTAGAGGGTGAAAATAAGATGAAACGATTTCTAAAAATAACACTCATTTTGTTAATTGGTATCATTGGATTTTCCACTTTATCAGGATGTGGGTTATCTATTCATAAAAAAGAGACAAGCACAAGTTCTTCCAAACAGAATCAAGTACCAGACGGCATATATTACGCGACGTCAGCTGAAGGAACATGGCCTTTGTATCTGAAATTGACAGTTTCAAACAATCAAGGAACTTTAGAATTTGCTGGCAGCGATGTTCAATCGACGATGAATCAGCTTCCAAGTCCAGAGCAAGATATGTTTAAATTTATTTTTAATCCTTCCTCAAAAACGGCAACGGAGGAAGGCCTTGGAATGACGTGGAGCTTTAGGTATTTAGATAAGACACAGACGTCCTTTAATCTGACCGCTAATGCCTCAAACAGTGTTTTAATTTTCTTGAGTGGAGATTATTATAAGGATACAACAAGTCAGGGAAAATATCTGAAAGGTCTGTTTGGTAAGAATCCCTTGTATGACTTTAGTCAGATGCAGTCCTCCTCTTCTGATAACGGAGAAGTGTTCGGGGACGATACTGGTGAAAGTTGAAGATAGCGCTTAAATAGCGCTTTTTTGATATACTGAAACTATGAATAAAGATTTTATCAACGTGATAGGTGCGGGACTTGCAGGGTCTGAGGCAGCTTGGCAGATTGCGCGATGTGGGGTGAAGGTACATTTGTATGAGTTACGCGGGTCGGGGAAGTCCACACCGCAACATACGACGGACAAATTTGCAGAGCTCGTTTGCTCAAACAGCTTGCGGGCGAATAGCATCACGAATGCAGTGGGGCTCTTGAAAGAAGAGATGAGGCAGCTGGATTCATTGATTATGGAAGCAGCGGGGACGACAGAAGTGCCTGCCGGCGGCGCGCAGGCAGTGGATCGTGTCCTTTTTCCAGAATATGTGACGCGAAAATTGTCGGAACATCCATTGATTGAGATTTTTCGAGAAGAAATTACAGCCATTCCAGATGATGGAGCCATCACGATCATTGCGACGGGACCTTTGACGAGTGACGCGTTAGCAGAGAAAATTCATGCGCTGAACGGCGGGGCGGGTTTTTATTTCTATGATGCGGCGGCACCAATTGTGGAGATTGACAGTGTCAATCTCCAGAAGGTCTATCTCAAGTCGCGTTACGACAAGGGGGAAGCGGCTTATCTGAATTGTCCAATGACCAAGCAGGAGTTTTTAGACTTTCAGGAGGCGTTGATCCATGCTGAAGAAGCGCCTTATGAGACTTTTGAGCCAATGAAGGTCTTTGAAGGCTGTATGCCGATTGAGGAGATGGCGAAGCGTGGCTGGAAAACGATGCTCTATGGGCCAATGAAGCCTGTAGGTTTGGAGTATCCTGAAGATTTCACAGGACCGCGCGACGGGGATTTTAAGACGCCTTATGCGGTGGTACAGTTGAGACAGGATAATGCGGCGGCCTCCATGTACAATCTCGTTGGTTTTCAAACACATCTCAAATGGGGCGAGCAAAAGCGAGTCTTTCGGATGATACCAGGACTTGAAAACGCTGAGTTTGCGCGCTACGGGGTCATGCACCGAAATTCCTATATGGATTCGCCGAATTTGTTGAAAGAGACTTTTGAGAGCCGCAAGCAGGAAGGCTTGTACTTTGCAGGCCAAATGACGGGGGTCGAAGGTTATGTGGAGTCGGCTGCGAGCGGTTTGGTGGCTGGAGTCAATGCGCTAAGGAAATTCCGCGGGGAGTCGGAGTTAATTTTTGGGAATGAAACGGCAATCGGGAGTTTGCCCTATTATGTGACACATGCGGAGTCGAAACACTTCCAGCCAATGAATGTGACTTTTGGGCTCATGAAGGAGCTTTCTGGGGAGAGGATAAGAGATAAGAAAGAACGCTACACAAAGGTGGCAGAGCGGGCACTTGGGAAGATTGAAGCGATGAAAAAAGACCTGAGATAGGTCTTTTTGTTAATCATAAATCCGCGGGATACTTTCGCGAAAATCACTTGTAATTTCGGTTGAGATGGTGTGGCGCCATTTTGCAATATCAAGTACTGTAAGGCTTTGCGCGCCATCAGTTCCAATCAAGGTTACGTTTTGACCGATGGGAAAGTTTTTAGGAAGTTTAACCATACACATGTTCATCGAGATGGGGCCAATGATGTCACAAAGATGACCTGAGATGAGAACGTGAAAGCCTGTCATCTCACGGCTCCAACCATCTGCATAACCGATGGGGAGAACGCCAATAAAGCTGTCTTCAGAGAGGATAGCACAGGCTCCGTAACCAACACTGCTTCCTACAGGCATTTTTTTTACCTGAATCAGTTCTGTGGTTAATTCCATCACAGGGGTGAGCGGATAAGGGAGAGCCAGTAGTCCGTCGCTCGGGTCAAGGCCATAGAGGAGGATGCCGATGCGCTCAAGGTCAAGTATCGCATCTGTATGCCAAAGTCCAGCGCCGGAATTTGTGGAGTGGCGATAGCTCGGCCTTATGGAGAGCTTTGAGAGGACTTCTTGGAAAGTATTTTCCTGTTCTAAAAACTTTTCAAGATCATCTTCATCAGCTGTTGCGAAGTGCGTGAAAATTCCTTCTATCTCAAAATCAGCACTGCGTGCGAGTTGAATCATCTCTTCAAGCTCTGCAAGGCTAAGAACGCCTAGGCGCCCCATGCCGCTATCAAAGGCAAGATGTATTTTGAGGCCTTTTGGGGGCTGGGTTTGAAGGACGGCTTTTAACCAGTCAAGGCTGGTTGCGGCAAGAGAGATATTTTGTGTGACGGCAAGCGGGGCATCACTTGGCGCGACAACGCTCAGAACAAGAATGGGTTCTGTGAGGCCTAAATCGCGCAAGCTAAGTGCTTCGTCCATAGATGCCACACAAAAGCCATCCACCTCGTCATGTATGAGCTTTGCAAACTGCTTGAGATCATGTCCATAAGCATTGGCTTTCACGACTGCCCAGAGCTTGGGCGTCTTTGGAGCGATGTAGGCCTTGAAAGCTGCGATATTTTGAATGACTGCAGCCGTGTTGATGCGGATACGAATGAGGGAATGGCTTGTGGTTGACATATTATTTAGACTTTGCTTGGTTCGCAAGTGTGATATTGTTGTTGATGTACTTTGTGATGGTACCGTCAGCTTTCATGGCTTTGACGATGCTATCAATCTTGGTCTTTAGGTCGCCAGAGTTTTTCTTCATGGCAATGGCAACGCCTGAAGAATTTTTTGGGTAAGGGTAAGTAAGAGAAGTAATCGCAAGGTTTGGATTTTCTGAAACGTATTGCTTGGCGACGATTTGGTCAATGACGACTGCGTTGACTTTGCCACTCGTGAGCTCAGTCACTTCGTCGTTGATGTTGGCAAGGGAGACAACGGTTGATTTCGTCATCTCAGTCTGGGCGATTGTCTGCTGCATGGAAGAGGTTTGTACAGCGACTTGTTTGCCATTTAATGCACTCTTTGTCTTGTAATCGGAGAGTTTTGACTTTTGAACCATCACGACGTTGATATCGTTGTAGTAGGGTACAGAGAAATCGAACGATTTTTCACGTGTTGGGTTGGCGTTGATGCCTGCAATAGCAAGGTCTGCTTTACCTGATTGGACGGTTGTTAAGACATTGTTGAAGTCCATGTTTTCAATCTTGAGCTTGACACCTAGGTCTTTGGCAATCTGGTTGGCCATGTCAATGTCACTGCCGACGACGACGTTTTTACCATTTTGAACCATTTGGAACTCAAAGGGTGCATAGTCGGCTGCGGTTGCAACGACTAAAGTACCTTTGTCTTTGATTTTTTGGACTTCGCTTGTTGAGGAAGATTTGGAATTACTGCACGCGCTAAGTGCAAGTAGGGCAGTTGTTGCGAGGGCAACGGTTACAATGTGTTTTAATTTCATGAATAAATTCTCCTTTGTTAGTATGGTTATAATTATAAACTTTATTTTAGAAAATGCAAGTAAAAAGGTATAAAAATACGAAAAAATTTATAAATATTCTTTTTAGAGAATAGAAAAAAGTCCCCAAAGGGGACTCTATCAGCGTTCATACGCTATTCTTAAGGTTACCTCTATCTCCGCGCTTTGTGCTGCGCTGTCCATGCTCGCTAAGCAAGCATTGCTGGCAAGTCGTATGGCAACTCCCTGCTTTTTCGCCCACCCACGCGACAGCGCTTGCTTGACGCAATGCGTTAAGGTAGCAAATCAAGAAACGAAGTTTCCTCATTCGTCGCCGAGTGAATGAACGCACAGCTAGAGTTTTTGGGAGACACAAGCTTCGCTTGTTTCAGCCGCAACCTTGACGCAGGCTGGGACTTGTTTCACAAGTCTCTATCTACCACCTTGGACGAGTCGTCCAAGCAAGCAAAAGCAACCCGGTTTTTGCGGCTCGACTTGGCGCGATCTGCGCCGTAGCGAAGGACGTCTGTTGGTGCGGTCTGCACCTTACAGCGATGCTAGTAGGGTTATCAGAGCGGACAGCCCGACACAAGTGGCGGAGATAGACATGCCCTTAATTAGTTTTTGAAGCTGTCTTTGTATTCTGGGAACTTCTCAGCAACAATATCTTTTAAGGCATTAGCTGACGCTTGGAATTTCTGGAGTTCGGCGTCGTTTAATGGGATGTGGACAGGATTAATGACCCCATCTGCACCGACAACAGCGGGTTGGCCGATGTAGCAATCGTCAACCCCATATTGACCTTGCTGGAAGGTGGATACGGGGAGGATGGCGTGTTCGTCGTCAAGAATGGCTTTCGTGATACGGGCCAAAGCGACAGCAATCCCATAGAAAGTCGCGCCTTTCTTTTCAATGATGCTGTAAGCTGCGTCACGGACGCCCTCAAAGAGTTCAAGGATTTCGTTTTCATTCAAATATTGGTTTTCCTTGAACCATTGCTCAAGCTGGACACCAGCGACATTAGCATGAGACCAAACGGCAAACTCGGAGTCGCCATGCTCGCCCATGATGTAGGCGTGGACGCTCCGGGCATCGACGTCAATCTTTTCAGCGAGGGCTTGTCGGAAGCGAGCGGTATCAAGCGATGTGCCTGAGCCCACGACGCGGTTCTTCGGGAAGCCTGAGAATTTCCAAGTGGCATAAGTCAAGATATCGACAGGGTTAGCGGCAACCAAGAAAATGCCATTGAAGCCAGACGCTACGACTTGCTCGACGATAGATTTGTTGATGGCGAGATTCTTGCCGACAAGATCCAGACGCGTCTCGCCTGGTTTTTGAGGGGCACCAGCGGTGATGACGACGAGGTCTGCATCCTTACAATCGTCGTAAGTGGCAGCGTAGATTTTCTTGGGAGAGGTGAAAGCTAGGGCGTGGCTGAGGTCTTCGGCATCGCCTTCAGCTTTTTTGAAGAGCTGTGGAATCTCGATGATGCCGAGTTCCTGCGCAATCCCTTGGTTGACAAGCGCGAAAGCATAGCTAGAGCCCACGGCACCGTCGCCGACGAGCATGACTTTTTTATTTTTTTCAGACATTTTTGCGGTCCTTTTCTATTTGTGAAAGTTTTTACAGTCTTAGTTTATCACTTTTGCGAGGGGATTTCAAATTTTGTTTTCTAAGATGAGTGATTCTGGGGAAATGGGCGGAGGGGGAGAAGCAGCAGAGGATTTCTGACGAAAATGAGCGTCAGAAAACTTTGTCAGAGCTAACGGTTTTTTTTAATGTTTTTTCTTATGAAATTGTCTGTCAGAAGGGACGAAACCTGAAATTGAAAAGCCTGTCAAATTTGACAGGCTTATTAGTCTTTTCGTTTTTCAATTTTCTCAGGGTCTGGCGTGACGCGGATAGTTTTCTCGCGGTTGTAAGTCACAAAGCCGGGTGGGGTGCCTGTGGGTTTGTGGAGTTTCTTGGCCTCGAGGACATCGACTTGCACGAGGTTGCTGTCACGTTGCTTACTGAAATAAGCGGCCAATTCGCCTGCGAAAGTAATGGTTTCGTCGTCGTGGCTGGTAGAGCCATCAGGGCGAGCTTGTAGCAATACATGCGCACTTGGCAAGTCCTTGACGTGAAACCACAAGTCGCCTTTTTTCGCACGCTTGAAGCTGACTTCCTCGTTTTGAATGTTATTTTTTCCCACTAAAATCACAGAGCCATCGGGCGCTGTGTAACGCTCAGGCGGCAAGGCCTTGTGCTTTTTGCCGGTCGTATTTTTCCGTTTCTTGAGAAAGCCCGTCGTGACGAGTTCTTCTCGAATATCTTCAATTTCAGACAAACTGGCATTCGTCAAATTTGACGAAACGGACTCGAGATAGCTAATGGTCGCACGCGTCCGTTCAATTTCGCCCGTCAGAAATTTGACGCGTTCTTTGAGCTTTTGATAGCGGTGAAAATAACGCTGCGCATTTTGCGATGGCGTGTAAGCGGGATCTAAAGCAATTTCCAGAGGCTCGTTCGTATAATAATTGTCAAGCGTGATGCTGTCAGCACTGGCAGGAATGGCCGTCAGATTGTTATTTAGCAATTCGCCCTTCTGACGAAAAATCTCGGCGTCGTCAGAATCGGCAAGCTCCTGCAGCTGTTTTTTCAATTTATTCTCAGATTTCGTAAGCTCATTATCCACCTTGCGGATGAGCTCTGACGCCTGTTGCTTGACGCGGTCGCGCGTTGCCTTCCCATGATAATAGGTGTCGAGGAGCTCAGACAAGCTGTCAAATTTGACAGCTGGCTCTATCAGCTGAATGCTCGAAAAGTTGTCGTTGTCATAAGTACTGGGGAAAAGGGTCAGCAATTTTTCTTTGAAGGCAGGAACTGTCAGATTTGACAAGGTCTCCCAAGTGTCTTTTCCCATGCCCTGAAATTTCTGACGCGTTTGCAAATGCTCGAAAATCACCTCGTCAGACGCTGTAAAAGGATTCGTCAAATCTGACAACGGTGGCGCCACATAATCAGACCCCGGCAGAATCGTCCGATAAGAATTTTGCGAAAAGCCAACATGCTTAATCGCCTCAATAATCTTGCCTGAGGCCGCATCATATAAAATGATATTGCTGTGCTTGCCCATGATTTCAATGACCAAGCGCACCTGCACACTATCGCCAATCTCATCTTTTGAGGATATTTCAAAAATGAGCTGGCGATCGTTCTCAATCTGCTGCAAGCCCGTGATAATCGCGCCTGATAAATATTTGCGCAAAATCATCACAAAAGTGCTTGCCGTCTGCGGATTCGGCAAATTTTCACCTGTAAATTGCACCCGTCCAAATTGTGGATGTGCTGAGAGCAGTAATTTCTTGGAACCTTGCGACGTCCGCACCGCAAGCAATAACTCGAGCTCAAAAGGCTGATTCACCTTCTGAATCCGCCCACCGATGAGCTCCGCAAGCTCCGCCGTCATATGATGCAAAAATACGCCATCAAACGTCATGACTTTATTATAGCAGAAAGTCAAGTGTAAAGAGCCGCGCCAGATGTCAAGACAAGTTGAGCATTCTTGAAAAAGCAGACCGAATATGCTACAATAATGTTTGAACATCAAAGGAAATAACTATGGCCCTTTTTGAAAAGAAAAAATATATCAAGATTACGCCCAACCATGCGTTAAAAGATCAAGAACTCACAAAGCCTGACGTTCCCGATGATCTTTTTGCGCCGTGTCCTGCCTGCAAACACGTGATTTATAGCAAGGACTTGGGGCATATTCGCGTCTGCCCGCATTGTGGCTATAACTTCCGGATTAAAGCGAAGCGCCGCCTCAAATATACGGTCGATGAGGGCTCGTTTGAAGAACTCTTCAAAGGGATTGAAACAAAGGATCCGCTTGATTTTCCAGGTTATAAAGAGAAAGTCCACGCAACACAAGCCGCAACAGAGCTCGATGAAGCGGTTCTCACGGGTTTAGCAACTATCAACGGGCAGAAATGTCTTTTAGGCATCATGGATTCTAGCTTTATCATGGCCTCCATGGGAACAGTTGTTGGCGAGAAAATCACACGTTTATTTGAACAAGCGACCGAGGAAAAGCTTCCTGTCGTGCTTTTTACAGCCTCAGGCGGAGCGCGCATGCAAGAAGGCATCCTAAGCCTCATGCAAATGGCGAAAATTTCTGCTGCGGTGAAACGCCATGCAAATGCTGGACTTTTTTATCTTACGATATTAACAGACCCGACAACGGGCGGCGTGACGGCAAGTTTTGCCATGCAAGGAGATATTATCCTCGCAGAACCACAGGCGCTTGTAGGCTTTGCCGGGCGTCGCGTCATTGAAAATACGGTTCGCGAAGAGCTTCCTGAAGGCTTTCAACGTGCAGAATTCCTACAAGAGCACGGTTTTATTGATGCGATTGTCAAGCGCGAAGAGCTCCCTGAAAAAATCGGCTGGCTCCTAAAAATCCATGCAGGGGGTGCGTCATGAGCGAAATTGCAGATATTCTAAACAAAGCCCGCGACACAAAGCGCATTTCCATGCGGGAAATCGCAAGCCAAGTTTTTGATGATTTCTTTGAACTCCATGGCGACAGGCAATTTATGGATGATCAGTCGGTTGTAGGAGGCCTTGCAACCTTTGAAGGTCGTCCTGTGTCAATCATCGGGATTCAAAAAGGGAAAGATTTGCAGGAAAATCTCAAGACGAACTTCGGTCAACCCTCGCCAAATGGCTACCGCAAAGCGTTGCGCCTCATGAAAGAAGCAGAGAAATTTCATAGACCCGTCATAACCTTTGTCAATACCGCAGGGGCATATCCTGGCGTTGGCGCTGAAGAGCGGGGTCAGGGCGAGGCGATTGCACGAAATCTCCTTGAGATGAGTGACTTGAAAGTGCCTATTATCACAGTAATTATAGGCGAGGGCGGCTCCGGTGGTGCGCTTGCGCTTGCTTTTGCAAATCGTGTCTATATGCTAGAAAATGCCGTTTATAGCGTCTTGTCGCCCGAAGGTTTTGCGACCATCCTCTGGAAAGATCCCTCGCGGCGCGATGAAGCGGCCGAACTTATGAAGATGACGGCGGATAAGCTATTGGAGATGGGCGTGATTGACGAGGTCATCAGTGAGCAAAATATTCCAGGACAACTGAAACGGCTTATTGCGCAGGAGCTTGCGTCGCTTGATACACTATCACCAGATGAATTGGTAGAACAGCGATATGCACGTTTTCGTCGCTACTAAGGTTAGCAGAATCATAATTTTTATATAGAAGAAAGCGAATCTTTGCGTGACTGGCAGTTTTTTAAGAGTGAGAGATAAATGGCGGGAAGGCTTGTAAACTCTAGCCTTACATAATGTCGAAAGCTAAAAAGCCTTTCATTTTCAAGGATTTTTCACAAAAAAAGCTTAAAAATACCGCTAAAATCATCAAAATTAGTAGTTTATTGTTGACAAGCCTTTTGAACTATGTTATCCTATACATGCCTAAAGGTAAACTATAAAAAATTAATGGAGGATTTTACTAATGGCAAACAAACAAGATATCGTAGCAGCAGTTGCGAAAAAAGCAGGTCTTACTAAGAAAGACGCTGAGAAGGCTGTCAACGCTTTCACTGATGAAGTGAAGGCTGTCCTTAAGAAAAAAGGTAAAGTACAGTTGATTGGTTTTGGTACTTTCGAGACTCGCAAGCGCGCAGCTCGTGAAGGCCGTAACCCTCAGACAGGTAAGGCTCTTAAGATTCCTGCAACGACAGTTCCTGCTTTCAAGGCTGGTAAAGCCCTCAAGGATGCTGTTAAGAAATAATCACTGATTATCTCTTGAAAAGACACCTTCGGGTGTTTTTTTGTGCACAAAAGTACGCAAAAACGCCCCAACGAGGCGTTTTATAAAAGGCTTATTGTTTCGCACTTGACGAAGGTGCAGGCGCTGCACTAGAGGCAGGCGCGCTGCTACTTGCTATTTCTTTTGAGGATGAGCTGACAGGTGGGGTATAGATGACAGCTCCAGGCATGTAAAGCTCGCCATTGTAACGTTTGAGATCAGACGGCATGGTCCAGTCAGTGTTCGTGCTATTTGGATAGAAATAGCTCATCATATCATGGAAGGTACGACCTGCGGCGTATTGCTCGTCCATCCCAGCAACAGGCTGCATCCGATTTGTGTAACCTGTCCAGACAGCCATGGAGTAGTCTGTTGAGTAGCCCACGATATTTTCATCTGGGTTAATACCGAAGCCTTCGAGGTTAATTCCTGCAGCATTCGCCATGGCTTGTGCGTATTGATCATCGGTATAGTTTGAGGTTCCGGTCTTTGCAGCAAGAGGCACACCAGATACGTTGGCTGCTTGTGGACCTGTTGGTAAAGGATTTGGTACATTACCCAAGAGAACGCTCTTTAGGATATCTGTGATGATGTAGGCAGTATCTGCAGACATGACTTGTTTCGAGCTATTGGTGAGATCTTTTGAACTACCATCTGCAAAGACAATTTTGTTGACATAGTAAGGGCTTGTATAATAGCCGCCGTTTGAGAAGGCTGCATAGGCGGCAGCCATCTTTTCGGTCGAGGCGCCATATTTGGCGTCGGTGCTGTTGGAGTTCGAGGAGATAGCATTGGCATAGACCTCACTTGGGTAATATTGAATACCGACGCTTGCAAGAAACTTCGAGGAATTGGTTAAACCTACTGCTTGAAGTGTCCGAACGGCTGGGATATTCCGGGATTCAGCGAGAGCCGCGCGAATCGTCATCGTGCCATAATAAGAGTTGTCCCAGTCATTGACTGCTGTGGAGGTGTCAGGGTAGTTGTAAGGCGTGTCTTCGACGTGATCTGCCGTACTCTTGTAGATGCCATACTGAAAAGCTGGGCCGTAATCGGTCAGGGGCTTCATGGCCGAACCAAAGTCGCGGTCAGTAGAGACAGCTTGGTTAAAGCCAAAGGAGACATTTGGCTGATGTCTGCCACCAAGCTGAGCAATGACGGCACCTGTTTTGACATTGACAATGGTTGAGGCAATCTGGAACTTGTCATCAGGCAGTGGCACCTCGTTGTTGATGACGTTAAAAAGTTGTTGTTGCGCCGCAGAATCAAGTGGCGTATATATCTTCATACTGGTTGTCGTCGGATTTTTGCCAGTTTCTTTTTCAATCTGAGCGACGACTTCGGTCACATAGTTTTGGAGGTCTTGTGGGATGCCTTGTGTGGTTGTCTTATGAGGAAGAAGACCAGTAGTTAAAGGCTCAGCAATTGCTTTGGTTTCTTGAGCTTGGGTGATTTTGCCGTATTTGTACATGGCTTGAAGCACAAGATCCCGGCGTTCCTTCGTTAAAGTTGGATTTGTATAGGGATCGTAGGTGTATGGCGCATTGACCATCCCTGCAAGCATAGCGGTCTGTGCAAGGTCAATCTGACTCAGGGGTTTTCCAAAGTAGTTCTCGGCGGCTGTTTGCATCCCGTAATTGCCATTGCCGACATAGACTTTGTTGAGGTAAAGCGTCAAAATCTGCTCTTTGGACATCTCTTTTTCAAGGTTAATCGCCATCCAAGCTTCTTGGGCTTTGCGCTTTAGGGTCGCATCACTCTCGGCGGTTGAGAAAAAGCTGAGCTTGATGAGCTGCTGCGTGATGGTTGAGCCACCCTGTGTGGTGTCTGAAGTGGAGTTGTGAATAACTGAGCTGATGATACGTTGTGGGTCAACGCCCTTTTCATAGAAGAAGTTGTGATCTTCGATACTTGTGATGGCATTGACCATGGTCATTGGCACCTGGTCGGTAGATACCAACACGCGTTGCTGGGCACCTAGGGAGGCGACAACT
This sequence comes from Streptococcaceae bacterium, assembly GCA_031253335.1. Classification (GTDB taxonomy): domain Bacteria; phylum Bacillota; class Bacilli; order Lactobacillales; family Streptococcaceae; genus Lactovum. Next base: position 11,917 of record JAIRWF010000044.1, read on the forward strand.
TTATCGTTTTTATCGAGGATGGTTGTATTGGGTTGACTTTCAAGCTTTGAGATGTCAAGCTTGGGTGAGGAGGCAGCGTAGGAAACAAAAAGAAGAGCTGCCGCAATAAAAGCAATCAATCCAACGGTAAGGATAGGAATCGCAATCCACTTGAAAAGGCGTCCCCAACGGAATTTTTTGTGGGACGTATTGGGCTTTTTAGTGGATGTGCGCGCGCTAGATGCAGTCTTTTTCGGATGAACGTTGACTTTACGTTTTACAGGTGTTTGTGCCATTTATGAAAGTCCTAACTGTTGATTGATAATGTCAAGATAGGGGATACGGGGAATTTGCTGGTTGGAGATGAGCTGCCCCTCGCTGCGAATTTGCGAGATAGGTAGAGATTTAAGTCCTTTATGGACGTCGTAGAAGGCTGCCAAATTTGAAGCCGGGAAATAATAGGTCTCATCAAGGAGTGAAAAGTGTAAAAGAACAAATGCAATCGCACCTTGAGCAAGTACCGCCTTCATGTGCTCGATTTGGTGCGGGTGGAAATTCTTCAAGGGGAAAGAGAGTTTTTGCTTGGTTTCCTTAGCTTCAAAATCCAGGTAGTGTCCTTTGTAAACCCCTGAATAATCGGTTGTGGAGGCCTCTCTAAAGTACGCTTCGGTAATCTTTGCCCGGCTTCGTTTGGGATATTCGACATGGACGATTTGCACGGGCGTTGGCTTTTTATGAACAACGGCAAGACCATGCGTCAAGTAGTAGTCATTCGTTGCGTTAATGTCTGCTTCAAAGGACATGCCCCGTCCTGCAAAGTTGATAGGACTTGTTTTTGAAGAACTTTTGGGATGACTTTGAGCGTTGTCAAATTTGACAGCAGGCGATTTGCGAATGCCACCTGGGTAGTTGACCATGCCACACTCCTTGTCTAAGTTTTCCTATATTATAGCATAATCAAAAATAATTTTTGTCAAATTTGACAAGTCAAAAAGATGAAAAAATGAGCCGTCAAATTTGACAGAAAAACGGTTCACATAATCTTTAAAAAATCTGTAAGTTAGCTTGCAAAAAATCTAAAAATTTGCTATAATAGGCGCTAAAATAGCGGAAATTAGAGGGATTAGTGTATGAGTGAAAAACCAAGACGATCATTTTTAGGAGGGCTCTTTGGTGGGGGAGGCGGCGAGACAGGCAGCACGCCAAGGCCGACTGTCACACTTGAAGAAGAAAACTCACAAGCCTTACCACGTGAAGCAACGCGTACGCGTGCTTTTTCGCAACCTGTCAATACCGCTGATGACACTTTAGAAAATTATCAAAATGAGTTGAAGGTTTACGAAAACCATCGTCAAGACTACGCGGGGCAAAAGACAAATTACGATAAGATTTTAACCGAATATAGCTCAGCTCGTCAGTCTCTTGAGGGACTGCTTGCTGATTTCACGACCTTAGCAACAGAAATGAAAAATGCCAAAGGCCTTTACGACGTTGATTACAAGGACTACACTGAGCAAAAAGCTTCTTATGAGGAAGTTAAGAGTGGCTACGAATTCGCAACGCAGACTCACTCAGACCTCCTGGGTCAATTAACACAGACGCGTGCCGATATGGGCTTGCGTGACATTCGTATCCAAGAGACTAAGAAAAATGTGGCTACTGTTGCCGAAGAATTTGAAGCCTCTGCGAATGCACATACCGAAAAACAAGCTACCGTTGATACCTTGCAAGCTGCCTACAATGAGCTGGATAACGAGAAGAAGTCCACCTCAAGCAAGTTCGATGATCTTGCCAAAGACTATGATGATAAAAAACCTGGTTATGACCAAGCCAAGGCTCGCTTTGAGTATGCCGAAGAGACTAAAGGTGACTTCGAGACCCTGACTGAGCAGAACCGCCAGATGACGGCTCAGGTGGAGGTCGCAAAAGCCAACTACGATGAGATTAAAGCGATTCGTGACGAGCACGATGAAGATGCCGCAATCAATGAAGAAATCGACAGCTTCACACATCAGCCACTTGCAACGATTGATGACAGCTACCAAGAAAAAGAAGCTGCATTTAGCAAGCTTGAAGCAGAATACACCAGCTTAAAAGAACGCTACGAGCAAGAGTCAGCCAATTTCGCACGTATTGAAAAGAATTACAATGACCTCAAAGGCTCAGAAAACGCTAACCGTGTAGCTCTGCATTATGTCAGTGAAGAATACACCAGTGCCAAAGACCTTCTCTCACAGATCCGCGAGCAATACCTCCCCATCGAAAAAGACTACAACAAAGAAAAGCAAATTTTCGAAGTCATTCATAAAAACTACGTCCAAATCAAAGACATGGCGGACGAGGCTGCGCGCAACCGTGAAGAAGCGCAACAAAAGGCAAACGACGCGCAAGAAACCTATGACAAAGTCGAAGAAGCCTACAACTTTGTTCATACGCAAAGCGGAATTCTTCAGCAAAACCTGGCTACAAAAGAGGCTCAGTACAAAGAGATTGCAGATGATTACGATGAGATTGTTGCCCATTTTAACGACGTAAAGACAACGTTTGAGCCACTCTCTGAAGAGTATCAAAAGACGCAGGAGAAGCTCAATCTCTTAACCACGAAACTCGCTGAAGCCGAGAGCGCGTTGACAAGTGCTCAAAGTGCGCGTGATGCTGCAAAAATTGAACTTAATACGGCGACAGAAAAGCTGGCGGCTGCAAGGGCAGAGCTTGATGGCTTCCAGAGCGAGTACGACGCGCTTGAGAAGACGGCAAACACGCTTGATACACAAGTGGCTCAAGCCGACGATCTCTCACAAAAGAGTTATGCAACCGCTCAAGAACGCTATGCCACAGTTTCTGAAAGATATGGCAAATTGGCTGCTGCTTACGAAAGCTTTAACAAAACCTATGAGAGCTACTCTCAGCGCTATGATGAGACGTCAAACGAGCATGCACGTGTGGCGAGCCTATACCGTCTGGCTGATGATGAGTATAAGAACATCGAAGTAAGCCACAGCGCCTTTTTGAAGCACGGTCAAGATATTTCAAACCTTTACGACAAAGTCATGGCGAAATATACAGACGATAAAGCTTACTATGATAAGGTCTATGCAGAATACACTAAACTCAAAGAAAGTCAAAACGATGTTGAAGACAAAAAGCGGAGCTTTGACCTCGCCGCACAGAAGATTAAGACGATCCTCGTGCAAGATAACAGTCTGACCTTCCCAATCTATGAAGCCACGGGGCAAAACTATGTGGATGCCTTCAATCTCCCTGAGGTCGAAGAAGCCGCCAATGGCAGCCTCCTCCTCAAAAATAAGCCACAGCTCTCAACTTGGAGCGCTACCTTTAAAAATGTCCGAAATGAGCTTGCAACCGCTGCGAGTCTTCTTTCAACGTCACTCAATGTGTATGAGACCACATATAATCACTACCTTGAAGTCGGTGGCGATCGGCTTAAAGCTTTAGGCAACGATGAAAAGGCTTATGAGGGGATTGATTTAGCGCATTATATCTCAATCCTTGATGAGCAGGCAGCGACTTGGCAAGACGAATACAGCGAGCGTGAGGCAGCATTTGCGCCACTTGCAAACGCATACCGTGACTACTTGGAACGCGAGCGCCAGTTGTTAAACCTTGTAACCGCCAATGCGAGTGCACAAGATGGCGTCCAAGCCGTTATTAACGTGATTAACAGCATTCCAGATTATACAGATATGTACAGCACATCCTATGGCGACCTCAATTCACTTGCAAGCCTTTTAGGCATCCCTGTTTCAGAGATGACGAAGCCAAAAGACGCAGCAGAATTGCGCACCATCCTCACGTCAGCTTATTACGATCGGGCGCATGCGATGATTGCCTCAAACGTGTCAGCCTTTACGACGAATCTCAATAATTTACGTGCCAACTATGAAGCAAGTCTCGACAACTTGAAAAAGCAATTAGGCTACTTTACCGTCTCAACAGGTATCCCGACGAGTCAGATAGAGCTAACAGGCGTTCTAAATGATTCGATTGATTTGGCACAGTACTTTGAGACAGGTCTCAAGAACAACATGGACAAGCTCTCTGCGATGCTTGGTGGCGTTTCCTCGCTTGTCAATGTCATCCGCAAGTCTGGAAATCTAAGTAAAGTGGCGAATCGCACGATTGATGCATCGGCTGATAGTACGCTCGTCCTGCCAGATAAGCCAGTAACCATGTCGCAAGATTTACTCGTGACGGATATTGTGGTTCATGCTCCAAAGAGTGTGCCAATTCCTGTGGAACCTGCAAAACCAACAGATGTTGCTGTCTTGCCAACAGCACCAGTTGCCATGCCAGAGCTTCCTGCACGCGTGGAACGTGTCGAAGCACCAGAAGAAGCAGTTGCAATTTGATAATTGGCTTTCTAGCCTTTGGAGATACCAAAGGCTTTTTTGTCGCTTTTTCTTGACAAGCGATGTTTCATTTGCTAAAATATAGAAGTTGCTTTATAGCAACGGGAAGTTGGGAGTTTAGCTCAGCTAACAAGACGAAGTCGAGTTTGTGTCGAGGGTTTACCCGAGATAACAGGGACTTGTCCCAGCGTGCTAAACGGACAAAGGGAGTTTAGCTCAGCTGGGAGAGCGTCTGCCTTACAAGCAGAGGGTCAGCGGTTCGATCCCGTTAACTCCCATGGCCTTGTGGCCTGATGCAACTTGAGTGCATCACAAAAATATCGGAGGGGTAGCGAAGTGGCTAAACGCGGCGGACTGTAAATCCGCTCCTTCGGGTTCGGTGGTTCGAATCCACTCCCCTCCATAGACCGTCCAGAGGTTGCTCTGGGCATTTTATACGGGCATAGTATAATGGTAGTACAAAGGTCTCCAAAACCTTCGGTGTGGGTTCAACTCCTACTGCCCGTGTTGGAAGTTGCTCCGAGGTTTGTGGGGACTTTCAAACAGACGATTGCGGATCAAGGTTTAGCCCTTCTCGCAACAGTTATGGCGGATGTGGTGAAGTGGTTAACACACCAGTTTGTGGCACTGGCATTCGTGAGTTCGATTCTCATCATCCGCCCTTGCTGTCAATCTTCCTGCTTTAGCAGGTTAGATTGACAGCGCACAGGAACAAATCGACTGTGTTCCTAAGCACAATCTTCCTGCTTTAGCTGGTTAGATTGACAGCACACAGGAGCAAATCGACTGTGTTCCTAAGCACAATCATCCTGCTTTAGCAGGTTAGATTGAGAGGATTTAGGAGCAACGCGACTGTGTTCATCACTCCAATCTTATTGTTTTAAGCAGGTTGCATGGCGATACGCGTTAGTAGTGCAATTGTGTACATCATGGGATATAGCCAAGCGGTAAGGCAAGGGACTTTGACTCCCTCATGCGCAAGTTCGAATCTTGCTATCCCAATCATAACGCTGTGCGTTATGATTGCCTGAGGGCATAGCCCGAGGTAGTTAAAAAAAGAGGTACGAAGTAACTCTATCCTCATAACGCTGTGCGTTATGATTGCCTGAGGGCATAGCCCGAGGTAGTTAAAATGAGTTGTGAGTAACTCTATCAGTACGCTGTGAGTCACTTGCCGAAGTGGCGGAATTGGCAGACGCGCCGGACTCAAAATCCGGTTCCCCTTAAAGGAGTATCGGTTCGACCCCGATCTTCGGCAGATGCACCTGAGGGTGCTTTTTTAATCTTTTGCCTCTTGAAAAATACTGCTTTTTGTTATAATAGCGCCATGAATAAAATTTTCGACTTGATCAACGATTTTGAGACGATTGTCATTTTTCGTCACATGAAGCCGGACCCAGATGCCTTAGGTTCACAACTTGGACTTCGCGCCCTTTTGCGCGCCACGTTTCCAGATAAGGTAATCTATGCCGTGGGTTTTGACGAACCAAGTCTTGCTTATCTCGGTCTGATGGATAATGCTGTCAAATTTGATGGTGCTTATTTGGCGATTGCCTGCGACACGGCCAATACACCGCGGATGGATAGTTTTGAGCTTTTTGAGGGAGCTGCTGCGACGGTCAAAATTGACCATCATCCCAATAACGAGCCTTACGGGGACGTCTGGTGGGTTGAGCCTGAGCGCTCTTCTTGCTCTGAGATGATTGCGGACTTTGCCTTTTCGTCAAATTTGACAATGACCTCAGAAGCCGCAAGGCTCCTCTATGGAGGTATTATCGGAGATACGGGTCGATTTCTTTTTCCCTCAACTTCGCCCCACACCCTAGAAGTCGCTTCACGCCTAGCAAGTTATGACTTTGACCGCTCTTTTCTTGCACGCGAAATGGCGAGCTTTGAGTTAAAAGTCGCGCGCTTACAAGGCTTTGTGTATGAGCATCTGGACATCTCTAAAAACGGTGCTGCACGTGTGACTTTAACCCTTGACGTCATGAAACACTTTGATGTGACTGATGCAGAGACATCGAGTATTGTGGGAACGCCTGGAAATATTCGTTCTGTCAAATCTTGGGCTATTTTCGTTGAGCAGCCCGATGGTCATTTCAGAGTTCGTATGCGCTCGAAAACAATTCCCATAGAGTCCATAGCAAGGCGGCATGATGGGGGAGGACACGCTCTAGCATCTGGTGCCAACGCCTACTCCCTAGACGAATGCGAAGCCATCTGGCAGGAACTCCAAAATGCCGTCGAATAAGTCTTGTCAAATTTGACGAGGCTTTTTTGTATTCAACGGAATAAAACACAAATAAGTTCTTATTTGTTACTTCCATAGTTTGGCTAGAACTTGCTTTTTTTTCTCTTTTTGATAGAATCAGCATTGTAAGCGGTTTCATAAAATAAAAATAGAAAGAAGGACTCTCATGACGAAAAAGTTACCAACCCAAGAGTCGTTCACAGATGAAGAAGAACTCTTCTTGCTGCGCAACGCTTCTGGAAAGGTTGTGGGAATCAAAGACTTAAAACAAGCAGACGTTCAAGAAACGATGAAAGATTGGAAAAGTCATCTTCCAAAACTTAAACCTCTGACGGTCATCATATGGGTGCTCATTGCACTTCTTGGCGCAGTAGGATGGTCAATGATTGCACTTGCAAAAGGTGAGACAATTAACGCCATTTGGTTTGTTGTAGCAGCAGTATGTAGCTACATTATCGCCTATCGCTTTTATGCCCTCTATATACAGCGAAAAATTATGCGCCCTAATGATTTACGGGCAACTCCCTCCGAAGTTCATGAAGACCAAGCCGAATTTGAGCCAACCAATAGAGCCGTCTTGTTTGGACATCACTTTGCTTCCATTGCTGGTGCCGGTCCACTCGTTGGACCAGTACTCGCCGCACAAATGGGCTATCTGCCAGGGACATTGTGGATTATTTTTGGTGTAATCTTTGCAGGAGGTGTTCAAGATATGCTCGTTCTATGGTTTAGTCATAGACGTGGTGCTAAGTCCATAGGAGCAATGGCTAAAGATGAGGTCGGGCGTATTGCAGGAGGTTTGACAAGTTTTATCGTTTTCATCATGACGATGATTGTATTAGCAGTACTGGCTCTCATCTGTGTAACCGCAATGGCAAATTCAGCCTGGGCAGTCTTCTCTATCGGGATGACCATCCCAATCGCTCTCATCATGGGCTTATATCTCAAATACATTCGCCCCGGACACGTCAGTGAAGTATCTGCCATAGGATTTATTTTACTGATAGCTGCAATCTTTGGAGGCAGATGGGTCTCTGAGTCAAGCATTGCACATATCTTCATGCTTTCGCCTACCGCTCTTGTTTGGTGGGTAATGATTTACACCTTCATTGCTGCGATTATTCCTGCCTGGATTTTATTAACGCCAAGAGACTACTTGTCCATGTTTATGAAAATAGGGACGATTGCCATTTTGGCCATTGCGGTTATAGGCGTAAGACCAGATGTGACAATTCCTGCACTGACAAACTTTGCGCACAACACAAATGGTCCTGCTTTTGCTGGCTCACTCTTCCCATTTCTATTTGTCACGATAGCTTGTGGAGCTCTTTCTGGTTTTCACGTCATGATGTCCTCAGGAACAACGCCACATCTCATCGCAAAAGAAAAACAAACACGAATGATTGGCTATGGAGGGATGCTTTTTGAGTCTTTTGTGGCTATCATGGCACTTGTAGCAGCCATTTCATTGAATCCTGGAGTCTATTACGCAGTCAATACACCACAGGCGACGATTCAAAAAGTAGCAGCAAGCAACTATAATCCGAATCAAACACCTGAATACAATGCGGCACTTGCAATCCCGCAACTCAAGATGGAACCAAATGGGTCAAAGCTTGAAATTAGTTGGGAAGGGACTACTGGCGAGGCTGCACTCAATCAAGTTGCAAAAGATGTCGGTGAAAAGTCTATCGTCTCTAGAACAGGTGGCGCGCCTACATTAGCCATCTCAATGGCCAATATTCTCCACAAAGTTCCAATTATTGGAGGCAAGTCCATGATGGGCTTCTGGTATCATTTTGCTATCATGTTTGAAGCACTCTTTATCCTCTCAGCTGTATCAGCCGCAACAAAATCAACGCGTTACTTATTAACTGATGCATTTAGAAGCTCGAGAAGACGCTGGGCACAAAAAATGGGAAATGAAGACTGGCTTCCTGGGAAAATTATCAACACTGCTGTCATTGTTGGAATATGGGGAGCACTCCTCCTCATGGGCGTCTCTGATCCAAATGGAGGCATTAAAATTATGTACCCACTCTTTGGGATTTCAAACCAACTCATTGCCGCTGTTGCTCTAGCTATAGTAGCTGTTATGGTCATCCGAAAAGGCTACTTGAAATGGCTCTGGGTAGTTGCCATCCCACTTGTTTGGGACGTCATCGTAACATTTACCGCCTCTTGGCAAAAAATTTTTAGCAGTGATGTGAATATCGGCTATTGGGCAGCATTTTCTGCAGCAAAAAGACAAATAGCTTCAGGACATCTCTCAGGAGTCCTATTGACGAATGCCCAAGCAACCATGCGAAACTCCGCCATACAAGGTGGCTTATCAGTGTTGTTTTTACTCTCTGTAGCAGCTCTCTTAGCACTCTGCATTGTCCGTATAGTAAAAGTTCTCCAAACAAATGAGATAGGAGATGCTTATACCAGCGAAACAGCATTTGTCGAATCGAACCTATATGAGGCCTCTGGCTTTATTCCAAGCGCTCTGGAGCATAAAATTCTGCGCCTTAGACCAACGAATACAGAACAATCCTCAACTTAAGCTTCATCTATTTTTCAAATGTTAGACTTAACCCAACAAAAGTCCTTGCGACCTTTGTGAAAACTCCTTGAAAATTTCAATTAGATTTTCATGAGCTTTCCGCTTTACAAACGCTTTCAAAAAGGATAAAATGAAAGCGTAAAAAAAATAATTTTGCGCAACTTCGCGCAGGAGGAGAAGACATGAAGGTAGAAACAACTACTGACGTTTTTGAACAAGCCTGGGAAGGCTTCAAGGGAACTGACTGGCGTGATAAAGCAAGTATCACTCGCTTTGTTCAGGATAACTATACACCATACGATGGCGATGAGAGCTTTTTGGCTGGTCCAACAGAGCGCTCACTCAAAGTCAAAGAGATCATCGAAAAAACAAAAGAGAAATACGAAGCAACACAATTCCCTTTTGACACAGATGTTGTCACATCTATTGACAAGATTCCAGCAGGCTATGTTGATCCAAACAATAAAGATTTGGAACTTATCTACGGCATGCAAAACAAGGAACTCTTCCGTTTGAACTTCATGCCAAAAGGTGGCCTACGTGTCGCTGAAAAGATTTTGACTGAGCATGGTTTGAAAGTTGACGAACGTCTCCATGAGATTCTTTCAACTTCAATGACTTCCGTCAATGACGGTATTTTCCGTGCATACACTTCAAACATCCGTCGTGCACGCCATGCCCACACTGTAACAGGTCTTCCTGATGCATACTCACGTGGCCGTATCATCGGTGTTTACGCACGTTTGGCACTTTATGGGGCGGACTACCTCATGAAGGAAAAAGCCGCTGAGTGGGATGCCATCAAAGAAATCAACGATGAAAACATCCGCTTGAAAGAAGAGATCAACATGCAATATGAAGCTCTTCAACAAGTTGTCAACTTTGGGAAACTCTATGGTCTTGATGTTTCTCGTCCTGCGATGGATACTAAAGAAGCCATTCAATGGGTCAACATCGCTTATATGGCAGTCTGCCGCGTCATCAATGGTGCCGCAACTTCACTTGGCCGTGTCCCAATCGTTCTTGACATCTTCGCAGAACGTGACTTGGCTCGTGGCACATACACAGAGTCTGAAATCCAAGAATTCGTGGATGATTTCGTCTTGAAACTTCGTACCATGAAGTTCGCACGTGCTGCAGCATACGATGAACTCTACTCCGGCGACCCTACATTCATCACCACTTCAATGGCTGGTATGGGTAACGACGGCCGTCACCGTGTGACGAAGATGGACTACCGTTTCCTCAACACGTTGGACAACATCGGAAACGCACCAGAGCCAAACTTGACGGTCCTTTGGTCAAACAAGCTTCCATACAGCTTCAAGCACTATGCGATGCATATGAGTCACAAACACTCTTCTATCCAATATGAAGGTGTTGACACCATGGCAAAAGACGGCTACGGCGAAATGTCTTGTATCTCTTGTTGCGTCTCTCCACTCGATCCAGAAAATGAAAACCAACGTCACAACCTTCAATACTTTGGCGCACGTGTCAACGTCTTGAAAGCTATGCTCACTGGTTTGAACGGTGGTTACGACGATGTGCATAAAGACTACAAAGTCTTTGACATCGAGCCTGTCCGCGATGAATTTCTTGACTACGATAAAGTCATGGATAACTTCGACAAGTCCCTCACATGGTTGACAGACACTTATGTGGATGCCATGAACATTATTCACTACATGACGGATAAGTACAACTACGAAGCCGTTCAGATGGCCTTCCTCCCTACACGCGTTCGCGCCAACATGGGCTTTGGTATCTGTGGCTTTGCAAATACGGTTGACAGCTTATCTGCTATCAAGTACGCGAAAGTCAAGACAATCCGCGACGAAAATGGTTACATCTATGATTATGAGGTAGAAGGTGACTTCCCTCGTTACGGTGAAGATGATGACCGTGTCGATGACATCGCAAAACTCGTGATGAAGATGTACCATGAGAAGCTCGCTAGCCATAAACTCTACAAAGACGCTGAAGCAACCGTTTCACTTCTCACAATTACGTCTAACGTTGCCTACTCGAAACAGACAGGTAACTCTCCAGTCCACAAAGGCGTTTACTTGAACGAAGATGGTACTGTCAACAAGTCTAAACTTGAATTCTTCAGCCCAGGTGCTAACCCATCTAACAAATCACGTGGTGGCTGGCTCCAGAACTTGAACTCTTTGGCTAAGTTGGACTTCAAGGATGCCAATGACGGTATCTCACTCACGACTCAGGTGGCTCCTCAAGCACTCGGCAAGACTCATGACGAACAAGTCGATAACCTTGTCAAAGTCTTGGATGGCTACTTCACAAAGGGTGGACAACACGTCAATTTGAACGTTATGAATCTTAAGGATGTTTACGACAAGATCATGCGTGGCGAAGACGTTATCGTCCGTATCTCTGGTTATTGCGTCAACACGAAGTACCTCACGCCTGAACAAAAACAGGAATTGACTGAGCGTGTCTTCCATGAAGTGTTCGATAGCAACCATCCAGATGAACCAATCCATGCTTCTAATATTTAATGATGATGCAAAGCCCGACTGCTTTGAAGCCGAGCCATTTAGGAAATTTTGAGGTTCTATCCGAAGGATAGGTTCAAAAATTTGTCTAATGGCCGAAGCTTCAAGAAGGGCGTGCTCAAATGCATGATGCACAGGCGAGCGATTAACTTTTGATTGTAGTGAATCTCCTTGTTCATTTACTTTGGCGGAGCCAAAGCGAGGAGATGAGCAGCAATTCAAAAGTTGCGAGTCGTGCTCAAATTAAAAGTGCATACACTTTCTAAAATCGTCCTTCGGGGCGATTTTTTGAGCCGTAAAATTCACAAAGTTCACAAAAAGTGCTATAATTAAAAACGTAAAAAACTTTTGACATTTTGGTACTTAGAAAGAATTTAAAATGCAATACATTACTTATCTTGGGACAGACGCCCCGCAGAACATCGCCATGGACACCTGGCTCTTAAACAATTTGAAGCCAACAGAACCCGTCTTTTCTCTCTGGCAAAACAAACGCGCCGTTATCGTAGGCCTTAACCAAAACACCTTCGCGGAGGTCAACCAGCCCTATATCGACAGCCACGATGTACAGGTCGTGCGCCGCGTTTCAGGGGGTGGTGCTGTCTATCATGATTTGGGCAATATCTGCTTTACCTTCTTTGTCCCTGTTTCTTCCACCGCCCAAGTCAATTTTGAGCAATTCGTAAAGCCCATGTATGATGCTCTCCACGAAGTGGGGATTGACGCCAAAATTTCAGGGCGCAACGACTTAGAGGTAGAGGGAAAAAAGGTATCAGGTAATGCGCAACGCTACGCAGGAGGTTACCTCATGCATCACGGGACGCTACTTTGGGACACCGATGTCGAAGCGATGATTGAAGCACTCAATGTCTCCGATGAAAAATTCATCTCCAAAGCCGCAAAATCCGTCCGCTCACGGGTCGGTATGATTAAAGACTATGCACCCAATCTGGATTTGCAAAAGTTCCTTGACGCACTGAACTACTACCTCACCGATCAAGGGAAAGACAAAGAGCTCGTGCTAAGCCCCGAGCAAATTGCGTCCATCAAGGACCTGCGTGACAAGCAATTTTCGACCTGGGACTGGAATTATGGTAAGTCTCCAGCCTTTAGTTTCACGAATCATGCAAAATTTGACGCCGGCTCTGTTGATGTGGAAGCGAACGTCGAAGCAGGAAAAATCACAGATATCAATTTTGTGGGTGACTTCTTAGCGCTCAGAGACTGGAAAGAAATCAAGGATGACTTTATTGGTCAGGCCTTTGAACCCGCAGCCATTTTCCGCATCCTGGATAAAAATAAGAACGAAAAATACTTCGGAGACTTGGATAATCAAGCCCTGAGTCAACTATTTAAAGCTAATAAATTAAGTGATTGATAAGATTGGAATGATAAAATTATGGGACATTAAATATTGGAGGAAAGATGTTTTCACTTGAGAAATTAGAGGAAATTGTGACGGATTATCAACAAAATTTCCTAGACGATGCGATTGATTTACACCGCTACAATATCCGTACCTATGGGGCAAGCGGCTTGCCACGCGAAGAAAAAGAGCGTAATCTCTTAATTATCAAGATTCGCTTGCACCACGCACGAAAAGGACACTTTGCCATATTCGATGAAAAGCTGGAAAAAATTCTTGACTGGACAGTTTACCATAAAGGTGAAGTCCCAGACCTAGCAAAGTTATAAGGAGGTTATCATGACCGCAAAAGATAGTTTAGATTTTAAAAAACAACTCAAAGAACAAGATAAGCAATTTCCGATGTTGCAGATTTTGGATGAGACGGGAAAAGTCGTAGATGCAGACGGTGAAAAGCAGGTTGGTCTCTCAAATGACGAACTCGTTCAGCTTTTTAAGAATATGCTCCTCTCTCGGCAAATTGATATTCGCTGCACGAAACTCGCCAAACAAGGTCGCATGGGCTTTTTTGCCCCCACAGCAGGTCAAGAAGCGAGCCAAATGGCGTCAGCCTTTGCCTTTACAGAAGACGATTGGCTTTTTCCTGGCTACCGCGACCTGCCACAGATTTATAGCAAAGGCTGGCCGATTTGGAAGGGTCTTCTCTGGTCTCGAGGCCATCAACTCGGTAATATCTATACGACAGAAGATGACAAACCTGTAAATTCTTGGTTTCCACAGATTATCATTGGCGCACAGTTTGTCGAAGCCGCAGGTGTTGCCTTAGGCCTTAAAAAGCGCCAGAAAGATGCAGTTGCTTTCGTCTATACAGGCGATGGTGGCTCGTCGCAAGGCGATACCTACGAAGGCATTAATTTTGCAGGCGCCTACAAAGCACCCATGGTGGCTTTTATCCAAAATAACGGGTTTGCGATTTCCACGCCCCGTGACTTGCAGACAGCCGCTCAGCACTTAGCCGCAAAAGGCTGGGCAGCAGGTGCCCCCAGTATCGTAGTCGATGGCAATGACGCACTCGCCATGTATTTAGCCTCAAAAACAGCTCGTGCTTGGGCAGTTGCAGGAAATGGTCCCGTGGTTATTGAAACCATCACAAATCGCTTAGAGCCGCATAGTACGGCAGGGGATGATCCTCTGCGTTATCGGACCAAAGAAAGCATTGATGAATGGTGGCAAAAAGAACCGCTTATCCGTTTCCGTAAGTATTTGACTGATAAAAAAATTTGGGACGAAGCTCAAGAAGAAGCCTATATTGCAGAGCTTGACGCACGCATTGATGCCGATATTGAAAAAGCCAATGGCGTCGAGAAGCAAAAAATTTCAAGCTTCTTGAAAAATACGCTCGAAGTCCCTGGACAAGCCATGTCTGAGCAAATAAAAGCATTTGAGGAGGCTGGAAAATAATGGCTATTAAAACCTATATTGCAGCAATTACAGAAGCCCTCGATTTGGCTTTAGAACACGATAAAGACACCTTGATTTTTGGCGAAGACGTTGGACAAAACGGTGGCGTTTTCCGAGCAACAGACGGTCTGCAAGCAAAATATGGCGAAGAACGCGTTTTCAATACCCCACTTGCGGAATCTGGCATTGGCGGACTCGCAATTGGACTCACGACGCAGGGTTATCGCCCAATCATGGAAATCCAATTTGGCACCTTTATGTATGAGGCCTTTGACAGTATTGCAGGGCAAATGTCGCGGAATCGTTACCGTTTCTCAGGCACTCGGACGATGCCGATTGTCTTAAGAACGCCCTACGGCATAGGAACAAAGACACCTGAGATGCACGCGGACTCGATTGAAGGGATTTTATCCCAAGTCCCAGGACTTCGTGTGGTCATGCCAAGCAATCCTGCAGACGCAAAGGGTTTGCTTCTCGCAAGTATCGAAAATAACGACCCCGTGATGTTCTTGGAGAATTTGCACTTGTACCGCAGTCTGAAGGGCGATGTGCCAGAGGATTATTACACGACGGAGCTTGATAAAGCATCTGTAACAAAAGTTGGAACAGATGTCTCGATTATCGCTTATGGCGGGACGGTGCCTTTATCTTTGAAAGCAGCTGAGACCCTTGAAAAAGACGGTATCTCTGCGGAAGTCCTCGATTTGCGGACGGTAGCGCCTTTGGACATTGCAGCGATTGGCGAGACCGTGAAAAAGACAGGCCGCGTCGTGGTCGTGCAAGAAGCACAACGCACAGCAGGCATTGCAGCAAACGTCATGGCAGAAATTGCAGAGCGTTTTATCCTAGATCTCAAAGCACCAATTGGACGCCTTGCGGGGCCGGATTCGATTTTCCCATTCAGTTCGGCGGAAAATGATTGGCTCGTGAAAGATAGCGATATTGTAGAAAAAGTCAAGGAGATTGTAAATTATGACTGAGATTTTTAAAATGCCGGACATCGGTGAAGGCATGCATGAAGGCGATATTGCAAATTGGCTCGTCAAAGTGGGAGATACCGTCAAGGTGGATGATCCAGTCGCAGAAGTGCAAAATGACAAGCTCATGCAAGAAATTTTGTCACCTTATGCGGGGACAGTGACGAAGCTTTTTGTCGAAGCTGGGACGACAGTTGAAGTCGGAAGCCCTTTGATTGAGTACGATGGCTCAGGAGATGCGGGGGAAACAAGTTCTCCAACGGAAAAAACAGCAGAAGCACCTCAAGCGCCTGAGCCAGCTCCTGCTGCACCTAGTCCAGCACCTGCAGCTCCAGCGCCTGCAACGGCCACTGGCGGTTCCGTTGAATTGACAAAGACGGGCGCTGCGGGACGTGTCCTTGCCATGCCTTCTGTGCGCCAATTTGCCCATGCGAATAACGTCGATTTGACGCAAGTCCCTGCGACAGGGCGTCATGGGCACACGACGCTGGATGATGTGAAAAACTTTATCGCTGGTGGGTCGACCGTTGCTGTGACAGAACCTGCTGCAGTGAACGCAGCACTGGAAAAAGCTGCCACACCCGTTATTGTGCCAGGCGCAGAGGATGTCGTTGAAGCGATGACGCCAACGCGTAAGGCAATTTCCAATGCGATGACGACGCAACACACGAATATTCCTGCGGTGACAAACTTTGATCAAGTAGAAGTCTCAAAACTCGTGGAGCATCGCAAAGCCTTCAAGGAAATTGCAGAAAAACAAGGCATTAAATTGACTTATCTGGCATATGTGGCAAAAGCTCTCGCTGCAACGGCGAAGAAGTTCCCTGAAATCAATGCGAGTGTCAAGGGGACGGACATCATCTATCATGGCTCGGTAGGTCTTGGGATTGCGGTCAATGCGCCGACAGGTCTCTATGTACCTGTCATTAAAAATGCGGAGTCCAAGTCGATACTAGACCTTGCGGCAGAGATTTCCGAACTCGCCGAAGCAGTACGCGACGGTAGCATCAAGCCTGCGCAAATGCAGGGCGCGACAATCACGATTTCCAATATTGGCTCAGCTCGTGGCACATGGTTTACACCGATTATCAATGGCTCGGATGTGGTCATTTTGGGGCTTGGCTCTATTGTGAAAGAGCCGATTGTAAATAGCGAAGGCGAGCTTGCGGTCGGACAGAATATGAAACTTTCGATGACCTATGACCACCGCTTGATTGACGGGATGTTAGGACAGACGGCTTTGAACTACTTGAAGAGTTTGCTCGCGGATCCGTCGTACATGCTCATGGAAGTCTAGTTAAGAAAAACTTAGAAAGGAATTGAGTTCGCCCTCCTTGAAGGGTCGGCAATTAGATGAATGCTGGAACCTGTCTTTAGACAGAACCACAGCATTCCCTAAATTGCTTTCCCTCAAGGTAGGTGGGCTCACATCTTAATTATGGTAGTAGGTAGTCAAGCCACGGAAGTGGATACAGTGGTGATTGGTTCTGGCCCTGGGGGTTATGTCGCAGCGATTCGGGCGGCTGAGCTTGGGCAGAAAGTCACAATTATTGAAAAAGATAATATTGGTGGAGTCTGTCTGAATATAGGTTGTATCCCTTCCAAAGCCTTAATCAATATTGGCCATCATTATGCTGAGGCGGCAGAAGACCGCACAGGAATTTTTGGCCTGTCTTATGGCGACGTTAAACTCGATTGGGCAGCGGCGCAGAAATGGAAAGAAGAAAAAGTTGTCAAGCAGCTCACGGGTGGCGTGGGGATGCTTCTCAAAAAGCACAAAGTCGATGTCATCAAGGGAACGGCAGAGTTTATTGACAACGAGACCATCAATGTGGAACTTGAAGGTGGGGAGAGCTCGACTTTGTTGCAATTTAAAAATGTCATCATTGCGACAGGGTCACGGCCAATTGAGATTCCTGCCTTTCCCTTTGGTGGACGAATTCTCGATTCCACGGCAGCCTTGGCCTTGAAAGAAGTGCCGAAGCATTTGATTGTCGTAGGGGGCGGCGTCATTGGCTCAGAATTAGGTGGTGCTTATCGCTTGCTGGGCGCGAAGATTACAATTATCGAAGGACTGGATCATATCTTGAACGGCTTTGACAAGGAAATGTCAGACATCATCGCAAAGCGCGTGAAAGAGGCTGGCTCAGAAATCTACACATCGGCGAAGGCCATTTCTGCGGAGCAGACGGGGAAAGACGTAACTCTGACCTTTGAAGTGGATGGCAAAACGCAGACAGTGACGGGGGATTATCTTTTGGTTTCTGTCGGACGACGTGCCAATACGGATAGTCTTGGTTTGAACAACACGGATGTCAAACTCACGGATCGCGGCTTAATCGAAGTCGATGAGTCCTACAAGACGAATGTCCCTGGTATTTACGCCATTGGGGACGTCGTACCGGGCCCGATGCTTGCGCATAAAGCAAGCTTCCAAGCAAAAGTAGCTGCCGCTGCGATTTCTGGAGCTGAAAACGATGTAGATTTACATGTCGCTTTGCCTGCTGTGGCTTATACGTCAACAGAACTCGCAACAGTTGGCGAGACGCCAGACTCCGTGAAAGATCGTATGGATACTGTGAAAATCTCGAAGTTTCCGTTTGCGGCAAACGGTCGCGCATTGTCCATGGACGACGCGGTGGGCTTTATTCGTCTAATCACGGAAACAAAGGAAGGCGCCTTGATTGGTGCGCAAATTGTGGGGCCTGGGGCAAGTGACTTAATCGCGAGCTTGAGTCTCGCCATTGAAAATGGCCTCACAGCGAAGGATTTGAGTCTCACGATTCAGCCTCACCCAAGTCTTGGAGAAGCCATTATGGACGCCGCAGAGCTCGCAGATGGCATGCCAATTCATGTGTGACCGAAAATCTTCTTGCTTTAGCAAGTTAGATTTTCGGTTCCTTGTGAGCGAAGCGAGTCAAGGTTCCTTGCAATATCTTGCTTTAGCAAGTTAGATTTTCGGTTCCTTGTGAGCGAAGCGAGTCAAGGTTCCTTGCAATATCTTGCTTTAGTAAGTTAGATTTTCGGTTCCTTGTGAGCAAAGCGAGTCAAGGTTCCTTGCAATATCTTGCTTTAGCAAGTTAGATTTTCGGTTCCTTGTGAGCGAAGCGAGTCAAGGTTCCTTGCAACATCTTGCTTTAGCAAGTTAGATTTTCGGTTCCTTGTGAGCGAAGCGAGTCAAGGTTCCTTGCAATATCTTGCTTTAGCAAGTTAGATTTTCGCTTCCTTGTGAGCGAAGCAGTCAAGGTTCCTTGCAATATCTTGCTTTAGCAAGTTAGATTTTAAGTTTCCTTGATTAATTTTACGAAAACTTTTCTTTGAAAAAACTTCTGATGAGATTCAGAATTTTTTTGGTAGAATAAATCTATGAAGTTCTTAACATCGGATAATTTAGCACTCCAGGTTACAGATTATGGAGGGATAGGCCCATCCATTATTTTTGTAAACGGCTATTCAGCCTCGGAAGCAACATGGCTCTTGCAAATAGTTGCCTTTCAAGAAGCAGGCTTTCGTGTGATTACCTATGACCATAGAAACCATGGTTTATCAGAAAAAGATTCTTCAGGTGCAACGCTCGAGAAACTAGCTAGGGACTTATCGGAGCTGTGTAATAAGTTAGTATCTGATCAAGTAATTCTCATTGGACATTCCATGGGAGCAGCCGTGATTTTGGAGGATGAGAAGTTGTTCGGTCAGGAAAAGATTAAGGCGGTTGTGACGGAAGATCAAGCACCTTATTTTGAGCATACGCGAAATAGCCAAGAACAAGAAAAGTTTATCACTAATTTTCCCCATCAGCACCTTACAGCAGGACAGTTACCTGATGACTTAAAACGAGAGCTGGGAAAAAAGCTCTTACCATTTGATTTTAAAAACAACCGGGATCTCCTTTCAGAAATTATCGGGACAGATTTTCGACCAATTCTCAGAGAAGAAATCGTGCCTCATCTCTTTTTAGCAGGCGAGAAATCACCCATTTTTCCACCAGACGTAACCCTTGCGGCACGTGACTTAAATCAAAACCAACACTCAAAAGTCCACCTTTTTCCTAACTGTGGCCATATCCCACATCTGGAAAGTCCTACTGAGTTCAACGCTCTCGTCCTTGACTTTATCAAATAAGTTGGTATAATAATAACAGTGCGCCGACGAGCGCCAAGAAGGGAGAAAAATTCACCAATGAGCGAATTTGAAGATTTATTGAATAACGTCGAGGACGTTAAAGTGAGAGATGTAGTGAAAGGAGAGATTCTGACGGTCGAGAGTGACCAGGCAACTGTGTCAATCGTAGGGACTGGCGTTGAAGGCGTCCTAACACTTCGTGAAATCACTAACGACCGCGATGCGGACATCAATAACTTCGTTAAACCTGGTGATGTACTTGACCTCTTGGTTATCAAAGAAATCGTTGGCAAAGAGTCAGAAGGTGCAAAAGTCTTCTTGCTCTCGAAAAAACGCTTAGAAGCCCGTAAAGCTTGGACAGAGCTTGAAGGCGAAGAAGGCAATATTGTAACAGTAAAAGTAACTCGTGCTGTGAAGGGTGGCCTTTCTGTTGAATATAAGGGAGCACGTGGCTTCATGCCAGCTTCTATGATTGATACTTTCTTTGTTCGTGACACGAAAAAGTTTGAAGGCGAAGAAGTTGAAGCTAAGATTATAGAAATCAATGCAGCTGAAAATCGTTTCATTTTGAGCCGTCGTGCAGTTATTGAGGACTCCCGTAAAGAACAAATGGCACAAGCCATGGAACAGCTAAACGAAGGCGATATTGTGGAAGGAACTGTTGCACGTGTGACTGATTTTGGGGCCTTTGTGGACTTAGGTGGGATTGATGGCCTTGTTCACGTGACGGAGTTAAGCCATGGTCGCGTGAGAAAACCAGCAGACATTGTAAAAGTAGGCGATAAAGTCAATGTCAAAATTTTGCGCTTAGACCCAGAGGCAGGGCGCGTGAGCTTGTCACTGAAAGCAGCACAGCCTGGACCATGGGATGATATTGAGCAGAAATTAGCGCCCGGTGATGAAGTTGAAGGCACTGTCAAACGTGTCACTGACTTTGGAGCCTTTGTGGAGATACTTCCCGAGGTCGAAGGGCTTGTCCATGTGTCTCAGATTTCATGGGAACGTGTTGAAAAACCTCAAGATGTACTTAAAGCTGGTGAAAAAGTTCAGGTCAAAGTTTTGGATATTAAACCAGCTGAGGAACGGATTAGCCTCTCAATCAAAGCCCTTCAAGAACGCCCTGCTTCGGCTAGGGACAACGGTGATTCAGAAGATAAGCCAAATCGCAAACGTGCACCTCGTAACAATGCGCCACGCGACCGCGTAGAACTTCCAGAAACACAAGAAGGCTTTGGCTTAGCTGATCAACTTGGAGCTGACTTCAACTGGGATGAATTAACAAAATAAGTAAAGGGCGTGTCTATCTCCGCCACTTCGTGTCGGGCTGTCCGCTCTGATAACCCTACTAGCATCGCATTAAGGTGCAGACCGCACCAACAAACGTCCTTCGCTACGGCACTTTAGTCACTTAGAGCGAATGGACCTGCTTTAGCTAGACGAAAAAGCAGGGAGTTGCCATGCGACTTGCCAGCTTTGCTGGCTTAGCGAGCATGGACAGCGCAGCGCAAAGCGCGGAGATAGAGGTGACCTGAATAACAAAGCGCCGTAAGGCGTTTTTTTGAAATAAATTTGCTAAAATAAAGCTAGTGAACGATAAAATCAAAGCCAAACTCGAGCTCCTTCCCGACGCGCCAGGCTGTTATATTCACAAGGATAAAAACGGCCAGATAATCTATGTCGGCAAGGCGAAAAATCTCAAAAACCGCGTCCGCAGTTATTTTCATGGTGCTCATGATACGAAAACGTCCCTTCTCGTCTCGGAAATCGACGATTTTGAGTATATCGTCGTGGGCTCAAACATCGAAAGTCTCCTCCTTGAAATCAACCTCATCCAGGAAAATAAGCCCAAGTATAACATCATGCTAAAGGACGACAAGTCCTATCCCTTCCTCAAAATCACGCATGAAGATTATCCGCAGATTCTCATTACCCGCCAAGTCAAAAAAGATGGAGGCCTCTACTTTGGCCCTTACCCCGATGTCGGCGCAGCTAATGAAATCAAGCACCTCATCGACCGTATCTTTCCGTTACGCAAGTGTAGCTTGCATGAAAAGAAGGTCTGCTTTTATTATCATCTCCACCAGTGCCTCTGCCCCGTCGTCAATCACGTGGATCCACAGGTCTATGTCGATATGGTCGCTGAAATCAAGGCCTTTCTTACGGGTGGCGAGGACAAAATCATCCACGAGACCCAGGAAAAAATGCAGGCAGCGAGTGACCGCCAAGATTACGAGCAAGCAGCAGAATATCGAGACATCCTCCAAGCAATTTCGACGCTTCGCACCAAGCAACGCGTCATGAATCAAGATCTTAAGGACCGCGATGTCTTTGGCTATGCGGTAGATAATGGCTGGATGTGCGTCCAGGTCTTCTTCGTCCGTCAGGGTAAGCTCATCAAGCGCGATGTCAACCTTTTCCCTTACTATGCGGAGAGCGCTGAAGACGACTTCTTAACCTACATCGGCCAGTTCTACAAAGAAAATAATCATTTCTTCCCCAAGGAAATCTTCATCCCCGAGGACATTGATTTGGCCTCTGTCGAGGCTTTGGTGGGCAATGACTCAGGTGTCAAAGTCCTGCAGCCCCAACGTGGCGAGAAGAAGCAGCTTGTCAACATGGCCACGAAAAATGCCCAGACCCAGCTCCGATTGAAGTTTGACCTCGCAGATAAGCAAATCGAACGCACGCAAGGCGCCATTGAGACCTTAGGCGAGCTCATGGGCATCCCCACGCCTCACCGTATTGAGAGCTTTGATAACTCAAATATCATGGGCACCTCGCCCGTCTCTGCCATGGTCGTCTTTGAGGACGGTAAGCCCAAGAAATCTGACTATCGCAAGTACAAAATTAAGACCGTTGTGGGTGCGGACGACTACGCCAGCATGCGCGAAGTTCTGACCCGCAGATATTCCAGAGCCCTTCGTGAAGGGGGCGTACTTCCTGATCTCATTGCCATGGACGGTGGCGCAGGTCAGGTCCATATCGCAAAGAGAGTCCTCGAAGAACTCCAGCTCGACATCCCCATTTGCGGCTTGCAAAAAAACGATAAGCACCAGACCTCGGAGTTGCTTTACGGCGACCCACTCGAGGTGATTGATATGGATCGTCACTCACAAGCCTTTTTCCTACTCACCCGCATCCAGGATGAAGTTCACCGCTTTGCCATTACCTTCCATCGCCAAGTCCGCGGGAAAAACACCTTCTCCAGTAAGCTCGACGGTATTGAAGGCCTCGGTCCCAAGCGCAAACAAGCCCTTATGCGCGAATTTAAGTCGATGAAAGCGATACAAGAAGCAACGCTTGAGCAAATTACAGAAGTTGGCATCCCCCAGCCAGTCGCGCTAGCTGTAAAAAACAAACTAAAAACTGAATCTTGAAAAGTCAGCAGACCAATGCTTTTTATGCTATACTGACCTTATGAAAACTCCATTTATCTCAGATGCTGCCCTGAAAAAAATCGTTGCAACAACCCCCACCCCCTTCCACCTCTACAATGAATCGGGTATCCGCCAGACTGCACGAGACTTATACAAAGCTTTTTCCTGGAACCCTCGTTTCAAAGAATATTTTGCGGTCAAAGCGACCCCAACACCTGCAATTCTTAAAATACTTCAAGAAGAAGGCTGCGGCTTTGACTGTGCTTCTTCAGTTGAGCTCAAACTCGCTGAAAAAATCGGTGCAAAGGGTGATGCGATTATGTTTACGTCAAACGACACGGCACCAGGCGAATTTATGCAAGCTACAAGTCTCGGTGCGACCTGCACCTTGGACGCTTACGAGCTCATTCCTCAATTTTTAGAAGAATCGCCTCAGGCAAAAGTCGTTTCTTTGCGCTACAACCCAGGAGGAACCTTTAGTATGGGCTCCATGATTATGGACATGCCGGGTGAATCCAAATTTGGGATGACCCATGACCAAATCCTCGAAGCAGTCAAAGATCTCCATGCGGCTGGGATTGAAAAATTCGGCTTACATGCTTTTCTCGCAAGTAATACCGTAACGAACGACTATTACCCCACTTTGGCGCGTCAAATCTTTGAATTAGTTCTTGAAATCCGTGAGAAGACGGGCGTGACACTTGATTTTGTCAATCTTTCTGGTGGCGTGGGGATTGCTTACGAACCCGACCAAACCCCCAATGATATTTTCAAAATCGGCGAAGGTGTACATCACGTCTATGACGAACTTTTAGTGGCGAATGGGATTGACAAACTCCGCATCGTGACCGAGCTTGGTCGCTTTATGCTCGCACCAAACGGTATTCTTGTCACCAAAGTCCTGCATTTGAAGCATACCTATCGAGATTATGTGGGGACCGATGCGACCGCGGCCAATCTCATGCGCCCTGCGATTTATGGGGCATACCACCACATCACAGTCGTCGGGAAAGAAAGCCAGCCGCATGATCATCTCTATGACGTTACAGGCTCCCTCTGTGAAAATAAAGATAAATTCGCCATTCAGCGTCAACTCCCAGAAATCGAAGAAGGGGATATTCTCGTCATTCACGATACGGGTGCGCATGGCGCTGCCATGGGCTATCAATACAATGGCAAACTCCGTTCGGCAGAAATTTTACTCCAACCTGACCAGACGACTCGTGAAATCAGGCGGGCCGAGACAGCTGAGGATTATTTCCAGACAATGATTTTCTGAAATCAAAGATAGTATAGGGCGTGTCTAAAAACCGTTTTGCTTTTGAAGGGCTAACGCTGAGAACCGTTCATTCACTTGGCGTCTTGCGCCAAGCGGTTCTCAAAGTTAGACGAAAAAGCTGGTTTTTAGAGGTAACCTATATACTATCTGAGGATTACTTGACAGTAACCCTCAACACATAAGGAGGTCTCATGACCCTGACAATCAATCACGTCACCAAAACTTTTGGTGACAAAATCGCGGTGGAAAATCTTTCCATGACAGTCGCAGATGGTCGCGTGATGGGCCTCATCGGCCAAAATGGTGCGGGAAAAACGACGACTTTTCGCATGATTTTGAACTTCATCGTACAAGACGCGGGCGAAATTCTCTGGAATGGGAAAGCAATCAGTCATCGCGAGAAGTCGCGAATTGGCTTTTTACCAGAAGAACGCGGCCTGTATCAGAAAATGACGGTCGAGGACCAAATCTTGTATTTTGCGGAGCTTCACGGGATGAAGCGCTCAGACGCGCGCGTGAAATTGCAAGATTGGTTCACGCGGCTTGAGGTCGTGGGCAAGCTCACAGACAAGGTGCAGGCGCTCTCAAAAGGTAACGCGCAGAAAGTCCAGTTCATCGCGACCTTAATTCATGAGCCGGAGTTTTTGATTCTCGATGAGCCTTTCACGGGGCTAGACCCGGTCAATACAGAGCTCTTGCGCAATGAAATCAAACGTTTCAGAGATCAGGGCGCGGCGGTCATTTTCAGTAATCATAACATGAGCGACGTCGAACTTTTGAGCGACGACCTCTTGATGCTCAAACACGGCAAGACCGTGCTCTCTGGCGGGACCCAGGACATTCGCGAAAGTTTTGGCCGAACGCGGATTTATGTGGAGTCGGAAGTTGCAGAGAACGAGTTGATGGCGATTTCAGGTGTTTTATCAGTTGAAAGACAGGGTCAAGGACGCTTAATCACGGTTTCCGAGGAAAGTGTTGGCAAAACTATTTTTCAAAAAGTAAGCCAAAATGGCTATGTGCAGGCTTTCGTACAGGCACCACCAACGCTTGATGAAATTTTCAGAAATGAAGTCGTAACAGATAAAGTGGAGGTGATCGCATGAACAACGCCTCACAGCTTCGCCTCGTTGCGAAAAATTCTTATCTGACGCGCCTGAAGTCCTTTAGTTTCTGGGCCATGGTCATTGGACCCTTGATGATTCCCTTGATTGGGATTTTGGTGAGCTTTTTGGCGGGAGGGAACACCACACCACAGCTCGCGATTGTCAATCAACCCGCATTGGTTCAAGTGTTCAAGGCGGATAAGTCCTCAGGGCTTGATGTGACTGCTGCTAGTAGTGCATCCAGCGCACGTTCTAAGCTGGCAGCTGGCAAGATTGACGGCTATCTGGTTGCGAACGCCGACGACAGCTACAAACTTTATCTTTCCACGAAAAGTTCACATAATCTGAGTGCTGATGCGATTTCAGGAATTTTGACGCAATATCAAATCACCCAACGGGCCAGTCAGATGAATTTGTCGCAGAAACAACTCGCAAGTCTTTTGACGCCTGCCAAGGTTACTTCAACTACCCAAAACTTCACGACGGGACAGGCACAAAATGCATCCGCTGCGGGTGCGAATACGGCGATTTCGATGTTTGCGACCGTCTTCATTTTCCTCATGATGACGATTTATGTTGGCGTCATTTCGCAGGAAATCGCAAACGAAAAGTCGAATCGTATCATGGAGATTTTGCTCGCAGCGACGAACACGCAAGTTCAGTATTACGGTAAGATTCTGGGAATTTTGGGGCTGGCTTTCACGCAGCTTGCGATTTACGCAGTCGGACTTGGCGGGATGTATCTCGGCTTTCGGGATAATGCCGCGGTCAAGGGCGTGCTTGACATGGTCAAAGGCGTCAATGCTGGCTTTTTCGCCTATGTGACGGTGACAGCACTCGTTGCGATTGTGGCTTACTTGATTTTGGCGTCGATTGTGGCGAGTCTCGTCAATGAGCAGTCGCAGGCTCAACAAGCGGCGCAGCCCGTGACTTATATTGGCCTCATCGGCTACATCGCGGGCATCGCGCTGAATATTAATCCAGGAAATGTCCCGCTTCAAGTGTTGAGCTTCATTCCTTTTGTATCGCCGACTATGATGGCGGGGCGTCTCGCGGGGCAGACTGTAGGCATGGGAGAAGCGCTGATTGCACTGGGCCTTCAGATTGTGGCAACGATTGCGATTGCCTTCTGGGGCGAGCGGATTTATGCACGCAATGTCTTGTCTTACAGCTCGGAGAGTATTGTTGGACAGTTGGTTCGGAGTGTGACCGGGCGTGAAACAAAAACTAAAGTTGTAAAAATTGAGAATGTGCAAAATTCAGATAAGAAACCGTGGTTCAAGAAACGTAGCTCAGGCATTGGCTACAATCCGAACACTTGGCAAGGTTGGCTGATTGTGATTGGGGCGGTGGTCGTGATTATCTTGATTCGTAACTTGCTTTTTAAAAAATAATATGTTACAATGTTAGAGTTGAAAGTTCGGCTCCCGCTGACGCCTCAGGCTCATAAGCCTTGGCAACGATTAAATTTGAACAATTTTTTCGTCTGGGAGTTTGCTGTAAACTCTCAGTTTTTATTTCAACGATTTTAGATTAGAAAGGAACATTCCCATCGCTAGAGAACAAGTCACGATGAACGAACAAATCCGTGCAAAGGAAGTTCGGCTCATCTCTGAAGATGGAGATCAGTTAGGCATTACGGCTACAACTGACGCCCTCCACCAAGCACAAGACGCAGGTCTTGATTTAGTCCTCATTTCTGCACAGGCAACACCGCCCGTCGCAAAAATAATGGATTTTTCAAAGTTCAAATTTGAACAAAAGAAAAAACAAAAAGAGGCTAAGAAAAATCAGCAACAGACGACCATAAAAGAAGTCCGCCTCTCGCCCGTTATTGACGAAAATGACTTTAACACAAAGCTCAAGCAAGCCATCAAATTCTTGCAAGCAGGCAACAAAGTAAAAGTCAGCATTCGTTTTAGAGGGCGTATGATTACCCACCAGGATGTCGGACGTGATGTCATGGACAAATTTGCTGAAGCTACAAAAGAAGTAGCTACCGTTGAACAACGGGCAAAAATGGATGGCCGCCAGATGTTCTTACAACTCGCGCCTATCCGAGACAAAAAATAAGCGATAAGCTTACCTAAGAAAGGATTTATTATGCCAAAACAAAAAACACACCGCGCATCTGCTAAGCGCTTTAAACGTACTGGCTCAGGTGGTCTCAAGCGTTTCCACGCTTATACAAGCCATCGCTTCCACGGAAAGACGAAAAAACAACGCCGGCACCTTCGCAAAGGAACAATGGTAAACTTTAGCGATTTCAAACGTATCCGCCGCATGGTAGCGACGATGCGTTAAGCGAGTCGCTACCGAGTTGGAAAGTCAACGATTTGACTTTTGGGCGAGGACGATGCGTTAAGCAAGCTTGCTTGCTGTGTTGGAAGTCTCGAGGCGCTTGCAGCCGAGAGAGACGATGATTCAAATGACTACACATCTGATGTGTAGTGAATAATGACAGAAAAATAACCAAGGAGAACTAAAAATATGGCACGTGTTAAAGGAAGCGTGGCGACACGTAAACGTCGCAAACGCGTATTAAAACTTGCAAAAGGGTATTATGGTGCAAAGCACATCCTTTTCAAAACTGCTCATGAGCAGGTCATGAACTCATACTACTACGCATTCCGTGATCGCAGGCAAAAAAAGCGTGATTTCCGCAAACTCTGGATTGCGCGTATCAATGCAGCGGCACGTATGAATGGCTTGTCTTATAGCAAGCTCATGCATGGCTTGAAACTCGCTGAGATTGAAATCAACCGTAAGATGTTGGCAGACCTCGCTGTAAATGATGAAAAAGCTTTTACAAGCTTGGCAAATGCTGCAAAAAAAGCTTTGTAAGAAATTCAAAAATTGTTTCCGAATTTGGAAACAATTTTTTGTACTCAAAAAGCTGCATTAGCAGCTTTTTAAAAAGTTTTCATTAGATTGGCTTAACAGATGAGAAGTCAGGAATGGCATAGAAAGTAGCTATGGCACTACCCGTAAGTTTAGAGACAGGATCCGTATAATAGAGCATGATACTATAAGCAATCGTCCCATCAGATAGAGAGGTTTGAGAAACGACCTTATAACTAATGGCACTCGAAGGGATTGCTTTTCCTTCGCTATCAAACCCTGCCATATAGAGAAGACCTGCGGTAAAGCGTTGCGTCGTATAAAGATAACCAGCAGTCGCATAAATCTTAGGAGCAGTCGCTGTCGTTGTAGTAGCAGTTGTTGTTGTGCTAGAGGTAGAAGTACTATTTGCAGCAGAACTAGATGTAGTAGTGGCACTGGAGCTACTTGACGCATGACTAGAAGAAGCTGCAGCACTTGAAGAAGCTGCAGCACTTGAAGAACTGGCTGCGGCACTTGAAGAACTGGCTGCGGCACTACTAGCAGCTTTCACAGCACTACTATAAGCAGATTGAGCTGCAGAGGAGACAACAGCCGCAGAGCTAGAAGCAGCTGTCGCACTGGATAAAGCTGATTTTGCACTTGTTAAGAGACTAGAGGCACTACTAGAAGCTTTTGTAGCTGCTGATAACGCACTGGATGCTGAGGAAATTGCAGCAGTTGAGGTACTTGAAGCCTTGACATAAACCCAGGTAATGTTTGGAAGTGGTACGACATTAGGTCGTGTTGGAGGCACCACATTCGCCATAGAGACAGCAGAGTCGTATAGGGATACACTCGTATATTCAGGAGCTTCAAAGGCTGCAAAGAAATCATAGCCACCAGAAATAGGCGTGGATAGGTACTCAATCCCTAAGGCAAAAGAAGGTCCACCATAGAGTAAGTTGGCAAGGTGTCCGTAATGGTCAGTCGTTGCGTCAACATTATCAGACTCATCATACCAGTCCATCACGAGGTAGTAAGCAACTTCTTGATCAGAAAGCATCTGATCCACGATGTCCCCGTTTGCAGAAATATCTTCAGTATAACCACCAGCATTAGAACCATAAGTCTTACTATAGTGACTAAAGTCAGAAATAATCTCAGATGCGCGCACATTGGCAACAGATTGTAGAGAAGAGCTATAGGTTAATGGACTAATCCCGTTCAAAGAACGAAGTTCATTAACATAGCTCAAGAAATAAGAGTCAATCGCAGATGCGTTTGGCACATAAGAGCTTGAAGGAGCTACTTGTGTGACAGTCAAGGAGCTTGTAAAGGTCGTAGATGGGAAATAGCTAGAGCTAGCAAGATTTTGTGTGGCCACAACAGTTGTACCTTTAGAAGCAGCTGCATTAAGGCTGTTTAAGACAGCTGTATCAGAAGCAACGGCTGCACTTGCTGAGTTGGATAAACTTGTTGCACTGCTCACAGCTGCACTAGCAGTTGACACAGCACTTTTTGCGGCACTGACTAGACTTGATGCCGAGCTGACAGCACTAGCTGCTGAAGAAACAGCAGAAGTAGCCGTTGAACTTGCGACGCCTAATGTTTCGGCAACTTTTGGTGTTGCAGATACGAGTATTGTCGTAGAGGCCTTTGCTTGTGGACCTCCGGCGACTGCAAGTACAGCTCCCGCAACAGTTGCTGCGCCGACTAGCCAGGGCTTACTTGTATGTTTTTTGTCATGTTTGTGTGACATAAATCCTCCATCAGTTTACATTAAGACTTCCGTACATTCTACCTTATTTAGTACTTTTTGTCAATTTTTTTGAATATCTCCCTCTTATGGAGTTGGTTTTTAGTCCTCATCCATACTCAATACACTCAAGAACGCCTCCTGTGGCACTTCCACAGAGCCAATCGCTTTCATGCGTTTCTTACCGGCTTTCTGCTTCTCCAGTAATTTCTTCTTCCGCGAAATATCGCCTCCGTAACACTTGGCGAGCACATTTTTCCGCAAGGCCTTAATATCGGCCCGTGCGAGAATCTTCCCACCTGCTGCTGCCTGAATCGGCACTTCAAAGAGTTGCCTTGGAATCAAGGTCTTCAATTTTTCGACAATCTGTCGTCCGCGTTCCTGCGCAAACTCGGTATGCGCGATAAAGCTCAAAGCATCCACCTTTTCGCCATTCAGCAAAATATCGAGTTTCATGAGTTTTGACTCGCGATACTCCGAAATCTCATAATCAAAGCTCGCATAACCCTTCGTTGAGGATTTTAATTTATCAAAAAAGTCAAAGACAATCTCGCTCAAAGGCATGTTATAGATGACATTCACACGATTCATCTCAAGATAATCCATCGTCACAAAGTCGCCACGCTTGCGCTGTGCAAGCTCCATAACTGCGCCGACATAATCATTAGGCACCATGATTTGCGCTTTGACAAAGGGTTCTTCGATTTTTGCAATTCGCCCTGGATCAGGAAATTCCGACGGGTTCGCCACTTCATGCCTCTCACCATCGCTTGTCGTCACATGATAAACTACACTGGGGGCTGTCATGATGAGATCTAAGTCAAACTCGCGTTCCAAGCGCTCTTGGATGACATCCATGTGCAAGAGGCCTAAAAAACCACAGCGAAAGCCAAATCCGAGGGCTTGGGACGTTTCCGCTTCAAATTGCAGACTCGCATCATTGAGCTGTAATTTCTCTAGGGCATCCCGTAGATCGTTGTATTTATTGGTCTCCACAGGATATATCCCAGCAAAGACCATGGGATTCATCTTTTTATAGCCCTTGTGCGGTTCAGCCGTAGGATGCTCAGCATTGGTAATCGTATCCCCCACACGGGTATCGGCGACCGTCTTAATACTTGCAGCAACATAACCGACGTCCCCCGCCATGAGAAAATCACGGGAGACAGCTTTGGGCGTGAAAATCCCAACTTCCGTGACTTCAAATTCTTTGCCTGAGGCCATGAGGCGGATTTTATCGCCGACTTTCACCGTCCCATCCGTTAAGCGAATCTGTAAAATGACGCCCCGATAAGCATCATAAACCGAGTCAAAGATTAAAGCCTTGAGTGGAGCTTCGACGTCTCCTGCAGGTGCTGGAACTTTCGCTACAATCTGTTCTAAAATTTCTTCAATCCCAATCCCTGCTTTGGCAGACGCCAAAACTGCTTCACTCGCATCCAGCCCAATAACATCTTCAATCTCTTGGCGCACGAGCTCAGGCTCCGCCGCAGGTAAATCAATCTTGTTGATGACGGGCAAAATCTCCAAGTCATTATCCAGCGCCAAATAGACATTGGCCAAGGTCTGCGCTTCAATCCCTTGCGCCGCATCGACGACCAAAATCGCCCCTTCACAGGCAGCGAGACTCCGTGAGACTTCATAGCTAAAATCCACGTGCCCTGGCGTGTCAATCAAATGAAAAATATAAGTTTTGCCATCTTTCGCATGATAATTGAGTTCAATCGCATTGAGCTTGATCGTAATCCCACGTTCCCGCTCCAAATCCATCGAATCAAGCATTTGCGCTTGCAATTCGCGCTTTGAGACCGTCTCCGTGAGTTCCAAAATCCGGTCTGCGAGAGTCGATTTCCCATGGTCAATATGCGCAATAATCGAAAAGTTGCGGATTAAGGCTTGGCGATTTCTCATTTCTGTTAAGTCCATATTAAAGAAAAGTATAACAAAATTTCATTTTCGGCGCAAATTTATGCGTTTTTTCAAATTTTTTTGAGATACAAGATATAGTAGCCAAATAAGCATTTCAAAAAATTAACGACTAGGGATAGTATTTATCCACAAAAAATGTGGATAAGCTGTGAAAATTTAAGGGACTTAAACCTTGACATCTAAAAAAAAATAGTTTAGACTTAACACTAGCCTAAGCTCACTTATCAGGCGGAGTGTCTCAAAATTCAGTTTTTGAGAGAAGGAAATTCAGCTGAAATCCCTTATCCAATCTGGTTTGAGAGAATTTTGAGGACGCAAAAAAGTTTATTTTTTGACCTCCCAGGATTTGTGTAGAGTAAGAACTGATGCACACTTAGTGAACCTCCCCCCCCCCGATATAAGTGGGATGAGGATTAACAACTTGTCGAAAGTGTTTTTTCTGAAATAGCTTTTCTTAAATAAAAGCAGGATAGCTACTAAAATCACTTTTCTACATACTAAAAACGAAAGTCAAATGTAAACGCCTACCATAAATTTGGTGCAAAAGCACTAGAAGAGGAAGACACATGAAACACCACAACGCCACACAACTTACCAAAGAAACTAACTTCCGCACGTGGAAGTCAGGGAAAAACTGGCTTTACACAGCTGGCTTAGCAGTCACGCTGGCCGGGGGAAGTATCTTGTCACAGACAGCACATGCGGATGTGACAGACACAACAACGCAAGTTGAGACATCACTTTCATCACTAGCATCACAAACGCCTGATAGTCAGCTTGCAGCCCTTGCGACTGAAGCAAGCACTGAGGCAATGCAAAGCACGGTATCTGAAAATGCCGCTTTGAGTTCTTTGACATCAGCAGCAACGTCACAAGCTGCAGCACCCGCTGCAAGCCAGACCTCAAGCTCACTTGCAACATCTCAAGCACTTTCAACAGTAGAAGAAGCAAAGACACTTGCGGGCGACTCATCTGCTGTCACAACAGGTTCAACCGCGTCGTCTGTGCTCTCAGCCTTTGACGTTTCGTCACTCGCTAGTCAGCTTGGCTCAGCTTATACGACGACTTTAGGTTCAGATGTGTCTAACCTTTTGAGCGCTTATGGTGTCCAAACCGTGATGAGCATGATTACAACAGTCATGTCTGATGTGACCCCTTATCTTTCTGTAGTACCAGGTGCCTCTGATATCCTTTCTACGATAAACGCAATGATAAGTGGAATCAATACTGTAGTTAATATGGGGAGTGACGTCTTAGGAGCCATCGGCTTAAATGTCAACTCGATGGTCGCAAGTGTCATCAATACTGGATTAAACACCATTGGTACACTAGTCCAACCCACAGTTGACTCTCTTTTGAGTCAGGTACCACTCGTGGGTTCTGCCCTTGCAGGGATTCTTGATCCGATTCTTTCAAATATTACGGGAACAAGCCCAGCTGCGGTTGTTTCTGATATTGCAAACTCTGTCGGCCTAGGCTCAGCTTTATCGGCTCTAACAAACTTTATCCAGTCTGCAGCACCTGAGACGCTTGCAGTTCTCCAGACAGTGGTTAATGGTGTGACCGATGCGATTAATACCGTCATGAATATTGCCAATACGATAGGTAGCTACCTTGCTCCGATTGGCAATTTCCTCGCAGGTCTTTTAGCACCAATCCAAAACATCATTTCCTCTATTGAAAACACGATTGAAAATGCATTGGGCCTTGGTAGCTCCTCCGCAGCAAGCTCAAGCGCTGCAAGCTCATCTGCCTCTAGCTCATCAGCTACCAGCTCAAGTAGCTCTGCAGCAGGCTCATCCAGTGCCTCTTCGGTAACCAATATCGCCACCAGCTCGACAAGTCAGGCAGCAACGAGTGATGCCGATATCATTACAATCAATAATACGACTTTGCCATATGGAACCGCTTGGAAGGCTTCAGATAATATTGTAAGTGCAACGGATAATGGAACAAGTATCTCATTATCAAGCATCGGTTATTCAGGAACAGTAATTCCTACAAGATCCGGAACTTACGTAGTCATCTATTATTTCACAGATAGTCAAGGTGTACTCGTTCAACAACCCGCAACAGTTACTGTCTTGCCACAAACAAGTACAACACAAAATGCACTCACTGTAGATTCTACAACTAGCGGACCTGAAGCAACACTGGGAAAAGAGCAGATTGTCACCAAAAACACAATTTTAGCAAAGGGTCAAGCGTTTAAAGTTTCTGATAATTTTGTCTCAGCAACTGACTCAAAGGGAAATGCAGTAGCTGCTTCAGATATTACAATTACTGGGGCTGCTATTCCATCACGCCCAGGGTCTTACGCTTTAAGTTTTACCTTTACGGATCCCTATACAAATGATATAGTTCAGTCCCTGGCAACAGTTACAGTATTGGCTACAGATAGCACAACTGCCCAATCCTCTGCTACTGCAGAACTTTCTCAGGCAAACGCAACACTTGCCAACCTTGTGTCTTCAGCTGTCGCTGCAGGGACAGGGACAGTCAGCAATCCCACAGCGAGCTTCACCTCAACAACCAACTGGCCATCATCCAGCATGGTTGTCCTTGAGGCACCTACGAGTTCTTTCGTACCAGATATTACGCAGATTAACTCTTACTTTATCAGCTATGTCAATGAACTCCGTGAAGCCAACGGTCAGTCCGACCTGACTTATTCATCGAGTGAACAGTCTTTTGCACAGACTCGTGCGACAGCGATTGTCGCTGACTTTAGTCACTCTGGTGCAGGGACTTCATCTGAAGACATTGGCGCTTCAGGTGGTCTCGTGGATCAATTTCAGTCTAACCAAGAGATAGCCTACTATCTCGTGATGGACTGGTATGATGAGACAGACAATCTGGATGCGTCTGGCGCTGCAGATCACTATGGGCACCGTGCAAATCTCCTTTACAGCGGCCCAACCGCAGGGATAGGCTATGTGCAGTTGGCAACACCTGTTACAACAGGTGACAACGCGGGCTACGATACCTTCTGGGCTTACGAGGCACCTGCCTATACGGATCAGACACTCTACAACGAAGCACAGGCCATGGCTGACTCAACCACACCACCAAACACGACGCCCCTTCCTAAGCTGACTTTTGTCTATGTGGATGCTGCGACCTATGCAGCTTATCAAACCGCACAGCAGCAAGCAACAGCTGCACAAGATACATTAAATCAACTTTCTAGTACTTCAACGGCAAACGCCTAATAATACAAACTATGACTGAACCTACTGATAACATCGAAAAAATTGATGACTTTGGCTTAGATTGGAACTTCCCGCCAAGTCCTTTTGAGACCCCTAATGGGACACAAATCGCGGTGAACAACCTCACGGCGAAATTGCGTAAAAGTAATCTGGATAAACAGCGCGAGAATATCGAAAGTTATCAAGAGACTTTAAAATCCATGTGGCATGAGGTGGCAGAAAGTCATCAGTCGTTGACCAGTCAAGAAAGTAGTCTCCAGAAGTTAAAAAAGACCTATGAACAGCTGACACAGCTCGTTGCAGATGAGGAAAATCCAGATGCTAAGATATCTTTGGAAGAGCTCTTGCGTGATAAAGTCTATGAGTATCATAATACAGAAAAAATGATTCCGCTCACGCGGACGACCTATCAACTCAAGCTAACACGATTCAATGATGGCTTAGCTCAACTTCAGGAACTTCGAAATACCTATGTTTCAGAAATAGAAGAAGCAAAGCAAATCGTCGCAGGAGAAGCGCCAGAGACAACACTCAGTTTTTCAGAAGACAACTCTGAAGCTCAAACTTCTGTAGACAGTACAGAGATACCATCTGATGATGGCTCACTTCTCAACTCTCTCAAAGAAAGTTTATCGCTAGAGGGATCAAGTCAAGGTGGAGAGCCAAGCTTTGTTTGGGCAAATCAATCTGAACAAGACAGTCAAGCTCTTGAGGCTTCCCTTTCGACGAGTGAGACCATGGCACGCTTTGAACAGCTCAGTGAGAGTATTAATCAAAAAGACCTGCCAGCCGAGGATAAAGTCAGTCAATGGGCTGCAGGTATCCTTGCGATGGCATCTAATAATGGAGAGTCTAGCGAGGTATCCATCGAACATCTGATTTCTGCTTTAAGCCTTTCAAATCTCGCAGACGATAGTGTGAACTATGATGACTTTGTCAACAATCTCTCACAAGATTTATTTACAGCAAACGTAGGTGACTTTATTGACTTTAAAGAAACAGTCCTCAATGAAAACTTTGATCCAGACAGTATTGGTAAAGAAATCTATGACTATTACCAAAAGTTAAGCAGTGACCGAAAGGCGAGTGGTAAATAAAATGGTTCAAAACAATTTAGCAAGAATCAGCGTGAAGAATTCACAAAACCCAAATGGAACAGCCTGGTTCGCAAGAGATAATTTCATAGAAGCTTATGACTCTCATGGAGATAAAGTTTCTGCAAATATGATAGCTGTATCAGGTAATGTCATACCTATGAGAGCTGGTGAATATAACATTGTCTATAGCTTTATTGATCCCTATACGCATGAAAAGATTAGGGGCGTCGCAACTATCACAGTTCTCCCCAAAGGGAAAGTCGTAAGGAAGACAGGTTCTGCAAACATTCCCTTTGCACAAAACGGAAAGTCAAAATAATTTGGGCGTCTCTATCTACGCCACTTGTGTCGGGCTGTCCGCTCTGATAACCCTACTAGCATCGCTGTAAGGTGCAGACCGCACCAACAGACGTCCTTCGCTACGGCGCTTTAGCGTTTTAGAACGAATGGACATGCTTTAGCTAGACGAAAAAGTAGGGAGTTGCCATGCGATTTGCCAGCTTTGCTGGCTTAGCGAGCATGGACAGCGCAGCGCAAAACGCGGAGATAGAGGTAACCGCGTCATAAGAAAAAACAAGAAAGGAGGTACAGCCATGCTTAACCTAGAAGTGTATGCGATGAAGGTTGGCTTTATTGCAAAAGATGTCAAATTCATGATGTATCTCAACCCGAGTAATGCACCAAATTTTGAAAAATGGACTACTATTTTACAAGCAAACTAACAAACTAACAAACTAACAAACTAACAAACTAACAAACTAACCAACTAACAAACTAACAAACTAACAAACTAACAAACTAACTAACTAACTAACTAACTAACTAACTAACTAACTAACTAACCTTAGTCAGCTAGTAAGTCCTTACGTTTGTTGCTTGTAGTTGATTAGTTAGCTTAGCTGACTTTGTAAAGATATAGGAAAATTTAATTTATGGAAAACAACGTAAAACGCACACAATTTCGTGCGTGGAAGTCTGGCAAAAACTGGCTTTACACTTCAACAGCTTTGGCTGTCTTAGGTGCAGGCGCAGCTTTTGGTGGTCAAAAAGCAAAAGCAGACAGTGTGACAGATGTTCAAAATCAGATTACACTCAACTCGCTTGCGGCTGCAGCTCCAGCTACTGAGACGACTGTTGCTTCAACAATACCTGTCTCAGCAGTTACAAAAACGGCTGCTACAAATACAGTAGCACCAACGGCAACACTGACAGCTGACACGACAACGACTTCAGCTACGTCATCTGATACCTCTTTGACGTCATCTGAAGCTTCAGCTTTGTCTTCAGTTGCCACGCAACTTAGCTCTGCTTTGTCTGCAAATCCAACATTGAGCTCAGGCTTAGAAGCAATTACTTCAGCGGTTGCGACGTCGTCTGGCTCTGCTGTGATGGCTTCACTCACAGCAACCTTGTCATCTGCGATGACAAATAGCCCACTTGCCTCAGTCATGGCTTCTGGGATGTCTGACGTCAACATTGCAGCTTCTGAGTTGTCAGATGCACAGTCTAACTTGACGGATGCCGTCTCCTCTGCAGCTTCGACCTCTGCGATGTCTCAGTTCATCTCAGGCATCAATGCCATCTCTGAAGATGCCACAACGTCTTCTATCGTGGCGGCTATCTCTTCTGCAAGTGCTGCTGGTAACACGAGCCTTGAGGCCTCTCTTGTCAGCTATTTCTACACAGAGACTTCACAGGGTTCTGAGGTACAAGCGCTCTACAATGAGTTTGCACAAACAGCCGTAGGTAAGACTTTGGCTGATGCTGCTAGCGCTGTCTCTGATGCAGCAGCAGCAGGGGTAGCAGCTGTCACTGATATTCAAAATAAAGCGGCAGCTACGATTAGCTTCCTTGGCATCAGCGGGACTTTGGGTGACTACTTACAATCTGTTGTGGGTGCTACTCTTGGTTATGCGATTGGCATGTTCGGAGGTCACCTTTTGTCACTACCATTTGGTCTCATCATCGCCATCTTGGGTAACATCGGTGTTGCACCACTTAATATCATTGGCTTGACTATTCCAGGTTGGTTCGGTGGTATCGGATCTGGTTATCTGGACGGTGTCGGTTGGGGCTTTACGGGCTATACCTTTAGTACGATTGGCTCAACGCTTGGTGCTTGGTATGGCGCAACCAATATGTTCTTAGGTTTAGACAACAAGACGGCTACCTTGACTGAAAATGGTTCTGCACTTGGTGCCGCTATTGGTGGCTTTATTGGCGGAGGTATCGGTGCCGTTATCGTGACACTCTTGAACCACTTGTGGTGGTTGATGATCTTCCCAGGGGCATTCCTTGGGGTTGTGCCATTTGCACAGTTCATCTCAGTTGCGATTATGTTCATCGGTTTGCCTATTACCGCTGAAGGCGGTATGGCGCTTATCCAAGGGATCTTGGGTGTCATTGGTGCTGGTATCGGTGCTCTCATCGGCGGTGGGATTGGCGCGATTGCTCAAGCTTTGGGATTGAACTTTGATACACCAAGCTTTACGTCTGCTCTTGGAAGTGTCCTGAACTTGACAGGTCTTGGCAGCTTGATCACACAGATTATTAATCAAACGCCACCAGCCACAGGCAGTATTAGCGTTACGAATCAAACTGTTGCCAATGGGACAGCGTTTAAGCCATCCAGCTTACTTGTCTCTGCGACAGACTCAAATGGCTCAACTGTAGATTTGAATACGGTAACCTATACGGGTACGGTCATTCCAACGCACTCTGGTACCTATGCCATCCAATTTAGCTTTACAGACTCAGATGGTAGCACGGTGACACAAACAGCCCTTTGGACGGTACAAGCTAAAGGCACTGCAAGTGCAGCCAACATCGCAGAAGCGGTTGTGACCAATAAGACCACGGATAGTGAGTCCCTTAAGGTGACGAACACGACCTTGGTAGTCGGTCAAGCCTATCGTGCAGCGAGTGCGTTTGTGAGTGCAACAGACTCTGAAGG
>JAIRWF010000002.1 GCA_031253335.1 Streptococcaceae bacterium
CGGCTTGAGACGTTGACGAAGCTTCGCAAAGCGGGCTGTGGGATTGATTTTTTGAGGAAATACTGCGCGCTACTGGATGATTCTGAAAATCATGATGCGGAGCAACGAGAGATGTTAATTGCGGAAAGTGCACGTGCAAAAAATCGGATCGCTGAGCTGACTGAGGCGCTGGACTATCTGGACTGGAAGATCAATGTTTATTACAGTCATGTGAAAGTGCTGGGGGATCAGCCAGAGTAAGGAAAAAACGACCGTTTGGTCGTTTTCATTTAGCTTTTAGGTTTTTTAGTGAGTTTGACAACGGCTTCGACGCGGGCGGTGTGAGGGAACATATCGACGGACTGGATGTAATCAATCGTGTAAATTTTGGTGAGTTCGCGGAGGTCTTTTGCGAGGGTGGATTGTACAAAAAAACGAACGAAAAATAGCGGATTCTTCGCTATTTTCCATATTTAAACCTGTATTAAATATATTATTTGCCTCGTTTTATCAAACAACACATAGAAATGCCACAAACCTTGATTCCGAGATTTCTGATAAATAAGAGACACATTTGAAAACAGGGGTCGCTTATCCTGTGGGACTTTTAATTCGTCTAGCATCACAGTCAGTTTATTTTTTACACTGCTTGATAGTGCAAAATCATTACTGTATGAACTTTTCTCAATTTTGTAAACTTGCAAGGAACTTACTTGTCCATGAAAATCAGCCTCACCAAATTTAGAGTAAGTTAATACACTTCCTGAGGGTATCTTAAACTCCCAATTTGTGCTATAAGTGTATCGCGTCCAAGCGGGCGAAATAACCTTTACATAAGTAAAGCCCAAAGCAGTGGCACCTATGAGGGCTGAAAAAATAATAATAAGTATTTTTTTCATTTTAGAGTTCTACAGTTATTTTAACATTATATGGAGTTATAACACCTTCTTGCTGAGCCAACATCATAGTATTTATTGCTGCCTGTGCTAAAAAGCTGTGATAATCAGCACCATACGCAAAGTCATAAACATCCGTTATAGTTACCGTTCTGGAAGTACTCGAAGTTTTTGTGTAATTAAATTTATGTATAGAGTAGTAACAATCCCGTTGTTGCGTATTCCCTGAATTGGTAAATTCTGCACTACCCCTTGTGGATTTTCCATTAGCAATATTAATAAACACTGACGATGATTTCACAATATTCAGATGGTTGTGCCAGTGACATGCTTGCATTTCCTGTAGAACTTACTACATTAACTGCCGCATCAGCTTCTGGAGAACCAACTAAAGACGCTAGTATTACTGCTGAGGTTAACATTTTTAAAATACTGTGTTGGCTTTTCATGTTAACTATCTCCTGTTATAATTTAGAAGTTTTATTCTGGCCAAAACTTATCTTCTGTCCTCATTCTAACAAAAAAGAGAGCCTATAAATTGACTTTCTCATTTTTGAGAAATTTTAGTAAATTTCTTTCAAGTACCTGTTTGCGATAGCTCTAAAGAACTGCGTTCTTTCATCAGTTCCAAACATTTTAAAGATGGAAAGTGCCTGATGAAGCTGCTTGGGTCTTCGTTTCCTGCGATAGATTTTGTCTTCCACATCCTCTCAAAGAAATTGCAAAGCTGAAGGGAGTAAAAGTTATCTTCGTGCGAAAATCTTCTTGTGTTTTTGGATGGCTTTATAGCTTTCGTCTTGGGTGAGCTTTTCATCGAAAACGGCAAGCGCTACCCAAAAAACTTTCTTTTTTCCTACTACACGACGCGGGTGCAGCATCCCGAGTATCTCGATGAGCTGACAGATATGCAAATTTCGACGAATTTGCGTATCATAAATGAATTTTTACGAACGCCCTCTCACTCGGTGAAATCACGCAACTTTCTAATGAACGGCTCATGCTTTTTCCGGTCGAGTATTTCCGCTATTACATCATGAACAACCCCGAAAAGCTTGACCGCGCCTTCATCGAACATTTCGTGGACGGGGGTGATTGCCAGTGTATATGAAAAAAGAATCCTAGGACTCTTTTTTTGTTAATCTTACCACGGCTTCGACGCGGGCGGTGTGAGGGAACATATCGACGGA
The DNA here is from genome assembly GCA_031253335.1 of Streptococcaceae bacterium. Taxonomy (GTDB): domain Bacteria; phylum Bacillota; class Bacilli; order Lactobacillales; family Streptococcaceae; genus Lactovum. The sequence continues at coordinate 2,063 of JAIRWF010000002.1, forward strand.
CTGGATGTAATCAATCCTGTAAATTTTGGTGAGTTCGCGGAGGTCTTTTGCGAGGGTGCTGGCGTTGCAGGAGATATAGACCATTTTATCAAGGGGATAGCGGACGAGAGTTTTCAAAAGTTCGTCGTCAAGGCCGGTGCGTGGCGGATCGACGATGAGGCTATTGATTTTGTAGCCCGATTTGAACATATTGGAGATGACTTTTTCGGCTTTGCCGATTTCGTAGTGGCAGTTTTTGAAGCCCAGTGCGTATGCGTTGTCGCGGGCGTCGTTCACACTTTCTGGGATGGTGTCCATGCCGTGGACAGAGGCGACTTTTTTAGCGAGGGTCAGACCAATGGAGCCTGCACCACAATAAGCATCGACCAAGTGGTCGGTCTTTTTGGGCTGCAAGGCAATGGCTGCTTCGTTGTAGAGGATTTCGGCTTGAGCGGGGTTGAGTTGGTAAAAAGCGCGCGGGGAGAGTTCAAAGGCGGTGCCCAACGCGGATTCGGTAATGGTGTCTTTGGCTTTATCACCACGCCAGAGCGGCCAAGTCTTTTCGCCATAGATGTCACTGGTTTTTCTGGGGTTGAAATTCACGGCGATGTTTTGAATGTGCGGGTGGGCTGTTGTCAGGTCAGTTACCAATTTTTCGAGGTTGAGGGTTTCAAGGGAGGTTACGAAAACGATCTGAATTTCACCTGTGGCGTGAGATTTGCGGATCATGAGCGTACGGAGACCTTGATTATGGCGTTCGTCGTAGATGGGAAGTTGGTATTTCTCGGCGAGACGGCAGATGAGATTCGCAATTTCCTGGCTTTCTGCTTCCTGGACGAGACAGTGCTCAAGATTGACCAAATGGTGGGAATTTTCCTTGTAGAGGCCTGCGATGACCTTGCCGTTTTTCAGCTTACGGACTTGGTAGGTGAGTTTGTAGCGGTATCCAATGGTTTCGGCACTTGCAAGGGTAGGGCGGACGTCAATGTTCTGCCAATTCTCAGGCTTGTATTTTTGGAGGCTCTGCCGAATGAGATCGGTTTTGAAGGCGAGCTGTGCGGGATAAGCGAGGTGCATGATATGGCTCGAGGAAAGCTCGGCGTAAGTCGTGTCTGGTGCTTTCACGCGGTCGGGCGATTTGGTCTTTACTTGCAGGACTTCAGCGCGCGAGAATCTTGGTGCATTTTCCGTGATTTTCACGAGGACGTCTTCGCCTGGCAGGGCATAAGGTGCGAAGACGAGGCGGCGCTCGATATAGCCGATGCCTTCGCCGTTGATGCCGAGTTTTTCGATGTGGAGGGGGTATTTGTAGCCTTGTTTTAATAGAACCATGCGTTAAGTATAACATTTAGCGGAATTTTTCGCTTGTGGGGGTGTGCTATAATAGATGTAACAATCATTCAAAGAGGTAGGTCATGAGTAAGAATACAAAAGAAAATTTTATAGAGGCTTTTTTAGTGCTTGCTAGAGAGCAAAAAAATCTTGATTTTTCAATATCTATGCTTTGTAAAAAAGCAGGTTATACTCGGGCAACGTTTTACAGCTATTTTCAAACTTTTGAGGATGTTTTACATGCGATTAATGATGAGGTACACGCTGAATGTTACCCAGAAATTACAAAGTTTCAGCTCAAAAATCTTAATAGCGATAATTTGCTTGATGTCTTATTACCCGCACTTTATAAGCATCGTGAAACGTTACGCATCATCTATATGTCTGGCTGTGAATATCAATGGACGACGTTCACGATTGAGAAATATTGGTCGTGGGCTAAAGATGGTATTATCAGTCTCACTCAAAATACTGTTGTTAAACACCCTGAACTCTTTTTCTCGCTCCTGCTTAAACAGATCCAAAGCATCATTTATAACTGGCTCATTTATGATTTTGCTGAAAAACCTAAAGAGGTTAAAGAACGCTTCCAGTTTTTCCTCACACATTCATTTACTCAGCTGACTGATTTTTCTGAAGGTACTGTGATGAAATAAGTCAAAAAGCATCAGTGACGATGCTTTTTTATGATTTTTAATATTAGAATCCAAGCGGCAATGAGAAAAGTTGTTATATAAATTGCTGATGTGACACTTAATAGCTGATCGTTCGAGGCATTAAGAATGATAAGAATTGGTGATGCGATTAGCCAAAGGGTAATTCCGAAGAGTTCTAGTTTATTCTCCATGATTCATTTTTCTATTTTCAGGCCTTTTTGATAGGCTTATTCTTCTAATTAGTCGAATGTAATAGATTGAGAAAACGAACAACCAGGCATATAGCCTCCAGTCTGTAAATTCTTTCTCCGCAATTGTTGCAATAATGATTATTAATGAACAGACTATTATTCCGATTGAAGTTAATTTATCAAAACGATTCATCTGCTACTCCTTTTTATTCTTCACGGGTTATTTTTCTTTTTTAGATTCTATCATCACTTTTTTTCTTACTTAAGAGTACCAAATAAGGTGGACAAGCAACAACAGCAATCAGGGCCATCCCCTTCACACCTAAGAAATAAAAGCCTGCCAAAAGAATGCCAAGGACTATAAAACCTAAGAACCATAGACCTAACAGGCGTAGAAAATCACTTTTCTTATTTCGAGAAGGCAACTTTTCTAGCAGTGGCGCAACAATCGTACCCCAAATCCACCAAATAAAAATGAGCGGAATGAGTATCATGAGACTGATGCCAACAATCTGAACAGTTAAAGATATTTGTCCTGTTACCATAATTCAATCCAAATCCTCACTTTTAAGCTGTTTTACCTCTAACTCTAGTTTATCTGCTTCTTTTGATAGTCTCATTATTCGTTTTTCTTGAAAATAATTGCCCCAAATATATCCAATTAGGAGAAGACAAGGAATGCTTAAAAAGGTTGAAATTAGCTTTTGCTGATTGGAAATTGAGTGATAAAGCCCTAAAACCAACCATAAAGATGGACCAATACAAATAAGTGTTATAACCAAATTTATAAAAATAATGAATTGATCTGATTTTTTATTTTCCACGCTACCTCATCGAAACCAAACATAAACGACAACTGACAGTAAGATTAAGGCAACTAGCCAAATGCCTAATATCTGCCATTTTGTATATTTTTGATTCTTCGCTTTTTTATCCACTTGTAAAGGTTCAACAATCCAAAACCATATCCACCAAATAGCAACTGAAATTAAGAATAATACTACAAGAATTGAAATAATCCATGCTTCTACCACAATTCAATCCAACCATTTCGTTTAATTTTATCTCTATTATCTATCTGTTGTGCAATGAAAGTACCAGGATCCAGAACATTTTTTATTACACCGTTGATAATAGTGTCCAACCCAGACAATTTTTTTATTCCAAATGTTGCCAATGTTGTAACAACACTTTTGCAATTGTGTTTCTTGCTCTTTGAGCACCATATTTAATAATAAGTGCCTTAATTCCATCTCCTGCTGCTCCTCCAACTGCAAAAGAGAGACCCAAGTTTAACGCACTGCCCAACATTTTAACAGAAATAGTTCCATGACTAGCTGCCAAAACTTTTTCGCCAGAAATATTATCTAAAATATCTTCATGATTTTTATTTATATCATCAATGACTTGTTGAGTTGCATCTGCAATATTATGATAATTTGAAGAATTTGGATCATATAAAGAGATAAGTGCAGTTTTGTATGCTTCTGTGTCTTCTGGAGTTGGAAGATTAGCCTTTATTGCCTCATTTTCTGCTAGCAGGTTAAATTCTTTTCGCTCTTCTGCATCCATTGTATTCAGATTTATTACTTGAGTGGGGTTAGAAATAAATTCTTGTATCTTTTGAGTATCAACTTGGTTATCGGATATTGTATCTGCTTTAACAGATACAGTAGTCATAATTTGTTGACCAATATTTCGTTGTGAAGTAAATTCTCCAACTGAAATTTGGGCAGTTTGTAATCCGATGAGACTTAGTGCTAAAATTGTATAACGTTTTTTCATGTTTCATAAATTCCTTTTGTTAGTTTTCCGCTAGCAAAAGCAGTTTATCAGAAATTTAGATTGCTGTCAATTTTAGATTTTTTATACAAACTGTATATTTAGAAGTCTGGAATAAGGCAGTGTTATGTGATTTTTAAAAAAATAACTAGACAGTTTGTATAAAAAAGTGATTTAAAAATTGACAAGTTGTATAGTGTATCGCTACCCAAATACTGCCAACTTATGTAGTAAAAAACTGCTGATTTGCAGGTTTTTTGTCTTTTCGTAGGTTAAATTGCTAAAGATAAGGAGGATGATTTGGTCTTTAGTTGCAGCACTTCAGCGCGCGAGAATTTCGGCGCATTTTCCGTGATTTTCACGAGGACGTCTTCGCCTGGTAGGGCTCATGGTCAATGAGGCGGTGCCGAAATTTGCAAACGGGATGAGTACTGGCTCTATGGGCTTCTTCCAATATATCTTGGGGGAGAAGGGAGCTACGATTGCGCTTGGTTGGATTGTTCAAAAGGCTGGCTGGGGAGCTGGAAATATCGTGGTTTATAGCTTTGCGGGGCTTGCGATTGTGTTGTCTATCTATATCTTGATTCGTCAGAATCGGTTGATTAAGCAGGTGGATGAACTGGAGGCTGGTGAAATTGAGGCTGAGCAGGAATAAATGAAAGTGTTTGAAAGAAAAATTGCGAGAAATCGCAGTTTTTTTTGTGGCTGTCAAATTTGACAAGGCTGTGAAAGTCACTCAAATAAGTGCTGTCAGATTTGACAGAAGTTATTTTTCAAAAAAATCAAGAAATGTTGTAACAAATCGGGATTTTTTGCGGATAATAGGGTGGAGGTGTATAATGGGATGGTGAAAATCACGGAAATTAAGAAATTGAAGCGCCTGTATAAAGTCACATTGGCGGATTTTGTGGTGTTGGAAAAGGACGAAGATCCTGTCGATACGCTCTACGTCACAGAAGACACGATTGTGAAGTTTATGCTGGGAAAGGAGCGGGACTATTCTGAGGCGGAATTGCGCGAGGTAGCGGCGTTTGCGGCTTATTCGCGGGGGAAGAATGCGGCGATTTACTATCTGAGCTTCAAAGCGCGGACGGCAAGCGAAGTGGCGAAGTATTTGCAGGAGCAGGAGGTGCCTGAGGGAAATATTGGGCGGATTTTGAGCGAGCTTGAAGAGCTGGGCTTGATTGATGACCGAGCTTATGCGGAGCGGGCGGTGGAGTCTGCGGTGCTTGCGGCGAAGTCTGGGCCTTATAAAATTAGTCAGAAACTCATGCAGCGGGGGGTTGCTAAAGATGTAATCCAGAAAGCCTTGTCTAATGGCTTTCCAGAAAAGCTGCAACTTCAGATTGCAGTAAAAACAGGAGAAAAAAAGGCGGCTGCGATTGCACATCGCACGCCTGCAAAACTTTTGCGGCAGAAAGTGCAACAAACGCTGGTGTCTGCGGGCTTCAGCTATGGTGTCACAAATGAAGCAATGGATGCGATTGCTTTTGAAAAAGATGAGGAAAATGAAGCGGATTTGCTAGCGCAGGAGGCGGAGAAGGTCTATGGACGCTTATCTCGGCGCTACGAAGGCTATGATTTGAAGCAGCACGTCATGCAGGCATTGGCACGCAAGGGATTTGACTGGGGTGATATTGATGATACGCTTGGAGGCTATGAATTTTAGAAGTTGTCAAATTTGACAGCAACTTTTTGTGGGGGGAGCGCGATTTTCAAGGAGTTGTCAAATTTGACAGCGACTTTTTGCAAGCTTTTCGCTTTCTATGTGAAAATGCGGTATAATAAAGCTATGGCATTTACACATACTACGGGTCGTTATGCAAGTCTTGGCACGATATCCACAATTCCTGGGGACGTCATTGATCTTTTCTGGACGCTCCTTGACCGCAATCTCATCGGCGTTTTCGACCTTGAGCCAATCATCAACTTTGAACTTACAAAGAGTGCAGATGGCAATCTTGCCGTCACATTTAGCCAGCCTGGAGACCTCACAACGGTAACTTTTGACACGGACTATCCGTTCAATGAGAGCTGGCCGTGCCATTTTCATGCGGTGGATCGCTTGGGGCGCGAGACCATCATGACCCCTTCAGAAATCTAAACCACATCCCGAACCAAGCAAAAAGCCCATCTAGGGCTTTTTCGTTTACAAGCTATTCTGATTTCTTCTTCAGCTCTTCAATTTGAGCTTTCAAGTCTGCAATTTCGCTGGCCATAGAGGCATTCGACTTGCGCTTTTCGAGCTCTGCCTCAAGTTCTGAGTCTGTCAAATCTGACAAGCTCTTCTCATGCGGATGCGACCCATTTGACCAGCCTTGATGTTGCGTTGTCACGTACCAAATCCCCCAAATCACAACACCAACAACTAATAACGACAAAATTCCGCCTCCAATCATCCCAATCCAATTAAACCCGCTTCCTGAGCCATTCCCCCAATTCATCATATTCCCCCAGCCGCCACCAGACGACGTCCAACCTCGCATCATTTTAGTACCACCTTTCTAAAAACCAGTATAGCACAGACATTACGTAAGTCTCTCAGTCCAAAGACCGATTTAGCGAGCGATATCACCTTGCCAAGAAAGCATACCACCCGTCACGTTAATTGCGTCAATCCCGCGCGTTGCAAGCATCTCACAAGCTCTAGCTGACCGATTTCCCGACTGACAAATCAAAAAATCCCCATCTGTCAAGTCTGACAGCGCATCCCCCGCCAAAAAAGACTCTGTCAAATTTGACAAAGGCCTATTGAGAGCCTCTGGTACATGCCCCGCCGCAAATTCGTCCACTTCCCGCACATCAATCACTCGCGCATCTCCCGCTGCAAGCTTTTGGGCAAGTTCAGCCGTCGTGCAAGAGCGCATTAATCAATCACCTCAGCGACCTCATAGCCACTCTCTTTGACTGCCGCCTGGATTGCTGCCACATCAACCACCTCAGACTCATCATACTGAGCCTCCGCACGCTCCAAGAACACCTTCACCCCAATCACGCCAGGTACCCCAAGAATCGCAGCCGCCACCGTCTTCACGCAATGCTCGCAGGTCATCCCTGCAATCCGCAGATGATGATGGTTCTCATTAATCTTCGTCCCCTCAGCGCGCAGCGTTGCGCTCGTTACTGCATCATTTTCAGCCATATCAGCCTCCTTTTTATGTTATTTTATCACATTGTGCATCTCAAAAGGGATTTGGGAAATAATCGCCGTGGGAAGCACCACGTACTGTGATTCTGCGAGCTTTCCAGCGATCTCAGCATGCAGCCATACCGCCGCAGACACTGCTTGATCCGAGTGAAATTGTGCCACGAACCCCGCAATCATCCCCGCAAGCGTATCACCCATTCCCCCAGTTGCCTGGGCAGGCACTCCCTGGATTACTTTTTCCATCTCCCAGCCAGGCCGTGCTATCCGCGTCTCAGGTCCCTTTGCCACAATTATCGCCCCCACTTTTTCTACAAAGGCCTGTAACGCCGCATCCGTCTGTGACCCTATCGCAAGTCCCGATAAACGCTCAAGTTCCATCTGATGCGGTGTAAAAATCAGTCGTGCCTGTGTCTTCGTCGCTTTTTTCGCCCAGAGCGTGATGGCATCCCCATCTAGGATAACCGTCTGCTCAGCACTTAACCCACGCAGCACTTTTTCAAGCAAGCCCCCACTTCCCAAACCAAGTCCAGGACCAATCAGCACAACATCTGCTCGCGTGAGATTCTCCTCAAAGCTAGCCGTTTTGGCATCCACATAAATCGCCTCAGGAAGACGCGCCGTAAGAGCCGCGTGGTTTTCAGCTGCACAAGCCACGAAAGTCAACCCTGCCCCGCTATATACAGAGGCAGATGCAGCAAGTATCGCGGCACCTCCATAAGGCTCAGAACCGCCTACGACAAGCACTCGCCCATAATCTCCCTTATGCGTCTCTGAAAGCCTCGGCCGAATGACCTCACACGCAATTTCCGCGTCTAAAATCTTCATAGTTCCATTATACTCCAAACATCAGAAAAAGAGCCACAAGGCCCTTTTCCCGACTTCATAAAGAAATATATAGGAGTGTGTGGGCACACCTTTCCCACACGCGCACATTATAGCACAAAAAAAGCGCAAAAAAAGCCCCATTCCCGAAAATGGGACTGAAAGTTAGCTTTCCATGACTTTCCGATGAAAATGCTTCCGCGTTTTCCACTTAAAACGTGCTGTATGCGCCCCCTCTTTCATTGCCACATAGTCGTCTACAAATGACACGACAAAAGATTCCTTGTAGCGCGGCGGATTTAGCGTTGCTCCCCACATATGTTTCACGATAATATCCTCTTCCAGAGGGGAAATCGTCGTGATTTTCCGCGCATTACGCAGCGCAATCCGTGGATGTATATAAGCATGTGACTTGGCAAACTTGGTCGTACGCCAATCGTAGAAAAATAAATCATGTAAAAGCCCCGCCCGAGCTGCCGCTTCTGCATTCCAGCCACGTTTTTTGCACACCAAATAGCTCGTATAACTTACGCGCAGCGAATGTTGCAGTCTCGTTGATGTATAGTGGTGTGTGATGTCATCTAGCTTTTGCACCATCTCCGTCTCAAGTAACGGCCGTACAATTGCCATATAGCCCGCGTCAAAAAGCCAAGGCTTCTCCTCTATATCCATATCTTTATTATACCATTTTACAGCCACAAAAAATCCGCCTTTCGGCGGATCCCGTTTTTATGAAGCTCGACACCTCATCTTGTTTTTATTTTTCTGTCAATGCAGCAAGCCCTGGCAACACTTTACCTTCAAGAAGTTCCATAGAAGCGCCGCCACCTGTTGAAATCCAAGAGAATTTCTCAGCGTAGCCAAGATTGATGGCTGCTGCAGCAGAGTCGCCACCTCCGATGATCGATTTCACGCCAGGTTGTGCCACAATCGCATCCATGACGCCAATCGTCCCCGCTTGGAAATCAGGATTTTCAAAGACACCGACAGGGCCGTTCCAAACGACGGTCTTTGCACCAGCAAGTTCTTTCTTGAAGAGTTCCACAGTCTTAGGACCTGCATCAAGCCCCAAAAAGCCGGCATCCACATCTACCCCAGCAGTCGCTTTCTTTTCGGTGTAGCCTTCAAAAGCATTCGCTTCAATCGAGTCAACTGGCAAGATCAGCTTATCGCCACCTTTAGCAAGCAAATCTTTTGCAACGTCCAGCTTATCTTCTTCGACGAGGGAGTTCCCGATTTCATGGCCTTGCGCTTTGAAGAACGTATAAGCCATACCACCGCCAACGATGACTTTGTCTGCTTTTTGAAGTAAGTTTTCAATGACGCCGATTTTATCTGAAACCTTAGATCCACCAAGAATAGCCACAAATGGACGCACTGGATTTTCAACGGCTTCTTGGATATAAGCGATTTCGTTTTCAAGGAGGAAGCCAGCAACAGCCTTCTCGACATTCGCAGAGATCCCGACGTTTGAAGCGTGTGCACGGTGAGCAGTACCAAAGGCATCATTTACAAAGATGCCATCGCCAAGGCTTGCCCAGTACTTGCCAAGCTCAGGATCGTTGCCAGATTCTTTCTTGCCGTCGATGTCTTCAAAACGTGTATTTTCAACGAGTAGAATTTCGCCATCTTGCAAAGCGTTGATGGCTGCCTCAAGCTCTGTGCCACGTGTCGTGCCAGGGAATTTGACTTCCTTACCGAGTTTTTCGCCCAGGGCTTTTGCAACTGGTGCTAAGCTCTTGCCAGCCTTGTCTTCTTCAGTTTTCACACGACCCAAGTGACTGAACAAGACAGCGCGGCCACCATTTTCCAAAACGAACTTAATCGTAGGAAGCGCTGCTGTGATTCGGTTATCATTTGTGATGACACCGTCTTTGATAGGCACATTGAAGTCCACGCGGACGAGGATTTTCTTGCCCTTCAACTCAGACTGCACGTCTTTAACTGTTAATTTTGCCATTTTTTCTCCTTCAAAGGTTTAGGTTACCTCTAAAAACCTGCTTTCTCGTCTCGCTTCGCGAGTCGCTTGCCGCTGTGCGTCAAGTGCATAAACAGCTCTCGGCGCTAGCCCTCCAAAGCATACCGATTTTTAGACATGCCCTTTATTTTTTTGCAAGTTCATTATATCACAAATTCCCCAAATAAGCTTAAGTCGCCCACAAAAAAACCGCTCATGCGGTTCTCGTAGATTTAGTTCTCACCATGCTCTTGTGTGTATTGGTTGAAGACATCTTCAATCATCGCCCACTCATCTTCAGCTCCCTCAGGCACTGGCTCTAGCCCGCCTTCGGTTCCATCTTCATTTTCCGTGAAGCTATAGACCGAAATCTCGACCTCGTCATCCCCCTCATCAGCCCCTGCCGGAATCATCAACACATAGTTCTTACCAAACTCCTCTTGCCCATTAATCGTCAGCAAGACTTCAAAAAGAACTTCATTACCCTCATCGTCAATCAGCGTAATGAGGTTATCTGCTTCATTTTCATTTGGTTCATGTACATGTTCATCTGCCATAAAATTCTCCTTTTAATAGCTAGCATGCGCGTCCAGATAGTTTTGCAATATCAAGACAGCCGCAAGTTTATCAATATATTGTTTCCGATTTTCTCGACGTGTCCCCGCATCAATCAAGACTTTTTCAGCCTGGACAGTTGTTAAGCGCTCATCCTGATAGGCCACAGATAGGCCAAAGGTCTCTTGCACTTTTTCCCCATAATCCCTGGATGCCTCTGCACGAATGCCTTCATCATTGTTCATGTGTTTGGGAAGTCCTATGACAAGTGTTAGAGGCTTGTAGTCTGCAATCAGCTCAGCTAAGCGTTTAAAGCCTAACTCTCCTTTTGCAGTATCTATCTTTATTGTTTCCACAGGTTGAGCTGTAATGCCAAGGGGATCGCTCACCGCTACTCCAACCGTTTTGGTCCCCACATCCAGTCCCATGAGACGGCCAATCGCCATTAGGCCTTGACTCCCTTAGATTTTAAGAAGTCTTTGACAAGTTCTTCGACGATGTCATCGCGGTTGAGACGACTTATTTTCGCGCGCGCTTCATTGTGGCGGGGAATGTAGGCTGGATCCCCAGACAAAAGATAGCCGACAATCTGGTTGACTGGCTCATAGCCTTTATCTGCCAAGGCTGTATAGACAGCAAGTAAGCTATTTTCAATCTCACTTCCTGCTAAGTCCTCGAGATTAAAGCGCATCGTTTCGTCGGAAAATCCCATTTTTCTCCCCTTTTTCTTAGTTCTACCTCATCATTATAGTATAAACTCTTAAAAATAGCAAAAAACTAGCCCGTTTTTGCTAGTTTTTGGAGTAATGTTCGTCTTTTGTCCGTTTTTTACTTAGGGCAAGATATTGCCTGCGGCTAGATAAACCTCGTACCACTCTTCACGAGTCAGCTCGACGTCAGAGGCGTCGCAGACTTCTGTGATACGGCTTGGTGTGATAGTCCCGATGACAGTCTGCATCTCAGCTGGATGGCTTGAGATCCAAGCCACTGCAATGCCTGTCGGTGTCACTTGATATTTCTCTGCGAGTTCCTGCAATTTTTTGTTTAACTTCGGGAATTTTTCATTGCCTACAAAGACACCTTCAAAGAAGCCATATTGGAAAGGACTCCAAGCTTGAATCGTCATCTTGTGGATACGGCTGTAAGGCAAGAGACCGCCGTCGAAGTCGATACTATGCGGTGTATCCGTCATATTGACGTGTATCCCTTGATCCACCATCCCCGTATGCATGATACCAAACTGGAGTTGATTCATGAGAAGTGGCTGCTTCACGGCTGTTTTTAAGAGCTCGATTTGGTAAGGGTTCTGATTAGATACCCCAAAATAGCGCACTTTGCCTGATTTTTCGAGTTCATCAAAGGCTTCTGCAACTTCTTCTGGCTGGACTAGCGTATCCGGCCGGTGCAAGAGCAAGCTGTCCAGATAATCCACACCTAAGCGCTTGAGTGAGCCTTCAGTGGCCTCAATGATATGCTTTTTACTAAAGTCAAACGCAATACCAGGGCGAATCCCGACTTTGGACTGGATGTAAATTTCCTCGCGCTTGATACCCGCGTCCCGAAAAGCTTTTCCAAAAATCGTCTCACACTCACCTTGCCCGTATATGTCCGCATTATCAAAAAAGTTAATGCCTCCAGCGTAAGCCGCCTTGACTGCTGCAACAGGATCCTTCCCCGCATCGTTAATGCGCATAACCCCCATCACAACTTGACTTGCTTTCATATCCCCGATTTGAATGTATTTCATGAGATCTCCTTTTCTAGTGTTATTATACGCCTTTTTGATAGACAATGCCGTTTTTGAAGTAAAAAAACACCCGAAGGTGTTTGATTAGACTGTAAGCGATGCACGGCCTTTACGACGGCGCGCGTTCAAGACGCGACGTCCATTTTTTGTTGCCATACGGGCACGGAAGCCATGCGTAGTCTTACGTGGCTTTTTATGTGGCTGATAAGTACGTTTCATTGCCATGAGATGAGATTCCTTTCACTTGAATTCGTCAGCAAGCTGACAGCGTAAATTATTTTAACAGATTGTGCGTAAAATGTCAAATATCACGCGATACAACAATATAGCGACGATTGTCACGTCCTTCAGAGTGGCTGTTGACGCCGTCTATCTCTGAAATTACGCCATGCACAATGCGGCGTTCGCTTGCTGGAAGTTCATTGATATAGACAGTCTCACCGTCCAGAGCACGCTCTGCCGCCCTTTTGGCTAGGCGAGTCAGGTAGTTTTCACGTTTTTCTTGATAATCCCCGACATTGACAGTAACACGCAGGCGTGATGTCGTCAGAACATTGGTGTAGCTTTTTGCCAAGGTGTCCAAAGCATGAAGAATCTTGCCGTGGTGCCCGATAAGCAATGCGTCTTGGTCAGAGTTTAGGTCGAAAATCAAGCTGCCGTTGTGATGTCGAGTCGTGATTGTCACAGGAATATCCATACGTGCGATAATCGCAGTCAGATAATTTGTGACTGGTTCAACGATCTGATCTTCGGCGTCTTTGATCCCCGACCCCTCGCCTTTTGGGGAGGTTTGCTCCTTGAGGGCTTCAATACGTTCTTGCTTCTCTTCTTCCGTGAGGTTTTCGTCGTCTTGAATCCCAGCCTCACGCACGGCTTTGACGACTTGATTGAGGCGCAGTGTGGCCTCCATAGCAGACTCGGCTTTACCAAGTCCCATATCCGACTCGTCAACACCTCGTGTGGCTAGGCGGTCAGCACGGCGAACTGTATCTGCGTTGATGGGTTCAACATTGACGCGGGCGCGTTTTTTACCAACGCCTAAAAAGCCGTTGGACTCACGTTGCTCGATTTCGATGTGTGCATTTTCACGCGCTAAGCGCTCGCGCTTGAGGCCTCTATTGATGGCCTCTTCAACGGTGTTACCTGTGTAGATGGTCATGATGTCTCCTATTCTATTTCTTCGTTGCTTTTTTAAGAGCGCGTTCACGCGCTTTTTCTTTGTCTTTTTCTGCTTGCACTTTGGCTGCACGCTCGGCGCGAAGTTTCCAAGGGTTGGCGATGATGAGCGTCTGGAAGACCTGGTAAGCGTTTGAGACCACCCAGTATAGGGCGACACCAGCTGAGAGATTCATCGCAATGAAAAAGATGAAAATAGGCATAATGGCAGTCATTGCAGTCGTCATGCCATTGTTTTCTGGGTTTCCCCGCATCATAAGGAAGCTTGAGCCAAAGGTGAAGATGGCAGCCAAGATGGGAAGAACATAGGTAGGGTCTTTCGTGACTGTATCAAACCAGAGGAAATGCGGCTGGAAGTGCGACATTTGCGCAAAGTTGACATTAAGCAAAGCCTGGTAAAGCGCCCAAAGGAAAGGCATTTGTACGAGAACGGGGAGGCAACCCATCATTGGATTGGCGCCATTTTCGCTCTGAAGCTGAGAGATTTCAGCCTGCATAGCTTGGCGTGAAGCCATGTCTTTGCCAGGGTATTTTGCTTGGATAGCTTTGACCTGCGGCTGAAGCTCTTGCATCTTTTGCGAGCTCTTGATCTGGAGATTCATGAGCGGCAAAAGAAGCGTCCTGAGTACCAAGGTAAACAGGATAATCCCCACTGCAATCGGGCCATTAAAGCTAAACCAGTGGATGATAACGGCAAAATAGTAAACGATTTGATTCCAGAGGCCGCTTGAGTGCTCTGTAAGGCCTTTTTTGCTACAGCCTGCGAGAAGCAAGAGGAGGGCAGCTGCGCTGGAAGCGAGTGCGAGTTTCTTTTTCATGTGTTTTTTTCTAATAACTGGGATTTTTTGAGAATATGCTGGAGGTTTTTTTGGAGCTCTGCGAAGGTCATATTTTCAACGCCTGGGCGGGCGATGATGACGATGTCGCGCGGAAGAAGTTCGGGTGCAAGCTGGCGCATGATTTCCCGCAGACGGCGTTTAATAAGAACGCGTGTGTGCGCATGGCCTAACTTTTTACTCACTGAAAGCCCTAAGCGGAAGTGTGTCAGGTCTTCATGGGGGAGCTGATAGACGATAAAGGCACGATTGGCCATGCTGTGTTTGGCATGGAAAATAGCGTTAAAGTCTTGCTTTTTTTTAACCCGAAAGGATTTTTTTAGGCCCACGTTTTCCCTCCGTATGATTCGTTCTTTATTTTATCACAAAGTGCACAAAATTTCTAGTGCTAGGCATAGAGGGCAGTATCGGGATTTTTTTGTGCTATAATAATCCTTATGACAGAAAAACAAACCCCAAAAAAACGCCGCTGGCTCCGTGTGCTACTTGTCATTATTGGCGTTATTGTTGTGATTGATATTGTCGCTGTTTTTTACTTTTTTAATGTCTCTCAAGTCCGAAACAACAAGCCTGTGACGAGCGAGGTGAAAACGACGAGTAAAAATTATCCACTAGTTGTGGCTTTTGATAAGCTGCCAAAGACAACAGAAACCCTTGAAAATCACGGGGTGAAGCTCTCTGCCTGGTATGTCCCTGCGGCCGTTAAAACGAGCAAGACTGTCATTGTTGTCCATGGTTATAGAAGCGACAGAGCGGCTATGCGGCAATATGCGGAGCTATATCATAAATTGGGCTACAATGTGCTCGTCCCTGATAATCGTGGGGCTGGTGCTTCGGGCGGAAATCTGATTAGTTATGGGTATTGGGATAAGTATGACATTATCGCGTGGGCGAAAAAGCTCGTTGCTGCGGATTCAAATGTAGATATTACGCTTTTTGGTGTTTCCATGGGTGGGGCGACGGTGATGATGGCTTCAGGCGAAGCAAGCCTGCCAAAGAACGTCTCGAGCATCATTGAGGACTGTGGCTACACCAATGTTTTCGACGAGGTCAGCTATCAAGCTAAGGCGATGTATAATTTGCCGAATTTCCCGATTGTTTATGAAGTGTCCTTGATGTCACAGATTCGTGCGGGTTGGTCTTATCAGGCTGCAAGTTCGACAAAAGAGCTGGCAAAAGATACACGGCCGATTCTCTTTATTCATGGGACGGCGGATACCTATGTCCCTTACTATATGCTAAATCAGAATATTGCTGCGCTAAAAAAGGGGACGCCTTATGAGGTTTTGCGTGTCAAGGGGGCAAAGCACGCCATGAGCTTTGAGACAAATCCGAGTGCTTATGAAGCTGCGGTTTCAAAGTTCTTGAAAGTTTATAATCCGGTAAGTACCTCATCTTCTGCTAAAACGACCGACACAGTCAAGCCGGTCTCTAAGACAGCCTGATGACATTGCGATTGGTCTTTTAAGGGTCTGTCAGATTTGACAAGCTTTCTGTGGCTTGACAAGTGCTGTCAAATTTGATAAACTACTCAAGTACCAATTTTTTGCGGAAGTGGCGGAATTGGCAGACGCGCAGGATTAAGGATCCTGTCGGGGGTTTCCCTGGTATGAGTTCAAGTCTCATCTCCCGCAGAAGTCAGAGGCATTGCCTTTGCGTAGCTGGCTTTGTAGCCAGTTTTTTAATGAAAAGAGGATAATTTGTATGGAGAATTTACAAAAGTCGCTGGAGCAGCTTCAAAACCTCCAGAAGACCATGGAAGAAAGTAAAGCAAAGCTTGATGCACAAGTCTTTACTGGAAAGTCAGCTCAAGACCTCGTGACGGTCACGATGACAGGCGAGCACAAGGTCACAGGCCTCACGATTGACCCAAGTCTTGTTGATTCTGAGGATATTGACACACTTCAAGAGATGATCCTATCAGCCATTAGCGATGCCGAGGATCAGTTTACAAAAGCAGCTAAGGATACCTTCAATCCACTTAGCCAGCTTGGCGGCGCGAATTAAGCGACTCAAGGCCTCTGTCAAATGTGACAAGGCTTTTTTGCTGCCTAGAATCTTTCTGTCAAATTTGACTGCACGAAAAAAAGACCCTTACGAGCCTTTTTATCTGGGTTATTCTCCCTTGCGACCAAGGATAATAAAGATACCTGAGAGGATCAAGAGAATAGTTGAAATCCAAGTCCCAAGTGGAATACTTGCAAGTCCTTGAATCAAAATGATAATCCCAGCAATCAAGTTGACGATTACCCATTTGCCGGCGTGGCTCGTGATAATCCATACAAGAATTAGCGCAACGAGTGAACCAAGTGTCATTCCAGTTGCAAGAGCGGCACCATAATTACCCAACCAAGAAATCTTCAAGATGTAACTACTCAAAGCAGCTAAAATGAAAAATACTGTGTAGAGAATTGCACCTAAGCGTGATTTAGACATAAAAATGTCCTCCTTTTCTTTAATAAATTCATCTTAACATTTTTTGATTTGAAATACTTAAATTTTGCTCATGAAATTATTTTAACACACAATAATCACAAACTTTTAACTATTTGGCTATGCAAAAAAGCCCGTGAGGGGCTTCTATAATAGTTTTTTTAGCTCTGCAATCGTATTCAAGGCCTCGAGCGGCGTTAGATTCATCACATCAAGCGCTGCCACCGCTTCTTCAAGCGCAGGATTGCCTGAGTCGTCAGGGGCAAAAAGCGCCAGCTGCTCAGCAGGTTTTTGCGGCTTGTTGACCGCCGATTTTTCTTGGGATTCGAGGTCATTGAGCACCGCCTGCGCGCGGGAGAGGAGGTCATTGGGCAGGCCCGCAATTTTTGCAACGTGGATCCCATAGGATTTGTCAGCGGGACCAGGTGTGATCTTGTGGAGGAAAGTCACTTCGCCGTTTTTCTCAAGCGTCGCCACATGGACGTTTGTGAGGTCAGTGAGCGTGTTTTCGAGGTCGGTCAACTCATGATAGTGCGTCGCAAAGAGGGTTTTCGCACCGATGTGCTCGTGAATGTACTCAATAATGGCCTGCGCGAGTGCCATCCCATCGTAAGTCGCCGTTCCACGACCGAGTTCATCGAAGATAATCAAGGAATGCTTTGTCGCAAGCTGAATCGCATGATTGGCCTCGGACATTTCGACCATGAAGGTCGATTCACCGCTTGTCAAGTCGTCGCTTGCCCCAATGCGGGTGAAAATCGCGTCAAACACAGGTAACATTGCACTTTCCGCACTCACGAAACTGCCAATTTGAGCCATGACCACGGTCAGAGCGAGTTGGCGCATATAGGTCGATTTCCCGGACATGTTAGGCCCTGTAATCAGCTGCATACTGACGTTTTCTGGCATATCGATGTCATTTGGGACGTAGCTTTGCGCACCCATCACAGCTTCAACCACGGCGTGGCGACCGTTTTTGATTTGAATCGTTTGAGAGGTGGTGAAGGTTGGTTTCACCCACCCATAGCGCTCTGCGACACTTGCGAAGCTCTGCAGGCAGTCAATTTCTGCAATGCAAGCCGCAAGCGTCTGCAAACGCTGGATGTACAAGCCAACTTCGTTGCGTAAGCTGGTAAAAAGCTCGTATTCCAACTTAGATGAGCCTTCACGCGCCTCGAGCATCGTTTCTTCGATGTCTGCGAGCTCTTTCGTGGTGTAGCGCGTCGCGTTTTTCAGCGCTTTTTTGTAAATGAAATAATCGGGAATCTGCGGAATTTGCGAGGCCGTGACATGGAAATAGTAACCGTCTTGGCGATTGTAGTCTATGCGCAAGCCCGTGATACCAGTCTTTTCTTTCTCTTTGGCTTCAAGGTCGGCAATCCAGCTCGTGCCATTGGTTAAAGCTTCACGATAGGTGTCAAGTTGCCCATCATAGCCCGACTTGATAATACCGCCGTCGGTAATCACGCGCATGGCTGTGTCTTCCACAGCCCTGTCAATGAGCGTGACAAGCTCTGGAATTTCATCCAAGTCTTCCACAAGCGCTTGCAGCTCTGGTGTCCCTATTGTCTTCAGAATACTGCGAATGGCTGGAACATTCTGCAAGCTGTTTTTCAGTTGCACCAAATCTACCGGCAGCGCCTTTCCAAAGCTGACGCGGCCCGCGAGGCGTTCCAAGTCATACACACCCTTCAAAGACTCGACCAAATCTGCACACTCAAAGAAATGCGTCAGAAAACTTTGCACAATCGCTTGACGTTCTTCGATTTCAGTGCGTCTGATAAGTGGCCGTTCAATCCAGGCTTTTAGCATCCGCGTACCCATCGCCGTTTTCGTCGCATCAAGTAAGCCATACAGCGTCCCAAATTTTTTGCCTTCACGCAGGTTTGCCGTCAACTCAAGCGATTTTTTCGTCGCGTGGTCCATCTGCAAAAAGCTTGATAATTCATAGTGTTCAGGCGTTTTGAGGTGTGATAAATCACGCAACTGCGTGCGTTTTACGTATTTCAACAATTTATCTGAAACATCAGAGCCTTCCAACTCCTGGGAGAGCACGAGATTCAAACGCTTCGTTAAATCCGACAATTCATCTGGCGTGAGTTCAAATCCGCACACCACTTCGCGCGCCTGCAAATTCGCAATTTCCCCGACCACAGCCGAAAAATCAGCCAACTCCGTGAATTTGAATTCCCCAGTCGCCAAATCCACATAAGCCAGGGAATACTCAGCTTGTTTAGCGACAGAAGCTCCACTTCTTTTATCCGCAACATCGACGCTCCCTTTTCGGTCACGTCGATCAATCCCGACCAAAAAGTTATTATCCGCTGACTTCAGCGCCTCTGTCATTGTCCCAGGCGTCACGACCTGTGTTACCCCACGCTTGACAATCCCTTTGGCTTCGCGTGGATCCTCGAGCTGGTCTGCAATCGCAACCTTGTAGCCCAAATCCACCAGTTTTTCAATATATTCATCCACTGCATGATGGGGTACACCCGCCATAGGCACAGGATTTTCGGCGTCCTTATTGCGCGATGTCAGCGTCAACTCCAGTATCTGCGCCGCATTCACCGCATCGTCGTAAAAAAGTTCATAAAAATCGCCCATCCGAAACAGCAAAAAGGCGTCCGGATAATCACGCTTAATATCAAGATATTGCTGCATCCCAGGAGAAACCTTTGTGTTTTCAGCCATCTCCTACATTATAGCAAAAAGTCGCCTCAAGCGACTTTTCCTTATTTTAGCTTTGACTCGCTGCGCGCGCGCATTGAACTGAAAAATATAGCAGGAATTTCCTCCCTATTTTTCAGTCCAAAAAGTCGCCTCAAGCGACTTTTCTTCTTCACCTTTTACAGCGTCCCACTCTCACTGTTTGATGTCGGAAGCTCGGACCAGCCATCATCTCCCGCTGGAGTCACTTCAACAGCTGTTTTTGGCTCAGACTTGAGGGCAAATGCCAAGATAAAGAAAACCCCAGCAAACATATCAAAGACGCTCAAAATCCCTATGACGAGTAGAAAAATTTTCCAGCCCTTAGCTTTTGGTCCATCAATCTTTCCAAACGCAATCCAGGTAAAGACGAGCGTTACAATAGCAATCAGGGCAGCAATCACAAAAACGGCAACAAAAACGCCCGTCATAGATTGCGATACAGAGGCTACTTGCTGTGCCGCTTGCGAGTCGGCATCACTTCCCGCATAGAGACTCGGATTGCTAAAGGCCGACAAAGTCCCAAGCGAGACGCCTCCAATGATTAAGCCAAATACAGTCGCTAACGTATAAAGGATATTCCCGATAAGGGCCATGATTTTATTCGTTGACATGTGCCTCTCCTTCTGATTTTTCAGTTATTTTCCCATTTTTCCCGACTTCCCAGCTAGCCGTTGGATCAACCGACTCACTCTCTAAGACCGCAGCCTCCTCTGAGAAGACCGACTTCTCCGAAACCGTATCGCCTACCTCGCTGGCACTCTCTGATGGGTGCAAAATAGCGTCCGCCTTTCGGTTCCAGTCTTCATCGACCACAGCACTTGGTGAAGTCTCAAAAGCCATGGCCTGAGAGGCCACTACACCACTATCTTTTGCACGATTGAGCGCAAAAGCTAGGATAAAGAAAACCCCCGGGATAATTCCCAAGATAGACACACAGGCGAGAATCCCCGACACAAGCAGATAAACTTTCCAAGCGCGCCCCCGTTTGCCGTCAAGCATCACAAAAGCAATCCAGTTTGCAATACAGATCAAAAGGGTAATGAACGCAAGCGTCGGATAGACGACTGTTGCAAGATGAGCAGACATCGTCGCTTGTTGAGCCGTGTAGCCGCGCGCCTCAAGATTTATCGTTGCCGTTGCAAGCGCCTCAGGCGTTGATGTCCCAAAAGTCGCAAGTAGCATAATAAGTGGCATAAAGCTGTAACAGATAGCTCCAACAAGAGCCATGATTTTATTGATTGACATGAGATTCCTCCGTCTTTATTTTAGCATATTTAGCGCGACTTTCGCCCAAAGACATAAGCCAAAATATAGAAAATCCCCGTCAGCACAAAACTCAGCAACACACTTACAATCCCAATGACCAAAAAATAAATCTTCCAGCCATGTCCTGTCGGTCCGTCAATCTTTGCAAAGCCAATCCAGTTCACAACAATCAATGGCACCACAAGTATCGCGACGATAAAAAAGAGACCGCCTACTAGCCCAAGATTCCAAGCGCCAGCCGTCGTTGTGGCACCAGCCGTGAGATTGGCCGACTGATTCGCTGCAACCGCTGCATAGCTCAGCACAAAGCCAATTATCACCGCAATGACACCCCATACAAGCTGCAAGATATTTCCTACCAGCACCATTTTTTTACTTAAAGACATAAAAATAAGACCTCCTAGGTCTTATTTTAGCATAATCATCTACCTTTTTAGAGGCTATTTGACTCGCTTGTGGCATTATTCTCAGACACTGCACTTTCACTTACCGCGCTTTCACTAAAGTCGCTTTCACCGACAGTACTTTCACTTGTCACATGTTCACTTACAGCGCTTACGACAGTAGTTGCGCTCACCGCTGTCCAGCCTGTTGTTTCAGTTGCAGCTGCAGTCTCTTTTTCTGCTGTGCTCTGCTGCTTGATGTTTAGGGCAAAGGTCAAGATATAGAGGACACCTGGAATGATACCAGCTAATGTCAAGCATCCCAAAATCCCAAACACTAGAAATAGAATCTTCCAAGGTTTATCATTTGGCTTATCAAGCTTCGTAAAGCCAATCCAGCTAAAGACAATCACCCCCGCTAAAATAAGCGCGAGGATGAAAAAGAAAGCTGGACCCACAGCGCTACTGCCCGCCACTGCAAAAGCCCCCGCCAAAGAGATCAGCATATAAATCCCCGCTAAAAGCGATGTGATAATCGCGCCAATGAGCGCTAAAATTTTATTAACAGACATAAGTCCTCCTTAAAGTTGATAGCTCTATTATAGCTTATTTCAA
>JAIRWF010000013.1 GCA_031253335.1 Streptococcaceae bacterium
AGTACGAGTGATTTTGTTTCGGATAGTGACTCGACTTCAGACTTTGTGAGTGATTCGGATAGCACGAGCGACTTTGTGTCGGATTCTGATTCAACGTCTGATTTTGTTTCGGATAGTGATTCGACGTCTGATTTTGTGAGCGATTCAGACAGTACAAGTGACTTCGTGTCGGATAGTGATTCGACGTCTGACTTTGTGAGTGATTCGGATAGCACGAGTGATTTTGTTTCAGATTCTGATTCAACAAGCGACTTTGTATCGGATAGTGACTCGACTTCAGACTTTGTGAGTGATTCGGATAGCACGAGTGATTTTGTTTCGGATTCTGACTCCACATCTGATTTTGTGAGCGATTCGGATAGTACAAGTGATTTCGTGTCGGACAGTGATTCAACGTCTGATTTCGTGAGTGATTCGGATAGCACGAGTGATTTTGTATCGGATAGTGACTCAACGTCTGACTTTGTGAGTGATTCAGATAGTGCGAGTGATTTCGTGTCGGATAGTGATTCGACGTCTGATTTTGTGAGTGACTCGGATAGCACGAGCGACTTCCTTTCGGACAGTGATTCAACGAGTGATTTTGTGTCTGATTCAGATAGTACGAGTGATTTTGTATCGGATAGCGATTCGACTTCAGACTTCGTGAGTGATTCTGATAGTACGAGTGACTTTGTTTCGGATTCTGATTCGACAAGCGACTTCGTTTCGGACAGTGATTCAACGTCTGACTTTGTGAGTGATTCGGATAGTACGAGTGATTTTGTGTCGGATAGCGATTCTACCAGTGACTTTGTTTCGGATTCTGACTCTACTTCGGACTTTGTGAGTGATTCGGATAGTACGAGTGATTTCATGTCGGATAGTGATTCAACGTCTGACTTCGTCTCTGATTCTGACTCGACGAGCGACTTTGTTTCGGATAGTGACTCAACGTTTGACTTTGTGAGTGATTCGGATAGCACAAGTGACTTTGTGAGTGATTCGGATAGCACGAGTGACTTTGTGAGTGATTCGGATAGCACAAGTGACTTTGTGTCAGATAGTGACTCAACATCTGATTTTGTGAGTGACTCTGATTCAACAAGCGACTTTGTGAGTGATTTGGATAGTACGAGTGACTTTGTGAGCGACTCGGATAGTCTTAGCGAAAGTGATTCGCAATCAGAGAGTGAGCATGTGAGTGATTTGTTGTCTGAGAGTGAGTCAGGTTCTGAGAGTGCGAGTGAGTCGGTGAGCAGTGGGGATTCGGAAAGTTTGTCGGAGTCGGAGCAAATATCAGAAAGTGAGTCCACGTCAGAGAGTCTTTCTGACTTGCAAAGTGAGGAGGAATCTGAGTCATTATCAGAGTCTTCTAGTGAGTCTGAGAGCAATTATGACTCTGAAAGTGAGTATGCCCACGACCAAATGCCAGATGCAGAAAATGGAGCGGCATCTGCTTCTGTGGGGCATTCGGTAACTATTGATAATCATATCAGCTTCCCAGCAGGGTCAACGAATCAGCTGAATTTGAGCCAGTCCATGATTTCGAACGTCACGCTAAATGGCAAGACGCTTGCAAATCCTGGGATTACAATCAATCCAGATGGTACGATTTATTTCCCAGCTGTGGATGTGCCTGGAACTTACACGTTTGATGTGACTTATGTGGATCGCTACGGCAATGTGGTGCGGGTGACGGATACCGTGACAGTCACGGATCAAACGACTCTGACGAGTGATCCAAGTCAGACGATCACGGCTGGAGATGTGTTCAATCCAGCGACAGATGGGCATTTGGCAACAACAAATAGTGATGGGGGCTCTGGTAGCGCTGGAGTTGCAAATGGGGATCCCGTGCAAGTAACCATAACGGGTCCTGATGGTCAGGTTGTGTGGCAGGGGGATGCGGCTACAAACATTGATACGTCAAATTGGCCTGCGGGGGACTATTTGGTGACTTATACGACCTTGCGACGAGATGGTACGATTGTGAAAACAACGATGGTCTTGCATGTCAATGCAAAAGTAGTAACGGAGCCTGTGCCTCCTCAATCGCAAAGTACATCAGAAAAGCAAAGTTTATCTGAGACGCAAAAAGCACTGCCTTTGACTGCAGACACAGAAAATAATACCCTTGCTGAAGAAGGGGCTGCTCTTCTTGGCACGGGGCTTTTGCTGGGGGGTCTCTTCAGGCGTCGTAAACGAGAAGAAAAAGAAGAGTAAGAGAAAGTCTGCTTTGGCAGGCTTTTTTGAATGCTTACTTTAAGGAAAAAATGATAAAATAAAGGAGATATGAATGAGGTGCTTAAAGCTATCTGGCAATGGCTAGAGAATAATCCACATCCTCTGACAGACCTGAGGACGCTGGTCTGGTTTGTTTTTTTAGTGCTTATCGTTGGTGCTTGGCTTGCTGCGAGGAGGCGTTCACGGAAACGGACGGCTGAGGATGAGCAGGAGATGATAGATGAGAATTTCCAAAAAAATGAAGATGGCCTTTATCCTTGGGAGGTCAATACGAATGATCATCCGAGTACGGTGAAAAAAGGAACGAAGCCTCATCCAATGGACAATTTACCACAGCGAGGACGTTGGCGAATATGACGTATTGGATTACCTGTCCTGCTGAAAATGAGTGGAATGCGGCGACAAAATCAGGAATTATTATTTCTCAAGATGCAGCAAAATCGGCGTCTGAGATTGGCTTTCGTGTCCTTCATTATCCGAGGCTGTATGCTGGAACTCTGCGGGAAATGCCTTGGCAGGAGCGGATGGACTATTTGGAGGCGATAACGGCGCCTGTCATGCCAGGAGATGTGGTGGTGATTCAGTATCCGATTTGGACGAATTATGTGCGCTGGGAGAATGAGTTTTTTGATTATTTTGTGAATAACAAAAAGGGCGTGAAGCTTGCGGCGCTTGTCTGGGATGTGTTGTCCTGGGTGCATGATGATAGAGAACGTGATTATAGCGGGGATTGGTCGCTTTCAATGCTCAATAAGTTTGATGTTGTGATTGCGGCAAATGAAAAGATGGCGCGGCGCATGCATGAAGAAGGTGCTGTCAAGGGTCCGTTTTTAGCGATGGGGATTTCTGATTTGCGTTATGCGGGGGCTATTCAGGAAAAGAAGTTTCTAAAACGTTTGTATTATGTGGCGACGGGGATTAATCCGAATATGCTTGAGGATTATAAAGCCCAGACAGAGATGGTGTTGATTGGGCCGCATGGGGATTTGGGAAAGATAGCAGAGAAGTTTCAGCTGTTGGGTGCGATGAAGTCGGTTGAGATTCCGCGCGTGTTTGAGGGGGGATTTGGACTTGTGGATTATGGTCGGGATGCTCACTACAAGGGCATGTTGAGATACGGCGAGTACAATAATCCGATGAAATTATCCATGTATCTTGCTGCGGGGCTGCCGCCTGTGGTACTTGAAAAGTCTGCCCATGCCGCTTGGATTCGCGAAAAAGGGCTTGGATTAGTGCTGTCAAATTTGACAGAGTTGGATTTGGCTTTGTCAAAATTGACAGAAGAGGATTATGCACGGTTTTTGACGAATATGGCGCCTTATTCTCGGGCGGTGCGACAGGGATGGTTTGTCAAACATACGCTCATGGAGGCGATACGTTATTTGAAATTAGGCTTTGCGGATAAGCTTGTCAGATTTGACGGCGAGGCTGCTCGCTTTAGCTGGATACAAGGGGAGAAGAAGTGACCTATTGGATGACACATTTTTGGAGTACGAATCCACATGATAATGCGACAAAAGCAATTTTTATTGTGCAGAAAAATACGGCGAATACAGCACTATCACTGGGTTATTCTGAGCTGAATTATACGGGTTTTCCGGATTTATCGAATAACCCTGAGCGGCGCAAGCGTCTTTTGGTGGGGCTGTTGTCCTCGGTGCAGGCTGGAGATACGGTCGTGGTGCAGTTTCCATTGTGGACAATGCTGAATTTTCAGGCGGAGTTTTTTGATTTTCTCAAGGCGCGAGGCACTGTTCTTGTTGCGTTGATTCATGATGTGCCGACTTGGCAATGGTGGGAGGGGGGAGAGCCCTATGATCCAAATAAGGATTTTTGGCTTACGCAGTTGAAGAAATTTGATGCGCTCATCACGGCGAACGATAAGATGTCTCATCGCCTTCAAGAGGACGGCATCACAGCGCCTATGGTTGCCATGCAGCTTTGGGATTATCACTATGATGGCTTTCTAAAGGAGAAGACCTTCAAAAAGCAGCTCTATTATGCAGGTGGCAGAAAGATTGAGTCGATTGATTATAAAGCGAGTACACCTTTGCTGATTACAGCAGATGCTGTGAAGGAAACGCAAAATCTAGGTTCCGTACAGCTAATAGGTACGCATGATTCCAGAGAATTGATGACGATGTTTGATGGCGGGTTTGGCGTGGTCAATTATCACAACATCCATGAACGGTCAAATTTTAACTGGGATTATTATGGACAATTCAACAATCCGACCAAACTATCAATGTACCTTGCTGCAGGGCTTCCTGTTATTGTACCGTCAAATTCTGCGCACGCAGACTGGGTCAAAAATCGTGGTGTCGGCCTTGTGCTGGATGACTTGAACACGATTGACGGGCTTTTGTCAAATTTGACAGAAGCGGATTACGAGGCCATGCTTGAGGCTGTCAAACCTTGGCAAGAAGCCGTCAGCGAAGGCTTCTTTGTCAGACGCGCGCTATTAGAGCTAGTCAATGTACTTGAGTTAGGTCTTGATCTATGACAAAATGGATTACGTGCCTTGCAGGGACAGGCAACACCATGTATGATGCACCTCAAGAAGTTGCAAGAATCGCTGAAACCATAGGCTTTCAGACTATTTATTATGCGCACTATGACAACGTGGATAATCAGCATGAGATGCGATTGACTTATTTTGAATCGCTTTTATCGCAAATTCAGCCTGGAGATACGGTTGTGGTGCAGTTTCCGACAGGCCTTGTCAATGCAAACTATAACGAAGAATTTTATACAATCCTGCGCGAGAAATCAGGTGTGAAGCTGATTGCTTTTCTCCATGATGTCCGCACCTATATCTACGCGGGGCAAAACTACGACCCGAAAACAGACCTCACGCTCAAGTGGTTGCGCCTGTTTGATTGCTTGATTGTCCACAACGCCAAGTTTATAGAAAGGCTCCGAGCAGACAGCGTGCAAGTTCCCATGGTGAACATGCATCTTTTTGATTTTTGCTATGACGGCCCCTTGCAAGAAAAGCACCTCTTGCCCAAGGTCTATTACACGAGCGGCAGGCGTGTTCGCCTCATTGATTACCACGCGAAGACACATTTGAACATCATTGGTGGCCGCTTTGGCGAGGATCAGCTCAATATTCATTATTTTGACAAGATGGAGAACAAAGCGATTCCTGCTATTTTCGACGGTGGCTTTGGCCTCGCAGATACCCTTCCCAACTTTTCCATCAACTTTGGCAAGCTCGATTGGGAAACCTATAACCAGCTCAACAACCCTTTCAAACTCTCGCTCTATCTCGCTTCAGGCCTTCCAGTGATTGTCTCCTCACAGTCCGCCCACGCTGCCTGGATCCAAGAAAAAAACATCGGACTGATACTTGATAATCTCAACGACATCGACGACGCCCTGTCAAATTTGACAGAAGACGACTATCAAGCGATGCTTGCTGCCATCAAACCCTATCAAAAAGCTGTTAGTACTGGCTATTTTGCAAAACGCGCTCTGATGGAAGCCATTCGCACGCTTTCATTAACAGTTTAGGGCGTGTCTATCTGCGCCACTTCGTGGCTACGCTGTCCGCTCTCGCTAGGCGGGCAAAGCCCGCAAGTCGAGCCGCAAAAACCGTTTTGCTTTTGAAGGCGAACTCAGCGACGCGTTCATTTACTTGGCCGCCTGGCCAAGCGCTATCGCGTGGCTCGACGAAAAAGCAGGTTTTTAGAGGTAACCTTTAAAAAGTCTGCTCGCAGGGCATTTTTTCCTACCCAAACTAGCGCAATCGCCAAAAATGTGATAAAATGAAAATAGCGATTTACAGCTATTTGGAGGATAATGGCAGAAGAAGAGGACTTATACGGGGCCAATCTGGATAACGGATACGGTCACAAACGCGAGAAACGCACGCGTTTTGAGTCTATTTCGGCTGAAATCTCAGAGTCTGAGAGTCAGTCGCTTTTTGAAATCTATTTTTCAGAGAGTGAGTCGCGCGAGCTCTCTGATTTTTTGTATCGCTCAGATAGCGAGTCCCGCTCAGCATCTGAGCATGAAAGTGCCGTTATTTCGGGCTCTTTGAGAGCTTCTGAGAGTGACTCTGAGTCCTTGATTAACTTGGAGAGCATGATAAATTCAGACTCCATGAGCTATTCGACAGGTGAGTCGGACATGGAGTCTTTAACAATTTCTGGTTCATTATCTGAGTCAGAAAGCCATATCGTGAGTGCCTCTACATCAGCCTCAGAGTCAGATAGTCTCGTTGGCTCAGACTCTGCTAGCCTCTCTCTAGGAGATTCAGAAAGCGAAGAGGACTCCTTTGCACAATCCGACCACCTTTCTGAGGAGACCTCTCTTTCTCTCATTGATTCACAGAGCGTCTCTGAGATTGTATCAGGCGAAAAGTCTTTATCCGCCTCTGACTCCCTTGTTGGATCAATCCTAGCCTCTGAGTCCCTCTCTGAAGCTTTCTCCAATCAAGAAGCTTCCAACATCCTTATCTGGCGCTCTGAGAGTGAGTCGGCCTCTGAGATGGACTCCCTATCCGAAGAAGATTCACTTGCAATTTCCGAAATCCTCTATAATCGTGACTCCGAAGCAGCTTCCGATAGTCTTAGTGAGTATTTAGTAGACTCTACATCTATCTCGGACTCCATGTATCAAGTCGCTTCAGAGTTCAAATCAACCTCTGCTGAAAAAGCACTTTCTGAAAGTCTCTCAGAAAGCGAAAGACGCCTCTTCTCAGAGAGCGAAAGTACATCACTTGAGGACTCTTTGTCACAGTCTGAATCACTTGCCTCTTCATTGAGTCTCTCTCTCGCTGAGTCCGAAAATGCGCGCGTCAATATTTCGCTATCCGAGTCTGAAAGTACGCGAGAAAGCTATAGCACGTCACTTCGGATTCAAAATTCAGTTTCCGTGTCCTATTCTGAGTCTGAGAGTGCGACCTACTCGGACTCTGTCTTTGAATCTATCTCATCTTCAGACAGTCTTCGCCTTGCCTATTCTTACTCAGAGTCGATGAGTGAGTCCTTCTCACTTGTCATGTCAGCACGTGAGCGCGTGCTCTTCTCGGAGTCCGAGTCCGAGCGAGCTGTTCACGTGGCTTCTGAAAAGGCAAGTGAGGATCTTTCGTTATCAGTGAGTGAGAGCATATCCGCTTCCCACTCTCAGAGTGCCTGGGCCATTGACTCCGAGCTTGAAAGCGCGTCCCTCCTGGCATCAGCATCTGATTCTATTTTACTTGCGATTTCGCTGATTGAGTCCGAAAAGCAGTCCGAAAAACAGTCTGAAAAAGACTCTGAGGCAAACTCTACAGATGACTCCCTGATTGACTCTACCTCTCAAAGTGAGGTGTTATCAGAGTCAGCATCAGTTGTACAAAGCGAGGCAGATTTTGAATCAGCCTCACTGAGCGAGGAAGCTTCTTTGTCCACATCTGAGGAACAAAGCGACAAAGACTCCGAGTATGCCAAGGAAAGCACTCAGCTTTTTGAGTCAAACATCTTATCTGAAAGTGAATCCCAGTTCCAGTCCACATCAGAAAGTAACAAAATTTTTGAGTCTGAAATCCTTTCAGAAAGCATCTCAAACCAAATCTCAGAATCAGAACAACAAGTCACCTCTGAGTCTCTGATGCGCTCTGAAAGTGAGAGCCTAAGCCTTTCTCTTAAAGATAATAAAGAAAATTCAGTCTCCCTCTCAAACTCAGAGAGTGTCTCCACAGCAACGTCTCACTTTGAGAGCGAAGAAAAATCAAACTCCATCAGTGAGTCAGACTTTAAGTCTCAATCTGACAGTAAAGCAAACGCTGAGTCTCTGATGCGCTCTGAAAGCCTCTCGCTCTCCCTGTCCGAAGAGACCAGTACGTCAGAGATGGCTGCAGAGTCCCTACTCTTTTCGCAAGAAATGTCTGAACTCGCTTTTGCTCTGCACTCCGCAGAGATACTCGAGTCCATGAGCCACTCCGAGATAGCTTCTACCTCGCATGCTGAGTCAGATCTATTAAGCGAATCACTATCAGACTCACTCGCATCCTCGCTCTCTTTTTCAGTGAGCGAAAGTGTGTCCCTTTCAGAGTATGAAAGCAACTCACTCTTCAAATCCCTCTCACTTGTTGTCTCTGACAGTGAGTCAGAGCGCTTCTCAGGGGAAGGCTCCCGATCAGAAAGCGCTTCTGAACTTGCATCCAACTCACACTCTCTTGAAATTGAAGGCGAGCGTATTGAGTTTGAGCTTGCAAGCGCGCAAATGTCTGATAGCGAGTCTCTCGCACTCTCCGAGGAAACCTCTCTTGAAAAAGTTCATTCCCAGAAAACTTCAGAGAGTGTCTCAGATGAAACTTCAGAAAAAGAAAGCCACACGCACTCTGAAAACGAAAAAGACTCCGAGAGCCTCTCATTAGTAACCTCCATGATTGAGAGCGAACGCCAAGAAGAAACACGCCAAAACTCTGAAAAAGAGAGTGACTCGCTAAGTCTTGAGGAGAGTACACAAGAAAGTGCCTCTATCCAAAACTCTGAAAAAGAGAGTGATTCGCTAAGCCTTGAAGAGAGCACACAAGAAAGTGCCTCTACCTCAGAAGCAAAATCTGCCCAAACCTCTCAATCCGAGTCGCAACAAGCTTCAGAAAAAGCCTCCGAGAAAGAAAGTGAAAGTCTATCAGGCATGACGTCTGAGAAAAATTCCACTTCTCTATCTGAAAGCAACTCCGATCTTGAAAACCAATCCTTTGAGATATCTCAGGAAGTCTCTCTCCTTGACTCAGAGATTGAAAGTACAGAAAACTCAGATAAAGAGAGTGACTCGCTAAGTCTTGAGGAGAGTACACAAGAAAGTGCCTCTACCTCAGAAGCAAAATCTGCCCAAACTTCTCAATCCGAGTCGCAACAAATTTCAGAAAAAGCCTCCGAGAAAGAATCTGAACATAACTCAGAGCTAGCTTCCCATGTAGAGAGTCTTTCCCTTTCTGAAGACGACTCACAAAGTGCTGAAATGAGCGAGTCTCTTTCGTCAAGCGAGTCACAGGCGTTCTCTGAAGAACAATCTGAAAAGGATTCAACGCATCTGAGTACCCTTGAGAGTGATTCTTTGAGTGACATTGCAAGCGAAAAAGAAAGTGAATCTGAGAGTCAGTCTCTGAGCGAGTCAGATTCTGAGAGCCTGCTTGACTCAGGAAAAACGTCCAACTCAGAAAGTGACTCATTACAGCTCTCTGAAGTAGATTCAGATTCTCTCTCTGATGAAGAAAGCCTTAAGGCCCTTGAAAGCGAGTCTGCCTCTATGTCAGAGGAAGCTTCAGGTTTAGAGTCCACACTACAAAGTACACAAGAGAGTGACGCTGAACGCGAGAAGTCTGAGTCAGAAGCCGCCTCAGAAGAACTCTCAGAAAAAACATCTGAACAACTCAGTACGACTGAGAGTGACTCCTTGCGTGAGCTATCCGAGTCGGCGTCAACTTCTGAGTCCCTCTCTACCTTTGACTCTGCAAGTGGTCTTTTGGAGTCTATCTCTCTCTCGCTTTCAGAGTCCCTAGACCCTAGTGTACCACTAACCTCCGAAACTCACGTCGAAAAAGACGAAGAGCCAGACGGGCCTGACAGTGGAGAAGGCCTTCTTGGCCGCCTATTTGGCCGACGTCGTTCCTAAAAAGCATTTGCGTGTAACAAATGCTTTTTTTTTGCGAATAATAGAGTAGGAGGAAAAAAGATGTACGATATACATGAACAGCAACTCGCCTTACAACCCCGTGAAAGGCTGAACCTATACGGCCCAGAATCACTTTCTGAGCAAGAACTTCTTGCGATTGTTTTGCGTACAGGCAGTAAAAATACTACGGTCTATGCTTTGGCTGGAAAGATTCTCACCCATTTTCAAAGCTTGCACAACTTTCAGGCAGCGTCAATCGACGAGCTTAAAGCACTCCCGGGGATTGGTCAAGTCAAAGCCGTTGAGCTCAAAGCCATGATAGAACTTGGGAAACGCGTATATGGAGACCTCATCGCACACGATAAGCATTTACAAGGCTCTGAGCGCTTTGGAAGACGAATGGCCCTTGAACTCTCAGAAAAAAGCCAAGAGCATCTGGTCGCCTTTTATCTGGATAATCAAAATGCTATTCTTGAAAAGCGTGTTGTCTATATTGGCACGGTTAATAGTGCTCCAGCCCTGCCGAGAGAGATTTTACATTATGCCCTGAAAGTCATGGCGACAAGTCTTATCGTGGTACACAATCACCCCTCTGGGAATTTGAAGCCCTCCTCAGAAGATGAACGCTTTACCCAGAAGCTGGAAATCTCCTGCCATACGATGGGCATTCGCTTGCTTGACCATGTGATAGTGGCAGGAAAGAGCTATTTTAGTTTTCGCGAAAAAAAACGGCTCGCTGAGAGCCGTTAGATTTATTGGATGACAAGCATGCCCTCTTTGATAGCCCAGGGATCATCGGGATTGATATGATCATAAAACATGATACCATTGGTATGGTCAATCTCATGCTGGACACACATGGACGAAAAACCACGCAGTCTAAGCTCTTGAGCCTGACCATGAAGGTCAGTATAGGCTACAGTAACTCGCGCATGACGCACCACAAAGCCTGGTACCTCTCGGTCAACAGACAGACAGCCTTCTCCACCTTCTAGGGCAGCCTCTTGCGTCGATTCACGGATGATCTTCGCATTAAATAAGACAGCTTCAAGCGCATAACCTGTGTCCTCAGTGAGGATTTCCCCATCATCGTCTTTTTCAGGTGGGTTGGGGACAAGGACGGCAATGATCCGCTTGGCAATGTCTAGTTGGTTTGCGGCGAGCCCTACACCGCCACGTAAGCCCAGCTCCTCAGCGATTTTTTCATCTTGTGAGTTATGTAGAAATTCGAGCATTTTAAGGCCTAATGCCTTATCCTCATCCGTCAAGGGCACAGGGACATCATCTGCCACCGTCCGAAGCGTCTGATTGCCCTCACGCACAATGTCCTCCATCGTGATGAGGTGATCTTCTTGGATTAATTTTTCTTGTGTTTCCATGCTTTTGATTATAGCAAAAAAGCCCGAAATTTGGTATAATTAGGCTATGTCTGAAGATAATTTACAAGAAAATGAAGCCCTCGAAAATGAGGCTTTAGAACAAGTTATGGCGGCTCCTCAAAAAGCAGAGCCAGGAAACCCAGATGACTATGACGCCAGCCAAATTCAGGTCTTAGAAGGCCTAGAGGCTGTACGGATGCGGCCTGGGATGTATATTGGCTCAACCTCAAAAGAGGGCTTGCATCATCTGGTCTGGGAAATCGTGGATAACTCGATTGATGAGGCGTTAGCCGGCTTTGCGACGCACATCGAGGTTTTTATTGAGCCGGATAACAGTATCACCGTCGTTGATGATGGACGCGGGATTCCAGTTGATATTCAGGAAAAAACGGGACGTCCTGCTGTGGAGACGGTCTTTACGATCCTCCACGCAGGCGGCAAGTTTGGCGGTGGCGGCTACAAGGTCTCAGGCGGTCTGCATGGGGTCGGCTCCTCTGTCGTGAATGCCCTCTCGACCACGCTTGACGTGACCGTTCACAAAGACGGCAAAAAATATTTCCAAGAGTATCACCGCGGCCATGTGGTGGATGACTTAAAAGAAATCGGAACAACAGATAAGCGTGGGACAACGGTACACTTTGTACCCGACCCTGAGATTTTCACAGAGACCACTGTTTTCGACTATGAAAAGCTTGCGACGCGTGTGCGTGAGCTTGCCTTTCTTAATCGTGGCCTGCGTATTTCAATCACAGATAAACGTCCAGGTAATGAAAAAAATGCCGACCAGTATCACTATGAAGGTGGGATTCAGTCTTATGTGAGTTATCTGGATGAAAATAAGACCGTTCTTTTTGAGACACCTATCTACACGGATGGTGAGATGGATGACATCACGGTAGAAGTCGCCATGCAATATACGGATACCTACCATGAGACGATTTTATCTTTTGCAAATAATATCAATACGCATGAAGGTGGTGCCCATGAACAGGGCTTTCGGACGGCTTTGACACGCGTCATCAACAACTACGCCAAAACGCAAAAAATCCTCAAAGAAAATGAGGATAACTTGACTGGGGATGATGTGCGTGAGGGACTAACTGCGGTTATCTCAATCAAACACCCAAATCCTCAGTTTGAAGGGCAAACAAAGACGAAGCTTGGCAACTCTGAAGTGACAGGCATCGTCAATAAGCTTTTCTCAGATGCCTTACAGACCTTTATGCTTGAAAACCCACAGGTTGCTAAGCGTATCGTTGAAAAAGGATTGCTTGCCTCCAAAGCACGCATTGCAGCAAAACGCGCGCGTGAAGTGACGCGTAAAAAGTCAGGTCTTGAGATTTCAAATCTTCCTGGAAAGCTTGCAGACTGCAGCTCAAACGATCCAACGCAGACGGAGATTTTTATTGTCGAGGGAGACTCAGCAGGAGGCTCCGCAAAGTCAGGCCGCAATCGTGAGTATCAAGCGATTTTACCAATTCGCGGGAAAATCCTGAATGTCGAAAAAGCAACGATGGATAAGATCTTGGCGAATGAGGAAATCAGGAGTCTTTTCACTGCAATGGGCACTGGCTTTGGTGCAGACTATGATGTCTCGAAAGCGCGTTATCACAAGCTTGTCATCATGACCGATGCGGATGTGGATGGCGCGCATATCCGTACGCTTCTCTTGACACTCTTTTATCGCTACATGCGACCAGTCGTTGAGGCAGGCTATGTTTATATTGCGCAACCACCGATTTATGGGATAAAGGTGGGCTCGGAAACAAAAGAGTATATCCAGCCTGGACCAAAGCAAGAAGAAGAGTTGGCAGAAGCGTTGGAACGCTGGTCGCAAGGACGGACGAAGCCAAATATTCAGCGCTACAAAGGACTTGGAGAAATGGATGACCATCAGCTTTGGGAGACGACAATGGATCCTGAAAATAGGCTGATGGCGCAAGTTTCACTCGAGGATGCAGCAGAAGCGGATAAAGTCTTTGATATGCTCATGGGAGATCGGGTCGAGCCACGGCGCGAATTTATCGAAGAAAATGCACAATACAGTACGATTGATGCCTAATTGAAAAAACTAGCTGAGACTTATGCCTCAGCTTTTTGAAAACTCTCTCGAAAGACACACTGCCAAATGTTGTTTCGCCGCCAAATTGCAATAACCTGTTGACCTGAAGACACATAGCGCAACAAAAAAGTCTTTTCAGAAATTCTCTGGCTTTCAAACTGGCTAAAACCCGAAAAGTCAGCATAATCCGCTTCCTCAAGCTTCTGTAACTTGAGAAGAAGAGCAGCTTCCTGCTCCTCTTCAGAAAGCAAAGCAGGTTCCACATGAACATCCGTGTCGAAAACATCAAAACGCTCCCGCAGCACGCGTTCAATCTCCTCAGTCGCAGCATGGCTCTCATAGACTGATAAATCTGGGGACATCGCAACGACCACGTCCAAAAAAATATGCGAGCCATAAGTTCTTCCCCGAAGCATTTTGACCTCAGACACCTTATCCACCCCACGAATCGCCTCCTCATAGGCCACAAGCAGATTTTCATCAAAGCCATCTGTCAGGCTAAACGCCGAGTCCCTGAAAATATCATAGGCCGTCTTGAAAATAAATCCAGCGATGACAAGCGCCATGACTTGGTCAATTAACACCCAGTGCAGGCTTGCTGCCACCACAGCAACAGCTGTTCCAAGTGATGTCACAGAATCTGCAAGATTATCCCGTGCCGCTGCTCGTAGTGCTTCTGAGGATACTTGGCGAGCCAGACGCCTCGTATAAAGATAGACCGAGAAAATAACAACCGCAGAAAACACCCCGACCCAAGCCCCAATCGCATCAACCGAGACTTGTACACGAGACACCATCCGCTCAATCGTAGATTGCAACACTTCAAAGCCTACGAAAGCCATCAGAAAACTTGACAACAATGCGGCAATCGACTCTACTTTCCAGTGTCCATAAACATGGTCACTATCTGCAGGTACTCGTGCAACCCGCAAACCAATCAAAATCGCAATATTAGCAAGGACATCCGTGACATTATCCAGTCCATTTGCACGCAACGAAGCAGAATGCGTCAACTCCGCAACTATAACATTCGCCGCAGCAAGCACAATATACGCCCCGATTGACACCCATACTCCCCGCTCTGCAAGCCTTAAGTCATGGACACGTGCATTCTTTTCCATAGTCCCATTATAGCACGATTCACCAGCGTCATCTCAGTAAAAAAGGAAACCTTAGTTTCCCCGTCGCATAAATATTCTCTTTGCTAATTTTTTAAAGCTTTCTCCCAATGACGGAATTCGCACAACCTTGTCATTTCCTATTTGTTCTCGGACAAGTTTCAAAATATGCCCTGCATCATGAGAGTTAAAGCGAATTTTATTGTTGTTTTGTAGGACAATATAAAAGGTCCGCCCAATCTTTCCTCCTTTTGAGACCTGCCCTTCAACTCGACGAATAGAAGCCCAAGGAAACTGCATATTGTCTGCCACATACTTATCGTTAAAAAACTCTAACGCCTTATCGCCTACCATAATTTTGCCATACTTTGGAAAACCGATATAGGCCACAGCCTCGACAGCTAAATCAGCCCGAGTATTTAACGATTGAACTTTATCCATAAAAAAATTATACCAAAAAAACGCCCTAAAAGGCGTTTTCTTAGCATAAATTAAGCAAGACCTGCAACGTGCAAGAGAATACCTAATATAAAGAGACCTAAGATAATCACTAGTGGTGCATTGCGATTCTTCCACTTACGGAGCAACCATATAACCAAGAAGGTCAAGAGCAAAGCTACAAATCCAGGAATCAAGCTATTGAAGACATCTGTTAATGACTGTTGCTTGAATGGACTAAGTCCAAGCGTCGTAGAGTTTGTCAAAAATGTACTAAGCTCAGAGCCAGAAATTTTTAAATCTCCCAAATTGCTGATAGAAGCATATTGTACAATCGTATGTGTGCCTTGGATAACGTGCTGCAGCTGTCCATTGACAGTCTCTTGAACTACCTTACTTGCATCTACAATCTGTGAATGACTACCAGCCATGTAAGTTGGAGCAGAAGCTTTCCAATCTGCAGCGTGTTGTGCATTTGTAATCCAAGCACCATTAAATCCACCAGCAGCAAGAGGTTGCTCAGGGAGCATTGCATTAGGACCCGTGAAATTAATAGTCACCCAACGTTGAATCAAAGCACCTAAGATAAACATACCAAGGATTGAGGCACCTTTTGTGACCTGCTGGAGAAGTCCCCCACCGAGATCAGACGTAATTGCCGTCCCTTGCTTGTAACCAAATTCTTGCGTGTACCACAAGAACGCGATACGAATAACATTCCACAACACAAAGAAGAGAATTGGACCAACGATAGATCCTGTCAATGCAAGTGAAGCGCCTAAGGCCCCAATGATTGGACGAAGCGTAAACCAGAAGACTGGATCGCCGATACCCGCAAGAGGACCCATCATACCGACTTTTACCCCTTGAATGGCAGCATCTTCGACCTCAACACCGTTCGCTTTTTCCTCTTCAAGGGC
Organism: Streptococcaceae bacterium; assembly: GCA_031253335.1. Lineage (GTDB taxonomy): Bacteria > Bacillota > Bacilli > Lactobacillales > Streptococcaceae > Lactovum. Next base: position 15,755 of record JAIRWF010000013.1, read on the forward strand.
AAGCGTAACACCAATAATAGGAGCCGCAGGATAAGGGTGTGTGTTGAAGAACTCCATGTGGCGCTTCAATGCAGCTTTTGCTTCATCTGAGCCTGCAGGATAGAATTTCTTCAATGCAGGAATTAAAGCATACAAGAACCCAAGGTTTTGCATACGTTCATAGTTCCAAGACCCTTGGAGGAACATCGAGCGAATCATGACGCTGAAACGCTCACGTGTTGAAAGGTGGAACTTTTTGTTATCTGTTTGATTTTCCATTTTTTAGTTCTCCTTTCTCAATAATCATTCAAAATATCGCCAATAGGATCACCTGCAGCATGGCCTCCGGCAGAACTTCCACCACCAGAGTTTTCCAATGCAAGGTAAACCAAAGCAATGACAACACCCAAAATACCCATACCGATCAGAGTAATCTGAGTGATTGGGGCAAGGACGAAGCCAAGGAAGAAGAATGGCCACAGTTCGCGAGTTGCCATGATATTGATAACCATTGCGTAACCAACAACAACGACCATTCCCCCACCGACAGCAAGACCGCCTTTAAGCCAATCTGGAATTGCATTCAAGGCATCCGCAACAACGGAAGACGGAACAGCCGTGATGATAGCTGCTGGAATGGCAATACGAAGGCCTTGCAAGAGCAAAGCAAAGAAGTGCCAAAATTGAATGGCAGAGTAAGAGCCACGCTCTGCAGCAGCATCCGCCAAGTGCACAGTACCGACATTGATAAAACGCACGAACGTCGTTAAGACAAGACCTGCCGTTGCGAGTACGATGGCAGAGGCAATAAATGTCTGTAAATCTTGGACAGTAGGTGTTCCCTTTGACCAGTCCCAACCTTTAACCATGAGTAGTGCAGAAGCAACCGAGGCTAAAGCCGCATCTGGAGCCACAGCAGCCCCGATATTTGCCCACCCAAGGGCAATCATTTGCAATGCACCACCCAATAAAATACCTGCAGCCAAGTGGCCCGTAACAAGCCCAATCAATGTACAAGCAAGTATAGGTTGGTGAAATTGCCATTGGTCCAAAATTCCTTCAAGCCCTGCAAGAAAGGCTACAAGAATGACCAAAATAATAGTAATAACACTCATTTTGTATTTTCTCCTTATTTCACATCCGCTTTTTGGATGAGTTCAAAAATGTCACCTTTTGAGTCACTTGGTACTTTGCGCACATCAAAAGTAACACCTAAATCACGCATTTTTTCAAATACAGCCACATCGTCCTTGTTAACAGACAACACATTATTTAACATGGTTTTCCCTGTTGAGTGTGCCATTGAACCAACATTGATTTGGGTAATCAAGCCAGGACAAGCCTCGACAATGGCCAGTGCATCTTGTGGTGTCTCAAAAAGTAAGAAGGCATGGGTTTCCCCGAAACGAGGGTCTTTTACGACTTCGATAAACTTCTCAATTGGCACGACATTGGCATGCACGCCTGGAGGAGCCGCCTGCTCAATCAAGGTTTTGCGCATGGTGTCTTTTGCGACATTGTCTGAAACGACAATGATGCGATCTGCTTTAGAGTCAGGCGTCCAAGCTGTAGCGACCTGTCCGTGCAGGAGACGCGTGTCAATGCGGACGAGGTTGATTTTAATCTTCCCGTCGCCCAGAACGGTTCCTTCAGGGATAGCTCTGGCAGGACCAGCAGCTGTAGCAGCAGTTGCTCCGTCTTCAGCAGGCTGAAGTTCTTCTGGCTGGACTTTAATCCCAGCTTTGGCTTCCTTGATGATGTTCGCAGCCACCTTGTCTGCGGGTGCGCTAGCATCCATCATGCGCTCGGTGTAGGCTTGTACCACCATCGGTAGGTTGAGACCCGTGATGATGACAATCTTGCGGTCTGGGTTTTCTTTCAAAATCGTCGATGATTGATTAAACGGCGATCCTCCCCAGAGGTCTGCAAGAATGAGTACGTCATCACTGGCGTCAAATTTTGCGATTGCGTCTGAGAGTGCTTTGTGCAAATCATCAGGGCCCATGCCATTGAGGAATGTCACAACCTCAACTTTTTCCTGGTCTCCGAAGATCATGCCAGCGGACATCTTGATGCCCGAAGCAAACTCACCGTGGCTCGCAAGTACAATTCCGATACTCACTATGAGTAACCTCCTTAAATAAATTATAATATTAAATATTACAACTCATTATAGCACGTATTCCACGAGATGTAAGCGTTTGAAAATCTTGAAATTCATGTAATGTTCGCCTTTTGAAAATTTTTAAAAGATAGAAAATCATCCAGACATGTGGAAAAAAACAAAAAAACCTGTGGAAAAACTCCTTAGGTTTATAAATGAAACCGTTCAATAAAGACAGTAATTTTACACCCTTTTGTGAATAATATGGTAAAATACGTATGAGAAATGTCACGGCTGACTCTGTAAAGCACCCGTAGGACATTTTCTGATTGCATTGTGAAGAGTCTCGTTTTCTGCAAACTCTTTTTCAAGCACTTCGTCATCATTTAGGAATTTCACGATGCCGTCATCTCGATAGTCAAAAACATTGGGTGCTTCAATCTGGCAGATGCCACACGCAATGCAGCGTTCTTGTATAAGCTGAATTTTCATTACTATTATTTTACCATACAAAAGGAAAGCAAATGGCACAAAGACCCCCAAAAGAGCCTTGGAATGATGAAATTTACGATCGCAAAAAGCGTAATGAAAGCGCCAAGCGAGGTAAAGATGATAAAGGCAAAAAACACAAAGAAGGAAATGGCCAAGCGTCAACTATCTACCTAACGGTTTTGGTTGTCTTGATGTTTATCATCATTGCTGCGGCGATTGTCTTTGCGATTTGGAATACGCGAAACACCAACATGAACACAGTTGAAAACCAGTTTTATCCAAAAGCAAGTAGTTCAACAGCGATTGTTCAAGCGACGTCTGCTGAGACGACGGAAACTACTTCTTCAAGTTCGGATTCATCAGGCTCTACCTATACAATTGTTGCGGGAGACTATCCTGCATTAATCGCGCAAAAAGTAAGCCAACAGCTTGGTACGACGGTAACCTGGGATGATATTGTCGCGCTTAACGGCAAAGACTCATCAGGGACGGCTGGCCAAAAAGGTGGGCTAAATGCTAGCCAACCTGGCTACTACAATAATGGAAACCAGCTTTCTGCAGGGGACACCCTCGTCATTAAAAAATAAATGAAACCAATACGTATTGCCATTGATGGCCCAGCTTCTTCAGGAAAATCGACTGTTGCTAAGATTATCGCAAAAGATTTGGATTTAACCTACCTAGATACCGGGGCGATGTATCGTGCTTGTGCCCTTGTTGCGTTGCAAAAAGAAACGGTGGACACAACAGTTATTACAGAGTTCATCCACAAAAATCCTTTGAAATTTGGTCAAGGTCGAGTTTTTTTGGGACTTAACGATATTACAAAGATTATTCGTAGCAACGATGTGACAGCAAAAGTTTCAGAGGTTGCTGCGATGCCCGAAATTCGCGACCTCATGACAGCAGAGCAACGTCGCATTGCGAAAGATGGTAATATCATTATGGATGGACGAGATATTGGGACAGTTGTCTTACCTGATGCAGAGCTCAAAATATTTTTAGTCGCAGATGTTGCAGAGAGAGCTGAAAGACGCTATAAAGAAAATCTTGAAAAAGGGATTCCGAGCGATTTAGATGCACTTAGAAAAGACATTGCAGCTCGTGATAAATATGACTCAGAACGACAAGTAGCACCTCTTAAAAAGGCAACAGATGCGATAGAAGTTGATACAACAGGCTTGCCCATTGAAGAAGTCGTCTCAATCATAGAAAAACACATTCAAGCAATCGAGCTCAAGTAAAGAGCTCTTTTTTTGTCATCATATCAGAGAAAGTAAAAATAAAGTTATGTTATAATAACTCCTATGGATAAACAACGGCTCAACCGCTTAAAATATCTACGACAGAATCAGGATTACCTTACAAGGCGCGAACTCCTAGAGCTTGATAAGTTGGAGCAAACCTTACGCATTGAGGAATCTCTTGCTGCTGATGCTGCACGCAACGAAGAGACTCGAGCCTCCGAAAATAGACTACGTCTTGCAAGACAAGAAGAAAATGCGCGTATCGCTGCCGCTGAGGCGAAAGAAGCAAAACGACGTGCGCGTGAAGCAAGACGAGCTATCTATGATGAGAAACCAAGGCCAAATGCTCGAAGCAGAAGGCAACGCAATCTGGATACATCAGAAAAGACATCTAGCCTAAAAACGCCTAAAGTTTATACGCAAAAAAAGCCATGGCGTTGGGTAAAGCGTATTGCTATAGCTCTCGCAGTATTAGTTGTTGCAGGATTAGCTTACCTGATATATGCGACGACGACAGCTGAGAGTATTCTTCAAAAAAGTTATGTAGATACAGGAGCTCCAGCGTTGAATGGAAGTCAGCCTCTCTCAATACTTTTGACTGGACTTGATACGGGAGATGCGACTCGCGGCGGAGCGAACTCCTGGGACGGCAATACCGACTCACAAATTTTGATGACGCTTAATCCCCAGACACAGTCTGCAACGATGGTCTCTTTGGAACGTGATACGATGTCAAATATTCTCGACCAAAATGGGAACGTTCTCTTTCAAGCCAAAATGAACTCGGCTTATCCCTATGTCTATCCGACTGCAGGGCTTCAGGGCGCTGCGACAGCGGCAATGAATACCGTTGGTGAACAAGCTGGGATTTCAGTCAATCGCTTTGTGGTGATTAATATGGATGGACTTGTCAATCTTGTCAACGATGTAGGAGGGATTGATGTTGTCAATGACTCAGGTTCAACGATCACGATTGCAAATACTGAACCCGAGTACACGGCAACGGTTCCCTATATCAAAGGGAATCCGCCACAACATATCAATGGTGAACAAGCGCTCGTTTTTGCGCGAGATAGAGATACCTTACCCAATGGAGACTATGGACGCGCTGCACACCAGCGAGAGGTACTTGCAGCTGTCTTCAAGAAATTACTCAGTTTGAGCACACTCGTACATTTCAAAAAGGTACTCACGGACATTTCAGGGGACTTCAAGACCAACATCAAATCCAATAATGCAACTCTTTTAGCACTCATGAGTTATAAAAACTGTTTTAACAAGATGATTTCAATACAGTATCAAGGCATTGGGATGACGGCTGCGGGAAGTGATGGGATCTATGCCTCATATGAATTCATGCCGCAGGCCGTTGACCTAGCGGTACAAAACGCGATGCGTAAATCCGTTGGTGAAGCTGCAATTAGCACACTTTCATCGAATATAATTACGTATGAAAGCTATACAGGCTACCAGGCTTCAGACTATTATATGCCATCTGTCACGGTCACCCAAAAAGGGAAAGCACCCGTTGTTTATGGCCTAGATACCAACGGAAGTTATGTTGTCATAGATAGTTCTAATGCGGGTGATTATGTTTCTGTGACGGGCGGTGCAGCAAAATAAGTGAGAAAAAGCGACACAATGTTGCTTTTTATGTTATAATCACTATGTCAAAACTTTTTGACACTGTGATAGCATTACTTTATTTTAATGGGAGAAAAATATGGCAAATAAATATACTGACAAAGAAGTCGAAGATATTAAAAATCGAATTCTTTCAGCGCTCGAAGGGGTGATTGATCCAGAACTCGGAATAGATATCATCAATCTTGGATTGGTCTATGAGATTACGTTTGAAGATAGCGGAGCCGTCGAGATTCAGATGACACTCACGACGATGGGTTGCCCTCTAGCAGACTTGCTCACGGATCAGATCCACGATGTTCTCTCAGCGGTTCCTGAAGTCGATATTGACCAGCTCAAAGTTTCGCTCGTATGGGAGCCTGCATGGACTGTTGATAAAATGTCGCGTTATGCACGTATCGCTCTTGGAATCCGCTAAGCGGATTTTTTATTTTCATTTTTTGGACTATACCAATTTTATATTTGACATTTCAATCCTGCTATGCTATCATACTTTTGTAACTATACCAATTTAATTTAGAACATAGGAGAAAATTGAACATGTGTGGTATCGTAGGCGTTGTCGGCAATAAAAATGCAACCGACATCTTAATGCAAGGACTTGAAAAACTCGAATACCGAGGCTATGACTCAGCGGGTATTTTTGTCGAAGGCGGCGATCATGCCTCCCTCGTGAAATCTGTTGGGCGCATCCGCGATCTGCGCAGCAAACTTGGCATCGACGTGTCGGGTACGGCAGGTATCGGTCATACTCGCTGGGCGACTCACGGACAGCCTACTGAAACCAACGCCCACCCTCATACGTCCATGGATGAACGCTTTGTCCTCGTCCACAATGGCGTCATTGAAAATTTCAAAGAAATCCGCGACGAATACTTACCTCATGACGACTTTAAAGGCCAGACGGACACAGAAATTGCGGTACATTTAATCGCCAAATTCATCGAAGAAGACGGCATGAGTGTCTTAGATGGCTTCAAAAAAGCCCTAAGCATTATCGAAGGCTCATACGCCTTTGCTCTCATGGATGCGCAGGATCCTGACACGATTTATGTCGCCAAAAATAAATCGCCACTTCTCATTGGCCTGGGTGACGGCTACAACATGGTTTGCTCGGACGCTATGGCGATGATCCGTGAGACTTCTGAGTTTATGGAAATCCACGATAAAGAGCTTGTCATCCTCCACAAAGACAGTGTCGAAGTTCAAGACTATTATGGCAATCCAGTGACCCGTAAAAGCTACACCGCTCAACTTGACCTCTCCGAAATCGGCAAGGGCACTTATCCGTTCTATATGCTAAAGGAAATCGACGAACAACCCACCGTCATGCGCCATCTCATCAGTGAATATGCGAATCCTGATGGTACGATGAAAGTAGATTCCGAAGTTGTCAAAGCCGTCCAAAAAGCTGATCGCATCTATATCATTGCAGCAGGTACTTCCTACAATGCAGGCTACGGATCTAAAATCATGCTTGAAGCGTTGACAGATACTCCTGTGGAACTCGGCGTCGCTTCCGAGTGGGGCTATGGCATGCCATTACTTTCTAAAAAACCTTTCTTTATCTTCCTTTCGCAATCCGGCGAAACGGCAGATTCCCGCCAAGTCCTTGTGAAGGTGAATGAATTAGGCTATCCTTCGCTTACTATTACCAATGTCCCAGGCTCAACCCTCTCACGTGAAGCGACTTACACCATGTTGATTGGTGCTGGTCCTGAAATCGCAGTTGCTTCGACCAAAGCTTATACCGGACAAATTGCGACATTGGCTTTTCTTGCCAAAGCAGTAGGCGTTGCTGACGGGCGTAAAGAAGCCCAAGACTTTGACCTCGTGAAAGAACTCTCACTCGTTGCTCAAGGTATCGAAGCAACGCTCTCGGAAAAAGAGAAAATCGCAGCAATCGTCAAAGATTTACTCCTCACGACGCGAAATGCTTTCTACATTGGGCGTAAGCAAGATTATTTTGTTGCGATGGAAGCAAGTCTCAAGCTTAAAGAAATTTCTTACGTCCAGTGTGAGGGCTTTGCCGCAGGCGAACTCAAACACGGGACTATTTCCTTGATTGAAAAAGATACCCCAGCGCTTGCTTTACTCTCAGACCCTGAAGTGGCGCAACATACCCGTGGGAATGTCATGGAAATTTCCTCCCGCGGTGGGAAAGTGGTTACTGTTGCGATGGAGCGCGTGGCAAATGCAGATGATGACATCATTGTGGGCGACGTTCATCCTTATCTTTCTGCGATTGCCATGGTCGTCCCTACGCAACTCATCGCCTATGAGACCTCTAGCCAACGTGGTTTGGATGTTGATAAACCACGTAATTTAGCGAAGGCTGTAACAGTTGAATAAAAACAACGATTTGTTGTTTTTATTATTGCAATTTTCATTGAAAACGTTTACAATAACTATATAAATATTTTTGCGCAAAGGGCTAGCCCTTTCTCTTTTGTCTAACAAAAGAGAAACCTCTAAAGCCCTCTGTGATTAGAATCGGAGGTTTCTCATGGCAGAAACTGTATCTTTGAAAGTCCGTGTCCAAAAAATCGGGACTTTCCTCTCCGGGATGGTTATGCCGAATATCCCCATCCTCATTGCTTGGGGCTTCATGACATCCATCTTCCTCACACCTGGTGGCTGGATTAATCTCATCTGGCCTAAAGAGACATGGACAGCACACGTGGCGGTCATGATTAGCCCAATGCTGACCTATCTCATCCCTGTGATGATCGCCTACACAGGCGGGAAGCAAATTTACGAACACCGTGGCGGTGTCGTAGGCGCTGTCTCAGCGTTTGGTGCGATTATCGCGACTGCAACCGTGCATCTGGGTGGTGCCAATGTGGATACCATCATCAAGAGTCATGGTGCGGCAGCTGGTAAAGCCTTTCTCATGGGTGCTGGTGGTGCGATAAGCCAAGTCAATGTCGCAGCGGGACATGCGGTCACAACAAATAGCGTCACGATGATCTTAGGTGCTATGATCTTAGGGCCATTCGGCGCTTGGGCGATTAAGAAATTTGATACTTGGGTAACGCCCCATATCCGTGTGGGCCTTGAGATGTTGGTCAATAACTTCTCGGCTGGCTTTATGGCCATGTTCATCGCGATTTTTGCCGTATTTGTCGTAGGTCCACTCATTGGTGGCTTGACCGGTATTCTCTCGACGGCAGTATCTTGGTTACAAGCACACTACTTAATTCCACTGGCCAATGTCTTTGTGGATCCTGCGAAGATTTTGTTCCTCAATAATGCAATTAACTATGGGGTTTTGGCGCCTATTGGACTGGCACAAGTGGCTGCTCACGGCTTCTCCAATCTCTTCATGATTGAAAATAACCCTGGACCAGGTCTTGGTGTCTTGCTTGCATTCTGGCTTTACGGCAAATCAACCGCGAAAGCTTCTGCCCCTGGTGCCATCATCATTCAATTCTTTGGCGGTATTCACGAAATCTACTTCCCTTACGTCATGATGAAACCTGCCCTCTTCCTCTCAGTGATATTAGGTGGTGTGACAGGTACTTTAACTACTACGATATTACACGTTGGAACGGTGGGCCCTGCAGCACCAGGTTCAATCATAGCCTTGATTGGTGTCTCTTGGCCACATGGTTCATTGGCAAACTTCTTAGGTGTGATGCTTGCTGTGTTACTTTCTGCTCTTGTCGCCTTCCTTGTCTCGGCTGTTATCTTACGCCGTGATAAATCAGAAGACGGTGGCGACTTGGCTGCGGCTCAAGCAGCAACTGAGGCAGCACATGCAGCTTCTCATGGTGAGTCTGTCGTAACAGGTGACTTTTCTGGCATCAAGCACGTCATCTTTGCGTGTGATGCTGGGATGGGTTCCTCTGCGATGGGCGCAAGTATCTTGCGCGATAAGGTCAAAAAGGCTGGGCTTACGCAAGATGTCACGAATGTGGCGATTGCAAATTTGAATGCAGGAGCCGATACCATTGTCGTGACCCAAGACCAATTGGCAGCGCGTGCGGCTGATAAAGCACCGAATGCCATTCGCTTCCAAGTGGATAACTTCATGGCAAGTCCTGTCTATGATGAAGTCGTTGAAAAACTCTTAGCGGGTGCAAAAGGTCAAGCGACGGCTGCGCCTGTCGAAGAAGAAACATCAAGCAAATTAGTTCTGGATCACAATTTGATTAAAGTGGGTCAGAAATTTGGCTCAAAAGAAGAAGCCATTAACTACTGTGGTCAACTCCTCGTTGAAGGCGGCTATGTCAAGCCTGAATATGTGCCAGCCATGTTGAAACGTAATGAAGAACTCAGCGTTTACATGGGTAATAACATCGCGATTCCGCACGGGACAGACGAAGCAAAAAAAGAAGTCTTGAAGACCGGGATTACGATTGTGCAAGTCCCTGAAGGCGTTAATTTCGGGACGGAAAATGATCCGCAGATTGCGACCGTATTGTTCGGTATTGCAGGCATTGGAAACGAACATTTGGATCTCATTCAAAAGATTTCGATTTTCTGCTCGGATATTGATAATGTCGCAAAACTTGCAGATGCGAAGACGGTAGACGAGATTGCTCGCTTCTTCGAAGCGTAAGGAATTTAGTAAAACTGGGCAAATCCTATAGTATTTTTGCCCAGTTTTCTAAGCTAGCTGCACAAATCGAATAATATCGTTTCGATTTGTGCAGCGTCGGAAGACGTATGAAAGGAAAAATGGAATGAAAAAAGCAGTGCACTTTGGTGCGGGGAATATCGGTCGTGGCTTTATCGGCTTGGTACTCAATCAAAATGGCTTTGAGACGACCTTTGTTGATGTGAATGCGACGATTATTGATGCGCTCAATGCCCGTCATGAGTATGACATTGAGCTTGCAGGCGAAGAAGTCAAAAAAGAACATGTCGATAAGGTCTCTGGTATTAATAATAAAGATAATCCTGATGCTGTCGTGGCGGCCATTGCAGAAGCCGATGTCGTGACAACGGCGATTGGACCTAATATCTTACCTTTTATTGCTGAGTTGATTGCTAAGGGTATTAAAGCACGCGGTACTTCGGCGAATCCGATTGATGTGATTGCTTGCGAAAATATGATTGGTGGCTCTGAATTTCTGAAGTCTGAAGTTTTGAAATTCGCAAGTGAAGCAGATTTAGCCAATGTAGGTTTCCCCAATGCAGCGGTCGATCGGATTGTGCCTGGGCAACATCATGAGGATCCTTTGTATGTAGTTGTGGAGCCGTTTTATGAGTGGGTTATTGATGAAAGCCAAATGAAGAACCCTGCTGCAAAGCTTGAAGGCGTACATTATGCAAGTGATTTGCTACCATTTATTGAGCGTAAGCTTTTTAGTGTCAACTCGGGACATGCGACGGTCGCTTATAATGGCGCCTATGCGGGGAAGCAAACGATTTTTGAAGCATTAAAAGATGAAGCGATTTTAGAAGCTTTGAAGAAGACGCAGTCTGAGACGCGGAGTTTGCTTTTGGCGAAGTGGGCGGATTATTTCACAGAAACTGATTTGGTGGATTATCACACGACGATTATTTCCCGTTTTGCCAATCCCAAAATCATTGATGATGTGTCCCGCGTTGCTCGTACTCCGATTCGTAAACTAGGCTATGATGAGCGCTTTATTCGGCCGATTCGGGAATTGTCTGAGCGAGGCTTGAGCTATGCGCAGCACTTGGATACGGTGGGTAAAATCTTTGCCTATACCGACCCTGAGGATCCGCAAGCAGTCGAATTGCAAGAAAAGTTGACTGCGGGTGATTTGAAAGCAGTCGCTGCGGAAGTCACAGGCCTTCCTGAAGGAAAACTTTTGGATGAAGTCGTTGCCAGTGCGGAGAAATATAAGAAATAGTTGAAGCGCCGATGGCGCTTTTTTGTTATACTATTCTTATGAATACTTTTGAAGAAATTGACGCGGCAATTGTAGCAGACCCAGAAAATAAGGTATTTACGTCAGCTGGTGTGAGACCACTTTATAGCGTTCATGAGGAAGCAAGACTCTTAATTATAGGACAGGCACCTGGGGCGAAAACAGTTGATGCGGGAATTTTTTGGAAAGATACTTCGGGAGATCGCTTGCGGGAGTGGCTAGGAATATCTGAAAATGAATTTTACAGCACAAATAAACTTGCAATTTTGCCGATGGATTTTTATTTTCCGGGGAAAGGCAAGTCCGGGGATCTGCCACCACGCAAGGGTTTTGCAGAGAGATGGCATAAGCCTCTACTTGAAAAAATGCCTGAAATTGCGTTGACCATTGTCATCGGACAATATGCACAAGCTTATTATTTAAAAGATAAGCGGACGACGACGGAACTTGTGCGAAATTTTGAGCAATTTTTGCCAAGATATTTTCCCCTCGTTCACCCGTCACCGCGTAATAATATTTGGATGGCAAAAAATCCTTGGTTTGAAGCGGATGTCCTGCCAGAGCTAAAAAAACGTGTGAGAGAGGTGCTTGCATGAGGAAAGTTATCTCTCTTTTGATTATCGTTTTGGGGATTGTCGCCGACCAGCTCATGAAAGCCTGGGTCATGCTTCATATACCTGAAAATGGTGAAAAAAAGCTCATCCCAGGGATTTTTGCATTGACACATGAGACAAATAACGGAGCTGCTTGGTCAAGTTTGCAAGGACAACAATGGTTTTTCCTCATTTTGACGCCAATTGTGCTCGTGATTGCAATCATCTTCTTGTGGCGAAAAATCAAGCAGAATTGGTATTTGGTAGGACTGAGCTTGATTATTGCGGGCGCTCTGGGAAATTTTATCGACCGTGTTCGACTAGGCTATGTGGTCGATATGTTTGAGACGCTTTTTGTGAATTTTCCCATTTTTAATGTGGCGGACAGCCTTCTGACGGTTGGCTTTATCTGCTTATTGGTGGCGATACTCCATGAAAATTAAGATTAAACATGGTGGTGAACGACTAGATAAGGGATTATCAGACCTGACAGATTTTTCACGTGCTGTCCTATCCGATTTGATTTCTGACGGCGCTGTTTTTGTCAATGGTAAAGCTCAAAAAAAGAGCTACAAACTGCAAACTGGTGATGTTGTTGAGTTTGATGAACCTGAAGAGGAAATCTTGGACGTCCTGCCAGAGAATATTCCACTTGAAATTATCTATCAGGACGCCGATGTCGCTGTAATAAATAAGCCGCAAGGCATGGTCGTGCATCCGTCTGCTGGACATCTCACGGGGACACTTGTGAATGCTCTGATGTACCATCTCAAAGATCTATCGAGTATTAATGGCGTTGTACGTCCAGGCATCGTGCACCGGATTGATAAGGATACGTCGGGTCTTTTGATGATTGCCAAAAACGACAAAGCGCATGAAAGCCTTGCCCAGCAATTAAAAGATAAGACGAGTACTAGGCGTTATCTGGCAATTGTGCACGGTGAATTCATAGAGCCCTCTGGGACGGTAGAGGCGCCGATTGGCCGAAATCCAAAAGATCGCAAGCAACAAGCAGTCGTAGCGAATGGGAAAACTGCAATCACTCATTTTGAAGTACTCGAACGTTTTCAAGGCTATACCTTGATTGCGTGCATGCTTGAAACGGGTCGTACCCATCAAATCCGCGTCCACATGAAATATATCGGGCATCCAGTCGCAGGAGATCCGCTCTATGGGCCAACTAAAACGCTGACGCCTAATGTGGGGCAATTTCTCCATGCAGAAACACTTGGTTTTACTCATCCTACCACTGGAGAATGGATGGAATTTCGCGTGGAGCCGCCAGAAATTTTTCAAGCCTCTTTACAGAAATTAAGTGGGAAATAGGCCCAAAGACCTATTTTTTACTAAAAATCCATGCTATAATAACGTCATGCGCACCCGAATTTTCATTGTTGTTGAGATGATTATCCTCCTGCTTCTCGCTTCGAGGCTCTTTGTGGCGCGTCCTGCCTTCATTCCTGCAGCCATTATTGCGATTGTCTTTACCCTTCTCACAAACCGCGCAAACGTTCAACTTCAAAAGCAAATCTTCGCCTTCATTGCGCTGATTGCTTGGGTCTCCATTATTATCATGGTAATTACGACAGGTTATTTCTGGTTAGCGCTCGTCTGGCCAATCATCTGGGCCATTCTCTTTTATCGACCTAGTGCTTCGATGGGTGGTGGTCAGAATCAAGCACAGCGTCCAAGCGGCTTTGGCGAGAATTTTCGTAATGGATTTCAAAATGGCTACAACCGCAGGCGTAATGCACAGAATTTGAAAGGCCCCCGCGACATCACGGCAGATGGGACGGATACCACTGTGAGTGAGAGCACGACGACGAGTGATTCGGGCAATGAAATCATTGATCTTTTCGATATGGTCTTCAAACCCGAAGGTAATCGCCTCGACATCAAAAAATCTTCAGGTAATGTTAAAATTCTTGTACCAAGTGATGTCAAAATCAATGTCACAGCGTCCTCCATGGACGGTCTTGTGCGTCTCATGGAGCAAGCACCTGAGCTGGATGCGGTGGCGGCACACTTTGAATCACCTAATTTTGAAAAGTCCGAAAAGCGTGTGACCATTACGGTGCGTGTTGCGCAAGGAAATATCGAGGTGGTGCCTTCATGAGAAACTCTATTCTTCGGACATTTATTGTGAGTTTTCTCGTCACTTTCATTGTCGGCTTTACCTTGTTATCCGCTTTGACAGATACGTCATCGACGTCGGGTATGATGATGCAAGCAAGCGCAGTGAGCTTCGATGTCTCTAAACTCACGTTAATCTTTGAAATCAGCTTAGTGGTTGCTATTCTCTTTACTGCTTATAATGCTTGGGAAAATAATAGCATTGCCACAAGCTACAAAGAGGATATTGCACGCCTTGAGAAAAATGAAGCACCCAAAAACCCTGATTTACTAGTGCTTGCGAAGCAACTTGCCGACTTACAAGCCGAATTGCAAGCAGTAAGCGCTGACGAAACGGCAACACGCGCCACCATCATTGAAGAAGAGCGTAAGCGCTTTGCCCGTGAGCTCCACGATTCTGTCAGTCAAGAACTTTTTGCCACTACGATGATTCTGTCTGCTGTCAGCTCTAACAAAAGCCCTGAGAGCAACCAAACGCAAACCGACTTAGCTCTTAAAATTCTCCATGAAGCGCAAAACGAAATGCGGGCCATGCTCTTACATCTTAGACCAACGGAGCTCGAAGGAAAATCTCTTGTCGAAGGCTTGCGTGGCCTAATTGAAGAACTTGCTGCCAAAGTCTCTAGCAAAATTGACTACCGTCTCGATGATGTTGCAGCTTCTGTCACGATAGAGGACAATCTCTTCCGTATGAGCCAAGAAATCTTGTCCAATACGTTGCGCCATGCGAAGGCAGAACATATCAACGTTCGTTTGTTCGAGGAGAAACGCACGATTATCCTGAAAATCACAGATGATGGCATTGGCTTTGAAGAAGACGTTCAAAAATCTGCCAGTTATGGTCTTAAAAATTTGCAAGAACGTGCCCTGCTACTTGGCGGGACCTGTCATATCCAAACGGCTCCCAACGCCGGTACATCCGTAGAAGTGAGGATTCCAAAAATTGAATGAAAAAATTAAAGTATTACTTGTTGATGATCACCAAATGGTGCGCCTCGGTTTATCCAGTTATCTGAACTCTCAAGAAGATATCGAAGTCGTCGATGAAGCTTCTGATGGACATCCAGGCGTTTTAAAAGCGCTCAAACTCCATCCAGACGTCATCCTCATGGATCTCGTCATGAAAGAAATGGACGGGATCACAGCCACTCAGGAATTGCTCAAGCAAAATCCTGCAGCCCGCGTACTCATTCTCACAAGTTTTATTGACGATGAAAAAGTCTTCCCTGCCCTTGCGGCAGGCGCCAAAGGTTATATTTTAAAAACCTCTCAAGCGACTGAAATCGCAGACGCGATTCGTCAAATCGCACAAGGCAAAGACGTCCTCTCGGATGCTGTCAAAGAAAAAATCTCAGCTCATAATCATCGCAAACACGAACTCTACGATGATCTCACAGCCCGTGAAATGGAAGTCCTGCGTCTTTTAGCCGACGGCCTCAGCAATCAAGACATTGCGGACACCTTGTATGTCTCAATTAAAACCGTAAAAACCCACGTCAGCAACATCCTTGAAAAACTCCAAGTCACAGACCGCACGCAAGCCGTGATTTATGCGATGAAGCACCAACTCACGAACGAAGAAGCCTGAAAAAGGCCTTTTTTAATTGATAATCCGAACAATATTAAAATTTCAAATAAAAAAATTAAATTTAGACTTGACAAAATTGTCAGATAATGTTATTCTTTATCTCCAACTAAAATTGAGGAGGAAGATACGTTTGAGGAAACTAAAGACGCGCAAAAGACACGCCTTTTCTTATCCTTTGGATTATGACCCGTAACGAAAAGGGAGATTAACAAATGTCAAAAAATAAAAACTGAAGGAGAAACAATTTATGGCAAAAACTACACCTGCAGAAGGTATCTCAAATGACGAATTAATGGCGGCTTTTGAAAAAGTACGTCCAATCATCCTGAACGCTAGAAAACAATTTTGTATTAGCTTATGGGACTTGGATGATTATCTGCAAGAAGGTATCATTATTCTTTATCAACTGATGCTTTCGGGATGTAGCGAAGAAAAACTTCCAATTCATTTCAAGGTAAAGTATCGTTCACACTTAATTTCTACTTTCCGAAAGGAGACAGCCAGCAAACGAAATATTAAGACCTCTAATTACCAGTTCGCAGGTCCTATTCACTATAATGTTGCGGACCCAGCTGCAGAAATTGAGAAAGAAATGCTCTATGAAGAGCGTAAAGAATCATTTATTGAGACACTTAATGCCAAGGAGAAGCAGACACTCTGGGCGCTTTTGGAACGTCGCCCGGTAGAGCGTATTAAAAAATTCCGCCTCAAACAGCGATTTATCCAATTTTTAATGGAAAATGATGAACTATGATTGAAATTAAAAACCGCATACTAGTGCGGTTTTTTGACGCAAAAGGCAAACAAAAAGCAAAAAACTTCTAAAATAATGACTTTATTCTTGACAGAGTAATTTCGTTATGCTAAAATATACTAGCTGTCTCACAAGAGACCGCACTAGCTCTTTGAAAACTGAATATTACTTCAAAACGAACCAGATTGGATAGAGATATTCAATCAAAACAAGAAATTATCGCAAGATAATTCCAAGTCAATTTTATGAAAAT
>JAIRWF010000023.1 GCA_031253335.1 Streptococcaceae bacterium
TTATCACTCGCTACAATGCTCAATTTGCCTTGGATACGCAAGAACTTGACTCTGTCTTTGAGACTGAAATCTCGCCTGAGAAAATCAATGAAACTTTGGCTGTGATTAGTCAAAGACAGGTGGACGCTGGTCATACGATTCGTTACTTCAACTTCTATTTTCAGCCTTACAAAGACAACCAGCTGGTCTGCCTGGCTCCTAAGAAGAAAGTCTTGGTGCTTAAGACCTTGGATGGAAGGCTCTACCTCTCTGATGACAAGGAAATCTATGAACTCAGAGTGCTTGAGGAACATCAGAAAGTTTCTAAAGAATTTGATTTAGGTGAAGAGACGCAAAAGACTGTGAAGACTGTTTACAGGCCTCCTATGTCACACCCTTGGAAGAAAGCTTCATACAACAGATTCTTGCAAAAATCGCAACAAAAACGAGAAAAAGAAATCACTTTTTCTCGCTCATACTAACTCAAATTTTGGGACATTTTCTATTTTCGTTGACAGCTTTACAAATCAGAGTTTTTTCGTTATAATGGTCTATGTTGCTCGCGATTCGAAGGTGAGTAACGTGATTCTACAAGAAAGGACGACTCATGGCAAATATCAAATCTGCGAAAAAGCGCGCTGTGCTTAACATTTCGCAAAATGAACGTAACTCTGCCCAACGTGCCGCAATGCGCACAGCAGTCAAGAAGTTCGAAGCCGAGCCTAGTGAAGAGAGCTTCAAAGCTGCTGCTTCTGCGATCGATAAGGCGAAATCTAAAGGCCTCATTCATGCGAACAAAGCAGCACGCAGCAAGTCTCGCCTTCAGGCAAAATTAGCCTAAGCACCTAAAAAAGCACCCTAGCAGTGCTTTTTTTTAATGTGCATCCGTCCAAATCCCTGTTGCATCAATCTCCGCAAGTGTCTCCTCCACATTCTGCGTCAATATCGTGACATGTCCCATCTTGCGATTGAGCTTGGCTTCTTCTTTCCCATAATCATGGCTATGCCAATCTGGATGACTGTCTGGCAACTGGCTCACACCTTCAATATGTTGCCCTAAAGTATTCACCATCACCCCAGGGCTCAAAAGCCGTGGTTCAGGCAATTTCTCGCCCAAAATTCCCTTGATATGCAAGTCAAACTGCGAGAAATCACAGGCTTCTATCGTGACGTGCCCCGAGTTATGCGGACGAGGGGCTAATTCATTTACATAAAGCTCATCTTCTGCGGTTAAAAACATCTCCACACAAAGCGTCCCCGCCAAGTGCAATTTTTCTGCAATCGCAAGCGCCAATTCACGCGCTTTTTTAGCCACTGTATCACTCACGCGCGCGGGCATGATGGTCGTGTGCAAAATATTATTCCAATGCTCATTTTCACAAATTGGAAAAGTCACAAAATCCTTACCATTCCCACTGATGACGACTGAAATTTCTCTGTCAAATTTGACAAAATCCTCCAGCACACATTCTGTCAAATTTGACATTTCTCGAGCCGCTTCCAAATCGTCGTCAGAGTGCAACACGACCTGCCCATGCCCATCATAACCGCCTGTCGTCGTTTTCAACACCTGCTTTTTCACGACATGTTCAGGTAAATCATAGGGTCCTGAGATGAACTGCCAAGGCGCGACTTTGACGCCCGCTTCTTTTTCCAAAAAAGTCTTTTCAAATTTGCGATTCTGCGTGATTTCTAAGAGGCGTATCCCCTGCGGAATCGCCACCTCTTGCTCCACCTGATGAAGCGCTGCAGCATCAACGTTTTCAAACTCATAGGTCAACACGTCGCACGCATAAGCAAGTTTCAAAATCGCGTCCAAATCATCATAATCCGCGACAATCATCTCATCCGAAACTTTCGCAGCCGAGCACTTCGGGTTCGGGTCAAGTGTCACCACACGATGCCCCATATACTGCGCGGAGATCGCCATCATTTGCCCGAGCTGCCCACCGCCAATAATGCCAATCGTCTTTTTATCGTGTCGTACCATTAGACCAAGTCCTCTTCTGACGCTGCCACTTGCGCCTCTGCTTTCGCCCGATAGTCTTCAATTTTTCGAGCTAAGTTCTTGTCATTTACAGCGAGCATCTGTACCGCATACAAAGCTGCATTCTTCGCTCCAGCAACGCCAATTGCCATGGTCGCAACAGGCACCCCAGCAGGCATTTGCACAATCGAATAGAGCGAATCCACGCCCGAGAGCGTACTCGTCTTGATTGGCACGCCAATCACCGGCAATATCGTCTGCGCGGCCGTCATCCCAGGCAAATGCGCAGCCCCACCGGCGCCAGCAATAATGACTTTATAGCCTGCAGCCTTCGCATTTTTTGCGAAGTCTGCCATTTTCTCAGGCGTCCGATGCGCTGAGACCACGTTTTTCGTATAAGACACGCCAAATTCATCCAGCAACTTTGCCGTTTCTTGCATCGTTGCCCAATCGGAAATCGACCCCATCATAATTGCTACATCTACCATTTAATTCACCCCTTTCTTCACACTTGCTTCGCACGTTTTATCCCTTACCTCGACGCTCATGATTCAACCCCGCGCGAGCCTATATCATGCCGGTAAAAGAAGCCGTTCAAGTCCAATTTCTCAAGCTTTGCATACACGGATTTTTGCGCTTGCGCCACTGTATTCCCCGTTTCAGAAATTAAGAAAACCCGCCCGCCATTTGAAATCAACTTTCCGTCTTTTTCAGCCACGCCCGCATAGGCCACATCTAAGTTTGTCATCTCAGGTAAAATCAAACCATTCGTGCTCGAAGCTGGATAACCCTCACTTGCCACGACCACTCCAAGGGTCACGCTGCCCTCATCCAACCACGTGAGTTCAGGCTCCCGCCCATCCAAAATAGCATCAATCGCGAGTGCCAAATCACTCGTCAAGCGAGGCAAGACGACTTGTGTCTCGGGATCCCCAAAACGCGCATTGAATTCTATGGTCTTAACGATACCCGAGGTCGTGAGAATCAATCCCGCATAAAGCACGCCTGTAAAGGACTTCCCTTCTGCAATCATCCCCGCAACTGTCGGCTTCACAATCTTATCAAGTCCCTCGCGTACCGCCCAATCAGGAATATGACTCACCGGACTATAAGCTCCCATGCCACCCGTATTGGGACCTTTATCTCCATCATAAGCCCGTTTGTGGTCCTGCGCAATCGGCATCGGATAAATCCTGCCTTCATGCACAAAGCTAAATAAAGAAAACTCCTCGCCATCTAAGTACTCTTCAATGACAACTTTCCCATCGGGCAAAGAGAATATGTCTTCCAAAGCCTTTTTAGCATCCGCCAACTCAAAAGCCACCGTCACGCCTTTTCCTGCTGCCAAGCCGTCCGCCTTGACAACAATCGGTGCACCTTTTTTCCCAACATAGGAAAGCGCTGGCGCCAATTCTGTAAAGGTGGCATATGCTGCTGTGGGAACCCCGTATTTTGCCATGATGCCTTTGGCAAAGTCTTTCGAAGCTTCAATTTGCGCAGCTGCTTGTGTTGGCCCAAAAATCTTTAGCCCTGCTGCTTGAAAAGCATCCACCACACCGTTTGCAAGCGCCGTCTCAGGTCCCACAAAGGCAAAATCAATCGCCTGAGACCCCGCAAAATCAACCAATCCCGCATTGTCCAACTCCGAAATCCCGACGCTCTCAATCTTGCTTAACGTCATCCCAGGATTTCCCGGGGCGACAAAAACTTTTTCAACTTCAGGACTCTCTGCAAATTTCTTTGCCAAGGCGTGTTCTCTGCCGCCTGATCCAATCACTAATATCTTCATAGCTCCATTGTAACGCAATTTGACGCCATTCAAAAAATCAGCAGAAAAGTTCTCTACTGATTTTATGTCAATGTTCGGATTTCGTATCTCAGGCAATCCCTGCTTCAAGGATCTCCAAAACACTCAAAAGTTCACTATCTGAGACAAGCTTTGGCGCCTGATTGACAAGTGTCTCATAAACACTATCATAGACACGTGCGTAGTCTCCAACAACTGTAGGAATCGCCTTTTCAATCCGATCCCCATTCTGATTCATATAGACGAGACGCCCAAACTCAAAAGGGCTATCTTCGCCGAAACCAGGACTTCCTGGCATGATGTTTAGTTTCAAATCATTTTCTTGCTGATCGACCGTTTCTTTGATAAAAGTGCCTCGGTCGCCATACAAAATCCACTTGGGATGAGGGATGACACTCGTCTCGCTCGCCGCAATCGTTGCGCGAAAGCCCTCATAGAGCAGATTGACTAAAAAATAATCATCCGCTGCTTTGGCATCTCTTGAAGATCTTATATCATAGTAAACCTTTTGAGGGGCACCAAAAAGGCTCACCATCTGATCCACAAGATGCACGCCATGTCCATACCAAGCACCATCATAAGGCCCACCCTTTGTGATGTCATTGGGTCTGTAATGATCCATATTAACCGTGATGTCTAAAAGATTACCCAAATAACCCCCTTCCAGCACTTTTTTCACTGTCAGGAAGTCACTGTCAAAACGACGATTTTGAAAAGGCATGAAAAAGAGATGTTTTTCATTGGCTAAATCAACAAGCTCACGCGCCTCATCACCTGTTGCAACGAGGGGCTTATCGCAAAGCACGTTTTTTCCAGCCTCAAGGGCTGCTTTGGCTAGACTATAATGGCTCGCAAATGGCGTCACAATGTCAATCAAGTCAATCTCAGGATCAGCCAGGGCATCTGTGATGTCATCTGAGAAAATCGTGCCTTGCGCCTTTTTGAGTGCGGCTTCTTCTAAAGGTCGGCCTCCCAGATGATGTACAATCACGCGCGCGATATGAAATTGATCTGGCCGCGTCAACACATAAGGAATATGATAGCGGTTGGTTGATTTTCCAAAACCAACATAGGCAATGTTTAAAACTTTTGTCATCCTTTTACCACCACATTGATGAGTTTACCTGGTACGGCGATGATTTTCACGATGTCTTTGCCAGAAACTGCTTCCGAATTCTTGGCGAGAGTTTCCAGATCTTCTTTCGTCGCAGTTTTTGAAACCATGAGCTTCTCACGGATTTTACCATTGACCTGGAGAACGATTTCCACGGTATCTTCTTGCAAGTGACTCGCGTCAAACGTTGGCCAGCTAGCAAGTTGGACGGATTCTTTCTCGCCCAAGCGTTCCCAGAGTTCTTCGGCTAAATGCGGTGCAAAAGGTGCTAAGAGTTGGACGAAGCCTTTGGCGAAACTTTCTGGGAGTTTTTCTGCTTTATTGGCCGCATTCACGAAAATCATGAGCTGAGAAATCGCGGTATTAAAGAGCATGTTGTCGAGACGCTCGGTGACATTTTTCACAGTCTCATGGTAGGTCTTCACAAGTTCTGGAACGTCTTCATTGGTCAGCTTTTCTGGGACAATCAAGCGGTCCACGCGGTCGAGGAACTTGCGGGCGCCTTCGAGGCCGTCTTCTGACCAGGGAATACTGGCATCGAGTGGTCCCATGAACATCTCATAGACGCGCAGAGTGTCGGCCCCGTATTTTTTCACGACATCGTCGGGATTGACCACGTTTTTGAGGGATTTGGACATTTTGGCCACGACCTGCTCAAGCTTTTCGCCCGTGCCGATTTTCACGAAGTCGTCGCCCTGCTTTTCAACTTGATCGGTCGGAACTAAAACCCCACGACTGTCTTTGTAGGACATGGCCGTAATAAGACCCTGGTTAAAGAGCTTCTGGAAGGGTTCTTTCGTTGGTACGACGCCGATGTCATAAAGGAATTTGTGCCAGAAGCGGGCATAAAGGAGGTGCAAAACGGCGTGCTCTGCGCCGCCGACGTAGAGATCGACAGGGAGCCACTCCTTGAGCTTTTCAGGGTCGGCCAAGGCTTTGTCATTATGCGGGTCGATGTAACGCAAGAAATACCAGGAAGAGCCTGCCCATTGCGGCATGGTGTTCGTTTCACGACGTCCTTTCACCCCATCGGCGCGGGTCACGGTGAGCCAGTCGGTGAGATTCGCAAGGGGACTTTCACCCGTCCCAGAAGGCTTGATGTCCTTGGTCTTTGGCAAAATGAGTGGCAATTCGGCTTCCGGCACCGCACTTGACGTCCCGTCTTCCCAATGGATAATCGGAATCGGCTCACCCCAATAGCGCTGGCGACTGAAAAGCCAGTCACGCAGACGGTAGGTGATTTTCTTCGTGCCAATGTGCTTGTCTTCAAGGAAGTCAATAATTTTGGCAATGGCGTCGGCCTTGTTGAGGCCATTCAAGAAGTCGGAGTTGATGTGGGTGCCGTCTTCGGTGTAGGCTTCCTTTTGCACGTCGCCGCCTTCTAACACGGGAATAATTTCAAGCCCAAAAACTTTGGCAAATTCCCAGTCACGGGTATCGTGCGCAGGAACCGCCATAATGGCCCCGTGCCCATAGCTAGCTAAGACATAGTCCGCAATCCAAATGGGGATTTCCTTGCCGTTGACAGGATTCACCGCATAAGAGCCTGTGAAGACACCCGTTTTTTCTTTGGCGAGGTCGGTGCGGGCGAGGTCAGACTTGAGGGAAGCTTCATGTTGATAGGCCTTGACCGCTTCTCTTTGCTCAGGGGTTGTGATGTCGGCAACCAGGGCGTGTTCAGGCGAGAGGACACAATAAGTCGCACCAAAAAGCGTATCGGGGCGCGTCGTGAAGACCGTGAAAGATTTGTCGGAGTTTGCCACCTTGAAAGATACATCAGCCCCTGTGGATTTACCAATCCAGTGGCGTTGTTGTTCCTTGATGGATTCTGGCCAATCAAGGTCTTCGAGGTCTTCGAGCAAGCGGTCGGCGTAAGCTGTGATTTTCAAAATCCACTGACGCATGGGTTTCCTCACCACAGGATAGCCGCCGCGTTCTGAGGTGCCGTCGGGGAGGACTTCTTCATTGGCAATGGTGGTGCCGAGCTCTTCGACCCAGTTGACAGGGACTTCGGCTTCGTAGGCGAGACCTTTTTCGTAGAGCTTCGTGAAAATCCACTGGGTCCACTTGTAATAGTCCGGATCGGTCGTGTTGACCTCGCGGTCCCAGTCGTAGCTGAAACCAAGCGAGATAATCTGATTTTTGAAAGTCTGGATATTTTGCGCCGTGAAGTCTGCCGGATCGTGGCCGGTGTTCATGGCGTATTGCTCAGCGGGCAAGCCAAAAGCGTCCCAACCCATCGGATGGAGGACTTTGTAGCCTTGCGCACGTTTGTAACGGGCAAGAATATCCGTCGCCGTATAGCCCTCGGGATGACCAACGTGAAGGCCCGCGCCAGAGGGGTAAGGGAACATATCTAAGGCATAGAACTTCGGCTTTTTAGGGTCTTCAGACGTTTTGAAAGTCTGATGCTCTTGCCAGTAGGCTTGCCATTTTTTTTCGATGGCTTGGTGATCAAAGGCCATAACTAAATCCTTTCTGATAAAAAAGCAACTCACGTTGCTTAAAAGTTGGGGATGTGTGCTTCAAAGAGTGGTGAGAGAGGACGCTCCTCATGGGTGCGCACAATGGCTTCTGCCAGGAGACCCGCAATCGAGATTTGTGTAATCTTTGCAGACTGGCGCTCCTCAGGGATTTGAATCGTATCCAGCACCACCAACTCTTGAATGGCCGACTTGTCAATACGCTCAATCGCGGGACCCGAGAGAACAGCGTGCGTACAAGAGGCGTAAACCTCGGTCGCACCAAGCTCTTTGAGGGCATCTGCAGCCAGGGTAATCGTGCCTGCTGTGTCAATCATATCGTCAATCAGAATGCACTTTTTGCCTTTGACGTCACCAATGATATTCATAATTTCAGCAACATTTGCTTTGGGCCGGCGTTTATCAATAATGGCAAGCTTTGTGTGAAGAAAATCCGCAAGTTTGCGGGCTCGCGTCACCCCCCCATGGTCGGGGCTGACCACTACAACATCTTTTTTACCGGTGAGACCCCGCCTCGTAAAATAATCCGCAAGAAGGGGAGAGCCTGTTAGGTGATCCACCGGAATGTCAAAGAAGCCTTGGATTTGTGCCGCATGGAGGTCAACCGTCAAGAGACGATCAATGCCTGAGACGGAGAGCATATTGGCGACAAGCTTTGACGTAATCGGCTCGCGTGCTCTCGCTTTACGGTCTTGCCTTGCATAGCCAAAGTAGGGCATCACAACGTTGATTGACTTGGCGGAAGCCCTCTTTAAGGCATCTACCGTAATGAGAAGTTCCATGAGGTTGTCATTGACGGGAGCGGAGGTAGATTGGACGAGGTAAATGTCTTTGCCTCGCACGGAGTCCACGAGATTGACGGCGGTCTCTCCATCGCTGTAGGTCACACTTGAGCTATTGCCCAGTGAAATACCAATCGCGTCTGCGATGCGCTGTGCCAAGGGACGATTGGCCCCGAGGGAGAAAATCATGAGGTTAGAATAGGACATAAGTGTCTTTCTAGTAATTTGATAGGTCTATTTTATCGCGAGTGAGGGATTTTTTCAAGTCTTGTCATTCTGTCAAATTTGACAAGATTTTTTGACTGTCTGTCAAATCTGATAGTCTTAGAGCAAGTCTTTGACAAGGCCTTTGATGAAGGCCTCGCTATCAAAATCTGCAAGATCCTCGATTTTTTCGCCGGTTCCGACGAGTTTGACAGGGATTTTTAGGTTCTGGATAATCTGAAGAATAATGCCGCCACGCGCTGATCCATCGAGCTTTGTTAAGATAACACCTGTAATGGGGGTCACGGCACTAAATTCCTTGGCCTGCTGGACCGCATTTTGTCCCGTCGTCGCATCCAGCGCAAGGAGGACTTCATGCGGCGCTTCCGGACATTCACGGCTTAAAATACGACTGATTTTTTCAAGCTCTTTCATCAGATTGTCTTTATTTTGCAAACGACCCGCGGTATCCACTAATAAAACATCCACCCCTTCATCCTGAGCACGTTTGATGGCATCATAGGCTACTGATGCTGGATCTGAACCTTCGGGACCCGCCACCACAGGGACATTTGAGCGTTTCCCCCACTCTTGAAGTTGCGAAATCGCACCTGCACGGAAGGTATCGGCAGCGGCCAGAAGAACTTTTTTCCCTGCTTTCTGATAACGATGGGCGAGTTTGCCGATGGTGGTGGTCTTTCCGACTCCATTCACCCCGATAAAAAGGATAACTGTAAGGGGTGTAACGTCAGAAAGCGTGGTATCAAGCGTTTCGTCACCAAAGCGATCCACGAGTTTTTCCACAATGAGGCTTCTTAAGGCTTCAGGTGTTTTCGCATTGGACAAACGTGCCTCCTGACGTAAATCCTCCGTGATTTCAGAGGCTAAAGCCACACCAACGTCCGACGTAATCAGGGTTTCTTCCAGAGACTCAAAGAACTCCTCATCCACACTCCTAAAATTGGCCAGAAAGCTGTTCATCCGCTCTCCAAAAGACTGGCTCGTCTTTGAGAGGGTCTCTTCATAGGTTTTTTCAGTAGCTTTTTCTTCTGTCTCAGGTGCCTCAGGCGTCTTATCCGTCGTTTCGCCAAAGAGGCGATTAAATAATCCCATTATTTTTTCTTCTTTCCAGAAAGTTGTGTCTGCAAACTATAGGCAAAAATGACGAGAGCTAGGAGAAGCCCCCAGTTGAGGACGCTTGCGATAAGCCCAAAGCGGTTTTTGCCAAGTAGCATCAACACAAGGAGCGATAAATCCGCATGCAGGTAGAATAGGAGCGAGAGTTGTGCTGTTTTGGTGCGTCGGAAAATCTCGCTTGTGATAATTTCGCGCTGCTGAATTTTCTCGATACTGGTCAAAATTAGCCCCATGAGCGGACGACGAAAGCTATTGGACAGGAGAAAAAGCGTTCCTAAAAGCCCTGTCAGAATCGGAAAAACGGGAACATGACTGCGCGCAATAAATAGCAGCAGGACATTCCCAAAGAGGAGTATGAGAAGCACCAAACTAATGATAAAAGAAGTTCTAGCTTTCATGAAGTACATACTCCTCAATGGCCACAGCAACTGCATTTTCATTGTTTGTCAAATTTGACAGATGCTTGGCAGCGGCTTTTGCGCGGTCATTTGCATTTGCCGGTGCGATGGAGACTCCCGCCCAGGAAAGCATCGGGATGTCATTGTCTTCATCACCCATCGCTAAGACCTCGTCCGGCTTGACAGCTAGCTTCTCGCACAAAAATGCAAGGCCTGTTGCTTTCGTCACGCCTTTTGGCATGATTTCGAGTAAAATATCACGCGTTTTTACCCATTCATAGGCTTCTGTCAAATTTGACGGAACGCGTTTCAAGGCACGATCCAAGATTTCAGGCTCTCCTGACAAGATGACCTTGTTAAACACCGCGTCTTTTGGCACCTCATCAAACGTTACCGTGTGAAAAGTCAACGTGTTATTCACATAATGTAACTGTGAAGGCCGCTCATACTCCACCGTATAGCAATCCGTTTCTGCAATCACGTCAAGCGGGATGTCCTCTTTCCTTGTCCACTCATGTATCATGGATAAATCCGCATAGGACAAGCAACTATTCAAAAGCACCTCGTCCGCACAAGTCGCTACACGACCGCCATTAAAGGTAATACAATAATCTCTTTCACTGCCCGATAGCCCAAGCGCCTCCAAAAAAGCACGTGTTGAAATCGGTGGACGTCCTGTATCAAAGACGACCTTCACACCCATCTCACGCGCTTTTTTAAGAGTAGCCACCGTCTCAATCGGGATTTCCTTGGCATCGTTCAAGGTCGTACCATCTAAATCTAGCGCAATGACTTTAATCATACACTCCTCCGTTTGAAAAACCTGCACCACTGTGCAAGTTTCTCGTTATTTATCCACGACGTCAAACTTCGTACGCCGCTCCACTTCTTCCCGCGCACGTTCGCGATCATGCTCATTTTTGAAGCTAATCTGCAAGGTTCCGTGAATATCCTCGCGGTTGCCTTCGTTAATCTTGATATTGACAATCGAGAAACTCTCAAGCGCTGAGAGAACGCGCAGAACACTCCCTGACTCATCAGGAATACTGACAAATAGGTCATAGTAAGCCTCAAGTGCTCCCGGATGAATCTCCATCTGATCGCGCTCACTCTTCCCATTTTCAAAGAAGCTCTTGATTGCGCGCTCATCCTTTTCTTCGAGCATCGTTTTGATTTTATCAAGCTGCTCTTGGAAATTCCCGATGCGCTCCACAATATCATCCGTGTTCGAGAGCATCACAGAAGTCCACAAATCCGCATCACTATCTGCAATCCGCGTCAAGTCTCTAAAACCACCTGCCGCAAGGTTCTCCACACGGGGATGTTTTTTCGCATAATCCGCACTTTGCAACACAAGCGCCGAGGCTAAGACATGCGGCAAATGCGACACTTGCCCAGTGACTGCATCATGCTCATCGGCATCCATGACGATAAATTTCGCATGACAGCCTTCCAGCAGTTCTTCAAGACCTTCGTGGTGCTTAGTTAAGACATAATAGGCATTTTCAAAGAGCTTCTCATCAGCCGCGTTCGGGCCCGACTTGTGCGAGCCTGCCATGGGGTGTCCCCCGATAAAGGTCATCCGTGATTTCTCACTGAAAGCCTCATTGGCAGCAGCCATCACTTCTTGCTTGGTTGAAGCCGTATCTGTGATGACAACGTCTTTCCTGAGTTTGAGCTTAGCCAAACGACCAATATAGTCAATCGTCACGTCCACTGGCGTCGCTAAGATGATGTGAGTGGCTTTTTCAGCTGCTGACTCGAAGTCCGTCGTCGTCTGGTCAATGATCCCACGAGTCGTCGCAATCCGCAAGACTTCTTCGTTATCTGCCCCGACAATCTCTGCCTTATCATTGCCTGCTTTTATCGCAAGCGCCAAAGACGCCCCAATCAAGCCAAGACCTACAATCAGAACCTTCTTGCGGCTATGATCAATCATCATCAAGTCATCGCGTCCAATCTCCATCGCATGGTGACTGTCAAAAGAGTTGATGTGCGCACTCGCAAGCGTTGGCACCATTTCAAGGAAGGTCGCAATGTCTGCCGGGCGCATGATGATAAAGGTCTCAAAAGGCATCAAGAACTGCGCAGGAATCTGCGTGAGGTTCGTAAAGGCAATGAGTTCCTTTAATTCACCGTTATCTTCTTCAGGTGTATCTGGGAAAAAGAGATAGTGTTTTTCCAGATAATCCAGCATCTCTTCTTCTGTCCGCTCTGGTGCTTTGCCTTTTGCCTCTTCTGCATCATAGACCTCAAACTTAGGGTTATTGATTTGCAAGGCAAGCGGATTCCCATCGTTAAAGACAGCTTGCGTCTCGTAGCGGTCGGTGGTGAGATTGAGCTCTGCGATATAGAGGTCTTCCACATCCGTTTCAATGGCAAGAGCGTATTGGCGAATGCCATCCCCAGGCATCGTCCCCATGAAAATCCGCGTCACACCTGAGTTCTCATCGTCAAGGACACGCTGCATCTGCCGAATCAAACGCGTCGGAACTTCACGTACAGGACTCCATTGTGCCACATAGTTTGCACGTAATTCGGGTGCCTCAGCGGCTTTTGCAGGTGTGCGCCAAGCTTCTGGGATATACTCTTCGTAATCCTCTTCGTTCTGGGAGTCGTCAAGACTTTCTTCAGGTGCTTCAAACGCCTCTTCTGGGACTTCTTCTTCGCCCGCAAAGGCTTCTGCTTCACTTTCAAAGTTCTCGGATTCACTCTGAGGCCATTCGCTTTCACTTTCTGATGACGTGGTCGCTTCATCTTCTTGTGCTAAGCGATTGCGTCTGCTGCGTGGGAAGGGATAGTCAATCTCAGGCTCTGAAGGCGTCTCAGAAGAAGCCTCTTCACTTTCATCAGGCTCTTGTTTGCCAACAGCAGCGGCTTCAATCTCGTCACGACTGACGATCAAGGCGCCATCGTCCAAGTTGATGGTCTTAATCGCCTCTTGGTCTTTCAAAAGATTCCAGAGTTCAAGCAAATCCATGCTTAAGAATTCATCTGTTCCACCACTCTGTTCGGCCAGCTCTGGCGTCGAGTACATGGGCACCATGGTTTCGTCATTTTCGTCCAAAAGCGCCGTAATGCCGTCTCCTTCATAGAGGGCAAAGGCTTTATTGCGCTTGAGCCAAGTCAAAAACTCCTCGTTGGAGGAAAAGTTAGGTATGGGATTACTCCGTCCTCTACGTCCACGTCCTGTATGACTTCCTTCGTATTCATCAGCTGGATCTCTGAAAATGTCTAATATGCCCATGGTATTTCCTTTGCAGATTTAATCAGTTTATTATAGCATTATTTGCGTTTTCTCGCAATGATGTGAATAGGCGTTCCTGTGAAGACAAAGGCCTTTCGTATCTGGTTTTCCAAAAAGCGCAAGTAGCTAAAGTGCATCAGATCTTCTTCATTGACGAAAACGACAAAAGTCGGTGGCTTGATGGCGACTTGCTGCGCCATGAAGATTTTTAAGCGTTTACCTTTATCCGTCGGTGTCGGGTTAGTCGCAACGGCGTCTTGAATCACGTCGTTTAAGACTGAGGTTGTCACACGGAGATTTTGGTAGTCATGGATTTCTTTGATCTGCTCAGGAAGCGTGTTCAGACGCTGCTTTGTGAGGGCAGACACATAGACAATCGGTGCATAATCTAGGAATTTAAATTTAATCCGAATTTCTTCGTCCCATTTTTTGATGCTGTCATTGTCTTTTGTGATGGCATCCCACTTATTGACGACAATAAGGATACCCTTACCGGCCTCATGTGCAAAGCCAGCGATGCGCATGTCATAATCTCTGATGCCTTCTTCGGCGTTTAAGACCATGAGGACAATGTCGCTTCTATCAATCGCGCGCATGGCCCGCATGACAGAATATTTCTCAGTATTTTCGTAAACTTTCCCAGACTTCCTGAGGCCTGCCGTATCAATCATGAGGAATTCTTGTCCATCAGGATCTGTAAACTGTGTATCAATCGCATCACGCGTAGTTCCCGCAATGGGACTTGCGATGACGCGTTCTTCGCCCAACATGGCATTAATCAGAGAGGATTTCCCAACATTAGGGCGCCCAATCAAGGAAAACTTGATTACATCTGGATTTTCGGGTTCGTCATCTTCTGGGAGTGCTGCGACAATCGCGTCTAACACATCGCCTGTCCCCAAGCCATGCACGGCGGATACTGGGTAGGGTTCTCCCAGTCCTAGGCTATAAAAATCATAAATATCCGCCCGCCGCTCAGGGTTGTCAACTTTATTGACCACTAAAAGAACAGGTTTATCTGACTTATAGAGGATTTGTGCGACTTGCTCATCCCCGTCCGTGAGACCCGTCTCGCTATCAACCACCGCAACAATGACATCTGCTTCGTCCATTGCAATTTCAGCCTGGGCACGGATTTGCGCCATAAAGGGGGCGTCTGAGAGCTCAATTCCCCCAGTATCAATAATAGCAAATTTTTTCGTGAGCCACTCTGCTGTCGCATAAATCCGGTCTCGCGTCACACCAGGCGTATCTTCAACAATCGAAAGACGCTCGCCTGCAAGGCGATTAAAAATCGTCGATTTACCGACATTTGGCCGGCCCACAATGGCAACGGTAGGAAGGGACATGGCTTTTATTATAACATAAAAAGCGCCTTATTTCAGGAGCTTTTTGGCTTTGAGATTATCGGTGGAGCTTGGAATTTCAGGTTTTCCCCATTGCGCAACCATGCGTTCCGTCCACTCGGAATCGAGGCGATGCGCACCCTCATAAGTTTTTTGTAGCAGGTCGTAGTCGCGCAAGTCTTTCTCCGTGGCTTCTTTATAACGTTCAGACATCACCACGACATCAAGCGGTAAACGCGGTTTAACAGGATTTTTGCGCGCAGGAACGCCCAGTGCGACGCCAAAAATCGGGTAGGTATAGTCTGGAAGGCCTAAGACCTCAGAGATTTCAGCGGATTGATCACGAATCAAGCCTACGATGACGCCGCCATAACCTAAGGATTCTGCAGCCAAAAGACAATTTTCTGCAGCTAACGCGGCATCCACACTTGAAATCAAGAGACTTTCAACCCCCGCAGGCTCAAAGTCCTCCTGATAGAGCTTCACAGCCGTCTCCGCACGCTTCAAATCGCCGACAAAGACGAGGTAATTTGACGCATTCTTGATGGCTTTTTGAGGTTGATAGGCATAAATGGCGTCTTTTTGAGATTGCGAGGCGACGTTAATGATGCTATAAGATTGAAAATTTTTCCAACTGGCTGCAGCCTGTCCCGCACGCAAAATCTGCTCGATGTCTTTGTCTGGAATTTTTTCATCCGTAAAGTTGCGCACAGAGCTGTGTTGCTCAATGAGCTCAATGATTGACTGTCCCATGGCGACGGTTTGTCCCTTCTAGTTTAATTTCGGTTGCGAGTGCATAGATACGCTCCATGACACGTTTGCTAGCTAATTCATCAAAGGCATTTTTGGACTCGGAAAGGTGATTTTCGAGCATGGTAAGTGTGAGATTAGAGGTAAAAAAGGTCGGGAGGGCATTGTCCATGCGGTGTTGGAGCATCACTTGAAGGATATTGTCGCGTATCCATGGGTTGTTACTTTCTGCACCAATATCATCGAAAACAAGGATGGGCGCGCGTTTAAGCTCGCTCGCACGGTTCTTAATATCCTCTAAGGTGCCATCTGTCACAAAGGTCGGGTAATGAATGAGTGCAGTCTCAAGTCCCGCTTTTGCTAAGCGGTTTGCCATGGCTGCCATGATGTAAGTCTTGCCAATCCCGTAGGGGCCTGTGATATAGGCACCTCTACGCTTGTCAGAGCTTGCAATGAAGTTTTCAACTTGGTCATAAAGCTGAGCTTGCGTGGCATTTTGCGGAGTGACACTCTCCCAGGTGGCTTCGCGCAAAAGCTTCGAAAGTCCTACGAGAGAAATGCGTGCGGCTTCTTGTCTTTCGGCTTGTTTTTTGAGAAGTGACTCGGTTGCTTGATAAGACACATCTGCAAGTCCCTCATTGAGCGTCAAAACAGGCCTGTAGCCTTCTGTCAAATTTGACGGTGCCTTCAAATATTCGTAAAATTTGCTCATTGAACGCGTCACCGCATCCTCTGATAAATTATTTGTCTCTATAAATGCAGAAATCTCAGGATTTTTCAAGATTTCTGATTGCAGCTCATCCAAATTTTCTGTCAAATTTGACCATTTGCCAAGACTATCTCCAATCCCTTCCATCACTTGTCCTTTCTTGCTTTCTGGCGTTCCGCAATGAATCTCGCTTGTTCTTCTGGACTCCAATCGCTTGTTGTGCGTTCATTTTCCCAATCTGGCGCTTTTTTCACCACTTTTTGCTCAGTCTTTGTCCGCCGGATTCGCGCATTGAAATCTTCAATCGCTTGAACGGCTTCTTCAGCCGTAGTTACGCCACTACGAAGCCATTGCCCTGCGATACTGTTGACATACTTGGCAGACAAGCTCCCGCGGCCTTGCTGTACCAAGATATAGTGGATGAGAATGTTCTGAACCTCAGCTGTCATGTGATTATCTGTCAAATTTGACAGCAAATAGCGCTCACTCGCATCATTTTGAATTCCCCCGATTTCTTTTTTGAGCTGCGACAAAAAGGCGATCGGTGCCACTTTTTTAGAAAGGGAAACCAATTCTTTATAGGCAGAAGGCACACTAGGACGATCATTTTGGGTGTTTTGACGGTTCACAAAGCGCGCAATCATCGCTTTCGTATTGATGGTCTGATCCACATTGGCCGTCTCTTGCGCCAGTTGCACCAATTCAAACCAATCCAAGCCAAATTTCTCCGCCATGCTATAAAGGTGCGTCACATCAACCGACTCACGGCTAAAGCGTAGATTTAATTTGGTCATTCTTTCCTTGAAAGACGCCAAATCAAAGATTTCAGAGGTCGCATCAGCCTCCACGGCCACTTCTTCTGATTCGGGCGTATCCACCAAGAAAACGTCCGAAAATCTCTTTGACACATCGTGCCCTTTGGGCTTTTCTGGGAGTAAATTTTTTAGTGCCGTCTCCCCGATTTTTGTTGCAAGCAGATTCCTTAAAAGGACGTCTGACAAAAAAGCCTCGTAGCTCTTGTGACTTTTCAGCGCAAAACTCACCGAAGGGCCATCCTCAAAAACTTGCACAAGGCCCAGTGCTGATAACTTGTCAAGTGCACGTAAAAGCGCTGGTTGTCCAACATTTAACGCATCTATCAAATTTGACAAACGACCTGAAGTCGTCACACGCAAGAGCTGATAAAGGCCTGCTGCCGTTTTCCCCAAAATCGGCAAATAGAGCTTGGCAAAAGTTCTGCCGTCAAAGCTCGACGCCTCTCTATTCAGTACATGAAAACGCACACCTGGTGTCACAAAAGCACCTCCTTTCTCTCAAATTTCAAACGCATATCCAAAATAGTGCCGTCAAATTCTAGCCCTATCAAGCCGTTACCTTTTCCCGTCCCATAGCCAGCATCCAATTTGACACGTTTATTTCACGCCCTTGAACGCTGTCAAATTTGACAAAAGTTCTTAACTCACTAACGTATTCTTATTTTGCTTTCGTAATTGACTTCAGCAAGTTCTCAAGCTCTGAAACATCCTTGAAACTCCGATACACACTCGCAAAACGCACATAGGTAATCTCATCAAGCTTCGAGAGTTCATCCATCACATACTGACCAATCTGATCACTTTGTACCTCATTTTCCCCCAAGGCACGCACTTCTTGCTCCACCCGCTCCACGATTTCCTCAATCTGCTCAACAGGTACAGGACGCTTTTGCGCGCTTCTCACAATCCCACGCAAAATCTTCTCTCGATCAAAAACCTCGCGCGTCTCGTCTTTTTTCACAACCAAAAGCGTTGGCTGCTCAATCCGTTCATAGGTCGTAAAGCGAAAGCCACAGCCCTCACACTCACGCCTACGACGCACCGCATCATCAGACGCCCGGGTATCCAGTACCTTAAAGTTTTCAGATTGACATTTCGGACACTTCATCTCTTACTCCTTCTCTCTTTGGAAAATGCGCCAACACGCGGTAAATCGCTTGTCCCTTTGCAGAAAATTTCCGCTCATACTCTGTTTCTACGTTCTCTTTTGCAAACGCAGGATCCGCATGGCAGTTAAGCCATACCTGCTCCAAAATCAAGCCGAACTCGCTCATCTCAGCAAGGGACCACTCAAAAAGCCCCTGATTGTCTGTCTTAAAAGCAATCTCACCAAAAGGCACAAGCAGCTCCTCATAAATATGCAAGAAGCTTGATGACGTCAAGCGTCGTTTGGCATGCCGTTTCTTGGGCCAGGGATCACTGAAGTTCAAATAAAGACGAGACACAGAATGCTCCGGAAAATAGTCCCCTAAGTCCTTCCCATTGACAAAAAGCAAGCGCACATTGGGCACATCCGCCGCTAAAACCTTATCAAGCGCCCATGAAATCACAGTCTCTTGTAGATCAATCCCGATAAAGTTTACATCAGGATGTTTTCGAGCCATCCCCAGGATAAAATCCCCCTTGCCGCAACCCACCTCGATTTCAATCGGCTGCGCATTCCCAAACACAACTTCCCAACTCTCAGGCACTT
Source organism: Streptococcaceae bacterium (assembly GCA_031253335.1). GTDB lineage: Bacteria > Bacillota > Bacilli > Lactobacillales > Streptococcaceae > Lactovum. Next base: position 18,452 of record JAIRWF010000023.1, read on the forward strand.
CCTGCAAGACGATATCCTCATGCGCTTTGAGGTAGTCCTCTACCCCTTTTCGTTTTCTCACCCGCATTAGAAACTCGCTATAAACCGGCGTAAGCCCAAGATTTCATTATTTGCCTTAAAGGTATCGCCCCCCTGCAAATAATTTTCAATCTGTTGCATAAAGGACAATTCCCCATACCAGCGAATTTTCGCCAAAATCGCAATATCCGTACGATTATAGCCCATCTCCGCAAGTAAACTATCCCAGCGACTGCGAGAGACAAAATGACTCAGCAAATAGCCAATATCGTAAAAGGCATCCCCTAAAGAAACCGTGTCCCAATCAATCAAATAAATCTTCCCCGTCGCATCTTCTTTTAACCAGTTGGACGGATTCACATCCCCGTGAACCACGACGATATTGAGATTATTAAGCGCAGGAACAGCTGTACTCATCTCATCAGCCACCTGTCGCAAGAAATTATTGCTTCCGACAAAGCTGCCCTCATGCGTGATGAGCTCCTCAAGGACTTTTGCAGGACGTTGCACCGTGCGATCAAAAGTAGATAACGCATCTCTCAAGCCACGATTCGTATGCAAATGAGCAAGCAACTGTCCCACCTGGGCATCTACCAATTCCAGCCAATCCTTGTCGAGTGTATGGCCCACAATCCAAGGCTGCGCCGTCAATATATCTCCCGAGTCCGTCGGACGCGACCACAAAAGTTTTGGTGTCAAACCTTCAGCCGCAAGGTTCGGCAAAATAGGACAGGGATTTCGCTTGACAAACACTTGTTGCGTGCCAATCCGCCCAAAATACGAATTCCCCGAACGCGAATCAATTGGTTTTAACTCCCAATTCCCCGCGGGTTCTTCTCGAATCGCCATCTTGCCTCCTTTCACACAAAATGAGCCCAATGGCTCTTAAAAGGCTTTAAGTTACCTCTATCTCCGCGCTTTGCGCTGCGCTGTCCATGCTCGCTAAGCCAGCAAGCTGGCAAGTCGCATGGCAACTCCCTGCTTTTTCGTCTAACTTCGAGAACCGCTTGACGCTTGACACATCGTGTCAAGATTGCGGATAAGGAAACGGAGTTTCCTCAATCGTCGTCAAGTGTATAAACGGTTCTCGGCGTTGCGATTCGCGTTGGCGCTTTAGCGCCCTACAGCGAATGGACAGCGTAGCCACGAAGTGGCAAAAATAGCCTTCAAAAGCAAAACGGTTTTTGCGACTCGACTAGGTGCTTCAGCACCGTAGCGAGAGCGGACAGCGTAGCCACGAAGTGGCGTAGATAGACACGCCCTTTAATAATGTATCAAAATCGTTTGTGTCAAAATATCCGCGTACTGATAACTCTCTCGGGTACGTGGTCCCCGCAAGGGAATATTTTCCACGATAAAATGCGTCGGATAGCTCTCAATCAGATGCACCTTATGACGGTTTTCACGCTTTCTGCCGTAGGCAGATGTGATCTCAATATCTTCCCCTAAATGCTGCCGTACTTTTTCACGAATATCTACAATTTTTCCTACTTCTTGTTCCATCTTCAGATCCTTTTCATTTTCCAGCCATTATAGCATATTTTTTGCGACTTTACCAGTTCTAGCCCCGCTCCTCATGACTGTAGTCAAGATTTGCAAATTTATTAAATTCTTTTTTGAACAGCAATTTTGCCGTCCCACGTGAGCCTTGTCGATTTTTTTCGACAATAATTTCAACTGTGTTGTCTTCAAGCACGTCCTCATCATCACCCTCCCGATTATAATAATCCTCGCGGTACAAAAAGGCGACAATATCCGCGTCCTGCTCAATAGAGCCTGACTCACGCAAATCAGAAAGCCGCGGGCGCTTGTCTTCTCTGGACTCTACCCCACGAGATAGCTGTGATAACGCGACGACAGGAACTTTCAACTCTTTTGCTAAGATTTTAAGTTGCCTTGAAATCTCTGAAACTTCTTGCTGGCGGTTCTCACGTCCATTTCCCGAGATGAGCTGGAGATAGTCAATGACGATTAAGGCAAGATTTCCCGTTTCCTGCGCCAATTTGCGCGATTTCGCCCGAATCTCTGAAATTCGGATGCCTGGCGTGTCATCCACATAAATCTGAGCCTTTGAAAGCGTACTTGTCGCAAGCGTGAGATGGCTCCAATCGTCTTCCGTCAACTGACCTGTGCGGATATGGTTCGCGTCAATCGGCCCAGTTGAGGCAATCAAGCGATCAACAAGCGACTCTACACCCATCTCAAGCGAGAAAATCGCGACCGCCTTGTCTTGTCTCGTCGCAACGTTTTCAGCGATATTGAGCGCAAAGGCGGTTTTTCCGACCCCGGGACGCGCTGCCAAAATGATCAACTCCTCCTCGTGAAACCCTGTTGTGAGTTTATCCAGCTCTTGATAATAGCTAGGCAGACCCGTGATGCTTGTTTTCGACTTCGAGCGTTCTTCGATTTGGTCAAAGGCGTCATTGATAATGTCTGGCACCTTCGTAAAATCACGCTTGACTTGCCCCTGCGAGAGATCTAAAATATCTTTTTCTGCAGCTGCGACAAGCTCTGTCGCTTCATTTTCCTGGTTGTAGGCCTTATCGACTGTATCCGTCAGTTGACGAATGAGCTGACGTAGTTGCGACTTTTCTGCAACAATCCGTGCATAATAGGTCGCATTGGCCGCAGTTGGTACGCTCCCGACAAGCTCTGTCAAATAAGAAATACCACCAACCGCCTCCATATCGCCTTGCAACTCTAGCTGTGCGCGTACGGTTAAAAGATCAATCGCCTCAGAGTTTTCCGAGAGAGCCGTCATCGCTCGAAAAATCACGCGGTGGGCATTACGGTAAAAATCCTCTGCTTTGATATACTCACTCACCTCAATGAGGCGCTCACTATCCAAAAAAATGGCACCCAAAACAGCCTGCTCAGCAGCAAGGTCTTGTGGAGGAGTTCGCAGTGTGTCTAATGCTTCTGCCATATTAGCTTTCTGAGATTTTAACTTTTAGTGTCGCAGTGACCTGTGGATGTAGCTTAATTGGCACGTCTTTGATGCCCAAAGCACGCACAGGGCTTTCGAGCACGATCTTGTGTTTATCAAGCTTTAAGCCAAGCTGTTTTTCAACAGCTTCAGCAATTTTTTTAGAGTTGACCGCCCCAAACAGCCTGCCATCCTCGCCCACTTTTTCACGGATTTCAATCTGGGTCGAGTCTGCTTCCAGCTGGGTTTTTAAGAGCTGTGCTTCAGCGAGACTTTCCGCTTCATTTCGTGCTTGTGCTTTTTGCTGACCACGAAGAGCAGCAATCGCTTGTGGCGTTGCTTCTTGTGCGAGTTTACCTTTGAGTAAGACGTTTCTTGCATAGCCATCTGGCAAGTCTTTGACCTCGCCACGCTTGCCCTTTCCTTTGACGTCTTGTACAAAAATCACTTTCATGCTGTTTTCTCCTTATCTGCAATCGTCCCTCGGAGCTGTATCTCAGCTGCCATAAGGGTGGTATGTTCGAGTTCTGAGGCTGCCGCATCAAAGTGCCCGCCGCCACCCATTGCTTCCATGATGCGTTGGACGTTAACTTCCCCTCTGGAGCGCGCCGAAATCAAAATTGTGTGCGTGCTACTTTCAGCGAGGGTAAAGCTCGTTTCCACATCCTTGATAGAAAGAAGCGCATCTGCAGCCTTTGCCAGTGTGATTTTATCATAGGCTTTTCCCGACTCAGCTGTCGCAATAGCGGTATGTCCCATGATTTCAGCCCGAATCGCGATTTCATTGACTTTTTTATAATCATCAAATTCTGTCGCAAGGAGGCTCTGGATAACGTCATTATCAGCCCCTTGTTCTCTCAAAAAGCCTGCCGCTTCAAAGGTTTTAGACGTTGTTCCCTTTTTGAAAAAGTTCGTGTCCATCGCAATTCCAGCAAGGACGACTGAAGCCTCCATTGGCGTCATCTTTTGCTTCGCATTATCTTGGAACTGCAAGACCTCGACAGCCATCTCACTTGCGGATGAAGCGCCACTTTCAATATAGGACAAAAGGACATTCTCTGGGAAGTCATCATCGTCGCGCCTGTGATGGTCAATCACAACGACTTTCTCAAAACTCTTGTAAAAGTCCAAATCAAGGGTCTGGCTAAGCTTAGAGTGATCCACAAGAATCAAAAGGGCATTACTTTCTTTCTTTTGCTTGGCAGTCTTCAGGCGCACGATATGTTCAAACAAATCATCGCCTTGATTATTCAACTCATGGACGGCACGAGAGACGTCCTGCAAAAGCTCTTCTGGATTATAGACGACAAAGGCCTCTTTACCGAGTGTCTGCGCAAAGTTTTTCATCGCCACAGCAGCTCCTAAAGCGTCCATATCCGTAAAACGATGACCTGCAACAAAGACCTGATCGCTTTCTTGCACAATCGTGCGAAGTGCTGTTGCAATCGCACGCGCACGGGTACGCGATTTCGTCGCGCGTGAGTCAGAGTTTCCCCCAAAGTACAAGGCACGGGCCTGATCTGTATTTTCTTTGATGACGACCTGATCGCCCCCACGAACCTGTGCGAGTTCAAGATTATTGAAAGCCGTACGCCCAATGGCTGCAAAGTCATTGATTCCATAGGAAATCCCGATAGATAAGGACAAGGCGCGTTTTTGCTCACTTGCTTCTTTTCTGAAGTCGTCTAAAAAGCTAAAGTTTTCGGCCATAAGAGAGGAGAGCACGCGATAGTTCGTGTAAAAGACGAAACGATCTGAGTTGATGCGGCGCAGATAGATTTGCTTGCTCGCCGCAAATTGATCCAAAAAAGTGACGACAAAGCTATTAACCATCGAGATTTCAGCCTCTGTGAGCGAATCGGTCACATCATCATAGTTATCAACCGCAACCACCCCAATAATAGGTCTGCGATTTGAGAGGGCAGTTTTCGCACTGATTTCAACGGTTGCATCTACGAGATAGAGAAGATTTTTATCCGTATCTAAGGTGACATCGTATTTCTTGTCCCCAAGATCAAATGGAATCGCAGCTTCTTTTTTGGCGTTGGTCACGATGCTGTCGATGATTTCGCGACTGATTGTGCTTTCTGCACTCTTAAAAATAAGTTCTACATAAGGATTGTACCATTCTGGGCTATTGGTCGCAGCGTCAAATTTAATGACCCCAATGGGCATTCCTTGAAGAGCCGTATTGAGCGATTCATCCGCATTTTGGTTGATATTGTGAATCAAGTCATCGCGATTGATGCGAAAGCTCGTGGACTGATAAATCCCAATCGCTAAAAGCAGCACATTGATGACAAGAATAAAGAGAATATAAACAAGATGATTGTCAAAAAAACTCACGATGAAAAGCTCGAAAGCCGTGAGAATCAGCATAAAAATCACGAGAGTGCTCGTTGAAAAACGTTGCAACTTTGACATATACGACCTTTATTTTAGCACATTTTTGACGCGTCAGAAAGACTAAGCTTTTGTGTGATTGCTGTCAGATTTGGCAGCACCAAATCCGCCTGCGATTGATTAAGCGGGTAGTTGTCAGATTTGACAGCCCAAACGGTTGCGCCTGCAGCCTTTCCCGCAGCAATCCCCTTGGGCGAATCCTCAATGATTAAAGCTCTGTCAGATTTGACAGACACATTTTCCAGAGATTTGTTGTAAATAGCAGGATTGGGCTTCGTCTCAGGAAAGTCAACACCCGAGAGGACACTGTCAAAAAATCCGCTTAAGCCGCATTCTCTAAGACAACGTGCGATGTCTTGAATGCGTGAACTTGATGCCAGGCCAAGCTTCAACGACGCTTTCTTTAACGTCTCAAGTGTTTCTTTCGCATCTGGAAACAGCAAATCCCCATAAGGCAATGGATGCGCATCTTTGTAAGCCTCATAACGTGCTTGAAAGACCGCAATTTCTTCCTTGTCAAATTTGACAAAGTCCTCCCCAAGCACGACCTCCCAAAGTTGCTTTAGACTTCCCCCCACAAAGAAATCATGCGGTAAATGCGCAATCGAAATCCCCAACGCCTCAAAAAAATCGCACCGTCTCGCTTCATAAAAGGGCTCAGAATCAACCAAAACCCCATCCATATCAAAAATAACGGCGTCAAAATCCATCTCCCTATTATAACAAAAGTCCCATCCACCTTGCAATCTCACTCTCTTTTAGCTATAATAAAACACATGACAAAAGTAATCAAATTCGGAGGCTCCTCGCTCGCCTCTGCCGAACAACTTGAAAAAGTTCTTGGCATCGTGAAAACGGACCGTACCAGACGCTTCGTTATCGTCTCAGCACCTGGCAAGCGCCATGCAGACGATACAAAGGTCACAGATGCTCTCATTGCCTACCATGCGGCCTATAAAGCAGGAAAATCCGTCGCTAAAGAGCAAGATTGGGTCGTTGAGCGCTACCGAGACATTGCAGAAGGCCTAGGTCTTAAAGACGAAGACGTCCTTCGCGACATTGCCTACAACATCCACGAATTAGCAAGCCTTGAAAAAACAGGTAATGACTTTCTCTACGACACCTTCCTTGCTGCTGGCGAAAACAATAACGCCAAACTGATTGCCGCCTATTTCCGCGAAAATGGCATCCCTGCGCGCTACGTCCATCCGCGAGATGCCGGCATTACTGTCTCCAGAGAGCCAGGAAACGCCCGATTACTTACAAATAGTTATGAAAAAATCAATTACCTCAACCAACTCACAGAAGCCGGCGAGACTCTCGTCATTCCAGGCTTCTTTGGGGTAACTGAAAAAGACGAGATTTGCACCTTCAGCCGCGGTGGCTCGGATATTACAGGATCTATCATTGCTGCAGGCGTCAAGGCAGACCTCTACGAAAATTTTACCGACGTGGATGGCATCTTCGCCTGCAATCCAAAAATCATCGACAATCCCGCGCCTATCCATGAAGTCACCTACCGTGAAATGCGTGAACTCGCCTACTCTGGCTTTTCCGTGCTCCACGACGAAGCCTTGGTCCCCGCTTTTCGTGCGCATATCCCAATTGTCATTAAAAATACCAACAATCCCAAGCACCCAGGCACCCGCATCACGACCATTCACGAGGAAAATTACGCTCCCGTTGTTGGCATCGCCTCAGATGATGGCTTTACCACTCTCAACCTCAGCAAATATCTCTTAAATCGTGAAGTCGGCTTCGGCAGACGCGTCCTCTCTATTCTTGAAGAAATGGGCGTGCGTTGGGAACACATGCCAACAGGGATTGACGACATTTCCATCATCATCCGCAGCCGCTTTCTTACCCCGGACATTGAAAAAGCCATTCTTTCGCGCCTCGCAGAAACACTCCATCCAGATGAGCTCTACTTTGAGCATGACCTCTCCATCATTATGCTCGTGGGTGAAAACATGAAAGCCCACATTGGGGTAACCGCTCGTGCTGCAAAAGCCCTCTCAGATAGCCATGTCAATATCAAAATGCTCACGCAAGGCGCAAGCGAATGTGCCGTCATGTTCGTTGTGAAAAATAAAGACGAAGAAAGCGCTGTGAAAGCCCTCTACCAGACATTCTTCTGGTAAGCCGATACAAAAAGCCCCTCGGGGCTTATTTTTTTTCATTACGATGGCTCTCTTCGGCTTTTTTAAGCGCGACCCGTGTTTGCCGATCCAGCTCTCGCTTGATTAACGGCTCAGGGGCGTGTTTTTCTTCCCAATCCTCAGGCTTTAACACCTTATGCGTCTGAGCATCAAAATGCGGCTGCCCATCTGGGAAAATCTTTGCCATATTGGCTCGGTGTACGACCTCAAAGATTTCATAAGGATCCACACCGGAAAGCACCAAGGACCCATAGGTCAAGTACAACAAATCAATCAAACTATCCGTCTGCGCAGTTAGAGCATCCCCTTTTGGTGCCTTTGCAGCTACTTTTTCAGCCGCCCGTTCCACTGCTCCGTGGAGTTGACCCACTAGTGTGTCAAAACGCACTGGATCTCCCAAAGAAGCCGCATACAAAAACTCGACGATTTCTTCAACCTCAAAGTCCGCACGGTGCCCCGCTTCAATCGCAGTAAACGCTTTTGGCACTTCTTGCGTCGTGCCATCCATCAACCTATGGAACTCTTTGACCTTATTAAAGGCAATGTCTTTCGACAAGAATGCCGCAGCCTCATCGAACTTCACAAGTCCATAATAAGCTAGGGCCCGCGCAATCCCGTCCTGACTATTGCTTGTTGTGATGTAGTTGGCAACTTCTTTTGCCTCAGGGCGCGCATTGCCCATCGCAATGCCGATTCCAGAGCCTTCGAGCATATTCACATCGTTTTCAGAGTCCCCAAAAGTCATCACTTCAGACAAAGAAAAGTCAAAAATATCTCCTAAACGTTTAATCCCACGTAGTTTCGACGTTCCTTTACTGATTAGATCCGCTGTATAAGGTGATGAGCGCGTCACAAATAAATCACTAAAACGAGATTCCAACTGTGTCGTTTCATTCGCCGTCGCGACCATCATAATCTGATAAATCGGCTCCTTCAAGAGCTTCCTCAAATCATAAACAACAGGTCTAAATTTTCTCACCACCGTCTTAAAACTCGTCCGCGCAATATTGGCAACTCCAGAGGGTAAAAGCCCCGCAATAAAACCACCCGTCCGCGTCTCCCCAAACTTTAACAAGCCACTCCCAGACACACCATCGGCCAAGCCAAAGCTCAAGTCTCTGTGATTATCCGCCGCATAACGCACAATCCGGTGGACTAAGCGCTTATCTAATGGATTCGCATAAAGCACATTTTTCGCATCAATGATATATTGCCCATTATAAGTCACTGCAAAGTTTAAGCCCAATTCTTCTAAAAGCGGCAATGCAAAAGCAGGACCACGCCCCGTCGCAATCCCTACAAGGATTCCATTTCGTCTCAGATCACTTATCGCCTGTCGCGTTGAGGGTGCAATCCCCCGCGTCGGCGTGAGAAGCGTGCCATCCAAATCGAAAAATACAGCCTTAACCTCTGCCATTTGCCCTTATTCTACCACTTTTTAAAGAGATTGTGAAATTTTTACTTTGATTTAACCTGAGTGACCTTTGAAAATAAAAAAAAGAGCACATGTCTCCTCTGCTTAGAGCTGCTTCCGTCAGGATCTGACTCGCTTCACAAAACAAACATTGCTCCGTACTTATTATAGCATATTTCTGCGATTTCGAAAAAAATCCTGCATCAGTGCTGTACAGTCCACTTCGCATATGCCGCTTTCCACTGCCACACGATGATTCAACCGCGTATCCTTTAAGATTTCATACAAGCTCTCCACCGCACCAAATTTGGGATTCGCTGCCCCATAGATTACATGAGAAATCCTGGCAAGTCCGATTGCACCTGCACACATCACACAGGGCTCAATCGTCACAAAAAGCGTGCAATCAAGTAAGCGCCAATTCCCCAGGCGTTTATTCGCCATTTCAATCGCCATGATTTCTGCATGATGCGTGGCAAGAGAGTCAATCTCCCGTCGATTGTAGCCACGCCCGATAATTTCTCCAGACGCATCTACAATCACGCAGCCAATCGGCACCTCTTCATGAGAAAGGGCAATTTTGGCTTCATTTAGCGCTTCTTTCATAAACGCCTCTTTTTGACCGTGTGTTAAATCTGCCATTTTTGATGGGGGGAGGCAAGACTAACCTTGACCTCATTTCCTGCTGCCTCTTGCGCTTCTTCTTGAAGCTTTTCCAAATCAACCGTCTGCGACAGATGCGTGAGGATTAAATGCTTAACCTTTGCCTCACGCGCAATACGACCCGCTTCATGACTTGCAAGGTGATTGGGCATCTTCTCTTTATCTTTCAAAAAATAGACATCGGCTAGAAGCACATCTGCACCCCCACTAAAGGCTGATAAGTCCGCATAATAGCCTGTATCTCCGGTATAGACAAGCACCTGTCCCGTTTTAGGTTCCACAAGTCGCATTGCATAATTGACGACAGGATGCACTGTTTTTTGAAAGGACACATCAAAAGGGCCAATCTTTGTCCCATGCACGACATCTATAGCACGCCCTTCAGAGACCCCTTCAAGCGTTAATTTACTAAATTCGTAAGCATTTTCAGCATGCCCATAAATCGGTAGCAGCTTCCCATCCCAGCCATTTTTCCCCAGTGGATAAAGCTGACGGTACTGCCGCAACACGCCTAAATCAGCAATATGATCTTCATGGTAATGACTCACAATAACAGCATCTAAACACGTGGGCAACAGCTCTTTTTCAAGCTCCGTAACAGCCCTACTCCCCGCATCGAGCAAAAGATTAAAGCCACTCTCAGATTGCAACAAATAGCTTGTCGTCCCTGCGTCTTGCGTCGGATAGCCTCCCCAAACACCTAATGCAGTTAATTTCATCTTATGCCTCCGTTCGGATGATGATATACACAATCAATAAATCAATACAGTTCACAAGTAACGCCCAGTTGCCAAATGGACTAACCAAAAGCGTTGCCACAAAAGCACCCACAAAAAAGCAAGGAATAATCCAAAACAAAAGTTTCGCATATTCCAAATGTGACTTTTCGTGCGTAATGAGGTACTGCGCCACATTGACCGATAAAATCTTCAAATTCCCTGTCGTAAAGACACTCGTGTAGCCTCTGCCATGTGCTTTATTAAAGGTATCAAACTGAATGGCCATGAAAAAGCTCAAGACCCCAACTACGATTGCCGCAGGTAACTCAGGAACTGCCAAGATAAAAATCAAAACAAAAGCCGTCAAGCCTAAAAGTTGAAAAAGCAACAAGTAGAGGGTCGAAGGACGCCTGTGCTGCTGCAAGAAATGCTCAAAGAAAATCTTGACCATCACACCTAAGACAAAAAAAAGAATCGGAATCACGAAATTCCAAAAGTCTAAAAACTCGCCGCGCGCAAGCGCAATTCCTGCCTGGATGATATTTCCTGTCTGTGCTCCTGCAAAGCGCCCATTGAAATGGAAAAAGGTAAAGCCATCCATATAACCAGCCCCTAAAGACAAGAGTAAAGCCACGCGCAATTTTTCATGTTTTTGATCTGCCATTTGTCACACTTCTAAACTAAAAAATAAATCAGGAGGGTTAAAAGTGATGCGCCAGCAGTCACCCCCCACCACAGATAGTCAATCTGCCACTCACTCCATTTCTTACCGTGGCCACTCCAGCCCCCGAGCTCAAAATGGTGGTGAATCGGCGTCATCGCAAAAATGCGCTTGCCATGCGTCAGTCTAAAATAGGTCACTTGAATCATGATAGAAAGCGTCTCCACAACATAGACAATCCCAATAAAGAGCAAGGTCCACTCCTCATGAAGAATCACCGCGATAATTGCTAAAAGCGCCCCAAGCGCAAGCGAGCCTACATCTCCCATAAAAAGCATCGCAGGTTTTTTATTAAAGATAAAGAAGGCAAGAAGCCCTGCGATTGTTGTCAAAATAACGAGCAAAACATCATACTGGTGCTGCGCAATGGCAATCACCCCGTAGGCCGCGAGTGATATTGAGACACTGATGGACGCAAGACCATCAATCCCGTCTGTCAGGTTGACAGCATTGGACCAGCCTACCAACCACAAAATCAGAAAAATAGCGAATACCCATCCCAGATGCAAATTATGCCCAAAAAAATTAATCACATTGGGTCTGTGCTGGTAAATGAAGATGCTCCAACAGATAAGACCCGTTATGATCTGCGCGACAAACTTCTGCCAGACCTTAAGTCCTTGATTCATATGTCGGAAAATCTTTAGATAATCATCTAAAAAACCTACTATCGCATAAATCGCAAAGGCTACGGTCATCACAATGAAGTTTCCATGGAAAAATCCTAAAACGAGCGAGGAAATAAGTGCTACACTACCTGGCGCTAGGACAAAGACCGTTCCTCCCATTGTAGGGGTTCCTGCTTTAGCTGCATGCTGATGCACATCTTCGTGCATCTGTTGACCTGAGATATGACGCGCCCGATAAAAGCGCATAAAAAGCGGTATCCCCACAAGGGTTGCCGCAAAACTCACGATGAATGCTAGGATAAGCCCTACAACCATACCAACTCCATATTTCTAATCGCTCAGGGTGACTGTCAAGTGGCCTCCACTCTTAGCGACTGTTCCGACGTCAAGCGACTGACTCTGAACGGTTCCTTTATCATGCTTGTCTCCCCCGCCTTGATACGTGACAGATACATTATACCATTTTGCAAGCGTTTCGACATTACTCCTAGACCAGCCGTACATATCTGGCATCGTGTGACTCCCATCTGTGAGGAGTAAGACACGGGTGTTCGCAGACACCGTATTGCCAGAGGCTATAGATTGATCGACAACATGTGCGCCATCCCCCAAAACAACAGGCCAAAGCAATGTTTGGCGCAGTTGTGTGGCGGATGAGCCTGGATCTTGGTGGTAAAAGCTTATCAGTTTTACTTTTCCAGCCGCGACATTCTGTGCGCTTGCTTCGATGGACTGCTTTTGCTGCTCTGCCATTGTCAGCATAGGGTTGACCACGTTTGCCGTAATCTGGACATCTGTCCCAGTTGGAATCTTGACGGTATAGTAAAAGATAAAGTCCGGGTTAGTTGGCGGATACATGGCCACAACAGAGTTCAGTGTATCATTTGTCCCCGCCATATAGCCCCCTGTTGGAGAGGCAATTTGTGCCGTCCCTGTCTTAACCGCATCAGCCTGACCATTTGTCATATAGTAAGGCCCCACCCCGCCAGAGTTTTTAAACATCGCTTTATTTGCCGTCCCATAGGTCGGATTAGTCCCAACCGTCACCATGAGACTTAAAATCTGGCTCATGGTACTGGCGTTAAAAGGCTTTCCAATAGGCTCTGGCTTTGCAACAAGGCTTGTCCCCGTATTGGGATCTGCGATGGACGACACAATATGCGGCTCTAGCATGACTCCACCGTTTGCAAAAGAGGTCCAACCACGCAACATCTGAATTGGCGTCACAGAGATTCCTTGACCAAATGAGGACATGACTTGTGTAACAAGGTTACTGGATGGCAGCTCGCCAAAGGCTTCACTTGGCATGCCAAAGCGGGTTGGTACCCCAAACTTGAGACGTGTCAAATAACTATCCCAGGTTTTATTGCCCATCTGCATCTCAACTTGACTCATGACCGTATTTGAAGACATGGCAAACCCATCCGCTGCAGAAACGGTCGTAGGCAAGAGATAGCCATTATACTCGTTAACGTCCCAGTCATTGATTGCCGTTCCATAGAGATTCAGCTTACGCGCAAACATTTGATTGCCATTCCAATGGCCGCTATCAATCGAGGACGCAACCAAAAAGGTCTTCATCGTCGAGCCCGGCTCAAAAGCCTGCTGATACAAGAGAGAGTTCCAGGTAAAGTATTTTTGATTGGATCCCTGTCCTGTCTGCGGGTTAAAGTCTGGGCGCTGATCGGTTGCTAAGATCTCCCCCGTATGTGCATCAATCAGGGTAGCTGAGAGTTGCTGGCCGCCAGAGACTTGATAAGCTGTATTCATAAGGCTCTCAAGCTGAGATTGAAGCTTGTAATCAAGGGTTGTATAAATATTTTCGCCATTACGCGCAGGGACCTGAGAGATGATGGCGCCAGGAATCGCACGACCATACATATCTTTTTCAACGGTCTCACTTCCTGCTTTCCCGCTCAGAATCGAGTTGTAGGCTGCTTCAAGACCACTCACGCCAACGAGGCCACTCGTATCGTCTCCTGGTGTTTTAAGGGCCGCCGTCCCAATAAGGTTTGAGGCAAACATCCCATTGGGATAAGAGCGTGCAGGGTCTGGTGTAAAGCCAATACCTAAGATACCTTGCTTTTTGGCATCATTTTCAATCTGTGTTTTTTTATCGGGGCTAATTTTGGTGCCATTTGTCCCCATAAGTACTTGTTTTGCCCCTTTGAGGTTTAGCTGGGAGTTCGCAAGATCCCGCGGAATATTTAGTTCTTTGTTTAGAAAATCAACAAGCTGGGGAAACTCTGAAGGCTGAGCGTAGAGCTTTTTGCCATTGTTGTCAATGGATGTTTTATCAAGGTTGATGTAAATCGTATAGGTTGATGAGTCCACGGCAATAGGAACACCTGTGCGATCATAGATAGTCCCACGAACTGGCTCTACCGTATAGCTATAGGTATAGTTAGCCCGCGCAGCTTCTGCTAGATTGATGCCATCCACGTGATTCGTCGCCACAATCCAGGTTAAGCGCAACACAATCATCATGAATAAGAAAAGTGAGAAGAAAAAGATACTCCGACCTATATGCCGGCGATTTTCATCAGGCTTTCCACGATCTGCAAGCGCGTGCTGCTTGATGCGGCGGAAAGGATTGAATCGTCTTAAGAATTTAGACATCATTTACTGGATTTCACAACATTTGTGGCGCCGCTAATGGACATACCAGACTTGGTCGCCACCGTCCCCACTTTTCCTGAAGACTCAAGGTCTTGGAGTTGTTGATTATACTGTGTGATTTGGGTCTGTGTCGTTGCCATCTCAAGGCGCATTTGGTTGGTTGCAGTTGTGATTTCAAGGGTTTTCATTCGGACAAAGACGATGGCAACCGCCATCAATATCGCAGCAGACGCAATCGAGATGTAAAAGACTTTTTCAATGGTTGAAAATTTAGAAAAACGGCCTCTCAGAGCAGGCGAAATGGAGTTCAAGCGAATCCGGAAGGATTCACTACGGGCTGCCATACGAACGTCAAGGGGTTGTCTTGCCATATTGTCTCCTATAGTTTTCTTTTTTCAATCACGCGAAGTTTTGCAGAGTGCGCACGGTGGTTGCGAGTAAGCTCGTTTTCTTGAGGTAAAATGGGTTTTTTGGTGATAAGTTGAAAGGGGGCTTGTGTTGCAACTGGTATGCCTCGTGGGCTCTCAATCCTTGCATGTTCTTTAAAGATTTTCTGGACCAAACGGTCTTCAAGACTGTGAAAGGTAATGACCGCGATGCGCCCGCCAGGCTTTAAAAGCTCAAGAGCAGCTTCAAGTGACTCTGCTAGGGCGCCTAGCTCGTCATTGACTTCAATACGAATGGCTTGAAAGATTTTTTTGGCGGGGTGTCCCTTTTGGCGAAGCACCTTTTGCGGAAGTGCTGATTTGATGAGTTCACTCAATGCAGTAGTTGTTTCAATAGGGGCAACTTGGCGTGCTTTTTCAATCGCGCGAGCGATAGGTTTTGCATATTTTTCTTCCCCATAGCGGCTAAAAATCTTGACAAGCTCAGCCCAGGGATAGGCATTTACGACTTCAAAAGCCGAGAGAGCCTGTGTTTGATCCATGCGCATATCAAGACGTGCCTCGAGTTTATAGGAAAAGCCGCGCTGTGTGTCATCAAACTGGGGAGAACTAACGCCCAAATCATAGAGAATCCCGTCAACCTCTGAGACCTGATAGCTCTCAAGGGCATTTTTCAAATGCCGAAAGTTATCTTGAACGAGAGTGAGATTGGACGCGTGAAGATGCTCGCGTGCATGACTGATAGCGACTTCGTCTTGATCAAAGCTATAGAGATGACCTTCAGGGGAAAGCTGTGATAAAAGAAGGCGGGTATGCCCTGCACCTCCAAGTGTTGCATCCACATAAATCCCACTTCTTTGAATCTTGAGGGCTGCAACTGTCTCCTCTAAAAGAACCGTCTCATGCTGAAAGTTCATGCCTCATTATAGCATAAAATCGTCTTTTTCAGACGATTTTCGCTAAAGACCAGCCTCTAATAGGCTTAAGGACGGATGAAAGAAACCCCTGCAGCAGAAGGAATAGTACGCGTATGGAAGACGCCTAGTCCACCAGCATAGTTTGTTTCTTCGATAGTAAATGAACCATTACTAGCAACCGCTGTCACGACGGCGACGTGTCCAACGCCACCAGCACCGTCGACCCCAGGAGGAAAGACAGCAATCGTGCCAACTGCAAGGCCTGAATTGGCATAAGCAACCCAGTTTCCTGCGTTACCACTATAAGTTGGCATCTTTCCACCAAGAATCTGCCAAACCCCCCACGTACATTGTCCCCAAGGGTATGGATTGCCCGAACTATAGCCTGGAGTTGCAGCTGGTGTAGTGCCTCCCCCACCGCCGTTTGAATTGGCATTGGTTTGAGCATTTGTTGAGGCATTAGCAGCAGATACGTGTGCTTCATAGGCAGCTTTTTGTGCTGCAGCAGCCTGAGCAGCTTTTTCTGCCGCTGCTTTTTGGGCAAGGAGAGAATTCTTCTCACTTGTAGCCGTTGTAATCGTTGCTTGATAGTTGAGCTGGGCCACTTTGAGCTGAGCTTGTTGCTGCGTCAACTGGACTTGAAGGGCAGTCGCCTGAGCATATTTGGCTTGGTTATCAGCCATCTTTTTCTCGAAAGTCTTTTCGTCTTGCTCTTGTTGAGCGACCATATCGTTATTGGCTGAGACGACTTCGCTCATTGCCGTTATTTTCTGTACGGCATCAGTCAAAGATTTTGCATTCAAAATGGTATTGATATAGCTCGTGACACCGCCATCTGTCTGTGCGGAGCGGGCTTGCGCCGCGAGAGAATCTTTGCGTTCTTTAATATCTGCTGTTAGCGTTTTAATCTTTGCAGAGTTTGCTTGCTGCTGAGCCGTTAAGGCATCCAGCGTTTTCTGGGCAGCATCAACCTGGCTTTGCAAACTATCCTGCTGTGCTTTCGCCGCAGCGGCACCTGATTGAGCTGACTGGATTGTTTGATCTTGCTTGGCGATATCAGAGTTGGTATCCGCAACGACACTAGTTGTGGCAAGCCCTGCACTTGATAGTAAGACAGTCGAGAGCATTAAGCTCGCAAGAATCTGTTTCTTTTTCATCATGGGTGTGTTAGTCCTCCATTGGTGTTAGATTAACTAGAAAATATTATAACAGACGAAATGTTAAATTACTGTTACAGGGGGCTAACATTTCTATGTGTCTTGTTAAAAGCTTGTCTTTCGGAGTCTGTAGGCGACTTTTGCGAGTGGGTAAAGAAGTCTGTTAATCGGCAAATCAAACTCGCCGACGTACTCCTCAATCACGGGTTTGAACTTCTTCTTGAAGCTCAAAAGCCCGTCGTTTTCGGACAATGAGTTCTCCAGACCGCCCATGTTGAGCGTGGCATTGCCACGTTTGAATGCTTCCTTGATGGACTCGAGCCACATCAGATAGGCCGGATGATACTTCCCAAAAGCCTCATCAAATCCTGCATAGAGATGCTCCGCGTGTCCTGCAAAGCCCACAATCAAGCCACCTGCCACGGGTATTTTATCAGCGTCGTCAGAAATTTTTGCCAACTCTGTCAACTCTTTCGTCAGACGATTTTTTTCCGTCAGAAGTTGCGCGCGTTTTTTCTCATTTTTTGTACCGTTAAACGCCATCTGACAGGCCTCCAAATCCCTTGACAGGCTTTCTGTCAGCGCTGACAGCTTCAAATACAGCATTGTCAGAAATCCGTCAGAAGGATAAATCGAAAGTAACTTTCTGTAATAGTCCGCATTGCGCAGTGCAACGCCTTTTCTAACCTCTGTTTTTTTCATAACTTGTGCGAAATCCGCCACCAGCTCGCTCCCTCCAATTTCCACTTCAAAGGGGGTGTTGCGCGCCTTCCGCAAGAATTGCTGCATTTTTTTGTCAAAATTTTCCTCGGAAAACTTGTTCTTATAAATCATCGCATTAAAACGCGGCTGGATATTCTCGTGCATGTCCTTTGTGCGGCCAGTCCACCTGGCGCCTGCTTCTGTCAAATTTGACAGCATTTTTTCGCTTTCGTCAAATTTGACCGCAGGGTCAAACTTGATAAAGAGCATTTTATTCGTTTTACCATAAGCACGCAAGCTCTTTAGCACAAAGCGAACAAGCTCCCGATTGCCATAATCCATCGCAATCCCGCGTGGAATGTATCCCATAGAAAAGCCTAATGGCAACTGCCTGGAAAGTAAAAGGCAAGACGCGAGCAGCTGATTCTCTTCATAAAAGCTCAAGCGAACAGCCCCCCAATTGGATTTGATCGTTGCCCAGTTAGACGACTGTAATAAATTGGCTAAAGGCGACGCTGCAATCGCTCTATCATGTATCTCGGGGGCCAGTCCAATTTCCATACGATAAGTCATGACTTTATTGTAACAAAAAAATGCAGCAAAGGCTGCATTCATTATTAGGCCGTCTTTTCACTGTTGTGTGGCGTCCGCACCCCGCGCATCCCTTGAATCCGCTTGATATCTCCTGTAAATTCCATACAACCAAGATAAGTCCCATCCAAGTCGCGCAGCGCGTAATAGTTGATATAACAGGTCCGCCCGCCCATTGGGAACCATTGTTCATAGTGGCTTGCACTGCCATCATGGAAACTATCCAAGATTTTCTGTACAGTAGGTCTGATGCGTGCCGGCTCCTCAGGATGTAGCTCAATCAAGTGTTTTCCCAGTTGATCTGTAAAGCGCGTGTGCATACGTGCATTGCCATCTGTGAAATACACAAAATGGTCCTCGGCATCTATCAAGTCAATCTCAAACGGCATTGTATTGAGAAAAGCCCTGAGCAATTTCAAATCAAACTGCCCTGTTGGTAAATGAATCGTCCCATCCCCTGCAATAAAGGTCAGTGGATTTGCTTCTTCTGCGTTATAAATTTGGTTTGTTGACATTATTTGTCTCCTTCAAAAAATAATTTTTATCTAATAGTCGTAGTTCATCGGGGGCAAACCCAACCGTGGTTATGCTTTTGTCCTGATAGGCAAAAATTGCTCCCAAATGTCCTGCCTCTTGCATCCAGCCATTAGTCAGCTCTCCCGCAAAAAACAAACGTGTCGTCTCAATCTCTGCAGCAACTGACGTCTCCGTCATCACCGTCACACTCGCAAGCGGGGTCTCAAGGGGATAGCCCGTCTCAGGGTCCATGATGTGGTGAAACCGATCCCGTCCAACATCAAGATGACGCTCAGCAATGCCTGAAGTTACAACCGAACACTCCCCCACGGAAAATTGCGCGATATCTGGGGCATGGCTCGCAAGCGGGCTCCGAAGTCCCACTCGCCAGCGTTTATCCTCTTGATGCTGGGCATCTCCTACAAAAAGCAAATTCCCACCGAGGTTAATCAAACCCTGCTTGACCCCATCACGACGCCAGAAGTCTTTAAGCCGGTCAGCGATAAAGCCTTTTCCGATCGCCCCCAAGTCAAGCGCCATCCCCTCTTTTTCAAGGCGCACCGTTGCGGCCGCATCGTTTAGGCTGACTAGCTCAGGGTCACACAGGGCTTTAGCCTGTGCAATCTCAGACTCATTTGGTTTTCTTGCATCTTGAAAGCCGATATGCCAGAGCTTTGTCAAAGGGCCGATCAAGGCATTAAATCCCATATTCTCTTGACTTGTGCGCACGGCAAGAGCCACAAGCTCATAAATCTCACGCGGGAGCTCAACCTCTCTTTTTCCTGCCGCCTGATTGACCGACTGGATCAACGACGTCTCCCGATTGACTGTGAGCATGTCCTCGTAATGTCGCACAAGCGCCTCTGAGCGCTCAAGCAAATCCTCAGGTGTCTCCCCATAAGTTTTAAGTGTAATCAGCGTCCCAAGGGCCCGAAAATGGCTCTCAGCCATTAGTGCTGACTTGCTCCCGTTGATGTATCTGGCTGACCTTGCTGATTTGTCGCCACTTCAGCTTCTTGGCGAACGCTCGCACCCGTCTCTGCGTCTTTTTCATGTTGGCTGGCACCTGTTGTGGCATCTGCTTCTGTCAAGGCAACGACTTCAACCCACCAGCCATCACCTGCCTCAGAAAGATCTGTACCTGCAGCGGGCTTCGCCACGGCGGGACGTGTTTCAGATTGACTTGCACCCGTATCGGCATCCGTTTTTTCTTCACGCTGCGACGCACCTGTATCCGCATCTGTTTGCGGGGTCTATTAAGACGCTCTCTTTGATACGCTGTAAAACCGCTTGACACTCCGACATTATGAATTACACTCCAACATATTGCATAGCACTCCGACATTATTTATATCCCCTCCATTATACCAGATACCGACAAACTTTACCGCATGAAAAAAGCGCCCAACATCACTGTTGAGCGCCTTTTCAAATGTCATCCTAAGCCACCTTGATTTTCGTTCCGTCCTTAAAAGTAATACTGACATCTTTTTTGCTGCGAACAGTGATTGACTCGACAAGGCTCAACCAAACATCCTCGTCAAATTCAGTAATCAAATCAAGTTTTTCCAACTCATCAAGAAAGGCTTCAACTTGTTCTCCGCGAGCTTGCTTTTCAAGAATGGTCTGTGAATGTTTATCATACTTCGCTTTGGCTTTGTCAAAGCGCTCCACCAAAGCGTTATAGCGTTCTTCATACGCCGCTTGGTCAAGAGCGACCTTCGCATTTTCACTGATGCAATCCTGAATCATCTCGGCGACGATGTTAACCTCGCTTTCAAGCCTAGATTGCTCTTTTTCCAGCTTTTGAGTAGAAAACAAAGTGTCCTTAATCTCTTGGAAATGAGCGAGTATTTCTCCTTTAGTCTTAATCAACTGATTTGCGGCTTTAATGAAAAGCTCTTTAATTTCATCCTCGGTCAGATGAGGTGTCTGGCATTTCATCGTACCTGAGAACTTGTGATTACAGAGCCAGACCACACGACGATACTGATCGTTGGAGTGCCAAACTTTAGAACCATACCAGCTACCGCAATCCCCACAGATGATTTTGCTAGAAAAGATATTAACGGAGCTTAGACGATTTTTACCCATCTTGCGGAGCGCCATCTGCTTTTGTACCAAATCAAATACTTCTGGTTCAATAATGGCTTCATGGTTGCCCTTCACGTAATACTGAGGAATTTCGCCTTCATTCGCTTTTTTCTCTTTGGTTAGAAAATCCACCGTATAACTTTTTTGAAGCAATGCATCCCCTTTGTACTTCTCATTGGTTAGGATGCTCCTGACAGACTGCGTACTCCATTTTGTTTTTCCACCTGGTGTGGAGATGCCGTCATCCGTGAGCTGATGGGCAATCATATGTGGAGACTTCCCCTTTAAAAATAACCCATAAATTCTCTTAACAGTTTTTGCCTGTTCGGGATTGACAACCAGATCCCCATCCTCACCACGGTCGTAGCCCAAGAATCGGTTGAAAGGAACCGTCACTTTGCCGTCAGCGAAACGCTTTCTTTGCCCCCAGGTACAGTTTTCAGAGATTGAGCGCGATTCCTCCTGTGCCAAGCTGGACATGATTGTGATGAGCAGCTCGCCCTTGCTATCGAGCGTCCAGATGTTTTCTTTTTCAAAATATATCTCGATGCCCTTTTCCTTGAGCTGTCTGACTGTTGTTAAGCTATCCACCGTATTTCGCGCAAAGCGGCTGACCGATTTAGTCACAATCAAATCAATCCTTCCACCAAGCGCATCGGCAATCATACGTTTAAAGCCTTCGCGTCTTTTGGTTGAAGTCGCCGATATTCCATCATCCGTATAAACCTCGACAAACTTTAGTATCTCGGAAGACAGAGCTCCCGCATAACTCCCTAACACCCTGAATATGGCGTTCCAAAAAGTCGACTTGCCATTTTGCCCCTCGCCATATGCAATAATCAATGCTTCTTGTCTTATCTTGCCAATTGCGGCCAAGCCCACAATTTTTTGGACATACTCCATGAGAGCTCGGTCGTGGCAGAAAACCAAATTCAAAGCGTCCTGCCACATCTTTGCTCCTTCATCACCTGGATCAATACTGGTCAGTTGCGTTATAAAATCAAGCGGTTCATGTTTTTGCGGTAGTCCCGTGCGTAAGTCATAGGTTGCGGACGGGGTATTGAGCAAGAACTCATTATCATCTAACGTTTCAATCTCAATTGGTAAATGTGGTTCGGCCATAGCAAGCGCGGATTTAATATAACGTGAATCACGGCGCTTAATGGCATACTTTTGATAAACCTCAGCCGCCTCAAACTTTTTGAATGTGCTGGACTGCTCATGATTAAACAGCGATAGTGCCTTTTTGGGGCCCACCGTGGCTAAAAGGTCAAGTGTGCCGTTTATCTTCATCTCTTCTTTAACTTTTGCCATTTCAGTCGCGGCTTCTTCAAGTTGTCGGTCTGTTAATTCTTGCGCAATCCCTACCGCGTCTTCTTCCGATATTTTCCAATAGCTACCGTCATAGACCAAAAAGCCAAGCTTAGGAGTAAACCGCAAAGTATCACCATATTCTCTCGCCAGCACTTTCGCTTGCCCGACATCAGAAAAGTCAGTAGGTAACAACTGCAAATCTGCGTTATACAGCTCCGGCGGGACATATCCTTCCTGCAAAGCGACTTTTTTCCCAAATTGGACAGCGCTTCCCCAGATCGTATGAAGCTCGCTGTCCTCAAGAGGCGGATTGCACTTTTCGTTCGCTTTCAGAAATAGGCGGTATGACTCCTCAGTGTTCCCATAACGCTTGACTAGTTTTCCCGCAATATGTGAAAGAGTGTTGTTGCGACTTCCTTCTTGGATTTGGCTTTGAGCTGTATCCCAGTTTGCGAACTCATCATCGGCCTCGAATTTGGAGGCATCCAAATAATCTGAAATCGTGCTCTGCCCATCATAAATGTTCACCTCGGGCTTCTCAACTCCATAAAGAAAACGCGAGGAATCGAGCGCTGCTTTGTCAAAGTAAGGAAACAGCTCCCAGACTTGTTGCTTGAGCTTTGCGTATTTGCTGGCAGACCTAATCGGACTTATTGGAAAGTACACATGAAAACGCGGCCTGGCGGTCTGATTATCCTTTGGCTTCATGTGGTTTCGTGAATAGACCACCGCAAAGGCAACATCCGGGAAAGCGAGCTCTACTTCAAAAGGCGTTACCCAGTTTTTGGAATTCTCGCTATGCGTATTATCACAGTCAAGAGGCAGGCAATCCGCCTGCATAAAATTGTCGTTACCGCGTCTGTTGCCTTTATACTCCGCCGCCACATGGTCGGAGCTGGCCGCGCGCATTAAGCTCTTTTCATCCGTTATATCTACCTTGTTTGGATAAAACGTATTGGTCTGATCGCCAATGGTGTTGGCCGTATATAGGGTAAATTGGGTCACTTGGCCACCTCCTGAAAATTGATGTCAAACCAGCGGATATACTGGCGTCGTTTCTGAGCGATGCTTATCTCTCGCCGCATCCCTTCAGAAATGTAGTTACCCAAGACCCACATCTCATCACACTTGCCCTGCATGATTTTGTTAAATCGCATGGCGAGCTCACGCTCTTCAGGATTGTCATCATCCATGAATTGCGGAAACAGCAAATGCGGCGCAAAGGGAATAGCGTCTTCTTCTAGGGCAAAGCGACAAAACTCCCGCGCTCGTTTGGTGTTGCGTTCTACGTCGAGCGAGTAGGGCGAACAGATGTAAACCAGTGGTCTGTAGTTGTGTTCTTGTTTTTTAGTCATTAATACCACCTCCTACCCATTAGCAAAAAAAGCCTTGGGAGTAAACCCGAGTAAACTCAAAAAAGCAAAATTGTTGAATTTCGTTTGTATATATGATATTATATTTTTGTAATTCATCATGAAATACGAAGAATAAGGAGAACCATTATGAACCCTAACGCAAAAAACACTCAAGTGAGCTTTAGAAGTAATGCGGACATCGTCGCGAAAGCCAAGGAGATTTTCCGGGCAAACAATATTGATATGACATTAGCCTTGAACCATTTTTTGGCGCGGACAGTCGAAGAAAACGCTCTGCCTTTCGCTGTCTACGACGAAGAAGCCGAAAGGGTCTATGCGGAGCTAAAAACGGAAATCGGTAAAGCTTTCAAGAGCTTAGAGGCTGGGGATTTCGTGGATGCCAGTGAGGTGGAGGCAAAATGGAACGAGAGCTGAAATATATCCGTGAAGCCACTCAAGATTTAGACAACATCCACGACTATATCGCCGAGAATTTTTATTCTGAAGGCATCGCTAAAGCAACTGTCTCGAAAATCGTGACAGGGATTAAGATTTTGAAAACGAGTCCCGGCGTCGGCGTCAGCTTAGACAGAAAAATCGGACGCAAAATCAATCCAAAGTATGAAGTAAAGATGTTAATATTGGACCAGTACTTGGCTTTCTATACGGTGACGGACGATCGGGTATTCGTTTTAAGAATCTTGAACGCAAAGCAAGATTATATGCGCTTTTTGAATAATTTTTCTGCCCTAACAAAGAAGACAAGGGTTAACGAAGAAGACTGATAACTTTAAGGCTATCGGTTTTTTATTCCAATCTTTCCCCAATCGCTCGGATGACCGATACTGTTACAGAATTTCCTGCCTGTTTGTAAAGCTGACTGTCGCTATTGACAGCTTGAGCCGCGTCAAAGGCTGAGTCAGGGAAGGCTTGCAGACGCCAACATTCTCTTGGCGTCAGTTTTCTGATTCGCGTTCCAACAAGCACTCCATCAGGCTGGGTAGCAACTGTACCGCTATAGCCCTTCCTCACGGAACCCCTCGCTTTGGGCTGAAAGCTGATATTGTCTCCGTGGCGCGCCTCAAGTGCCGGAGTATGCGGACTGTTGTTTTTTATCATTATGCCATGACGGTCTTGTGCCGTCAACGTAAACATATCTTCTCCATTCTCTTTGAAGCGCCTGCCGTTTTGCCGCTTTTCATCACGTTCCGGCGTTAAGACAGGAATGACTACTTTGGCTTGCGTGTCGCCTGACTTATATTGCGTCGCAAGTACGGTAGGCACCACATCACTCTCAGTATGCGTTACTTGACGTTTCCCGTTTTCCCGGCTTACCTGGGGCATGAGGATTTTTGGCTCTTGCCCGCCGCCTTGCATCGTATGCAGAGTAGGAGAAAGTCCCTCCGCCGCATATACTCTTCGGGTCATGTCATTTGTATATGTGCCGCTTTTTTCGAGATGACCGGCGACGATTATGTCTGTTTTCCGAGTCTGCTCAATATAAGTGCCCTCTCGCTGTGCTGCGG
>JAIRWF010000011.1 GCA_031253335.1 Streptococcaceae bacterium
CAGCCACAGGCAGTATTAGCGTTACGAATCAAACTGTTGCCAATGGGACGGCCTTTAAGCCATCCAGCTTACTTGTCTCTGCGACAGACTCAAATGGCTCAACTGTAGATTTGAGTACGGTAACCTATACGGGTACGGTCATTCCAACGCACTCTGGTACCTATGCCATCCAATTTAGCTTTACAGACTCAGATGGTAGCACGGTGACACAAACAGCCCTTTGGACTGTACAAGCTAAAGGCACTGCAAGTGCTGCCAACATCGCAGAAGCGGTTGTGACGAATAAGACGACAGGTAGCGAGTCCCTTAAGGTGACGAACACGACCTTGGTAGTCGGTCAAGCCTATCGTGCAGCGAGTGCGTTTGTGAGTGCAACAGACTCTGAAGGCAATGCGGTACCAGCTTCAGCCATCACGGTAGCTGGTACTGTTGTAAGCAGTAAGGCCGGCGTTTACCCTGTTGTTTATAGCTTCACAGATCCATACACTGGAGATGTCGTCAGTCAAACAGCACTTGTGACGGTAACGCCTGCGACGAAAGTTGTCACAGCGTAAGCTAGATTATACAAATTGCACGAAATCTCAACCTTAGGGTTGGGATTTTTTGGTATGGTGGGAGAGAGGTTATATGTTGCGGCAACGTATCTTTAAGTGTGGCAGAATTAAAATGTAATAGTTTTCAACTTCGAGCATTTGATGTGAAGCTCCTCTATCGCATAGACAGTTTGTCATTGCAAAGAATGGTTTCAGATGTACAGTAACATAAAAAGCAAGACTTTTTAAGGCTTGTTGTAACATCTTAAGATTTGTTAGGAGTAGGAGTTGATAGTCTAAGCCGGCTAAATATCAAGGTCTTTAATACTTTCTTTTGAAAACGGAGCCACAAAATGCTATACTAAATACATGAAAATTCATCCGCGTTTGCAGCTGGTTATGCGCATTGTCATCTGGATTGTGGCATTGGGGCTTTTTGCAGCGGGTGCTGTGACGGGATGGGGCTTTATTCAAGACCATCGCGCACCCAAAGCAGAGGTCACTGCGACGATTGTTCATGATCCAGGAAAAGACGCAGATGACTTAGCGTTGAGCTATTCCTTTGGTGGACGAGCTTTTATTGAGCGCCCGATTGGTAAATTGTTGGATAATTACGGGAAAAGAGGCGAGAACCTTCAAGTTTGGGTCGAGAAAGATAGTCCACGGCGCGTCTTTATTACAAAAACACCCAAAGGCGAATTACTCCATAGTTTAATCTTACTCGGTTGGAGCTTGATTTTATTCTGTATCGTCTGGTCGGAGCGCAGGCTTTTACTGATTTTGGAAAATTTAGGAACAAAGGAGAATTGACATCATAAAAGTTATGTCAATTTTTAATTCCCTGATAAACAATTTTTTTGATCAGGCCTTTTTCTTCAGCGTATTGAATTTTAAATTGGAAATAGCAGTCTTGCTGAAGAGTGGTCAGGTGAGCGGGCAACTTAAAATAATTTTTATGATTTTCAATGATAAAGTCTAAAATGGAATCAACGATAGCAAAAAAAGGTTCATCGGACTTCGTCAAACGATTATAATCTTGTTCAAGTTGATAAAAGTTTTCGCTGAAGTAATCAAATTGATATTCATTTCGCTTAAAATTACGACCTGTCATAGTTATTCCTCTAATTCTAGGGGACTGATGAGGCATAGTGCGTTGAGTGCAAAACGCTTATACTTGTTTTTGTTTTTGGCGATAAGGTCAGAGCCTATGATATCTGTCAGTATCCCTTGAAATTGCATTATTTTTTTTCCTTCTCGATAGCTAAACTCTGCAGGTATTTGCTGAGCGTAGAGGTGTGTAAGGATAGTTGTTTTTTGTGTGAAAGTAAGTGCATCCAAAAAGTCAATGGTGTCATGAAAATCACTGAGAGCGTCTATGTGTTCATTCATCATAAAACCCATCCATTTTTTCATACCACCATCTTGATAATTTGCAGCGCTTTGGTAGGGTAAGTAATTGCGATTGACATGTTCTTGCATGATATTTTTGTCGGATTTGTTCTAAAAATTTAGCTTTTTGCCTGACTACGTAACGGCAATCTTAGGCACTGTGCCCACCGATTAAAGTTTTCTCCCAGCGAACGAGAGACTCTTTTCGTAAATTGCTGGCGCGCATGAGACTTAATGGACCAAATTGGTTTTCAATACTTTGGAGGGCTGTTTGCAACTTAAAATCACGCTCCACTTTTTGGCTATCTTCAAAGAGAGAGAGTTGATATCCTCCTTCAGATACGAGTCCTGAATAGCGAACTACGATTTTTTTGACAGCACCTGATTGATACTTTTTTTGGAGGAGTTCTAAAACTACATCGACTAATTCTTGTGTGCGGTTCGTCGCTAAGATATGTTTTTGGATATGATCTGACCTTTTCTTTTCTTTTTTATCATAGATAATCGAGATAGATACAGTTGTTGCCATTTTTCCGGTATTAAAAAGTTGCTTGGCGAGTTCGGTCGCTTTTTCGCGGTATATTAGCTGGATGGCTCCTAAATTGCTATAGGCTATTGGAAGTGCTTTAGATGAGCCCATACCGTGAGTTTTTGTCCGATAAACATGGTGCACATCGCTTTCATCAATTCCATTGGCATGAAACCAGAGCTGGACGCCGTAAGATTTCAGTTTTTTTCTTAGAATGTCTGGGTTTGCGTGGGCTAATTCCTTGATGGTGAAAATGCCTATTTTTTGCAAATGCCTGGCTGTGCGAGAGCCAATTCCCCAAAAATCTGTTAAATTTGGAATTTCCCAAACTTTCTCTGGGATATTTTCATAGGACCAGTTGGCTCTCATGGACACATTATGCTTGGCTTCGTTATCTAAAGCGAGTTTAGCAAGAAGTGGATTGCTATTGGACATACCCACTGTGGAATAGATTCCCGTTTCTTTGTATATGTCGTGCTGAATCATGCAACTGATAATATCCAGCTTTTCTGCACGGGATAGGTGTTTATCTGGGACCCAGTAGTTGAGAGTAGAGGTGAGGTCGATGAAGCCCTCATCAATAGAATAAGTCCAAATATCCTCTGGTGCTGCGTAGTTTGAGAATATCGTTTGAATTTTGAGGTTATAGGCGATATATTGTGCCATTTGCGGCTTAGCGAGAATGGTGCGTTGTGCCCATGCTTCAATGAACTGAATATAAGATGGATCTGTGGGAAGTCCTAAACGCTCCGCGGTTTTATAATTGAATTTTCGTGTTTTGGGATGAAAAGGGAGATCCATTGAGTGTCCAACATTTGATTTTCCAAAGATACGTTTGAAAACAGGAGAAGCAGCAAGAATCAAGCCTTGTGAATTTGCATTTTGGCTCATGACGCAGAGGGAGGTGCGCAAAGGATCAAGACCGCGTAAGATACATTCCACGGAGCCATAGAAGGATTTCATATCAATAAAGGCAATATCGTGGTGGGGCTCAATATCATAATTAAAGTGGACCATGGCTTTCCTCCAAAGGGGTAAAACTAGCGATGACTTTACCGACAATACGCACATCTTCCTCATAAGGCGCAAATTTATCTGAGTATTTTGGGTTGAGAGAAACGAGGCGAAGGCCTTCTTTTTCCTGGTAAACTTTTTTGATATAGGTATTTCCGTCCCAATCTATAGCATAAACTTGCCCATCGTCAAAGCTCGCAAAGGCCAAAAGAGCAACGTCCCCATCGTGATAACGCGGCTCCATGGAGTCTCCTGAAATCCAAGAGGCCATTTCGTGATGGATTTCTTTGTTGTAATACACCGTGTCATAATCACGTTCTGTCTCATCGTAGGAAAGCCCCACACCAGCCGAGAGTTTCTGATAAACATGATATGCGTAAGTGGGTTCTGAAATAAGGTGAAGACCCTGGCGCTGCTCTGCTAGCTCCTTTGTCACAAAGTTAATGGATTTTTGTTGGCGATCTTTGGTTAGTTGCAGATAGTTGGTGAGAATTTCAGATCCTTCTTCAAAGTAAAGTAGGTTCACGTGCAGGATTTCAGCCAATTTATAAAGGTTTTTTTGATTGGGCTGTTTGCTGCCTTTTTCCCAAGCAAAATAAGACGCATAGGAAATGTCTAACTTCTTAGCAAGGGCGTATTTGCTCAGGTGTAGAGCTTCACGTTGTTCAGTTAATTTTTGAGGGGAGAACATGATTTTTCCTTTCAGTAGAGAGTATGTGGGTCTTTATTAGGACGTAGTTTTTTGATGAGAGTTTTATTTAGAAAATAACTATATTGCTTATAAGCTATATAATAATCTTTTTCTAGTTTTTTGTCAAGAAAAAGAAATGATGGTTTGTCAGTGTGTCTATCTCGGTAAGCGCGCAGCGAAGCGGAAATAGAAGTATGCTTATGTTATAATAAAATAATGCCAACTATTCAGTGGTACCCAGGACACATGGCAAAAGCCAAGCGCCAGGTACAGGAAAATTTGAAATATGTGGATTTCGTGATAGAAGTCGTGGATGCGAGGCTTCCTCTTTCGTCACGCAATCCTATGCTGGACGCGGTACTTGGCGAGAAGCCACGGCTTGTGGTGCTAGCAAAGGCAGATTTGGCGGAGAATTCGGGAGCCTGGATTGCAGAATTTGCTAAGATAGGTCTGCAAGCGCTTGCGGTGGATGCTCGTGAAAATAGTGTGGCGAAAAAGATAGTGGCAGCAGCGAAAGTTCTCTTATCTGATAAACTCACGCGCAACGCTGAAAAAGGGATTCAAAACACGATCTTACGAGCCATGGTCATTGGGATTCCCAATGCGGGAAAATCCACCTTGCTGAATTCTCTCGCAGGGAAGAAATCGGCGCGTACAGGCAATAAGCCAGGTGTCACGCAGTCACAACAATGGATTCGGAGCAATCCTGAGCTTGAAATTTTAGATACGCCGGGAATTCTCTGGCCGAAGTTTGAAGATCCTGAGGTGGGTCTGAAGCTTGCTTTGACGGGTGCGATTAAAGAAGATATTGTTCCGCAAGATGAGGTTGTGATTTGGGGTCTGCGCTATTTTACAAGGCATTATGACAAGCGTTTGCAGGATTTTTACAAGCTGTCAGAGCTGACCGTTGATATTCCTGAGTTGGTTGTCCAGCTGACTGAGAAATTGGGCTTTCGAGATGACTATGACCGCTTTTATCAGCAATTTTTGAACGCCGTTAGAAGTGGGAAATTAGGAAGGTTCTGCTTAGATGACATCCATTAAAGAATTGTCAGAGCGGATAGCTAGAGCAAAATCTGATGAGCTTATGACATTTGCTGACGACCCGCGAAAAGGGGTGCAATTGGCTGTCCACAGACGCCAAAAAGCTTTGCACGCTGAAGCAGCAGAAGAAGCACGGCTTGACAAAATGCTCGCTTATGAAAAAGACCTTTACAGAAATGGTGTAGAGAAAATCGCTGGAATTGATGAAGTCGGGCGCGGTCCCCTTGCTGGCCCAGTCGTTGCAGCGGCTGTTATTTTACCTGTCAATTGCCATATTATGGGACTAAATGATTCGAAGCAAGTCCCCAAAGCAAAACACGCGGCTATGGCGCAAGAAATCAGGGACAAAGCGGTGTCATTTGGGATTGGCGTTATTTCGCCTCAAAAGATTGATGAAGTCAACATTTATGAAGCGTCGAAATTGGCAATGTTAGCTGCTGTGGCTAGCCTTGAAGTGGATCCTGAGCACTTATTGATAGATGCGATGACACTTAATGTGGCTGTTGCGCAGACAAAAATTATCCACGGGGACGCGACGTCCTTGAGCATTGCAGCGGCGTCGATTGTGGCGAAAGTTTATCGGGATGAGCTGATGCGTGCGTATGATGAAGAGTACCCTGGCTACGGATTTACACAAAATGCAGGCTACGGCACAAAGCAACATCTGGAAGCTCTTCACAAATTGGGGGTTACACCCATTCATCGAAGAAGTTTTGAGCCGGTAAAATCTATGTTGGGCTAATTTTCAGACAATTTACTACAATTTCTTGCATTTTTGAGAAAACTGCGCTATACTTTTAGTCATATTCATAAAAGGAGAGATTTATGACAGTCGATTTAGATTGGAACAATTTAGGCTTTGACTATATGAAACTTCCATTTCGATATATTAGCCATTTTAAAGATGGGAAATGGGATGACGGTGAACTCACGGATGATGCGACCTTGCATATTTCTGAAAGCTCACCAAGCCTGCACTATGGACAACAAGGTTTTGAAGGGCTGAAAGCTTACCGCACCAAAGACGGACACATTCAGCTTTTTCGTCCCGACCAAAATGCGGCACGTTTACAAAAAACAGCTGAACGCCTGATGATGGCGCCAGTTCCTACTGAGAAATTTGTGGATGCTGTCGTCCAAGTCGCAAAAGCAAACGAAGACTATGTGCCCCCTTATGGTACAGGTGCAACGCTTTATATCCGACCATTATTAATTGGTGTCGGTCCCGTCATCGGGGTGCAACCTGCTCCAGAATATATCTTTACCGTCTTTGCGATGCCAGTAGGGCCCTATTTCAAGGGCGGTTTCAAACCAACGAATTTTGTTGTTTCTTATGATTATGATCGTGCAGCGCCACACGGAACAGGTGCCGCGAAAGTCGGGGGAAACTATGCCGCAAGTCTCATTCCTGGGCAAAATGCGCACCATACAGGCTACTCCGATGTCATTTATCTCGATCCCGCCACACACACCACGATAGAAGAAGTGGGCTCTGCGAATTTCTTTGGGATTACGAAAGATGGCACCTTTGTGACGCCGAAATCGCCTTCGATTCTCCCATCCATTACGAAATACAGTCTGCTTTGGTTGGCGGAGCATCGTTTGGGACTTAAAGTCGCCGAGACAACCATCAAAATCGACGAATTGGATGATATTGCGGAGGCCGGTGCCTGTGGGACAGCTGCCGTGGTTGCGCCGATTGGTGCTATTGACATCAAAGATAAGCATCATGTTTTTTATAGTGAGACCGAAGCGGGGCCTATTACGACAAAACTCTATGAAGAGTTGACTGGCATTCAATTTGGCGACGTCGAAGCCCCAGAGGGCTGGATTGTCAAAGTGGATTAACTTGTAGAATTTTTCAAAAAATCAAATCTCCAACGGGAGATTTTTTGTTTACTTTTAGAGATCAAATGATATAATAAAGACAGCGCTTTCATATGGAACAACAGCTTTTACATCAGCCGTCTCCTCAATCGCCACTCCGTCGTTTTTTCGAGTGGTTTATTCGAGATAAGGTTTTTTTGGTGTCTTTTATCCTAGCGATGCTCTTTGTCATTTTTGGGCGCGCGCATTTTACGACACGCTTTTTTGATTACAAAGTCATTTTTACGGTTTTTGGCATTATGCTCGTCATTGAAGGTTTTCGCTCAACGGGCCTTTTGACTTTTCTGGGAGAGACTTTAGTCAAGCGCTCTGCAAACACGCGACAGCTGGTGCGCTTTACAACGAATCTCACTTTTTTCCTCGCCATTTTCTTTACGAATGACTTGACGATTTTAACAGTATTGCCGCTTTATATGCTGATTACACGGCACATTGAAAATCGGCGGTCGGTTTATCTGGGAGCGGCGTTTATCTTACCCGCCTGTCATTTGGGCTCGAGCCTTTTTCCCTTTGGGAATCCGCATAATCTTTATTTGTATAGTTTTTATCATATCCCGACTCTCCATTTTATGATGGCGACAGGACTTTTATGGTTTTCAGGACTCGTCGTCTTAAATCTGGCTATTTTCTTGATTGATAAGGAACCGATTAAAGTTAAAACAGAGGTCCAGGAGTTCAAGAAGCGGCGTACGATTATTTTTGTAGCTTTGCTCCTTGTTATGGCGCTTTCAGTTTTCAATGCTTTCCCATACATCTGGGCAACCGCTTTCGTGGTCGTGGTCATTGCAATTTATCGGCCGAAATGTTTCCGTCATGTTGATTATCATTTGCTTTTGACTTTTATTTGTTTCTTTTTGATTGTGGGGAATATTGTGGATATTACTTGGATCACGCACACGATTCATGCAGTAGCAAATGGTGTGCAATCGACCTTTTTATCAACTGTGGTCGTGAGTCAATTTATCAGCAATATTTCCTCAAGCGTCTTGATTTCGCCTTTTACAACGCATGGTATATCTGTCGTTTTGGGGGCTGATGTGGGAGGTATCGGGACCTTTTTTGCAAGTATGGCGACGCTTATCGCCTATAAAGTCATCCGCATGCAGTCGCACCACGAAGCAGCAGGTTTTGTTAAGTATTTCTTGCTGTCAAATGCCTGCTTTTTAGTGGTCATGACGCTTGTTGGTCTCGTCATTGTGACAATTATTTAGGAGGAAAAATGGAAAAAGAAGAAGTGCTTCAAAAAATTCGTGGGGCTGAAAATGTGGTTTATCTCACGGGAGCTGGCGTATCAACTCCTTCTGGAATTCCTGATTATCGCTCCATGGAAGGTATTTATACGACGTCAGGTCTCAAAGAACCTGAATATTTACTCTCGCATCGTGCGCTACTATATGACACGGACGATTGGTATGCTTTTATCAAACAACTCTATCATGAAGAGGCGAAGCCGAATGTGATTCATGAAAAAATGGCCCCTGCAACGGTCATCACGCAAAATATTGACGGCTTGCATGGAAAAGCAGGCACGAGAAATCTGGTTGAATTTCATGGCACGATTGCGACGAATCACTGTGAAAAGTGTGGGCAGGCGGTGGCCACAGAGGAATTCTTAGACTCCTATTTACATAAAAACTGTGGAGGAATTATCCGGCCTGATGTCGTTTTCTACGATGAGCAAATCGCTCCCGAAAATATCTCACGCGCCATTAACGCCTTGCAGACAGCAGATTTGGTTGTGATAGTCGGGACGACTTTTAAAGTCTATCCTTTTGCGGCTTTGATTCAATATGCGACTCCTCAGGCGGATGTTTTAGCGATAAATCGAGATCCTGTAGCGCAAATTCCTAAAAGTGCGACCTATCTAGGTGATGCGGTGGAAGTGTTTGACGCTCTGTAGAAAATTTGCTATAATAACTTCATCAATGGTCAAGCATTGAAAAAAGTAAGATACTTTTTTCGGCTTGGCCTTATTTTTTGACAAAATTAGGGTGGAGAAAATGAATTTTCAGGAATCTTATGATGTAATTGTGGTAGGCGCGGGACATGCTGGATGTGAGGCAGCTCTCGCTTCGGCACGCTTGGGTTGTGAGACCCTGCTTATCACGATTAGCCTTAATATGCTTGCTTTTATGCCTTGTAACCCATCAGTGGGTGGCGCTGCAAAAGGCGTCGTGGTGCGTGAGATTGATGCGCTGGGTGGCGAGATGGCAAAGAACATTGATAAAAGCTATATCCAGATGAAAATGTTAAATACCGGGAAAGGCCCCGCAGTACGTGCTTTGCGTGCGCAAGCAGATAAAACTCTCTACCAAGAAAATATGAAAGCGACGGTTGAAGTACAAGAACATCTGACACTTCGTCAAGGGATGGTAGAGGAACTCTTGGTTGAGGATGCACGAGTGCTTGGCGTGCGGACAGCAACTGGGACTTTTTATGGTGCAAAAACGGTGATCTTAACGACAGGTACTGCTTTGCGTGGTGAGATTATCATTGGCGAGTTGAAATATAGCTCAGGACCAAATAATACCGTACCTTCAGTGGGACTTGCGGATAATTTGAAGATGCTCGGATTTGAAATCGGACGATTCAAGACGGGAACACCGCCGCGTGTCTTGGGTTCGACGATTGACTATGACCAGACAGAGATTCAACCTGGGGATGAGACGCCTCATGCATTTAGCTTTTTAACGCGGGATGAGGATTATCTGAGCGATCAGATTCCATGCTGGTTGACCTATACCAATGAAAATACGCATGCGATTTTGCGAGCGAATCTCGATCGGGCGCCTTTATTTTCTGGCATTGTGAAAGGAGTGGGGCCGCGTTATTGCCCTTCCATCGAGGATAAAATTACGCGTTTTGCGGATAAACCTCGACACCAGATCTTTTTGGAGCCTGAAGGACGTCACACGGATGAGGTTTATGTCGGGGATTATTCGACGTCGATGCCTGAAGATGTGCAGTTTGAAAGTTTGAAGACGATTGCGGGGCTTGAACATGCTAAGATGATGCGCCCAGGCTACGCGATTGAGTATGATATGATCAAACCGCATCAGCTAAAAGCGAGTCTTGAAACGAAGCTCATCGCTGGACTTTTCAGCGCGGGGCAGACGAATGGCACTTCAGGTTATGAAGAAGCAGCGGGGCAAGGCTTGATTGCAGGAATCAATGCGGCGAGGCAAGTACTGGGGAAAGAGCCTTTGATTCTGAAACGCTCCGAGGCTTATATTGGTGTTTTGATTGACGATTTGGTGACGAAAGGGACGAATGAACCATACCGTCTCTTGACGTCACGGGCTGAATATCGCTTGATTTTGCGCCATGATAATGCGGATATGCGATTGACTGAAATAGGACGTGAAGTGGAGCTCGTGGATGATGAGCGTTGGACTATTTTCCAGACAAAAAAACAGGCTTTTGAAGATGAATTG
The DNA here is from genome assembly GCA_031253335.1 of Streptococcaceae bacterium. GTDB lineage: Bacteria > Bacillota > Bacilli > Lactobacillales > Streptococcaceae > Lactovum. Next base: position 10,522 of record JAIRWF010000011.1, read on the forward strand.
GTACGATTAAAAAATGCGAAAGTGAAACCTGGGGATTCTGATGTTGTTTTGAGGGAACTGGGTATCGCGCCATTGAAAGATGCTGTGACTGCCAATGACCTCTTGAAACGCCCAGAAATTGATTATGAAACGATTTTGAAATTGATTGGTGGCGAGCCTGTGGCACGGGAAGTACAGGAATTGCTGGAGACTGAGATTACCTATGAAGGGTATATTAAGAAGTCCATGGCTGAGGTCGAGAAGATGAAACGTCTCGAGACATGGAAAATCCCTGTGGACATGGACTGGGATGCACTGGATAGTATTGCCACGGAAGCGCGACAAAAATTTAAGAAAATCCAGCCTGAGACACTGGGACAGGCCTCACGCATCTCGGGCGTGAACCCAAGCGATGTGAGTATTCTCATGGTCTATTTGGAATCAAAAACTCAAGCGAAGGCCTGAGTTTCATCGTCAATTAAAATATTACTTGCGATAACGCCAGATTCTCCAACAAGGTTGAGAATGGCGTTTTCTTTTCGTAAGGTCATTTTCTGGTCCAGATAAAACTTAGCCCAGCTTTGAAAATAGATAGGACCAATGTTTGAGGAAATCTCAAGGTCGAAGGCTTCTGGAACATTGGAGACAGCCACAAGCCGATACTGGGAGATGCCGCAGCAATCACAAGCTGGGTTCTCACGAGAGCAGGAGTGGTCGAAATCTAAGACAAAGTGTGCATTTTGGGGGAGAGTGGGTAATAGTTCATCTGAAATTGTTAGTTGCATATATTCATTATAAGCTTTTTAAGTTGAATAGTGAAATTAATGCTTGGCGACCGCATTCAAAAACATTTGCGTCAGATTCTCCGAATGTTCATTAACCCAAGCCATATCCATGTTGACGTGCCGCAAGCCTTCATCAAAAATCGTAACCAGCGCATCAAGCTCCTCATCAGAAAATTTCGGGTCAATCTTGCCTTCTTCGCGGCCTTTCGCGAAAATGGCGTTCGTGAGTTCGCGCTGCATCTGCCGACTATCGACATCAAAAAACTCCGGATTCTGCGCAAATTGCGTCAGGATATTCGCCGTGTATTGTGGGGTCATGTTGTCCATCTCATCGACCTTGAGCGACGTCATGGCGCGGTACATGTCCTCGTAATGAAGCGTGGAGTGGATAATCTCGCGCATTTTATCGACCATGGTGAGAAGTGATTGCTTCATGATTTGGTTGACCAGCGCGTCCTTTGAACCGAAATACTTGAAAATCGTGACCTTCGAGACTTCAGCACTTTCAGCAACCTCGTCCATCGTAAATTCATTGATGGCGCGGGTTTTCAGGAATTCTTCCGTGACTTCCAGCACCCTTGCCTTTTTCTTTTCACTTTGTGTAACCATAGGATTATTTTAATACTTTTCGTGAACTCTGTCAATAAAAATAGTTCAAAATGAACTTTTTTTATTTTTTAGTACATTTTTGCTTGACAAAGGAAAATTAAAAGATTAAAATGAACTCGTAATTAAATAAGAGTTCATTTTCGAGAGGAAAATATTATGACAAATGTAGTAGAAGTGAAGAACTTATCGAAGAATTTTGGCAAGTTTCAAGCACTTAAAAACGTGAATTTTGAAATCAACGCCGGTGAAGTCTTAGGCTACTTGGGGCCAAATGGTGCCGGCAAATCAACCACGATTCGCACGCTTTTAGGCATTATCAAAAAGTCCGGCGGCGAGGCGAAAATCTTTGGCAAAGACGTCTGGAGTGACGCCATTGACATCCACAAAGCCATTGCCTACGTGCCTGGTGACGTCTATCTCTGGCCAAACCTAACGGGTGGCGCGATTATCGATCTGTTTTTGAAGCTCCATGGCAAGCAAATTCCTGGCAAACGCGACGAACTCATCAAGAAATTCGAGCTCGACCCCAAGAAAAAAGCGCGCAGCTACTCCAAAGGCAATCGCCAGAAAATCGCCCTCATCGCAGCGCTTGCAAGCGAAGCGGACCTCTACATTTTCGACGAACCGACGAGTGGTCTGGATCCCCTCATGGAAGCCATTTTTCAAGAAGAAGTGCAGGCGCTCAAAGCCCAAGGCAAGTCGATTCTCCTTTCTTCTCACATCCTCTCTGAGGTCGAGAAACTCGCCGACAAGGTCGCCGTTATCAAAGCTGGCGAAATCGTGGACTATGGCACGCTGGATGATTTACGTCATTTCACGCGCGATACGGTCAAAGTCGAAACGTCCGCTGATCCCGCACCCCTCGCCCAAATTACAGGAGTTTTTGACTTTACGCAAGATGGCAATAAAGCCACTTTCCAAGTCGATAGCAATCAAATGCAAGTCGTCATGCAACAACTGACAAGCCTTGGCATCGTGAAGTTAGAGACCACCCCACCAAGCCTTGAAGAACTCTTCATGCACCACTATGATAATGCCAATGATGCGCGGAATTAGGATACGGAAAGCGTCGGAGAGCGTATCGTTCGTAACGCAACAAGTGGTACATTCACTTTGAACGTTGTTCAAAGCCGCTCGTTAAGTAGCGACACGACACGCTGACGCTTGAAGTTCAATTAATGAATAGAAAGAAGTATCTTAAATGCAAAACTTAAAAAATACTACGGGCATGCTGCGTGCCCTCATAAAGCGCGACTGGATCAAGCTCCTCATCTGGGTGGTCGCCGTCGTGGGCTACGTGGCCTCAGGCGCTTCAAAGTTTGAAAACGCGGTAAATTCTCCTGCCACAGCGGCCAGCATGAAAGCCATGTTTGCGAACCCTGCCATGACAGGTCTCTTTGGGCCTAATCTCGCACCCAAAGGCAGTAGCTTTGGCCTTGCCCAGCTCTTTAGTCAGACGATGGGGCTTCTCACGGTTATCGTCTTCTCCATCGTTGCCGTCATTTACGTGATTAACCGCACACGGGGCGATGAGGAGACGGGGATTGCTGAGCTTTTTAGGAGTTTTCAAGTCGGAAAACTCGCGACGACCACCGCAGTTGTCATCGAAACCTTTATCTTGCAGCTGGTGATTAGCCTTGTGCTTGGCATGAGCCTTTATGCGCAGCAAATCACAGGCATGACTTCGCTCAGCTCGAACCTCCTCTATGGTTTCACCATTGGCGCACAAGGTTTTCTCTGGGGCATTGTTGCCCTCGTCTTTGCGCAACTTTTTGTCGAGGCAGGCTCGGCAAAAGGGGCGACCTTTGGTCTCATGGGGCTTCTTTACATCATTCGCATGGGGACTGACATCAAAAATCCCATGGCTGGTGCCTGGAATCCGCTGACCTGGAGCTACCTGACCAAGGTTTATAATAGTAACGAGACCTGGTGGCCAGTCGTCGCAAGCACTCTCCTTGCCTTGACCCTTGTCGTCGTGGCTTATCTTTTGGAAACGCATCGCGACACGAATGCGGGCTATGTCCAGGCGGGGCAAGGGAAAGACCATGCACCAAAGTCTCTTCTCAGCATTCCTGGGCTTGTCCTGCGCCAGCAACGCAATGCTATCCTCGGCTGGCTGGCGGGAATCCTCCTTTTGGGCTTTGTCTATGGCTCGATGTTTGGTCAGATGGGGAGCTTCATCTCGAGTAACTCGACTTATATAGCCATATTCCAGATTACTGGCACGACGGCGAAGCAGGAAATTCAAAGCTTTGCGGGCACGATTTACATGGTCATCGCGATTTTCACTGCTTGCCTTGTCATCACGAGCTTCATCCGCATGACGGGCGAAGAACGCAAGTCGCGTCTCGAGCAGATTTACGCGCTGCCAGTCTCACGGGTCGGAATTTTCCTGACCTATATCGTGACGGCAACGGTGCTGGGTATCATCGGGCAATTTATCGGCGGGCTTGGCGTCTATCTTGCACAGGCTGGCAATAAAACAAGCATTCTTCTGAATTTTGGACAAGTCATGGGGCCTGCCATGGTCTGGGTCTTCGCGATTTTCTTCATTCTCTCGCTCTTAGCCTTGCTCCAAGCCTTCCTCCCTCGATTATCAGCCCTCATCTGGGTCTATATTGGGCTGATTTTCTTCCTCAGCCTCTTTGGGAGTCTCCTGAAACTCCCGAAGGCTCTTCTCCATCTCAATATTTTCTACTACATTCCGCGTTTGCCGGTGGATAAGCTTGTCTGGAGTACGCTGATTCTGGTGCTTGTGATTGCCGTGGCGCTGAAGGTTGTCAGCCTCTGGCGGTACCGGGGGAGAGATTTGATCAGTGGGTGAATTTCATATGTTTGATAGCTTCTGATTGATTTTTGATAGCGGATATGCTATGATATAATCATGAAGAAAGCTTTTTTTGATTATTTATCAACAGGCGAACAGAGTGATTTTGAGAATTTTCTGGCTCAATTACCACTCAAGGATCGCGTAAAAGTGTTGGAAATGATTCATAAAACTGAAACGTATGGGTTGGAGGTTGCCATTAAAATGAAATGGGTGAAGAAAATTTCTAAAAATCTCTATGAATTACGTTCTAAGGTTTCGAATAACATTCAACGAGCCATATATTTTCATGTTATAGGTGATTATTATATGATTACTCATGGTTTTACAAAAAAGACACAAAAAACGCCACGTTCAGAGATTGAGCGGGGGGAACGTTTGAGAATGAAATATTTGGAGGAAGAAAATGAAAACTAAATCGTTTGATGCGTTATATCAAGATTATCAAAAAGATGAAGAGACTGCGAAGCTCCTTGAAACAGAAGGAGAACGTCTGGAAACGGCGGTGGCTTTGATGCAGCTTCGCGAGTCTGAAGGCCTAACACAACGTGAACTTGCTGATATTGTGGGAAAACCGCAATCGACTATTGCTCGGGTTGAAAATGGGACGATGAATGTATCTTTTAACACTTTGGCTGAAATCGCACAAGCCATGGGAAAGAAGATGAAGGTGAGTTTTAGATAATTGAATGGCATATTCTCGAAAAGGGATTTGGATTTGATGCTTTGGTTGATCTAGCCAAGCTGGGGAGATACTGGAAACTTGCGCTATTTTGAGAAAGCAAGCATTAAAGTGAGGAAAATTATCGGTCAAATCAGTCTAGCAGATCAGCGTGCGCTGATTGACTTTGTGAGTGAAGTGCGTGGTGGAAGCAGAAAGTGAGTGGAACCGCTAGATAGCGGTTTTTTCGTAGGGAAAATGGTATAATAAAGCTAAGAAAATAAGATAGAAAGTGCAAAAGGGTACCCTTTTGTGTGTTACACAGTAACACACAATCTTCGTTGCCTGATTGCTGTAGGAAGTCTGGATGCCTAATAAAAATCTCTCGGCGGCGAAGAAAGCAAAGAACGACGAGTTTTACACGCAGTGGGTGGATATTGAAAAAGAGATGAATGCTTATCTGGAGTATGATCCAGATGTTTTTCGGGGGAAGACGATGCTTTTGCCCTGTGATGACCCTGAGTGGAGCAATTTCACCAAGTATTTTGCCCAGAATTTCACGGCTTTTGGGCTGAAAAAGCTGATTTCGACAAGCTATGCGCAAGATAGTAAGGCTATCAACACACCCATGCAGCTTTCTCTTTTTGAGGAGGAATCGCCAAAGTTTGATCCTGTGAAAACGCATGCCAATGGGAAGATTTTTACGCTTGAGCCTAAGGACATCACGGGGGACGGGAAAATTGATATTGATGACCTGGAGTTTGACTATCTGGAAGGCGATGGTGATTTCAGGAGTGATGAAGTCAAGCGACTGCGTGACGAGGCAGATTTTATCATCACAAACCCACCCTTTTCACTTTTTCGCGAGTTTCTCGCGTGGATTGTGGAAGCGGATAAAAGTTTCACGATTATTGGGAATATGAATGCTATCACATACAAAGAGACTTTTCCTTTGATTGCTGCAAATCAACTTTGGCTAGGCTCTTCTATTCATAGTGGAGATAGGGAATTTCGTGTTCCTGATGAATATCCAATCACAGCAGCAGGCTCAAGAATTGGAGAAAAAGGTGAAAAGTATTTACGCATCAAGGGAGTGCGATGGTTCACCAACATTGACCACGGCAGACGTCACCAACCTTTATCGCTGATGACGATGGAAGATAATCTGAAATTTTCTAAGCACAAAGAAATTTGTGGAAAAGAGGCTTATGACCATTACGATAATTATGATGCGATTGAGGTGCCTTTCACAGATGCAATTCCCTCTGATTACGATGGTGTGATGGGTGTGCCGATTAGTTTTTTGGATAAATATAGTCCAGAGCAGTTTGAGATTGTCGCTTTCAGAAAAGGTGATGATGGCAAAGATTTAGTTTATTCGCTCAGTGAAAATGCTGTAGAACCTCATGATTCTACACACACACACACACACACACGGATTATCCAGCCGTACTTCAGGATTCTTATCAAGCACCTCAATCCCAGGAATCATTAAGAACGCCGAAGGAAGAATTGGAGATAGGATCACCTACGCAAGAATTACAATTAGGCGGAAACATCATGATGCGCCCTTGGGGCGGAGCGAAAATTAATGGTGTGGAAGTTTATCGCCGAATTTCAATCAGAAAAAGAAAGAAGTAGTTAAATGCAGACGACGCTTAAATAAGGTCATTTTACAGAAATAGGCGTTGAAATTCACACCGGTTTGCTGTGAGAAAGACCTTACGTGAACGGAAAACGAATGTATTCTAGGATTTTAATAAGGAGAAAAAATGGATGATTCATCTTTGCAAGAACGAAGAAGATTGGCATTTCAGTCATGGCAAGAATATCTGAGATTTGAAGATGATATTTTAGATTTATCCTATCAGGTTAATCTCAATTCTGAGGTCGGATTAGCTATCTATTCTTCACGTACACAAGAGCTAATATTAAAACTAGGCAGTATGGTTGAGCGAATTTTTAATCAGATTTATGAATTTAATCTTCCGAAAAATTTTAAAAAAGACAAGGCTAAGTCAATAAACGAAGTTATTGATTTTTATATGCTTGAACCTTGTGTTGCTGCGATTCCTTATTATATCAGTTTGGTCAATAAATACTATCCGTTCCAATATAAAAATGCTGATAATATGAACTTACGAGTTATCTATAATAAAGTAAAGCATGGTAGCGTTGACGATGGAAAATATGGAACTGTAGAAGCTGTTCTAAATTATATCGCGGAATTATATCTACTAAACTTAACACTTGGACTAGGCTATCCGAATTCATTTTCCGAATATAGAAAAGATAGTTATGATGACAAAGAGTTGATGACAGCAATTCAAAATTCTATGTATAGTGGACAAGATGTCTATTTTAAGAACGTTAGAGAGGTCGGAGGATTTGTTCAAATTCAGTCTGATCCAACAAATAAACTTTTTAGAACACCACAAATGAAATTCCAAATGATTTTTGATCAAAGCTCTTATGTAAAGTCTCAAGCATTACTTTGGTATCAAAAGGTAGATGGAGAAATTATATTGATACCCAAAAATAGAAAATTAATACAAAAAAGTCCAAACGGAGGGAGTTTAACTAATGCAGACGCTACTTAAACATTAGTAGGAGCAATCTATTAAGGCACCAGATTTTTTGACAAGACATAAAAAAGGGGTGGCCTGTGCATAAGTCACTGGCGACCCCTTGTTGAGTTTATTATAGCATATTACTTCTTTAAGTCAAGTATTTTTCCTTGCTTTGTGATAAGGATGAGGCGGGCAATAGACGTATGAATTCTCAAATCAATCTTCAACTGATTCTCAAAATCCTTTTCTTTAATTTTTGAAAACCTCGAATCAATGATAATATTTGGTGACTGTTTGATGGCTCGTCTAAGCTGGCGAGTGATTGTCTGTTTGCTATTTCCAGAAGGACATTTAATTTCCCATATAACGCCTGATATCTGTACATCAGCTGTTTTTATACCTTTACCACGACTTTCTGCAAGAAAAATAACCTCATCACCACGTAAGAGAAATGGTTGTACTGCTTTAAGCTCCTCGGGACTAGGGTACCTACCAAGCTGAATCTGTACATTATTTTCCATAGATATATTTTAACAAAAAGCACGTAAAAAAGGAGATGCACATGGAAACAATTCTAAAAACCTATACTGTAAAAGAGATTGTGGAAGGTTTCGTTTATAACGAGCTGGAAGGCAAAGGTCTTTTCGGGCTTTCTGGGAAGCTGACGATACAGCCGGAGTATCAACGTAACTACATTTATGCGGATGGGAAGCGGGATGTGGCGGTGATTGATTCGATGCTGAAGGGTTATCCGCTGGGACTGATTTACTTTAACAAGGTTGATGACGAGCATTTAGAGGTTTTGGATGGCCAGCAGCGGATTACGTCTTTTGGGCGCTATATCAAGGGGAAATTTGCCATTAAAATCAATGGGATGGAGCAATATTTTTCAGGCCTTGCGCAGGATATCCAGAATAAGCTTTTAGAGACCGAGATTTTAGTTTATGAGTGTGAGGGCACGGAGTCTGAAATTAAGGAGTGGTTTAAGACTATCAATATCGTCGGTGTGCCGCTGAATGAACAGGAGTTGCTTAATGCGGTTTATTCTGGGCCTTTTGTTACGGCGGCAAAAGAGCAATTTTCAAACTCGAATAATGCGAATTTGCAGAAATGGACGACTTATATTTCTGGCGATGTGAAACGGCAAGATATTTTGGAAGCTGCTTTATCGTGGGTTGCAGGCGGAAAAGAAGCTATTTCTGGCTATATGGCGACGCACCGTCAGGATACGACAATAGACGAATTGAATAACTATTTTACGAGTGTGATTGACTGGATAGGCTCCGTCTTTACGATGGTTGAAAGCGAGATGAAAGGCTTGCCTTGGGGAGAGTTTTACCAGAAATATCATGCGATAGCTTATAATCCAACTGAAGTGGCAAGGCACGTGAGCGAACTCTACGGCGATGAGTTTGTCAAGGCACGTAAGGGAATTTATGAGTTTATCCTAGGCGGAGAGCAGCATCCTGAACTTTTACAAGTCCGAATTTTTGATGATAATGTGAAACGAAAAGTCTATACGAAGCAGACTGAGCAAGCAAAAGCTGACGGGAACTCAAATTGCCCCATGTGCAATACGGATACGGCCTTTAATCATACGGAAACCATTTGGAAGATAAATCAAATGGACGCCGACCACGTGACGGCTTGGAGTCATGGTGGCGCGACTGATGAGGCAAACTGTCAGATGCTATGCAGTCATCATAATCGGCAGAAGGGGAATAAATAGGGCTGTTAAATTTGACAGCCATTGTAGTCTGCAAAAATTCGATTCCCTCATAAAAATTCTGACGGATTTTCCGTCAAATTTGACAGCAATACAAAACGGACGAAAGGTCGTTTTCTGCTATAATAAAGCTATGGCTATTGAAAAAGACAACACGCACACCTTTGAACTCGTTTCAAAATACTCGCCGACAGGCGATCAGCCGCAAGCAATTGAGCAGCTCGTTGAAAATATCGAAAATGGCGAAAAAGCGCAGATTTTACACGGCGCAACAGGAACTGGGAAGACCTTCACCATGAGCCAAGTCATTGCGCAGGTCAATAAACCGACTCTCGTGATTGCCCATAACAAGACCTTGGCAGGTCAGCTCTACGGCGAATTTAAGGAGTTTTTTCCGAATAATGCCGTCGAGTATTTCGTCTCCTACTACGATTATTACCAGCCCGAAGCCTATGTGCCTTCATCGGACACCTATATCGAAAAAGACTCCAGCGTCAATGACGAGATTGATAAACTCCGCCATAGCGCGACGTCAAGCCTTTTAGAGCGGAATGATGTCATTGTCGTGGCGTCAGTCTCTTGTATCTATGGTCTAGGTTCTCCCAAAGAATATCAAGATAGCGTGGTATCCCTGCGTCCAGGTCAAGAAATGGCGCGTGACGCTTTGCTGAATGCCTTGGTAGATATTCAGTTTGAGCGCAATGACATTGATTTTCAACGTGGGCGCTTTCGTGTGCGGGGCGATGTAGTCGAGATTTTCCCTGCTTCACGCGATGAACATGCTTTTCGCGTCGAATTTTTTGGCGATGAGATTGACCGCATTTCAGAGATTGATGCCCTGACCGGTCAATCCGTTGCGCAAGTTGAGCACTTGGCCGTTTTTCCTGCAACCCACTTCATGACGAACGACGAGCACATGGAAGAAGCGATTGCAGGAATTGAGCAAGAACTTCAGACCCGCTTGAAACAGTTTCGCGATGAAGGGAAGCTTTTGGAAGCGGAACGCCTCGAGCAACGTACAAATTATGATATTGAAATGATGCGCGAGATGGGCTACTGCTCAGGGATTGAAAATTACTCCCGCTGGATGGATGGGCGTGCTGAGGGCGAACCGCCTTATACCCTGATGGATTTCTTCCCCGAGGACTTTCTCATCATGATTGATGAGAGTCACATGACGATGGGTCAGATTAAGGGGATGTACAATGGCGACCGTGCCAGAAAAGAAATGCTTGTGGATTACGGTTTTCGCTTGCCGTCTGCGGTGGATAATCGCCCCTTGCGCCGCGAAGAATTTGAAGATCATGTGCATCAAATTGTCTATGTCTCAGCGACACCAGGCGACTACGAACACGAGCAAACAGAAACTGTAATTGAACAGGTCATACGTCCGACAGGGCTTTTAGATCCCGAAGTAGAAGTCCGTCCGATGATGGGACAAATTGATGATTTGCTTGGCGAAATCAATGCACGCGTGGAGAAAAACGAACGTATCTTTGTGACCACCCTGACCAAAAAAATGGCCGAAGACTTGACGGATTATTTCAAGGAAATGGGCGTCAAGGTCAAGTACATGCACTCCGATATTAAGACCCTCGAGCGGACGGAGATTATCCGGGATTTACGGCTTGGTGTCTTTGATGTCCTTGTGGGGATCAATCTTTTGCGTGAAGGGATTGACGTCCCAGAAGTCTCACTCGTCGCGATTCTCGACGCGGATAAAGAAGGCTTCTTGCGCAATGAACGGGGCCTCATTCAAACGATTGGCCGTGCGGCCCGTAACGCGAATGGGCACGTAATTTTATATGCCGAGACAGTGACCGAGTCCATGCAAAAAGCCATGGACGAGACCGCTCGCCGCCGTGAAATTCAAGTGGCCTATAATAAAGAACATGGTATTACCCCGCAGACCATTGTCAAAGAAATTCGTGACAGCATTGCGATTACCCGCAAGGTCGAAAATGGCGAAATCGAAGAAGTCAATGCGAGTGAGATGACGAAAAAAGAGCGCAAAGCATTGGTTGCGAAGCTTGAAAAAGAAATGCAAGAAGCCGCAGCGAGCCTCGACTTTGAGCAAGCAGCAACATTGCGCGATATGGTGCTGGAAATCAGAGCACTCGATTAACTTTCGATTGAGAGCAGATTTTTTAGTGATTTTGTGATAGAATTAACTTATCAAAATATAAAAAGGAGATTTCCAAAATGGGAATTGTTTCAGCAGAAAAATTTGTTAAAGCAGCACGTGACGGTGGCTACGCAATCGGTGGGTTCAATACGAACAACTTGGAGTGGACTCAGGCGATTTTGCGTGCGGCAGAAGCGAAGAAAACACCCGTATTGATCCAAACATCAATGGGTGCTGCAAAATACATGGGTGGCTACAAACTTTGTAAACTCATGATTGAAGAATTAGTTGAATCTATGGGCATCACTGTGCCTGTTGCGATTCACCTCGACCACGGTGACTACGATGCAGCCAAGAAATGTATTGAAGTAGGCTACAGCTCAATCATGTTTGATGGTTCCATGCTTCCAATCGAAGAAAACTTGGCAAAAGCAAAAGAATTGATTCCTGCTGCACATGCGGCGGGTATGTCTATCGAATGTGAAGTTGGCTCAATCGGGGGCTCTGAAGACGGTATCTATGGTGATGGCGAATTGGCACCTGTCGAAGATGCTAAAGCGATGTGGGCATTGGGCCCTGACTTCCTTGCTGCTGGTATCGGCAACATCCATGGTCCATATCCTGCCAACTGGTCTGGTTTGCACTTGGATCATTTGCAAAAATTGACGGATGCTTTACCTGGTGCACCACTTGTTCTTCATGGCGGTTCTGGAATCCCTGATGACCAAATCAAGGCAGCAATCAAGCTCGGCGTCGCTAAAGTCAATGTTAATACAGAATGCCAGTTGGCTTTCTGTGCTGAACTCCGTAACCACGTGCATGAGTTTGATGCCAACGAAGCAGAATACATGAAAGAAAAACTCTTTGACCCACGTAAACTCTTGAAATCAGCGGTTGATGCGATTCAAGCCAGTGTTGAAGAACGTATTGATTGCTTCGGCTCTGCAAATAAAGCTTAATGCTTTTCAGTAAAACGCCTGCGGGCGTTTTTTAGTGCCCTAAAAATCTTTTTCCTTGACAGGGTTAAATATTTTGTGTACAATGGCAAAAGATTTAGAGATAAGGTTACCTCTATCTCCGCGCTTTGCGCTACGCTGTCCATGCTCGCTAAGCCAGCAAAGCTGGCAAGTCGCATGGCAACTCCCTGCTTTTTCGCCTAACCACGCGACAGCTCTCGGCACAAGTGCCGAGTGAATGAACGCGTCGCTAGAGTTTTTGGGAGAAACAAGCTTCGCTTGTTTCATCCGTTACCTTGACGCAGACTGGGACTTGTTTCACAAGTCTCTATCTACCACCTTGGACGAGTCGCCCAAGCAAGCAAAAGCAAAACGGTTTTTGCGGCTCGACTTGGCGCGGTCTGCGCCGTAGCGAGAGCGGACAGCATAGCCACGAAGTGGCGGAGATAGACACGCCCATAACAAAGTTGTTACTGAGTAAGTAATCTGTTGGACCGGCACAGGAAGGGGCGTTGACTGAGAAGCCCTACGGATAAGATGGATGAAAATGGCTCGCGCGAGATCATATTCTTGCAAGTGACTGTGGCTGTGAGGTCACTCGGGGTGATGCACGTTAACGCATCTGGTAATCACGAGCTCGTGCACAGTTCGTTGTTATCGCTGAGCTTTTTTACGTTCTGGGACTTTCTCAAAATGCAAAAAAGAAAAACAGAATGGTACCGTGGATTTTTCCGCTTCTGAAAAGGAGGCGGTTTTTTGTTTCCCCGATAATTTTGTAATCGCTAAATCAAAAAAATTAGGAGAAAATTCATGAAAAAATAATTGGTTAAGGGCTGTGTCAGCATTAGAAGTAAAGGGAGAATAGATTTTGGAGGAAATGAATTGGCAGATTTAGTTTTACAAACTGATTTTGGGCGTGATGATGGTGCGGTCGCTGCGATGTACGGAGTGGCAAAGCAAGTCGCACCGAACTTAGGCGTCTTTGATTTGACGCATGGCATTGCGCAGTTTAATATCTGGGAAGGAAGTTACAGGCTCTTACAGACTGTCGGCTATTGGCCAGAAGGAACGGTCTTTGTCTCAGTCGTTGACCCAGGGGTCGGGAGTTCACGTCGCTCTGTGGTTGCCAAAACGGCAAAAGGGACCTATATTGTGACGCCCGATAATGGGACGTTGACCCATGTGGCTGAGACGATTGGCCTCGAAAGCCTGCGATTGATTGATGAGACGGTCAATCGCCTCCCTGGAAGCTCAGAGTCTTATACCTTCCATGGACGGGATGTCTATGCTTATACGGGCGCACGTCTTGCTGCTGGAATTATTGATTTTTCGCAAGTGGGTCCTGAAGTGCCAGTGGATTCGATTGTGAAGTTGCCAACGGAGCCCGCGAAGCATACAGGAGACGTGATTACAGGAACGATTGATATTGCGGACGTCCGCTATGGGAATCTCTGGACGAATGTGCCGCGGGAGCTTTTTCAAGGCTTGGTGAGCTACGGCGAGCAAGTCGAGGCAACGATTAGTCACGAAGGACAAGTGTCCTACGAGGGCGTGCTTGATTTTGACCATTTCTTTGCGGAAGTCCGACCTGGAGCGGCGCTGATTTATGTCAATTCGCTGGATAATATTGCACTTGCGATTAACCAAGGGAACTTCCTTAAAGCCTATGGTCTCGGGACTGGGGTCACTTGGAAAATTGAATTTAAGATACATAGCGAGCGGCATTGATGACTTTCGTAATGAAAGTTGGTGTTTAGTTACTTTGATAGAGTCAAAGCAGCAACTTGAGTAGCGATAAAGGCATCACGCGAGCGGTGTTCAATTGAATTCAAGAAAAAGACGCTTGAGAAAGCGGCATGATGAATTATAAAAATTAAAAAATTGAAAGGAAAGCTGAGAGTGAAGTAATTGAACTTCAAGGTGCTTCGCTTTGGCTGCTACTTAAACAGGCACTTGGACCTTGTCCAAGTCAATAAATGCCTGTTTGCGTTACAGCAAAGCGCATAGCGCACCTCTCAGTATCTTAATTATGTTTAAAGTAACCACACGTACTTTTGTCGCCGCTGGTATCGGCGCTGCTATCTTCTTTGTTTTAGACCGTTTTGTCGCTCTGCCTGTCTTTGCAAATACAACTTTTGGGTTGCAATATGGGATTTTGGGCTTGTTTGCAGTCATCTTTGGCCCCATTACAGGCTTCTTAGTGGCCTTTATCGGGCATACCTTGAATGACTTGACTTATGGTGCGCCTTGGTGGAGCTGGATTTTTGCAGATGGGATTTTAGGTTTGCTGGTGGGACTCCTTGTCAACCGTATCAAAATTGCCTCTGAGCCATTTACAGGGCGGAAAATTGTTTTGTTTAACATTTGGCAGATTGTGGCCAATATCATTTGTTGGGGCGTCATTGCGCCGCTTGGCGATATTTTGATTTATAAAGAGCCTGCAAATAAAGTCTTTACGCAGGGTCTTGTCGCTTCCATTGGAGATATCATCTCCATGGGCGTGATTGGGACGATTTTACTTGTGGCCTACAGTCACACGATTGTGAAACCTGGTTCACTCAAGAAAGAGGACTAATTGGCTGAACCTCTGATTCAATTTAAGCATTTCAACTTTCAGTATCAAGCGCAGTCTGAGCCGACCCTGCATGACATCAATTTGACGATTGAAAAAGGCGAGAAAGTCTTGATTATTGGGCCTTCGGGCTCTGGAAAATCAACACTTGCGGCTTGTGTCAATGGGCTGATTCCTGAAAGTTATCCTGGAGAAATCACGGGAGAATTGCTCATCAATGGAAAAAATGTCTTATCAGAAGGCATTTTTGAGCGTTCTGAGACGATTGGGACGGTCTTACAAGATTTGGACGGGCAATTTATCGCGCTGACTGTCGGAGAAGACGTCGCATTTGCTTTGGAAAATGACCGCAAGAGTTTAGCTGAGATGACAGAGCGCGTGCGAGAAGCGACTGCGAAAGTCGGTATGGAAAATTTTCTGGCGCATGAACCACAGGCCTTGTCGGGCGGGCAGAAACAGAAGGTGAGCCTTGCGGGTGTCTTGGTCAATCATCAGCCAATTTTCTTGTTTGATGAGCCCTTGGCGAATCTCGATCCGGCGGCGGGGCGTGATGCGATTGCATTGATTGATGAATTAACGCGTGAAAATGGAGCGACGACGCTCATTATTGAGCACCGCTTGGAAGATGTGCTCTATCGGGCGGTGGATAAAGTGGTGCTCATGGCGGACGGGAAGATATTATTTATTGGCACAGCAGATGAACTCTTGGCGGGTCAGCAAGTGATTACAGAAGGCATTCGTGAGCCCTTGATTTTAGCTGCTTTACGAAAATCAGGTGTCAAACTTTCTGACAAAAAGCATCTGTCAAATTTGACAGACATTGATTTGACGTCTGACGACAAAAATCAGGTGAAAGCCTGGTTTTCAGAAGCTGTCAGCGCTGAGCCTGTGCATGCGTCAGAAAAAACACTGTCCGTCAGTCACTTGCATTTTGCTTATGAGAAAAAACAAAATGTCTTAACAGACATCAATTTTGATTTAAGCAAAGGTGAATTTGTCGCGATTGTCGGGAAAAATGGGGCAGGAAAATCAACCTTGTCAAAACTCATTTGTGGCTTTGAAAAAGTTTCTGACGGGAAAATTGAAGTGGCAGGTCAAAATTTGTCAGATCTGACAATCACTGAAATTGCCCGTCATGTAGGCTATGTCATGCAAAATCCGAATCAGATGATTTCAAAAGCGTTGATATTTGATGAAGTGGCGCTAGGCCTCCGAAATCAAGTGTCGTCAGAGCTGACAGAAGCAGACATTGAGGAAAAAGTACATGAGACGTTGAAAATCTGTGGCCTCTATGAAATGCGCCATTGGCCGATTTCTGCGCTGTCTTATGGGCAGAAAAAACGGGTGACGATTGCGAGTATTTTGGTCTTGGAGCCAGAAATTTTGATTTTGGATGAACCAACAGCGGGACAGGATTATCGCCATTATACGGAGATTATGACTTTCTTGGAGTCGCTGAACGCCCGTGGCATCACGATTATCATGGTGACGCACGATATGCATCTCATGATGGAATACGCCAAGCGCGTGCTTGTCTTTTCCGAGGGCAGGCTTCTTGCTGACCGCGTGCCTGAAGCAGTCCTGACAGATCAAGACTTGATAAAGGCTGCTAGTCTTAAAGAAAATAGTCTCTTTACGCTCGCTGAGCAAGTCGGGATAACAGATAAAATGGCTTTTATCCATCATTTCATCGAAGAAGAGCGAAAGGAGCGCAGGCATGGCTAGAGGATTTGGTTACATTTCACGCGAAACACCACTTCACAAGCTTAATGGGGTCACAAAGTTATTACTCGTTTTGCTCATGAGCGTTGCGGTTATGGTGAGCTACGATACGCGTTTTTTGATTTTTATTGTCATCGCAAGCCTTGCGCTTTTCCGTGTGGCGCGCATTAAATTTAGCGATTTGCGCGCACTTTTCCTATTTATCGCCGTGTTCATGCTGATTAATACGCTTTTGATTTTCCTTTTTGCGCCGAATCAAGGCACGGTCGTCTATGGCACGAAGCACATCATCACGCATTTATTTGGCGGCTATGATTTGACGCAAGAACAGCTTTTTTATCAACTGAATGTCGTCCTGAAATATTTTGCCATTTTGCCAATTGCGCTGATTTTCATCACGACGACGGAACCGTCTGAATTCGCAAGCTCACTCAATCGTATTGGCGTGCCCTATAAGGCGGCTTACTCGGTGGCTTTAACGATGCGTTATATACCAGATGTCCAGCGTGATTTTCGGGAAATTAGTCAAAGTCAACAAGCACGAGGGATTGATATTTCCAAAAATGTCCATCTGGCTAAACGCGTCAAAAATGTGAGTAGCATCTTGATGCCCCTTGTTTTCACGAGTCTTGACCGGATTGATGTGATCACGAACGCAATGGCGCTACGCTCTTTTGGTAAATACAAAAAGCGGACGTGGTATCGGGCTCGCCCACTTGCAAAAGCTGATGTCGTTGTCATTATCATTGCTTTTTGCCTTGTCGGCATTGCGGCAGGTCTGATTGTGGTCAATGGGGGACGATTTTATAACCCTTTCAAGTAAAAAAATGACGATTATGGATCCACTAGCAAATGCAGCGACGACGACAAGCCTCATACCAACTTAGCCTACTGCTTATAGGATCTTCCACGCTTTAACTTGTTCGCGTGGAGCAACACTTGAAACTCAAATTCAAATTGCTGCTCGCTTGACTCACACATAAGGCTTCTAGGGTGCTTGGCTTGAATGGGAGTGATGAAATAGTTCAAAATCAGTCTTCGGACTGATTTTTTATTGTTTTTTTGGTGGTATCCTGAGACTATCAAAAGAGGAGGTCATATCAATGGCAGATACTAAAGATCGGATTATGAAACTTTTGCGTGATGGGGTGATTACGCAAGACGAAGCGGTGGAATTACTTGAAAAATCAGGCGAGACTTGGTCGGAAACAGACAAGGTGAACATGAAGTTTATGGATAAGCACGACGGGGCTTATACCGACGAAGACGGCTATCGCACGCGAACAAATGATGCTGCGGATGCTTTCAAATCGGCAGCGGAATCTTTTGCACGTGGGGCGCGTTCCCTCTGGGGAAATTTCAGGCAGACTGTGGATGACAACGTAGATTTTGAGTCGGGTTTTCCCAAGATGAAAAAGACGGATGTGAAGTTTGCAGAGGATTTTGAGGGGGACATCAAAGAGGTGACGATTGAATTGGCTAGTCTTGATTTAACCCTGCAAAAAGGCGAGAAAACACATGTCGAAGGAAAATTCACAATCTATGGCGGTTTTGAAGGAAAAAAACAGGACTTCATAGATGCTAATACCAAAGTCGCGCTTGAAGATGGACGCTTGGAGATTTCTTCAGAACGCAAACGCATCGGGGCTGAGTTGACGGTGGTTTTGCCCGAGGTAAATTATGAAACTATCGTGGTGAATGTGCTAAACGGGAAACTAAACTTACAAGATCTTCAGAGCGAGCAACTTTCCCTTAATTTGTTACATGGTGAAATGAGCCTAAAAGGCATTCGCGCAGCTGATGTCAAACTGGAACATAAAAACGGGAATGTGAGTCTGACAGATAGCCAGGTTGGGAAGTTGACGGCAAACTCGGTCAATGGGAATCTGCGTTTAGTCGCCTCAATCGAAGAGACGACAATTGACCACGTAAATGGGAATATTTTGCTGACGTTGACGGATGAAAAAGCGAAAAAGATGTCTGTCCAAAATGTGCATGGTGATGTCAAACTTGCGGTGCCAGAAAATCTTGGTCTGACCGGTCATGTAAGGACCTATTTTGGTGGCTACAAGACGAAATTAAAGGACTTGACGGACGACTTTGAACCTGGAAAAAACGGCGGCGTACTCGTGCGGCAAGGTGTTGAGACGTTGACGTTTGAGCTGGAGACGAAGACGGGAACGATTTGGCTGAAGGATACGGAGAAAAATGACTAAACATGAAAATCTCAATCAAGTGGTTGAGATTTTTTGCTGTTTGCTGATGAAAGGCGTAACCCGCATGAAGCATTTAGTTGTCATTGTTTGACGTTGCAAAATGTGGTAGAATTAAAGATATGAAGACGGTTGCCTTTTTTAGTGGTTATTATTTGCCTTATTTGGGAGGAATTGAGCGCTATACGTCAAATATTGCGCAGGAGCTTATCAAACGGGGTTATCGCGTGATTATTGTGACGAGCCAGTATGAGAAGACTCTAAAAAATGAAGAGAGAGTGGATGGGGTAATGGTTTATCGACTTCCTGTGTATTCGCTTGCAAAGGGGCGTTATCCACTCTTAAAGCGAAATAAGCTCTTTCAGGAACTTTGTGCTAAAATTCGTGCAGAAAAAATAGATGTGTTTATTGCGAATACACGCTTTCATTTGCCTGCACTTTTAGGGGTACGTCTGGCAAAAGAAGTGGGCAAAGAGGCACTTGTCATTGAACATGGGACAAGCTGGCTGACATGGAATCAGAAATTACTTGATTTAGGTCTTCATTTTATTGAACGGCGACTGATGAGTTATGTGAAGCGACGTACAAGTCGTTTTTATGGCGTATCCATCGAAGCGGCCGATTGGCTGAAAAACTTTGGGGTGTCTGCAATAGGTGTGCTGTCGAATGCGGTCGCTAGAGAAGACTTTGAGCGTTTTAGCCGTCCAAAAAAAGGAGATGGTATTGTTTTGACCTATTCAGGGCGCCTGTTACGCTCTAAGGGTATAGAAACTTTACTGTCGGCATTTGTCAAACTTTCTGAAGAAAGTGAGAATCTGTCACTTGTTATTAATGGGGATGGTCCACTCTATGAAAATTTGAAAGCATCTTATCCGCAAGCGTCTATTCATTTTTCAGGTCTTGTGAGTCATGAAGAAGTAATGAAAACAAATGCTGAGGCAGATATTTTTGTCTTACTCTCTAAAATTGAAGGCTTTTCTACTGCGATGCTTGAAGCAGCATTAATGAAAAATGTGATTATCACGACAGAACTTGGCGGGGCGCGTGAGCTGATGCCAGACAGCAGTTATGGGTATATTATTGAAAATAGTGAGACGGCATTAGTCGCGACATTGCGTGAGCTGGTTTCAGATGTGGAGAAGATGAGAGAAATTCAGGAGCGTGTTTCAAAGCGTGTCAGGGATTTTTATACGACGAATTGTCAAGTCAAGTGCAACGATTGATTGAAAAAGACCTCGTATGGCGTTTTCCAGTTCAAACATTTTCTGGGGCGTAAATTAAGCTTTTTGGCTATCTGAGAGATTAACTCTTCGCTCACAGAGTCCATTTCATGATGCTTAGGCAAATATTCTCGTATCAGTCCGTTGGTGTTCTCGTTTGTCCCTCTCTGCCAGGGCGAATAGGCATCTGGGAAGTAAAAGGGAATGCCGGTCTCTTCGATTAATTCTTGATATGCTGAGAACTCTTTGCCTCGGTCTGGTGTGAAGGATTTTACGGCTTCACCCAGAGAGTCAATGATTTCAAACAGAACTTGATTGACAAGTGCTGCTTGCTTCTTGTCTATCTTCTTCATCCATAGAAAGCGTGTTTTCCGATCGACCGCAGTCACGAGGCAGCTTCCTCCCTGCTTGCCTTGAACGGTATCAAGCTCCAGATGTCCTTTTCGACTTCTATTCTCAGCTCATGGTGAGCGTTTCGTAATCGGCATTGAGATGACAAACTTGCCTCGCTTTTCTTCCTCAGACGTTGATTTTCTTCGTTTTCCCTTGTGTCTGAGATGCTTCTTTATCGCTTGTTTCCCGACATCTAGCTCGCCACAATGAATCGCTCGGTAAATGGTGGCGTAACTTATTTGCCAAGATTTTTTCTCGTACTTGAGACGTGCGGCCAACTGCTCTGGACTCCAACTCTCGTGAATAATCTTTGATTGCACGTAGGCTTTATGGTGTAAGTCTTCTAATAGTTTCTTTCGCTTGGACTTCAACCTACGCTGTTCATAGAGTAACTGAGAAGTAGCAGGAGAGTAATCTGAGTCGCTTTGATTTCTCCTAAGTTCTCGGCTAAGTGTTGACTTAGAACGTTTCATTATCCTGGCTAACTCTGATAGGCATTTTCCTTGGTAGAGACCTTTGGCAATCATTTCTCGCTCTAATATGCTAAGATGTGTGTAGGCTTTCATCGCGTATCCTTTCTGGTTTCCCAAAACTATTATATCGGAAACGCGATGAGGGCTCTTTTTTATTCAACCGTTGCACTTACATTGTAAATTTTCAGATTAAACTAAAGACTGATGATAGAGAGATTGCAAAAGGACTCCTGCTAGGAATCTCTGAGTATAGAAAAAAGTTACTGCAAACTCATAAATCTTTACAAAAAGGAAATAAAATATGACTGAATACAAAAACATCGTAGTAACTGGCGGCGCAGGCTTTATTGGCTCAAACTTCGTGCACTACGTGTACAACAACTTCCCCGAAGTCCACATCACGGTCCTTGACAAGCTGACTTACGCGGGCAATGTCCACAACATTGA
>JAIRWF010000015.1 GCA_031253335.1 Streptococcaceae bacterium
GCAAAACGGTTTTTGCAGCTCGACTTGGCGCGGTCTGCGCCGTAGCGAAGGACGTCTGTTGGTGCGGTCTGCACCTTACAGCGATGCTAGTAGGGTTATCAGAGCGGACAGCCCGACACAAGTGGTGGAGATAGACACGCCTTTATGATAATCGCTCTTCTTTTTTCCAATCTATCGGCAACCACGCAAAGACCCGCTCAAGCTGCTTTGCCCAGTAATACCACTCGTGTCTGCCATGCGCCGTCTCATAGGTCAAGTCATAGCCAAATTTCGGTAATTCTCGGGCGATAAAGTCATTCCCCGCGCACAAATCATCCTCCAAGCCACACCAAGCATAGAGTTTTGGCTTTTCACCACTCTGCATTTTCGCGATATTTAAGAGCTGATTCGGATTTTCTTCAAAATGATCTAAATCTCCGAAAATCCCCCGCCAATAATCAGGACGCGCCGCCGCATGTTCTTTGAAGAGATCATTGGTAAAATACAAAGCCCCTGAAAGACTCGCCGCATAGCTGAAATGAGCCGTCCCCAAAGCGAGTTTGAAAGCGCCGTAGCCACCCATCGAGAGCCCCGCCACAAAGTTCTTTTCCCGCTTCGTTGATAAATTCGGGAAGAAATTGTGCAAGACCTGAGGGAGCTCAAGCGCAACTGCGTCAAAATAACGCTGTCCATAGGTCGTATTCGTGTACCAAGCATCGTCCGTCGCGGGCATGACCACGGCGAGCTCCGTCTGGCGTACCAAGCGGTCAATTCCCGTCCGCACCAACCAGGAATTCTGATTCCCCGACATCCCGTGCAAGAGATAAAGCACCGGAATATCCACGCCCTTATAGTTCTCAATCTTAGAAGGCTCCGGATAAATGACCTTTAAAGGCCGCACGATTTCGAGCACTTCTGAGTAATATTCAATGTCTAGTATTGCCATACCATTATTATAGCAAAATCCTTATTCAAAAGCCTAAAAACGCCAGCTTTACTTGGTTGTTCATTGACACAAATCTATCAAGGGCGTATCTCAAAAACATTTTGCTTTTGCTTATTTGGACGACTCGTCCAAGGTGGTAGATAGAGACTTGTGAAATAAGTCCCAGCCTGCGTCAAGGTAGCGGATGAAACAAGCGTAGCTTTGTCACCCGATAACGCGGAGAGGCGTTTATTGACTTGACGACGAAAGATGGAACTTCGTTTCCTCATCCGCAACCTTGGCACAGTGTGCCAAGCGTCATCTGCGCCACGCTTGAATGTCCGTTTCGCAGCCCTCGCTTTGCTTCGGTGCAAAAAGGCAAACGCCTCTCGAAGTTGCGATTCGCCTTGGCGCTTTAGCATCTTAGAGCAAATGGACATGCTTTAGCCAGACAAAAAAGCAGGGAGTTGCCATGCGACTTGCCAGCTTTGCGGACTTAGCGAGCATGGACAGCGCAGCGCAAAGCGCGGAGATAGAGGTAACCTAAAAAGACCAACGTTCTAAAACTTTGATCTTCGTATTGACTCATCCACACGAGTTGACAAAGAGCCGGAATCTAACCACATCAGATAGTATAGAGCCATTTTTCGTAGACTAGCGCAGGTTAGAAGTAATTTTTTTCAACGCATTCTCAACGGCAACTTTTTCTTTTTGAATGAGGGCCACGCGCGCTTCGATATTGTTGATCCCGAGCTCAATATTGCGTTTGAGGCCAAGCTCCGAAAGTTTTGGCATGAAGAATGTTTTGAATTCTTCAAGTTTTTCTTGGGTCTTGAAAGCGCGGGCGGTATAGACCACAAAATAATCAAAGCTCATGTCGCCGCCAAGTTTGTCTTTAAGCCAGGTCCAATTTTCTTGCGTCCATGCCCAGGCGGTATCTTGTGCAAAATCGCGCGTCACGAGGCGGAAGTACCAGTGACTCAGGTCTTGGGGTTTAATCACTTCAGCATCTTTGAAATGGCTGAGTATGGTCTCAATCGCCGTCTGATCTTTGATAGCAGTCGCAGCCGTAGCGAGTTCGTCTTTGTACTCAGGGCTTGTGGAGGCCGCGTAGCGGGTCACAAAATCCTGAGATAATGCGGCGGAATTACTGGCACGGATTTCTGTGACTAATACAATCGGGCGCACAGCAGCGGGTAGCGTCTCTGGAGCTGACTTATGAGCGGCAAAGAGAGTACGCGCTTGACCCACTGCGTCCGCATTTTCAGCCTTTGTCAGAGCTGACAGAACGAGCGTGCGTAGGCTTTCATCGTCTGACGATTCACCTCTTTTCGCTTCCCAGCCTAATTTTTCGTAAGATTTGACAAACAATTTTTCCGTCAGAGCATTGCGATTGCGGTCAGCTTCAGTATCTTCGTCAATGAAGATATCGAGTTCTGACAAAAGCTGACTGACAGCGAGCTCGACCAAATAACTCGTCTCATGTTGATAAAGTGGTAAGAGTTCAATGACTTCGTCATAGCTGATAAGACCTGATTTTGCGAGATATTTACGGTCTTGCAAGAGTTGGAATTTCGTCATGTCATCGAGCAAGGCAAAGTTTTCTGTCAGAGCTGACAAAAGATTTTCGTCCAATTTGACCAGGTAATGGCCGGTATTTTCATGGTTGATAAGAAGCGGTTTCCCTGGGGTTAAGGTAAAATCTTTGATGACAATCTCTTTTTCAGACAGGACTTCTGGTAACTCGTCATAATTGCTATTCAAAGGCACTTGCCAGAGTCTGTCAGACTTGCTATGTGCGCCAATGAAGAATTGTTCTTGCGAAATTGTCAAATCTTTCCCGTCAAATTTGACAGACACCAAAGGGTAGCCGGGTTGATTGATCCAAGAGTGCATAAAGGTCGCCACGTCACGTCCCGAGGCGTCAGACAATGCTTTCCAGAGGTCATCCCCCATGGTGTTACTGTATTGATTGTCCGCAAAGTACTGCTTGAGACCTGCTGCAAAATCCTTATCTCCTAGCCAGAAACGCAACATTGACATAAGTCGCGCACCTTTCGCATAGACAATCGCAGGGTCAAACAACGTATTGATCTCATCGGGCGACGTGACGTCCACGTGCACGGATTGCACGCCATCCGTTGCGTCCTTCGTCAAGGCGGCCTGCGCATCGGTCGCACCAAATTTCTCCCAAATCTTCCACTCGGGATGAATGGCATCGACCGACAAGTGCATCATGTTCTCTGCGAAACTTTCATTGAGCCAGAGGTCGTCCCACCAACGCATGGTGACCAAATCACCAAACCATTGATGAGCGAGTTCATGCGTAATCACGGTTGCCACATATTGGCGACTCGCTTCCGTTGAATTCTCAGGATCCACGAGCATGCAGACCTCGCGATACGTGATACATCCCCAATTTTCCATGGCCCCTGCTGAGAAGTCAGGCAGGGCAATATGGTAACTGTGTGCCAGTGGATAAGGCGTTTGATAATAATCCTCATAAAATTCAATCGCCTTGACTGCGATGTCGAGCGGAAAATCGAGCACTTCTGGCGCATGTGCCTTCGTTGAGAAAGTCCCGACCTCGACGCCAGACTTTGTTTTCGCAAATTTCGCTTGCATCTCCCCAAAGACAAAGGCCAACAAATAAGAAGACATCTTGACCGTTGTCTCAAAATTGTGATACCCGTTCGTCACGGATTTCTCAGGCATATTTGAGACAATTGTCTCGCCTTCTTCCTCGTCCCATTTGACGCTCAAGTCAAACGTGGCCTTAGCCTCAGGCTCATCAATACACGGAAAAGCTTGCCTGGCAAAATGACTCTCAAACTGCGTCCCGATGAGCTGCTTTTTGACGCCATCCACCTCATAGTATGACGGGTAAATCCCCATCATGTTATCGGTCAGGTCGCCCTCGTACTCAAAAGAAATCGTCGCAGGCCCTTTTTGGCCAGCTTTTACGACGACTTCTTCATCCTGATAATTCATGATAAATTCCGTATCGACGCTAAAAGCATGGACTTTCTTGATTTTCAAGCCCTTCTGGTGAAAGGACACAACGACATCTTTCGCCTCGCCCGTCACCGTGACTTGCCCACGAAAGACCTTTGCCTCGCGGTCAATATCCAATAGAATCTTATAATTTTCCGGGATAAAATTTTCAATTAAACGTTTTAC
The DNA here is from genome assembly GCA_031253335.1 of Streptococcaceae bacterium. GTDB lineage: Bacteria > Bacillota > Bacilli > Lactobacillales > Streptococcaceae > Lactovum. The sequence goes on from JAIRWF010000015.1 coordinate 4,085, forward strand.
AGCCATGATTTCTCCTTTTGTTCATTATACCATTTAGCTCCGCAATCCGCGCCCTTTGGCAATCAGCCGATAGCAAATCGCATAGAGAACGACCACAAAAGCCAATAAAATCAAAAGACTCAGCCAAAAAGCGACATCTTGAATCCCTAAAAAGCCATAGCGAAAGCCCGAAACCATATAGACAATGGGGTTTGCTCGGCTAATCACGCGCCAAATCCCTGGCAACAGGTTAATTGAATAAAAAACTCCACCAAGATAGGTCAATGGCGTCAAAACGAAGGTCGGCACAATAGAAACATCATCAAAAGATTGCGCAAAAATCCCATTCAAAAGGCCTGCGAGACTAAATAAGATGGCCGTTAATAACAGCGTGACGATGACAACCGCCCAATTTGCAACGACAAGCGGCACAAATAATAAGGACACAATCGTAACTAAAATCCCCACAAAAATACCACGAAGTGCGCCCCCAGCCACAAAGCCAGCAATAATCACACTCGTAGGTACTGGCGCAACCAGTAATTCTTCAATATTTTTCTGGAATTTCTGCCCAAAAAAGCTGGAGGAAACGTTCGCATAGCTTGAGGTGATGACCGACTGCATGATGAGGCCCGGCACGATAAACTGCATATAGCTAAAGCCTTGTACGGCGGACACCTGCGAGCCTATGACACGACCAAAAATGATGAAATAGAGAGTCGTGGTAATCACAGGTGGGACGAGTGTTTGCACCCAGATGCGCATGAAACGCGTGATTTCTTTTATCGTGAGTGACTTTGCGGAAATCCAATAGAGTCTAAGCATTACTTCTTGCCCCCTGTGAGTTTGATAAAGAGTTCCTCGAGGCGATTGGCCTTGTTGCGCATGGATAAAGCTTTGAGGCCTTGGCTATCAAGCTCCTGAAAAGTTTTGTTCAAGCCTTCTTCTCGGTGAACAGTGACTTCGCGGCTTTCACCATTGTCCAAGTCTAAAATAAAGGTCTCATCTTCCAGGTGGCTGAGGAGTTCCTTCATGGACGTATTTTCAATCAACTCGCCCGACTGGATAATACCGATGTGGCGACAAAGTAACTCGGCTTCTTCCAGATAATGCGTCGTTAAAATAATGGTCGTCCCTTCCGCGTTGATCTGTTGCAGAAAATCCCACATGGAGCGGCGCAGTTCAATATCCACGCCCGCAGTAGGTTCATCCAAAATCAAGAGCTTGGGCTCGTGCATCAAAGCGCGTGCAATCATGAGGCGGCGCTTCATCCCGCCAGAGAGTGCTTTGGCTTGGTCATCTTTTTTGACCCAAAGATCAAGCATACCAAGATATTTTTCCGCTCGTTCGTAAGCGATTTTGCGGGGAACACCGTAGTAGCCTGCTTCGTTGACCACAATTTGTAAAACCGTCTCAAAAGGCGAGAAATTAAATTCCTGCGGCACCAGGCCCAACTGCTGCTTGGCTTTGACTTTTTGTTTGTCGAGGTCATAGCCAAAGACATTGACTGTGCCTGACGTTTTATTAACTAGACTTGCGATAATGCCTATGGTCGTTGATTTCCCAGCACCATTAGGACCTAAAAGGGCATAAAAATCGCCCGCCTCAACGGTCAGGTCAATTCCCTTTAGGGCTTCTGTCCCGCCTGCATAGATTTTGTGCAAGCCTTTTATTTCAAGTGCGTTTTCCATAAGTTTTAGTATATCAAAATAGTTGCTAAAAAGACAAGAAGAGCCCTTAAAGAGGGCCCTTCCCGTAAAGTCAAAATGTAAACAGTTCTTTTGTTTACAGACATATTATACGCAACTATCTTAAGTTCACCTGAAACAGTCGCAATTTTCAAACAATAACAAAAGAGCCAGCAACTGGCTCCTCTGTTGTAAAGTTGAATCATAAACACATCTTTTATGTTTACGCTTACAATTATATCATTCTCAATAAAAATTGCAAGTTAAATCCTTATCAAACCACCTTCTGCTTACCAACAAGTCTAACAAGCCCTAAAATCCACGTCACAACCGTAATTGCAAGCGCTAAGAAAAAGGCAATGTGCATTCCTTGAAGAAATAGACTGGGCTGGCTCGCCACATACGTTTTTATCGTCGTTCCTGCGATACGACTCATAGCAAAGAAAAGTGTAATGGTTGCAAGAGACGTCCCCAAGACGAAGGCAATATTTCGCGCCAAACTATTGACGGATCCTGCGACGCCTAAGTATTTTCGCTCCACTGTGGACATGACAAGAGCGTTATTTGGCGACTGAAAGAAACCGACTGAGGCACCATGCAAAGCAAGAGCTACAATCACAGCCCAAATCGGAGAACCTGAATCAATCAAGAGATAGCCGACTTGCGCTAAAATAATCCCTGAAATCCCAATAAAAGTAATCCACTCTTTATTATGTCGATCTGCTAAGATTCCTGCAATCGGGCTTGAGATGAGCATGGCAACAGGATAAGCCATCATGATAATACCTGCAATACCTGGCCCCATCCCGCGGTAGTCCTGTAAATAGAAAGGAAAGAGTATAGAGACAAACATAGCCGCCGTGAAATTAAGCGTTGCCGTAAGGACCGACATGCTAAATAAACGCGTTTTGAAAATCGCGAGGTCGATCAACGGTTTTTCTTTACGATTTTCAGTACGGATGAAAAGCACGAGAAAAACAAGACCCACAAGCGCCGCCACGATGACAATCGGGCTTGTCCAGCCAGCGTCCGTCCCATAGTTCAAGGCGAGGAAAAGTCCCACAATGGCTAAAAACATGAATAGCGAGCCTTGATTGTCCAGATCTTTTGTAGAACCCTGGCCTTTGGTCTTTGGCAATACGGCTTGTGCAAGAAAATAAGAAAAGAGACCAATGGGGACATTGATAAAGAAAATCCAGTTCCAGCTCGTGACCTGTAAGATGAGACCACCTAGTGCGGGGCCTGCAATGGAGCCCACTGAGACAAACATGGAGTTGATAGACAAGGCTCTGGCACGTGACTCAATCGGAAAAATCTCTGAGACAAGACCAAAAGAGGTCGCCATGAACATGGAGGCGCCTACCGCTTGAATTACTCGCGCAATCAAGAGATAATACAAGCCAAAGCCAAAGTCAAGACCTGCCAGAAGAGAGCCGACAGAAAAAATAATAGCACCAATCTTGAAAATGCGGGCTTTTCCGAGTAAATCTCCGAGACGCCCAAACATTAGGACAATCGCGGAAATCATAATCAAATAAACGGTCACGACCCAAGTAATCTGTGCTAAAGACACATGAAGCTCACGCGCCATGGTAGGAAGTGCAACGTTTACAATGGAGCCGTCAAGAGTCCCCATAAAGACCGAGATGCCTATCGCAATCAAGGCCTGAATTCGTTTCGCATTTGTCATTTTATTTCTCCGTTAGTTTTTTCATTTGCTCACGCGAGGAAACTTCGTGTGCTTCATCGGTTAAGAGTAGCAAGTAATCGCCTGCATAGATTTTAAATTCCCCATTTGGAATCAGCTTTTCTCCGCCTCGTGTGACTGAAACAAGCAAGGCATTGTGTGGAAAAGCTATGTCTTTGACCTTTTTACGCTCAGCAGTGGCATGTGCTTGCACCAATACTTCAAAATAGAGTTCTGCTTTTGCGTGATTTTCTTCATTTTGCTGTGTCGCGAGCATACGTGAAAGAAGTGAGTCATAGATCGGACGCGTCTTTAAAAGTTCTGCCACAACATAGGCAATGAGTGACACCACTGCAAGCGGCAAAAGATTCGCAAAGTTCCCTGTCATCTCAATCATGAGGACCATTCCCGTAATAGGGGCTCTAACGATTGCTGAAAAGCCGGCAGCCATTGCAATAATGATAATATTGGCAAAGAAAACTTTCGGAAAGCCAAAGCCAATCGATAAGATCTGCGCAAAGATACCGCCCAGCGCAGCGCAAAGAACAAGTAATGGAAAGAAAATGCCACCAGGCGCCCCTGAGCTATAAGAAATCATAGATAGGATAAATTTTCCGATAAAAATCAATGCAAGAAAAGATAAGGTCCAACTGATTGAGATTTTGTCCACTAACGCATGACCGCTTCCTGTCACAAGTGGAAAATAAAGACCAAAGAGCCCAGCTGCAAGAAAACTGATCATTACTCTTATGTTGAGGGTGACTTTTCCCATTAGGCGTTGACTTTTCAAAAGTGACCAATTGTAGAAAGCACCAAAGAGACCCATCACAAGTCCCAATACAATCAAATACCCGTAATCACTAATTGGAATCTGACCTGATAAATGAAAGTCAAAGACGGCTTCGCTTCCACATAAAAGTCGCGAAATTGCATCTGATACAACAGCTGCCGCCATACAGGACAAAAGAATAATGGGCGAGAAGTATTTGTAGATTTCTTCTAAAGTGAACATGACACCTGCAAGCGGGGCATTGAAAGCTGCAGCGAGTCCAGCTGAGGCGCCTGAGGCCATGAGAATATTGCGTTGCCGCTTGGTCTTGACAAGACCAATTCCTACGGCCTCGCCAACAGACGCACCTATCTGTACCGATGGTCCTTCGCGTCCTAGAGAAAGTCCACCAAGAATAGCAAGGCCGCCTCCAATAAACTTTATGAGAACTGTAGATAGCCAGCGCACATGAAAATAGCCTTGAAGTTGTCCCTTAATTTGTGGAATTCCGGATCCCCCAGCCATTGGATAATGCTGCAACATCCACGCGATAACAAGCGCAAAGCCTAAAAGTGCTACAAAAATAACTGGAAGCCAGATAAGTTGTTTTTTTGCGAGAGAATAGATGAAAAGGCTCCACCTTTCAAGCCAAATCAACATCAAGCGATATAAAGACGCTACAAAACCACTCGCTGCACCAACAACGAGCGCTGCAAAAAGCAAACGAAGGTTAATCGTCTGCAAACTAGACTTTGCAAAGTCGTCTGTCATAGTAAGTCGCTAAACTCCTCCTCTTCTTCTTTATGTTCTGGGCTTGCGGAAATTTCTTCGACTTTAATCCCTGAGACGGCACGCGCCACAAGTCCTTCGACGTCGAGCTTTTGCTCATAAGCTTCTGCGCGGTCAAGCTTGGGATTCGTCTTGGGGTTGGGCGGCGCGAAAATCGTGCAGCAATCTTCAAAGGGCAAGATAGAAAGTTCAAAAGTTCCGATTTTTTCAGCCATGTCAATAATTTCAAGTTTATCCATCGTGACGACCGGCCGAATGATAGGCGTCGTCGTCACAGCGTTAATGACTTCCATGGAGCCCAGGGTCTGCGAAGCAACTTGGCCTAAGGACTCGCCGTTGATGATGATTTTGCCATCGCGCTGGGCACGGATTTGATCCACAATGCGTAGCATAAAACGGCGCGTGAGGGTCATGAGGTATTCAGCAGGTGCTTTGTCGCGGATATTTTCTTGAATTTCGGTAAAAGGGACTTCGATAAATTGAATACTCCCGCCAAATTGTGCGAGGACACGAGTCAGGTCTTTCGCTTTTTGGAGGGCACCGGGTGACGTATAAGGCGGGCTTGCAAAATGGACAGCTTCGATATCTACGCCACGCTTCATAGCGAGATACCCAGCCACAGGCGAGTCAATCCCACCCGAGAGCATGAGATGTCCACGACCAGCCGTCCCTACAGGAAGGCCTCCTGCGCCTGGAATTGTCTCATAGCTCAGATAAATTGCGTCATCACGGACTTCCACACGAAATTTCAAATCCGCATGTTTCATGTCGGCTTTTGCAAAATCCAGAGTATCATAAACGAGGTCGCCTAAGACTTGATTGAGCTGTGGACTATCGAGCTCAAAACTGTGGTCGGCACGTCGACTAATGATTTTGAAGGTTTGCCCGGGGTGATAAACCTCTGTGACAAGTGCTTGCAGGCTGTCTTTGAGCGCTTGCAGGTTGTGCTCTATCTTGATGACTGGCGAAAAGCTGTGAATCCCGAAAATTTTCTGGAGTTTTTCTGCAATCCCTGCATAATCTTCTGGGTGCGTCAAAACCACATGCCCGTGATCACGCTCAAAACGGACTTTTTGACTCGGGAGATTGACGCGTACATTTCGCTCCAAGGCGGAGATGAAATTGCGGCGGTTCTTTCCTTTCGTGGAGAGTTCGCCGTAGCGGACGAGAATTTCTGAATAGATTATCATCGTTATCGTTATGTTGCTTTCTTTATTAAAATTTATGCGGCTCACTGAGAGTGGCAAGCTGTGCTTGCTCTATCCGATTACCTTGACGCAGTGCGTCAAGCGCCATAGCGGACGAGAATTTCTGAATAGATTATCATCGTTATCGTTATTTTGCTTTCTTTATTAAAATTTATGCGGCTCACTGAGAGTGGCAAGCTGCGCTTGCTCTATCCGATTACCTTGACGCAGTGCGTCAAGCGCCGTAGAGAATTTCTGAATATTGCATACAAAAAATTATAGCACAAAATAAAAGCCTGCCCGAGTTGGCAAGTTCTTACAAGTTTTTTGCAAGCGCTTATAAAAAAGCCCAACTGGACTTCTTTGGCTTATATATTTATGCACGGAAATTATTGCCACAATCATGACAATACCAGATTTGCCGTGTCCGTGTTTTCGTCTGAAACCATTTCTTACATTTCCAGACATAGCCCTTCTTTCGCACCGCTGCAATTATAGCTGCAATCGCATCATAGAAAAACACGAAGCAACCAATTGCCCATTTGCACATCACTTTGATAATTAAATAAGTCCAATACCACAATCCAAAAAAAATACTATAAAGACAGCCGTGTCCTTGTTTTTGCATTTCATTAGATAATTGCACATGTGTACTCCCACATTTGGGACATTTTCTATTAGTCGCCATAAAATTCCTCTTTCTAGTTGTTGGCTTTGTCAAGGACAAAGCCACACCGCTATGGTACCATAGCACCGTTTTTCAACTTTTCGTTTTTGCGAATGTCCTTCTTTTGTGCTAAAATAAAGCATTATGACTGAAGAAAATACTGGAATTAGCGAACTCAATGACCAAATGAAAGTCCGTCGTGAGAAGATGGACGCGCTGCGCGAGCAAGGCATCAATCCTTTCGGACAACGTTTTGAGCGCACGGCAAACTCGGGCGACTTGCATGCGAGTTACGACGAAAACACCAAAGAAGAACTGGAAGAAAAAGGCTTGAGCGCAATTATTGCAGGCCGCCTCATGACGAAGCGTGGCAAGGGCAAGGTCGGTTTTGCGCATATCCAGGACCGCGAGGGGCAGATTCAGATTTATGTCCGCAAGGACGAGGTCGGCGAGGAAAATTATGAGATTTTCAAGAAAGCGGACTTAGGCGATATTTTGGGCGTTGAAGGTGCCATCATGAAGACCGATACTGGCGAGTTGACGTTAAAAGCGTCGCACTTGACCCATTTGTCAAAGGCGCTGCGGCCATTGCCTGAAAAGTTCCATGGTCTGACGGACACGGAGACGCGCTATCGCAAGCGTTATCTGGACTTGATTTCTAACCGCGACAGTTTTGAGCGTTTCTTGACGCGCTCGCAGATTATCAGCGAGATTCGCCGTTTCATGGATGGTCGGGGATATCTCGAAGTCGAGACGCCGATTTTGCAAAATGAAGCTGGTGGCGCTGCAGCGCGTCCATTCTTTACCCACCACAACACGCTCGATATTGACATGGCACTGCGGATTGCGACGGAATTGCACTTGAAACGCCTGATTGTCGGTGGGATGGAAAAGGTTTACGAGATTGGACGGATTTTCCGAAATGAAGGGATGGACGCCACGCACAATCCTGAATTTACCACGATGGAGTGCTACGAGGCCTATACGGACCTTGAGGGTATGATGGACCTCACGGAGAGCCTTTACCACGATATCGCTGATAAGATTGTGCACAAGGACGTACTCGATTACATGGGCGAGCAAATCGAGATTGGCAAGCCTTTTGCGCGGATGCATATGGTGGATTTGATTAAGGACCGCACGGGTGTGGATTTCTGGCAGCCGATGACTTTTGAAGAAGCTGTGAAGATTGCCGAAGAGAAAGGCGTGCATTTGGAGGCGCACCATCACACGGTTGGTCACATCATCAATGAATTCTTTGAGACGTTTGTCGAGGAAACGCTGATTCAACCGACGTTTGTCTTTGGACATCCCAAAGAAATTTCGCCACTGGCGATTATGGATCCTGAGGATCCGCGCTTTACCAAGCGCTTTGAGCTCTTCATTGCGAAGCACGAATACGCGAACGCCTTTAGTGAGCTGAACGATCCGATTGACCAACTCGAGCGTTTTGAGGCGCAAGCAGCCGATAAGGAGCTGGGCGACGATGAAGCGACGGGGATTGACTATGATTACGTCGAAGCACTGGAGCACGGTATGGCACCAACGGGCGGCCTTGGCATTGGGATTGATCGGCTCGTCATGCTCTTTACGGGGACGGATACGATTCGGGACGTGCTGCTGTTTCCAACGATGCGATAAAAAACAGGCTTTGGCCTGTTTTATTGTATGCGGTTAGCATAGATAATCAGACGGTAGGCGCTTGTGCCGACGCAGGTCTGAAGCGTAATGCGCTCTGTCCAACCAAAATCTAAAATAGCCTGCGCTTGGTCTAGCGTGAGATGGTTACTATCAACTGTTTCGATGTCATTAACTTGATACATATAAGGCGTTGCAGTGTTGTCTGTAACGGTGATTTTGTCACCCAAATGAAGCTGGTTGAGGTTGTTAAAGGCACCACCGTCATGCGCGACAAACTCAGTATTGAAATTGTCTGTCCCTGAGAAGACTTTTGTCCCACCATAGGTTGCTGCGTTTTCCGGGTGGCTGTTGATGTAGTTTTGGGCATCGCCAGACTGTGCACTGGACGAGGCACCTGAGGCGCCGGTATTCGCAAAAGGGACTGTTTCATTTAAAAAATAAAGGGTGTAGGGCTGGTAAGTGCTATTTGTTGTTGAGAGGGCTGGCTCGCTTTCTCCAGCTTGCCAAGCTTGAAGTTGACTAACTCCGCCGTCCTCTCCAAAGGTCGTCAATAAACCAAAAATAATGCCGCGACTTGGGGAATCTTGGCTTGACGTTACTTGATAAGCCCCTGCTTCTACTGCAATGCGTTTCATCGCTGCGGCTTCGCTTTGTAAACTCGCGAATCCCCAGATAAGTGCAGCAACTAAGAGAACTGTAAGACTTGCAAAAAGTTTCCAGGCTTTTTTCATGGCTTGATTATAGCATGTTGCGATTAAAAATGCCCTAAACGGGCGATTACTTGAGTCCGAGGAGATTCTCGTGAAGAACGCGGTAGGCATACTCGGAGATGTCTTCAAGTTGTGTCTTCGGTGCGTCTTGCGAGTCAGATAGCGCGTCATCACCTGGGGTGAGCTCGCTTTCAAAGTCTCCCATCGCGTCACGAGCGGCTTTTGCGGATTCGGACATGATTTCAAAGTCAAAGAGAGAGGCATCTGAGGAAATATCCGCTTCTTGCGCATCACTCACAAGGTAGTGTTTAGGCTCTGCGGCGCGCTCAGACTCTGCAAATATCTCCGAGTCAAGAGCTGAGCTGTAGTCGCTCGCTGTATCATAGTTATTACGATTTATCATGGTGTCTCCTTTCAATAATGGCCCATGGTGTATAGAGCAAGAGCCAAAGTACGATGAGCAAAAGGACAAGCCCTAAGAGGTAAAAGTTGCCAAAAAGGGTGTGTATTGGCTCAAGTGGGCTTCCTGGGGCGGGGATTTCGAGGAAGAAGAAATTGGGATTGCCGGGCAAGCGGTTTAAGAGCATAAGGATGGGAAAGGCAACGACTAAAAAGAGGGCCACAAAGCGCAGGTCTTTAAATCGTGGCTTGAAATCTCCCGCCACAAGCTGCATGAGGCAATAGGTCACTAGAAGCATGTGTATCGTAAAGCTTTGCCAGACAATGATGTTGATAATGGGGGAAGTGACCCAATTTGGTGTGACGAGGGCCATTACAGCTCCCCACATGGTGAGGCCATAAATGAGACCACGGGAGAAACTTGAAGGTTTAAAGGCGTCTAAGGCGACAAAGAAGATACCTAAGCCACAAAGCTGAAAAGGAAGATTCCCATAGGTAAACTGGCCTGTCACAATCAGGACAATGTCTTTCCAAAACTCGAGGTTTAAGACGACGATCGCAATCACGTGGCGGAAATGGCGTTTTCTCGCATCGTCACTATGGCGATAGGCGCGGCAGATGAAAAAGCTAATGACGGCAAGAAGCACGAGGACGGCAAGATGCGTCGGGCTAAAAAGACCAAATCCAGGGCCTTTGGCATTTTCTTCAGAGATAAAAAAGGAGGGGAGGGTTGCTAGCGTCATGAGATTTCCTTTCGCGTGATGCTACGTTCTGTGCGGGCTCTGCGTTCTTCGAGCTTTTTACGATATTTGTCACGGGTTTTTTTTCGATCAAAGATGGGTGTCTGGTTGTACTTGATGGAGAGAATCAGGCCAATCCCGATGAGGTTTGAGATGAGGTTGGACCCTCCTTGAGACAGAAAAGGAAGAGGAATCCCTGTTAGGGGAAGGACGCCAATGGCAGCGCCGATATTTTCAAAGACGTGAAAGAGGAGCATCATCGTGAGACCCGACGCAATGAAGGTATAGAACTGGCTATTTGCCATGAAAGTCGCGCGCACCATGCGGTAAATGAGATAGAGGTAGAGGAAAATGACGAAGGCCGCGCCTAAAAATCCGAAAGCACCAGCGATAGTTGTAAAAATCATATCAGACTCTCGGACGGGGACACTGATATTGGTGACTGCAGTCCCTTGACCAAAGAGACCTCCTGTTGCCGTTGCAATCTGAGACTGGGCTTGCTGATAGGTGGCACCTTGTGGATCGCTAAATGGGTTAATCCATGCGGCAAAGCGGGCGGATTGGTAGGGACGAAAGCCCAAGTGGGCGAGGAAGGTTTGGCCGTCTTTGGTGAAGACCATATAGACGATTGTTGCAATGCCGAGCAAAATGAGGACAACAATGGGTCCTAGAATACGCCAGGAAATGCCTGAGACGAGGAGCATGCCAAAGAAGATGGCTCCAAACACAAGGGCTGTCCCGAAGTCATTTTGCATGTGGGGGCCGATGAGAAGGAAGATGACAGGGGCGGTGGCAAGGAGCATTCGGAAAAGGAGTTCGAGGTCATTTCTTAAGTAGCGGTTTTTGAGGTGGTTGCGATAGCTTACGATGAGGCGCGCTAAAAAGAGGGTGTAGGCGACTTTCATGAGCTCAGACGGCTCAAAAAGGCTCGTCTTTCCCCAGCCAATCCAGGATTTGGCGCCTGTTGAGAGGTAAAGGTCTTTACTGTAGATAAAGAGGGGGAGAATCATGAGCACGAGTCCCACCCCGTAAAGGATAGGTGCTAGTGTCCAGAGGGCGCGGCTGTCTAAGTGCATGACAAAGAAGGCAGCCGCCATCCCCACGAGAAGCCAAGCAACTTGCTGCCACATGAGTGATTTAACGGAGGTTGGGTAGTCTGCGCTGAGGCTGATGTAGAGAGCAACAAAACCAATAAGGGACAACAAAAAGACCGGCAATATCAGCGCGTAATCAATGCGTAAGTCAAGTCCTGATGGGGAGGGGCGTTGCATGGCGATCCTTTCTATGTGGTGTGAATAAATGCGTTAGATGTTTGTCGCTATTTTGTGGATGAGATAGTCGTCGGGAAATCATGTGTTAGTGGAAGAATTTTGCGAGCCATTCGCCACCGTAGATGAGGATATAGCTGTAGGCTAGGATGGCTGGGGCTTTTGCGATGACGGTGGTAAAGAGGAGAAAGCGCCAAGTCATCTTGGTTTGGCTCGCGATGAGAACGAGGGCATCATCTGGCGCAACGGGGGAGAGAATGAGGAGAAAGAAGATGATATTGAACTTGCGCTGGTGCTTTTCGGCCATGTCCATATAACGGTTGTAGGTCTTTTCTTTGACGAGGGTCTTGGCAAGGCTTGTCCCGTAGGTGCGCCCAATGTGAAAGAGGATGATGGAGCCTACAACGATACCGATATAGTTGTAGATGAAGCCCCACAAAGGGCCAAAGATAAGGACGCCTGCAGCAAGAGTAATGCCGCCTGGTATAATTGGAATGACGACTTGGATGACTTGAATGGCTAGGAAAATGATGGGACCAAGGTAGTGATGCGCTAAGATGAGGTCTTTCAAGACAGATTGATCCGTGAAAGCACCGATGCGCCAGAGGTAGAGGGCACCGATGACAGTGGCTACAAGACCCACGATGGAGACAACGTTAAAGATGCGTTTGATGAGCTTTGCAACTTGATCGTTCATGGGTCTCCTTTCTGTGGAAATAAGATGAAGCGGGGGTGTCAAATTTGACAAGGCTAAAATAAAGAGGAGAGGATTGCGTGTGTGAATTTGACAGTGCGTAAAACATGAAGAAATCGGGATATTGAAGCTTGATTGGGTGCACTATCTGATAAATAGCGTTGTCAAATTTGATAAATTAGGCGTGATGATTTTTGAGGTAGGCTTCTTGCTCTTTTGTCCAGCGGGGCATGAGCTCATCAAGCGGTGCGAATCCGATTTCGATGCGGTGGTCGGTGAAGAAATGTTTCCTTGTGGCGCGGTGCGTCTGCGGGTGTTCTTCTAGGGTGCGCGCTGAAAGACTAACGCGGCCAGAATATTCATCAATGTCGATGACTTGAACCTTTAGCTTGTTGCCCATTTTGACCTCTTCATGAATATCTTTCACAAAGCCTGAGCGGAGCTCCGAGATGTGGACAAGGCCTTTTTTATCGCCGTCAAATTTGACAAAAGCCCCGTACTTCTGTAGGCCTATAATTTCGGCGTTAAAGACGTCTCCAATGGCCATCTGGTGGTCATAATTGACATAGACCTGCGAATGATCCGTCTTGTCAGATTTGACAGGCGTCTTCTCAGGCTCAGGGCCTGCTTCTTTGGCCATTGGCAAAATCTCAATCGAGAGAATCGTCACTGGCTTCACAGGTCTATCAGCCGCATCCGTCGTGACCGAAGCAATATGGTCTAGCGTCGCAAAGGAATCTGCATCAAGCAGTTGCCCAAATACCGTGTGATGCCCATCTAAATGTGGCGTCCCGCCTTCTGTCGCATACTTCTCCGCAATTTCACCAGGCCAGCCGCCCTCAATCAACGCATCCACAGGATAATTCATGTGTTGATTCTGCACCAGGAAAAACTGACTGCCATTCGTGCCAGGTCCCGCATTGGCCATGGATAGGGCGCCTCTGAGATTGAACAAGTCCTCGGAGAACTCATCTTCAAACTTCGCGCCATAGATGGATTCCCCGCCCATGCCCGTACCCGTGGGATCCCCGCCTTGAATCATGAAATCAGGAATGACACGGTGGAAAATGACACCTTCATAATAACCCTGCTGCGAAAGGGTCACGAAGTTTTTTACCGTCTTCGGCGTCCAATTATCAAAGAGCCGCACGTTCATATCGCCCAAATTCGTGTGAATCGTCGCCGTCGATCCTGGCACATTCGCAATATCCAGCTGTGGATAAGTCATCTCTTCTCCTTCATTCGTTACATTTCAATTTTCAAATCTGTCAAATTTGACAGCGCTCATTTCCAGTAGCATTGCAGTTTATCAATTCTGACAAACCGCGTCAAATCACTTTTTAGAACCCCGTCAAATCTGACAACACCTTCCAACACACCTCAGAGTCTTGTCAAATCTGACAGACGGCCTAAATGATATCAAGCGTCTTTAACGCCTTATAAATCCCATCATCGCGCAATTCCGACGTCACATAGTCCGCTTTTGCAAGAATCTCCGGATGAGAACCCGCCATTGCCACTCCAAGACCTGTAAAATCAAAGAGTTCACGATCATTCAACCCATCCCCAAAATTCATCGCATTCTCCGCCGTCAAACCAAGTCGTGAAAGAATCTTTGCCGCCCCATCAGCCTTTGAACCCTTGAGTGGCACAATGTCCGAACTATGCTCATGCCAGCGCACCATCCGAAGCTCACGCGCCAAGTCCTCAGGCATCACAAGCGCCTGATCATGATCCGAAATCGACAAGACCTGATAAACAGGCGCCTTCAAGTAATACTCAGGATCCACCGACAACTCCCCATAAATCGGTACAATCGCATCCGCAATCAGCGCATCCCACCGACTCGCAACCACTCGGTCAGGCCCATAAAAGATATAATCACTCGCTTCAGACGTCAGCCAGTCAAGAAGGGCAGAAACACGTGCACGAGGAATATGATGCTCATAAATCACCTCGCCTGTGGCCGCCATATCATAGGCGCCATTTGCCGTGACATAAAAATCCGCACCCAAAGCCTTCACCTCAGGCACCACCCCATAAAAATTCCGCCCAGTCGCAATCGCAGTCAAGATACCCTTTTTACGAAGTGCCGCAAAAGCCCGCGATACAGACTCAGGAATCAGGCCTGACGCTACCTCTCGCAAGGTATCATCAATATCAAAAAAAACAATCCGAATCTCTTGCGCCCTTGATAACAGATTTTCCATACTACAATTATAGCATATTGCTTTTTATTTTACAGCTAAAAGCGTTGTAAGTACTGATATTTAGCCATTTTCATACACTCTGGCAGGCTTTTTAGCACACCAAAAAAGGCCCTCCGGCCTTTTTCTTATTCCTTATTTCACCGTCACAATACGCATTGAGTTTGTACGCCCGCTACCAACAGGGACACCTGCGACAAGCACGATGTTGTCTCCCGACTCTACCAAGCCAGACTCAAGCGCTGCCGACTCAGCCAAAGCAAACATATCCTCGCTTGGTTTTGGTTTCTCATGAAGCGTTGGAATGACGCCCCAGTTGACCATCAGTGCACGCTCCGTCTTTTCGTCAAAGACAACGGCCAAAATATCAGCATTGGGACGGTATTTTGCAACTGCACGTGCCGTATTGCCAGATTCTGTCAAGGCTACAATGAGTTTAATATCCATCGAACGCGTTGCATCACGCACGGCAGAAGCCACAGACTCTGTCACAGAAGACCGGTCATAATCTGCGAAACGCAAACGACCATAGCGCACAAGCTCTGTCTGAGCCAATTTGTCAACAGTTGCCATCGTTTGAACCGCTTCACGTGGGTATTTCCCGTTGGCAGACTCGCCCGAGAGCATCGTCGCATCTGTCCCGTCAATGACTGCGTTGAAGACATCAGAAATCTCAGAACGCGTCGCACGTGGGTGCTCCGTCATCGACTCCAACATATTTGTTGCCGTGATGACTGGTTTTCCAGCAGCGGCGCACTTTGTGATAATCATCTTCTGATACACAGGCACCATCTCAAATGGTACCTCAATCCCCATGTCCCCACGGGCTACCATGATCCCATCTGACACGTCGATGATTTCATCAATGTTGTCAATCCCTTGCTGATTTTCAATCTTCGGGAAGAGCTGTACATGTTCATTGCCTGTTTCTTTCATGATGGCACGGATTTCATTAACATCTTTTGCCGTACGCACAAATGAGATAGAAATGTAGTTAATCCCTTGCTCCAAACCAAAACGAATATCTGCATCATCGCGATCTGCGAGTGCTGGGAAAGGAATCTTTGTATTGGGAATGTTGACACCTTTTTGTTTCGCGATGATTTCGTCATTTTCAGCGGTCACGAGGAACTCACGCTTGTCTGCATCTTTTCCAGTGACAGTCAGGCCAAGCTTCCCATCGTCAATCAAGATACGTTGACCAACAGACACATCATCAAAGATATCGAGACCACCTGCGACGTTCAAGGCAATCACGTCTTTCGTTGATTTGATACCTTGTTTTGTCGCCACACGGAATTGATCCCCCGTATGATAATCATAAGACTTTGCATCGCCTTCAAAAAGCTCTGTACGGATTTCAGGACCTTTCGTATCCAGCAAGAAGCCTACTTTTTTATTGACCAATTTTTCAGCCATACGAACCGTTTCCATACGTTTTGCATGCTCTGCATGGTCGCCGTGACTGAAGTTAAAGCGGAAAACATTTGCCCCCGCATCAATCAAGCTGGCAATCGTTTTAGCAGATGCTTCTTGATCAAGCTCTTCATCCCAATAGCCATCTTCCCCAAACTTTTTCCCGCCACGTGTCTCAACGGCAGGGCCAAGCGTTGCAACAATTTTTACTTTTTTTTGAAGTTCTCTTGTCATGATAATTTTTTATGTCTTTCTATTTTTTGTTTACGAAATATAATTTGAAGTCCGGTTGAGATCCTTATTCAAACGATAAAGCTCAATCGGCACTTCATGCGGTTGGTTGACCTTGATAGAGCCGTCCGGATTGACGCTCATCAAAGCCCCCGTCTCAGCAGGACCCAAGATTGGACTATCTACGAGTTCTTCATTGTGAATCCCAATGGCAAGACCGCCCTTGCCTTCTTTAAGCAACTCAACAGCGTGCGCCCCCATGCGTGATGCTAGTACACGGTCACGCGCCGTTGGAGAGCCTCCGCGTTGGATATGTCCCAAGACAGAGACACGCAAGTCTGACGTATCGCCAGCCTCTTTAAGCTTTTTCGCAAAGGCTTCCCCATGCATCACACCCTCAGCCAGGACAATCAGATGATGATTTTTCCCTTGCTCATAGCCGCGCTCAATATTTTCAACAATCTTCTCAAAGCTAAACTCACGCTCTGGGATGCAAATATCATCTGCACCAGCTGCAATGCCTGACCAAAGCGCAATATCGCCAGCATTACGCCCCATCACCTCAACAACAAAGGTTCTGTGGTGGGAGCTTGAGGTATCACGGATTTTATCCAAAGCATCCACTACCGTTGTGACCGCCGTATCAAAACCAATCGTGAAGTCAGTCCCCACAATATCGTTATCAATCGTCCCAGGAAGACCCACAGCAGGATAACCATGCTCTGTCAGGCGCATTGCACCATGATAAGAACCATCCCCACCAATCACCACAACGCCTTCAATGCCTTTTTTCTTCAGCTGCTCAATGCCTGCAAGCTGGCCTTTTTCCTCCGCAAACTCAGGATAACGCGCCGAGTAGAGAAAAGTTCCCCCTCGACCGATTTTATCGCCTACGGTTTTTGAATCCATGGGGAAAATATCGCCAGCCACCATACCTGCATAACCGTGATTGATGCCAAAGACTTCCATGCCTTCGTTGAGCCCTTTACGCACCACTGCACGGATTGCTGCATTCATGCCGGGAGAGTCCCCGCCAGAGGTCAAAACTGCAATACGTTTCATATTTTTACAGATTTCTCCTTCTAATTAATTTCATGTTCATTATATCACGAATTCATGAAAAGTGCTGTCCTCAATTTGTGAAAAGCCTTACGTAGCTTGTGAACTTTGTGATAAAAAAGACCACTAGGTCCTCTCATCTCTCCTATCAAAAAAATGCGACTTCTGCCGCATTTTACTGATCCAGGGGAGATTCGAACTCTCGACCGATCGCTTAGAAGGCGATTGCTCTATCCAGCTGAGCTACTGGACCAACTAAAAACTGAGAAACAGTTCATTTCTCAGTTTAGCATAATTTTATCATTTTCGCAATCACTGTCCACTTGTGGCAACACTGCTAGAAGTCGTACTTGACGAGCTTGTCGTTGTTGCCGAAACAGACCCACCCGTTGACGACACATAGTTTGCTGCATTGTCTGGCGTGATTGTCACAAAGCTACCGTCTGTGTTTATCCCATAGGTCGTTGTCTTAGACCCTTCTGTCACGGTAGCAGATGGCAAATAATAATCAGGTGCAGAATCGCCAAACTCATCTTCATAGGTAATGATATTACTGTTGAGTGTGGTAATTGTGGGCTTACCAAGAGATTTTAACATTGCGTTTTGAACAGCCAAGTCAACATCCTGCGGCATAAATTGATAACTTACCCCATTCCACATCTCGCCGACACCCTGATACTGGATAGAGACTATCTTTTTGAAGCAGTTTTTATAGGCTAAAAGGCTCTGCAAGGTTGAGCTATTGATTTCAATATTGGTTTTGAAATCTTGGCTCACATCATTTAAGAGGGTTTGATATTTACTCAGATTATCAAAACTTAAGATTTTTTTCGCCAGCTGCGTGATGACCTCACGTTGATGCGCGGCGCGTCCGTAGTCTCCGTTTGGCAAAGTATCTCTATCACGCGCAAAGACCAAAGCTTGGTCTCCATTTATGAGTTGCTTAGGCTCTCCGTCTATGTAAGGCACCACAGCCGTATACTCAGGCTCCGTGTTTGAAATATAGATGGATCCCAGTGGGTATCCAGGAAGACCCGTCGCACTATAAGCATCTTGGCCCCCTGTGTCGTTGACTACTTCGACCCCCCCTACATCATTGACGAGATTGATGAGACCTGCAAAATTTACCATGACAAAGTTATCAATCGGCACACCTGCTTGTTGCCCAATCGTCTGCATGGCATATTGAGCACCCATAGAGAGGCCTCCAGCATCTCCCCCGCTGCTTGATCCATTATTATATCCTAAGGGATAAGCCGCATTCATTTTTTGGACGGAACCTGTGACATTGCCTGATTCATCCAAAATATTGGTCGGTGTATCGCGTTCCATAGAGACCATTGTGGCTGTTTCCGTCTTTGGATTAAGCGTTAAGACAATCTGTGAATCTGAGTTGCCATCCCAAGAGGTCGAACCCCCACGAGAGTTGTCCCCCGTATCCACCCCCATCAAGAGAATTGTTAGTGGTTTGGTTGCCTTGAGAGTCTCATCGTCTCCGACTTGGGTATAGGTCGATTTGAGTGAGATTTGTGTCGAATTCCAAACGGTGCCTGCATAAACAGCTGCGGTCGCAACCACGAGTACAATAATGGCACCCAACATGAGGAGGGATTTTTTCCAAACTTTCATGCCTTCATTATATCAAAATTTGATGAAATCTCGGCTTAAATGCCTAAGAAAAAAGAGCCGAAGCTCTGATTCCCTTAAAGTTCCACAAGTTCTCCGCTCTTCAAGTAAACAACCCATTCGCAAAGATTGCGTCCGAAGTCGCCGATGCGCTCGAGGTGCATGAGGGTCATCAAGTATTCTTTGCCATCGGTCACGCGCTCAGGATTTTCAGTCATGGCACGCAGCACTTTTTCTTGCGTTTCTTCGACCATCTTATCAATCGCGTCATCTTGTTGGGCAATCTGAGTCGCACGACTGTCGTCATTTTGGATATAGGCGTTCAAGGCGCTATCGACAAGTTCCTTAACTTTTTCGCCAATGTGAGCAATGTCATTTTCAACACCCAAGCCCTCTGAGTCCTCGCCAAGATTTAGCAAATCCTTGGCAATGCTTGCTGCATGGTCGCCCATTCGCTCCAAGTCAGAACTCGCCTTAAGGACGGTGATGACCGTCCGCAAGTCGCCCGAGACAGGCTGCTGGAGGGCAATCATCTCGAAGGACTTTGTCTCAAGCTTGACTTCTTGCTCATTGATGGCATGGTCGCCGTCAATGACGTCTTGTGCAAGTTCTGGGTCGCGACTCACAAACGCGCGGATAGCCTTATTGAGCTGCCCCGAAACCAGCGTCCCCATGGAATAAAACTGATTGTGGAGTTTGTTTAATTCTTCTTCAAATTGTGTACGTAACATATGTTTAAGATGTGAGGACGACTGTTTTGAAGTGGCGCAAATTAGGAAATCTAGTGGTTCTGTGCTTGCACAGGTTCCCCGATTTATCTATTTGCCACCACTTCAAGGAGGCCGAGCTCAATTCCTTTCTATTAGTTCATTTTCCTTTTAAGATTTGCTTAGTGCACATCCTATCCAAATTTGAGTTTCGCGAATCATCGCCTTGACTTGCTACTCAAAGTCCTGCTTTGAACTTCGTTCAAAGTAAATAAACAGGCCTTTTTGCTACAATCAAGGCGGTTCGGATTCGCTGCACATCATCCAAATTTCCCAGCGACATAATCTTCCGTTTCCTGCTTTTGTGGGGTGAGGAAGATGTCTTTGGTCGGGCCGTATTCGATGAGCTCGCCCATGAGCATGAAAGCTGTGCGGTCACTGATACGTGAGGCCTGTTGCATGTTGTGGGTCACGGCGATGAGTGTGTAGTCGTTTTTGAGTTCCAGCATCGTTTCTTCGATACGACCACTGGAAATCGGGTCAAGGGCTGACGTCGCTTCGTCAAGCAATATGATATCTGGCTTGACGGCAAGGACACGGGCAATACAGACACGCTGCTGTTGCCCCCCAGAGAGACCAAGGGCTGAATCATGGAGTTTGTCTTTGACTTCGTCCCAGATATTCGCCGCCTTGAGCGAGGTTTCAACAGTCTCATCAAGCAACGCCTTATCCTTCTCGCCATTTAATCGTAAACCATAGACAACATTCTCATAAATGCTGAAAGGAAAGGGATTCGGCTGCTGAAAGACCATGCCGATATTTTTTCGGAGCTCGGTCGTGTCTGTCCGTGGGCTATAAATGTTTTGCCCTTTGTAGTTGATTGCCCCCTTGATTGTAACGCTTGAAATCAGGTCATTCATGCGATTGATGGAGCGGAGCAAGGTCGATTTCCCACAACCCGACGGACCAATCAGCGCCGTAATTTCCTTGGGGTAAAAGTCGAGGTTAATCGCATCGAGCGCTTTTTTCTCGCCATAGTATAAGGACAAGTCCGAGATGGAGAGGATGGGTTCTTTTTCTTCTGTCATAAAATCCTTTCTAAGGAACTTGAATAAACGCTGGTTTACCAAGAACCGAAAATAATATAAGAGGCTAAAGTTTATTAAGGAACTTGGATTCGCAAGCTTCGCTTGCTCACCAAGAACTGTCGTTTATAGTCGCTAAAGCTCATTAAACGTCAGTCTCAACCAAAGTGTCCAGAGACGTAGTCTTCTGTCGATTTCAATGTTGGGTTTGTGAAAATCTTCGTCGTTTCGTCGTACTCGATGAGGTCGCCACTGTAAAAGAAGCCTGTATAATCACTGACGCGAGACGCTTGTTGCATGTTGTGCGTCACGATGATAATCGTATAGTTTTCTTTCAGGGTATTCATCGTTTCCTCAATCTGCATCGTCGAAATCGGATCAAGCGCTGAGCAGGGCTCATCCATGAGGAGAATATCTGGTTTCACGCTAATTGCACGGGCGATACAGAGACGTTGTGCCTGCCCACCCGAAAGCGCCAGGGCAGATTTTTTGAGGTCGTCTTTGACTTGATCCCAGAGGGCTGCTTGCTTGAGCGAGGTTTCGACGATTTCATCGAGCTGCTTTTTGTCTTTCACGCCATTTTTGCGGTGGATGAAGGCAATGTTATCATAAATCGACTTGGCAAAAGGATTTGGGCGTTGGAAGACCATGCCGATTTGCTTTCTGACCTCGAAGACATTGACCGCTTTGGCATTGATATCGACACCTTCGTACATGATTTCGCCTGTGACGCGAGCAATCGCTGCAAAGTCATTCATCCGGTTGAGGCTACGCAAGTAGGTGGATTTTCCTGAGCCAGATGGGCCAATCAAAGCCGTGATTTTATTTTCCTGAAAGCCCATCGTCACGCCGTGTATGGCCTCAAAGTTGCCATAGAAGACATAGAGATCTTTGGTGGAGATGACGTTATTATCAGGGAATTCGAGGATTTGGCGTTCAGACCAGTCGTATTCAGCCATTATTTACCACCTCCTGTCAAGCGTTTGTGAAGACGTCCGCCGAGAAAGCGCGCGCCGATATTGAATAAAAGAACAAAGATAATGAGAACCGCGCCTGCACCTGCGGAAATCTGTGTAGCTGTGGCAATCGTGCCTTCGGTATTAAGCGCCCAGATGTGGACAGCAAGGGTTTCTGCGGGGCGAAAGAGCGAGAGGGGCGAGGTAATCGACATCGGGTCCCAGTTGCTCCAGACGATGGGAAGGTTGGTCTGACCTGCCGTATAGATCAAGGCTGCGGCTTCTCCGAAGACACGACCTGCGGAGAGGATGACACCTGTGATAATGCCTGGGATGGCCTGCGGGAGGATGACAGACAAGGTCGTTTCCCATTTAGAGAGACCCAGGGCCAATCCACCTTCACGCTGAATATTGGAAACGCTGCGGATGGATTCTTCGACATTTCGCGTCATGAGCGGGAGGTTGAAGACGGTAAGGGCTAAGGCTCCTGCAATGACGGAAAAGCCCATGCCCAGCTGTTGGACAAAGAGAATCATACCGAAGAGACCAACGACAATGGAAGGAAGAGAGCTCAAGACTTCGATTGTCGTGCGGATGAGGTTCGTGATGCGAGATTTCTGATTCGCGTACTCAGAGAGGAAGATACCAGCGCCGAGCGACAGGGGAAAGCTGATGATCAGCGTCACAATGAGAAGGTAAATCGAATTCCAAAGTTGCACCGCAATACCGCCTCCCGTTAAAGGGTTCGACGGAGTTGTGAGGAATTTCCACGAAACGTTTGGCAGGCCTTTAATCAAGATATAGAGGAGGAGAAAGGCTAATATAATCACGATGATACCTGAGAGAACGTAGAGGATGACGGTTGCGATGGTGTTCGTGCGGCGAGCAGAATTGCGTACTTTTGGAGATGTATTCGTTGTATTTTCCATTAAGTTGTGAGAGCGACTGTTTTGAAGTTGAGCCATTTAGGAAATCTGAGATCCTTGTCCAACAGACAGGTTCCAGATTTTTTCTAATGGCCGAAACTTCAAGGAGCTCGAGCTCAGTTCCTTTCTAAAATTGACTCCGTTTTGCAACGGCGCGCATGATGAGGTTAAAGACGAGAGACATCAAAAGCAAGAGGAGGGCAAGAGACCAGAGGGCGTTCGTTTGCAAGCCTGGCGTCGCGTTCGGGATCCCTGAGGTCAAAATGGAGGTCAGGGTGGATGCAGGTTTCAAGAGGCTCGTTGGCATTTGGATGGCATTGCCCACGACCATCTGAATGGCTAAGGCTTCGCCGAAGGCACGGGCCATACCGAAGATAACGGCGGTCAAAATCCCTGGGGTCGCCGCCCGCAAAAGGACGCGCCAAATCGTCTGCCAGCGGGTTGCGCCAAGGCCGAGTGAGGCTTCGCGGTAGTGTGCGGGAATCGCTCGGAGGCTATCGACCGTCATAGAGGTCACAGTAGGGAGAATCATGACGAAGAGGACGAAAACGCCCGAGAGAAGGCCGAGTCCCGTCCCTCCGAACCAGCCACGGATGAGCGGTACAACGACTGTCAAGCCGATAAAGCCGTAAACGACAGAGGGGATGCCGACAAGGAGCTCGATAACAGGTTGAAGGATGCGGGCGCCAATTTTAGGCGAGATTTCAGTCATGTAAATCCCTGCGCCAATGGCAAATGGGGTAGCGACGAGGGCTGAGAGGATGGTTACGATAAAAGAGCCTGCAATCATAGGGAGTGCGCCAACTGCGGGTTTCCCATCGGGGCCTAAGCTTCCTGGTGCCCAATTTGTCCCAAAGATGAAGTTGAAGGGATTGATTTTATTGATAAAGAAGGTCGAGAGGCCTTTTTGGGCGACGAAAACGAGAATGAGAAGAACGACCGCGCAGATGATTGCGATGCAGATAAAGGTAATCGTGCGGCCGATGTTTTCAAGGCGCGAATTTTTGGACGGCGCAGTGAGTTTTTGCGCGATGTCGCTTGGTTGTGTGGTTGGTGTTTGCATAATTTTACTTTCTGAGAAGCTCCTCGGAGCTTGCGGAAGGTGATTTGAGCTGTCAACTTGGACAGCATGTATTAGTGCGGGCTACAAGCACTCGTAAAAGTTTTGTCAGATTTGACAAGCTCAATGAGCGCTTGTAACGAATGTTTAGGGCGTGTCTATCTCCGCCACTTCGTGTCGGGCTGTCCGCTCTGTAACCCTACTAGCATCACTGTAAGGTGCAGACCGCACCAACAGACGTCCTTCGCTACGGCGCAGACCGCGCCAAGTCGAGACGCAAAAAACGGTTTGCTTTTGAAGACTATCTTCGCCACTTCGTGTCGGGCTGTCCATTCGCTGTAGGGCGCTAAAGCGCCAACACGAATCGCAAGGCCGAGCAGCCGTTTATACACTTGACGCTTGTGTCAAGCGGCTCTCGAAGTGCTGGTGGCGTTACCATTGGGATGGCGATTGTCCTTGTTATTTTTATTAGCAACCCCTTCTTATCTACTCCAATCCTTCTCATACCAGGATTTCTCGCTCTTTTCCTTATCCAGCGTCATTATCAAAAAGCCTTCTGGCAATAACTAAATTAAGTACTTGACACCCCTGTCAACCTGCTTTACAGTCAACATAAAAAGCGTACATCCGTGCGCTTTTTTCTGTCAATTACAACTTACCAATCTTTCCATCCGTCTTCATCATTTGGCGTCACATCTTTTGGTGCTTTCTTCCCCGAACCACTCGCACCATGTGTCTGCCATTGCGAGGCTTCACGTTCATACTGCCTGCCCGCCTGCCAACTCTCATAACGCGTGCGGTGCCTGCCAATTGACACTCCTAGCCAAATAATACTCAAAACAAGCAGCAGCCCAATCACGGGTATCGCCGCCACCCCGAATAAGAACACCCCAAAGATCAACCGAAGACCAAAGACCGCAAGCAGTGCCAAAACCAAAAATGCCAACAATCCAATCTTAAACATACCTCGAATAAAGACGGCGAATAGCCAAATCACAAATACTAAGAATAAAAAACCAAACATTTTCAAACTCCAATCTTTTGATAAAATCAGTATAGCATAGCTCCAGAAACAAGCACTCCGCCCTGAGACTGATTTTTTTGAACGCTCGTGATATAATGAACTATTATGGATACAAACACAACAAGCTCACGTATCTGGACGCCCACCTTCTCCATCAATACGGGCTTAAACCTTATTTATTACACCGTTTTTTATCTGTTGACCGTTATCATCGGGACGGTCGCCATGACCCAGGATCATGCATCAGCGGGACTTGCTGGCATTCTCTCTGGGATTTTTATTGTCGGTGGTTTCGTCGGCCGCCTCTGGACGGGAAATAACGTCACACGTATTGGTCTAAAGCCACTCCTTTATGGCGGTACGCTATTCTATATTGCAATGACCTTGCTTTATTTCGTGACGCCCAATATTGGGCTACTCATGATTGTGCGCTTCTTGCACGGAATTGCTTTTGGGATTTCCGCGACGACTTCAGGAACCCTCGCTGGCCTCATCGCACCCCGTGCGAAACGTGGTGAAGCGATTGGCTATTATGCTCTCTCAGTGACGCTTGCCTCTGCTGTGGGCCCCTTTCTTTCGATTTTTATCTACCACGCCTTTAACTACACGGTGCTTCTCATCATGGCACTTGCGCTTCTCGTGATTGCGCTCATCGGGATTTTCTTTCTCCGCATTCCAAAGGGTATCATGGGTGAGTACGTCAAAAAGCCTTTTTCACTTTCCAACTACTTTGAAAAAACAGCTCTTCCCATTTCGCTCATCGGCTTTCTTGTAGGCATCGCCTATTCAAGTATCTTGACTTTTCTCGCAGGCTTCTCAGCGCAAGCAGGTCTTGTGACAGCTGGTTCATTATTCTACGTGATTTACGCCATCGTCACCCTGGGCACACGTCCCATTACAGGCCGTCTCTTTGACGCTCGTGGGGATAATTTCATGATGTTCCCGACCTTTATCTTCTTTGGGCTTTCCCTGCTCCTCACAGGTTTTTCAACCACCACCTTCATGCTTTTAGCAGCTGGCGCCTTGATTGGTCTAGGTTACGGCTCATTTGGCCCTTTTGGTCAAGCGATTGCAATCCGCCATGCAGATATCAGCCGTATTGGAGTTGCAACTTCGACCTTTTTTGGCCTCTTTGACATGGGGGTTGGCTTTGGGCCTTTTATTCTGGGCTTTGTCCAACCCGCCACGGGCTACCGCGGTCTCTATTTCCTCTGCGCTGCCTTTACCGTAGTCATCATCATCCTTTACTGGTTCATGCACGGCCGGCATGCAAGGAGAGGCCATGCCTAATCACGCCATCACATACCGTCTCATCAAAAAAGAAAAGCACACGGGCGCGCGTCTTGGTGAACTCATCACGCCACATGGGACTTTTCCCACACCGATGTTCATGCCGGTGGGCACGCAAGCAACAGTGAAAACCTTGGCACCGGAAGAAGTCAAAGAGATGGGCGCAGGTGTCATTCTCTCAAATACCTACCACCTCTGGATTCGCCCTGGCGATGAGCTGATTGCGCAAGCGGGCGGTCTTCACCAGTTTATGAACTGGGATCAGCCGATTTTGACGGATTCTGGCGGATTCCAGGTCTATAGCCTTGTGCAAAATAAGAAAAACATCACTGAAGAAGGCGTGAAATTCAAATCCCATCTGGACGGAAGCGAACTTTTCATGTCGCCTGAAGTCTCGATTGGGATTCAAAACAACCTCGGAAGCGACATCATGATGAGCTTTGACGAGTGTCCGCCTTATTATAGTGATTTTGATTATGTAAAACATTCGATTGAACGCACGACCCGCTGGGCGGAACGCGGGATGAAAGCACACAAAAATTGGGACAAGCAAGGTCTCTTTGGCATTATGCAAGGGGCAGGGTTCAAAGAACTCCGTGAACAGTCGGCGCGGGATCTCACGAGTATGGATTTTTCAGGTTATTCGATTGGCGGCCTTGCGGTGGGCGAGTCGCATGCCGAGATGAATGCCGTGCTGGACTATGCGACAGATTTATTGCCGGAAAATAAGCCACGCTACCTCATGGGTGTAGGCGCCCCAGATAGCTTGATTGACGGGGTCATTCGGGGGGTTGATATGTTTGATTGCGTCTTGCCGACGCGGATTGCGCGAAATGGGACGCTGATGACGAGTTTTGGTCGCTGCAATATCAAAAATGCCAAGTACGAGCATGATTTTGGGCCGCTCGACCCAGAGTGCGATTGCTACACCTGTCGAAACTACTCCCGTGCGTATCTGAGGCATCTGATCAAAGCAGATGAAACCTTTGGGCTTCGCTTGTGTTCGTATCACAATGTGTATTTCCTGCTGAATCTCATGAAGTGCGTGCGACAAGCGATTTTAGAGGATAACCTACTTGAATTCCGTGAAGATTTTTGCGAAAAGTACGGCTATAATAAAGAAGGGGCACCTGATTTTTAGGACTTGCGGAAAATTGGAAGATTTGATATAATAAATCGTTGCTCATTGAGCAATCTGGTTCAAAGCAATACTCATTTGAGTGACTGCTTAATTAGCCGCTTTGGACTTCGTCCAAAGTAAATAAACGGCTCATTGCGCTGCCATCAAATTCGTAGCCCTTGCTTTTCACCTTTTGTTCCGCCGAGTTAGCTGCAGTCGCTAGCTGGATACACAGTATCCAGGTTGCGGATTGAGTTTGCGAAGCAAACAACCATACGTGCTCTTCGACGGAGCACGAGGCAAAGCCGAGTTAGCTCAGTCGGTAGAGCACATCACTCGTAACGATGGGGTCGTAGGTTCGATTCCTATACTCGGCATCCTAAAGAGCGAGTTCTCCTCGCTTATTTTTATCAATAGAAAAGGAAAGTTTATGAACAATTACATCTTTGTTGTTTTCATCATTGTCATGATTGCTTTAATGTGGTGGATGCAACGTCGTCAACGCCAACAGCAGCAAGCACAGCGCGAGAAGCTGAACACCATGGAAAAAGGCACAGAAGTCGTCACCATTGGTGGCTTGCATGGGAAGATTGACGCCATTAACGACACAACGATTGATATCGACTGCGAAGGCGTCATCTTGACTTTTGAAAAGTCTGCTGTACGTCCTCCTGCACCACGTCCACAAGCTGTTCCGCAGCCAACGGCTACGCCTGCTTCAGTGGATTCTGCAGCCGATCAAGCCATCGCAGATGTGAAGTCTGAAGCGTCTGACGCAGCAGACAAGGCAGAAGACGGGATAGAGAAATAACTCTCAATGGCAACTCATTGCTAACATATCAAATCAAAAGCGCCTTTAGACGCTTTTTTATTTTAATAAGTAAAACTAAAATTTTTTCAAAATTTATGATTTGTGAGTTTGTGTTAAGAAATAGGATTTATAATCACAACAATTTTAAGAAAGGGTAATTTTATGGCAGAAACACAAACGTTACATCGGAAAACCAACTCTCATAAAGCCTGGTTCAAACGTTGGGATTTTTGGCTCGTCGCAATTCTTTTATTGGCTTTATTTTTAAATGCGTGGGGAATATGGGACGCCGGCACTGCAAACGCTTATTACACGGCAGCGATCAAGTCAATGACTGAGAGCTGGAAAGCCTTTTGGTATGGCTCTTTAGACCCAAATAGCTATATCACTGTAGATAAGCCACCTGTTGCCCTCTGGTTTATGGCACTTTCTGCTAAGGTATTCGGGTTTCATGGCTGGTCAGTGGTCTTACCCAGTGTTCTTTTTGGGGTAGCTTCCTCATTTCTGATGTATCTCATGGTGAAGCCAAAGTTCGGCGCGTGGGCTGGACGTATTGCTGCATTTATCATCACGATTACTCCAATCGCTGTCGCAGATAACCGCACCAACAATATGGATGCGACGCTTGTCTTTTTCCTCTTATTAGGCATTTGGTTTTTACAGAAAGCTGTCGCTAAAAAGCAACTTCGTTATATTGTTCTTTCTTTTTTAGTGATTGGCATTGCCTATAACGTTAAGATGTTAGAAGCATTCATGATTCTTCCTGCGATGGTACTCTATTATGTGATTGCTATTAAAGTTCCTTGGAAGAAAATGCTTGTATGGGGAGCTGTGGGCCTTGCAGTGCTTGGCGTCAGCTCCTTTACTTATACAGTAATTGTAGATGCGACGCCTGCAAGTGAACGTCCTTATATCGGCTCAACCGAGGACAACTCCCTTTTAGACTTAGCTTTTGGCTATAACGGAACCGAAAGACTTTTGGGCCAGACGACAGGGACTGGTGGGGCTTTTCCTGGCATGAATAGTAACTCAAAAGACAAGACAATGACCTTTGGCGGTATTGAGTTTACTCAAGGAAAGGGGGGGAATTTTACGCCACCTTCTGGAACGACAGGAAAAGGAGGATCTGGAGCAGGAGGCGGTATCGTAGGAGCCTTTAATATCGGGACAGCTGGTGTGCTACGTGTCTTCCAGTCTGACTTGGGGCCAATGGCTTCTTGGTTCTTGCCAGCTGCTCTCATCGGGATATTTGTGGGTCTCTTTGCGACAAGACGGCGTAAGCAAAAGATTCTTGAGCTCAATGATAAGCAGAAAGAAACATTATTGTGGGCAGGTTGGTTAATTCCTGTCGTTGCGTTCTTTGATGTGGCTGGCTTTTTCCACCCTTATTACTTGAACATGCTAGCGGCTCCTATTGCTGCTCTAACAGCCATCGCTCTTGTTGAGCTCAGTCGCAAGATTAGAGGAGCTAAGGAGCAAGCTGAAGGCACAGAAAGTACTAAGGGTGGAGCATTACTTGCAAAAATCACAATGGCACTAGTGATCTTTGGGACTCTCTTTTTACAGGCCTATTATGCGTGGAGTTATTATCCAAGCTTAGTCATTGGTCTTGGGATTGCCTCCGTCTTGATCGCTCTATGGTGGTTCTTGCCATTTGGCTCGGTCAAGGTAAAAACAGCCTTTACGATTGCTGTACTCTCAGTCTTAACGGGCTGGTGGGCATTGACACCTACGCTTTCTCACGAGTCTGCTCAGATTCCTACAGTTGGTCCGTCTCTTCTTGGAGAAACGACAGGAGGTATGGCTCGAGGCATGTCTCGATCCTCAGATAGCAAGGTCCTCAGCTATACAGAAAAACATCAAGGCACTGCTAACTATCTCTTTGCGACGGTAAATGCTTCTACTGCGGCTCCATATATTATAGATTCTGGGAAATCTGTCATGGCTTTAGGTGGTTTTAATGGAACGGATCCATCTATCACACTTAACCAATTCAAAGAGCTCGTCAAAGAAGGCAAAGTCAAATACTTCCTTGCAGGAGGTGGCATGGGAGGTGGTATGGGAGGAAGTTCTACAGGTGCTACTGGGGAAATCAATCAGATTGTAGAGTGGATTGAGAAAAATGCAAAGACCGTCTCCTCTGTATCTAACTCATCTAGCACGAGTAACTTAGAGACTGCTACAAACGCTTCTAACGAAGAAATACCTAGCGGCGCCGAGATGCCCAGCCTTGGAGAAATGCCTAGCATAGGTGGTTTCCCAGGAATGCAAGCCCCATCAGGAGGGCAAATGCCTAGTGGTGGAGAATTCCCTGGTGGCGGTTCTGGTACCATGAATCCACCAAGCACTGCAGAAAGTTCCAAACTTTCCACTAGTGAACAAAAAGAACTCCAGTCTCTAATGAATAAAGAAAGAAAGGGAACGCTCAGTGGCAGCGAGAAAAAAGAACTTCAAAGTTTGCTGAAAAAATCTGGAATGTCTGGAAATCCTTCAGGAAGTCAAGAAGGCCTTGGTGGTGCCCAAGGTGGGGCGGTGCAAAGCACAACTTTGTATGATCTAACGACAATTTCTTCTAGTGCATTAAAGACAAGTAACTAGTGACGTATCTAAAAAGAGCTGAAAGGCTCTTTTTTCTTACAAAAATGTAAGGCAACTTGCCATGATTTGAAATGAATTCGTCCGAGACGTTTATCTTTCGAGAATGCCTCTCTGGCGTGGTATAATAAAGAATATGACAGAAAGTCAGAAAATCCCGCGGCACGTGGCGGTTATCATGGATGGAAACGGCCGCTGGGCGAAGGCGCAAGGGAAGCCACGTGTTTTTGGACACAAGGCGGGGATGGACGCCGTCGAGCGCACAGCGATTTACGCCCAGAAACGCGGCATTGATGTGCTGACGGTTTATGCTTTTTCGACGGAGAACTGGTCGCGGCCGATGGATGAGGTGAAATTCATCATGTCGCTCCCGATTGACTTCTACAAGCGCTTTGTGCCTGTTTTAAACCGTGAGAATATCCGCATTGGCATGATTGGGGATCGCGAAGGTGTGCCAGATGCGACGCTGAAAGCGATTGACCAAGCAGCGGTAGATACCGCACAGAATACGGGGATGTTGCTGAATTTTGCGATGAATTATGGCGGGCGGGCTGAGATTTTGCAAGCCATCAGAAAACTTGCAAATTCTGACATGGACTTGTCAGCGCTGACAGAAGAAAAATTTTCTGACGCGATGTACACGTCTGGCTTGCCAGACCCTGATCTCATTATCCGCACATCAGGCGAGCTGCGCTTGTCGAATTTCTTGCCTTGGCAGAGCGTGTATAGCGAGCTGTATTTTACGGATGTGCTCTGGCCAGATTTTGATGAGGCGGAGTTAGATAAGGCGCTCGAGGAATTTAAGAAACGGGATCGGCGTATAGGAGGACTGTCCAAATGATACAACGTACTATTACAGCGGTCGTTGCGGGTGTTGCTTTTATTGCCGTCCTTGTTTGGGGTGGCATTGCACTTAATCTATTGACAGGTGTCCTTGCTATTCTAGTAACCTCGGAGTTTTTCCGCATGAAGGGCTTGAGACTCCTGTCCTTTGAGGGAGTTTTGATTGCTGCCGCAGGTGCTGCGCTTGCAATGCCTGGACTTTCTAGCCTTTTACATTTGGATAGTTCAGGACCTTTTCTTCTATTTGCGCTATTTGTGATGGTGCTCCTTGCTGCGACGGTGTTTGCCAAAGGGACTTACAGCTTTGAAGATCTTGCTTTCCCATTTTTTGTGGCCTTTTATGCAGGCTTGGGCTTTCAATGCCTTGTGTTGGCGCGAAATTTATCGCTATTTATCGTACTTCTAGCCGTGGCAATGGTGTGGGCAACAGATATTTTTGCCTATCTTGTCGGTCGGCAGTTCGGCAGGCGTAAGCTCATCCCTGAAGTTTCGCCAAGCAAGACCATCGAAGGCTCGATTGGCGGTATTTTAGGGGCTGTGGTTGTTGCGTTGATTTTGCTCACCGTCTTTCATAGTCAAGCGCCCCAGCTAGGCTATGTACGGATGATTATTTATGCTGTTCTTTTCTCAGCGGCAGGGCAGATGGGTGATCTCGTCGAATCCGCAATC
The DNA here is from genome assembly GCA_031253335.1 of Streptococcaceae bacterium. Taxonomy (GTDB): domain Bacteria; phylum Bacillota; class Bacilli; order Lactobacillales; family Streptococcaceae; genus Lactovum. The sequence continues at coordinate 35,928 of JAIRWF010000015.1, forward strand.
AAGCGCCGCTACGGCGTGAAAGATTCAGGGAACATCCTTCCAGGTCACGGTGGCATCTTTGACCGTTTCGACAGCATGCTCTTCGTCCTTCCCCTGATGCATTTATTGGGACTTTTCTGAAGTATTAAACGTTACAAATTGTCCATAAGCGCTTGTGAAGCGCTTTTTTCATGTTATAATAAAACCATGCAAATTATCATCAACGTCATCGTTTTCATCATTGTTTTCGGCGTCATCGTGGCGATTCACGAGTACGGGCACCTCTGGTTCGCAAAGCGCGCGGGAATTCTCGTGCGCGAGTATGCGATTGGTATGGGGCCGCTCCTTTTCAGCCATCGTGCGAAAGACGGGACCCTCTACAGTATCCGCATGCTCCCCGTAGGCGGTTACGTGCGCATGGCGGGCTGGGGCGATGATGCGACGGAGATTAAAAAAGGTGCACCTGCGGCGATTGTTTTGGGAAATGGGCAAGAGGGAGCTTCAAGTATATCCGCAGAGCCTTCACAAGCACTTACCACAGAGCCAGGCCTTGTGACCCGCATCAACCTATCCGAAAAAATCGAGCTGGAAAATGCCATTCCCATGCTCGTCACAGCTTATGACTTTGTGGATGACCTTTTCATTGAGGGTGAAGTTGCGGGCGAGGTCAAGCGCTACAGCATTTCTCATGAAGCGACGGTCATCGAAGAAGACGGCACCGAGCTCAAAATCGCACCGAAAGACGTGCAATACCAATCCGCAACAGTCTGGGGCAAGATTACGACGAACTTCGCAGGACCACTCAACAACTTCATTTTGGGACTTGTGGCCTTTATCCTTGTCGTGTTCATGCAAGGCGGCGTACCCAGCAACAGCAACCAAATCGGGCAAGTGGAGAAAGGCTCGCCAGCTGCTGTGGCAGGCTTGCAGGCGGGCGATAAGTTGACGGAAATCGGTGGCAAGTCCGTGTCCAATTGGACGGAGTTGACGTCTGCCATTACGTCCGACACCTCAGGCAAGAAGTTAGATGTCCAGTTCACACGAAATGGTGAGAAAAAAACGACGACCGTCACCCCCAAAGAAATCGACGGCAGCTATAAATTTGGTGTGACAAACAGTATCAAAACTGACCTCTGGAGCAAGATTTCAGGCGGATTTAGCATGACGATTGATGCGATGGGCTTGATTGGGCGCGCTTTGGGACATCTTTTCACGCATCCGAGCCTTAATCAACTGGGCGGACCTGTGGCGATTTTTCAAGCGACTGGTCAAGCGGCGCAAGGCGGCTTTATCTCGGTCCTTGGCTTTCTCGCACTTCTCTCCATCAACCTCGGCATTGTCAACCTTATCCCGATTCCAGCACTCGATGGTGGGAAAATCGTGCTGAATATCATCGAATGGATTCGCCGCAAGCCGATGAAACCAGAACACGAGTCGATTGTGACAATGGTCGGGGCGGTCTTCATGATTGTCCTCATGCTCGCTGTGACCTGGAACGACATCATGCGCGCGATTGGGCATTAGCATTTAAAAAATGTAACCGAAAAAACAGCTTGTTCGAGCTGTTTTTCTTATTAAGGCATTTAAAATTATAAGACTTCTTCGTTTAATAGCTCAGCGGGAGATAGTTTCATCAGGTAAAGAAATTTATCCTTAAACAAAATAGGGGTCTCGGGCTGGGGACTTCGCATCCATTGTGAGAGAATCGCTAAAATTTGTCGTAGGACTAAATTTGCAGTATATCTTGGCTCTAACAGTTGACTACTGTCAGTTTGGATATATTTTTCTAAGATTGGCGAGTATGTGTTTTCTAAATAAGCTATCCAGCCAGAATAGAGTATATCCCCATATAAAGCCGCTTGAAATGTTCTATTTTCGTATATAAGGGGCAAAACTTCTAATGCAAAAAATTTTAAGAAGCCTTTATTTTTCTGACTTACAAAATGTTTTATTTTTTCTTGCCCATCTTGATCGACGTAGAGTTGCATCGCTTTTATCAGCTCATCAACACTTTTATAATATGTTTGATATAGAGATTGCCTTGTCATCGCTGCGTGAGCGGCAATCTTAGGTAATGTAATCTCTGAAAATGAGCTAACTTCTTTAGTTGTTTGGCAAAATGCCCCAAAAATACGAATATCAGTACTTGAATAGCTAATCATACTCCTCCATTAAAATAAGTTTAAATAATTATATCTATTTATTTAATCTTTTTCAAGTTATAATCATGTTTTGTGTTGACACGTGTCAACAGTTATTTTCTTGAAATAGCATTAAATCAACTGCTTCAAGGATTTAGTGCTTGACACCTGTCAATAACTAGCACTTGAATGCGTGAACGAGAAGTCATAAAATTTACTTGTAACAAAAATAAAAAATTTAGAAGGAATCTTTTATGAAGTTTAGAAAAGTTGTTTCTACTGGTTTTCTAGCATTAAGCCTTTTAGGTGCTGCTAGTGTGGTAAGTTCTGTTGTGGTAAATGCGTCCACACCTCTAACCAAGCGTGTAAATGGTCGTTACTATTTTGATAAAAACAGATTCACTGGTAGCATCAGTAACTTTAATTACGGTAGGCCTTTCTGGGTGCCACAGAATGCAAAGTTTGCTTATTGCGGATCACCTTATGTATCATCATGGGGCTGGAATTATACACGATATGCAGAAGTTTATTATTATACGTTTGCTGGACACACTTATCATGATTAAAAATGCAGGTTATAACCTGTATTTTTTGGAGACTTATGCTTGAGATAAAAAATTTAACAATCAAAACAAGACAACCTATTTTAAAAAACTATAGTGGAAATTTTGAAATGGGTAAATTGTATGGACTTGTAGCAACAAACGGTGCCGGCAAAACAACGTTTTTTCGTGCGATAATGGGCTTAATAAAATACAAAGGAAAAATTCGCTTCGACGGGCAAGATATCCAGAATGAAAAACAAAATTTCTTTTATTTTGAAACGAGTGCATGGCTAGACGTTAATCTAAGTGGGATGGACTATCTGACTTTTGTGAGGCGTGAATGGAATTCTAATGCTGATATTTCTGTAGTAGTTTCTTATTGGGAGATGGAAGATTATATTTACCTCCCTATCAAGAAATATTCTTTAGGAATGAAACAAAAGCTTATTATCGCTATGTATCAGGTAAGTCAGGCAAGGTTTATGCTAATGGATGAAATTACAAATGGGCTAGACACACCTAGTCGGGCCTTGCTATTTTCAGCATTGAAAGACATGTTAAAGCAGGGCGCTGGTATTCTATTGAGTTCACACTATAATGAGGATATTTTGCCAATTTGCGACTTCTTAATGACTTTAGAAAATCAAGAAATGCGGGTTGAAAAATTATGAATCAAATGAAATTTCAATTCAAAAAGATAATTAAAAATAGGTTTAATTATATTCCGTTGATCATTTTGATGGCCATAATTTCGGTATTTTTATACATGAATGTTATTTCTGTTCAAAAAACTGGCATTGTTGCACAAACGCAGTCCAATATTTCGGCTGCAGAAACAGCCTTGCAGGAACAAAAAAGTAGTTTGAAAAATGTTTCAGGTCAGGATAAAATAGCATTAGAAGCGACAATAGCGGCAAATGAAAAACAGATTACTACGAATCATCAAATCATTGCAGCATACAAATCTAAATCTTGGAAAATTTTATATCCATTATTAGAAAGTCAAGCTAAATCATTTTTGGCTAGCAATACCGATGGTTCTCTACCTCCTGAAGAAGTGGAGGCATTAGACCATGATGTTTTGATGTTTCAGGCCTTGGAAAAGAAAAATTTTCCTTATCAAGATCCTGCTTTGCCAACATCCGGCTTAAACTTCATGGTTTCAATGATGCAGTATGTCGTCCCATTGCTTCTTGTTCTGAGCCTATTATTTATTCTGTCGCAGCTTTATTCGGCATCATTTAAAGAAGGTATCAATTTATCGTTACTTTATCCAAAGAGCCAGCTTCATTATTATCTTACTTCTATTATTTCTGGGACTATCGTAAGTGTTTGCCTGCTTATGGGTGCTGCATTATTTTCGTTTATCCTTGCAGGAATTACAAATGGTGTTGGTCATTTGGATTATCCTGTTTTATTTATCAACCTTGAAACAAAAGCAATGCATTTCCAAGAAGTTGGAAGTCTGATATTTCCAAGTTTGGTTATTTTTGGCTTATATATCTTATTTTTAGTAAGCTTTATGTTCCTTATCTGCTATTTGACTCGTGAGCGTTTTGCAAGTTTATTTCTTGGTTTGTTAGGGCTTGTTGGTCTTGACTTGGCAACTAATCAAATTGTGCCTTTACAAAAAATTGCTCAATATTTGCCTACGAGTTACCTGAATGCAGTATCAATCGTTACTGGAGAGTATGCGAAAAATATCAATAACTATCAAGTTTCTTTCTTGAGTGGTGTTATCTGTTTAGGGTTTTCTATTGTCATCATTGTAAGTATAACTATCCTTGTTTTGAGCAAAAATTTACAGTCAAACAGATAGTCATCAAACTTTGAGGCTCTATCTTGGAGATAATTAACAGAAAAATAGCTTATTCAAATGTTCTTGCTGGGCAGCAAGGTTAAAGTTGTTGCCTATTGACAACTTTTTTCAGTCTATTCGCTTGAAATAAGAAGCTCATTTCTTTATAATTCTTTTAGGAGGTTTTATGATTAAGTTTGATGCGATGGATAAGAAGATTATTGAAGCGTTTTGTCTGGTTGCAAGCGAAAGCGACACTATTGCTGAAGTCACAATGTCAAGAATTGCTGTTAAAGGATGTTTATGAAGAATACTTTTCAACAAGAAATTTTTTACGTGATTAAATCAAAAATCTTGATTTTAAGCGTCATCGCTGCTTTGGTTTTTATTGGTTTTAGTGTTGTCCAAGGCATTAGTACGCAAAAATCTGCTGTTACCCTTTTAAAAATGGGCCAAAAAAGCGATAGTAATTTTCAACGAGATATAACTAAAAACTATCATATAACCATTGATGCAAATGGAGATGAATCTATTAGTAATTCTGCTAGATATGATCTTGAGGAAGTGATTAAAGCGGATTATCAATTAACTCTTTTTGGTTTCCCTCAGTATGTTTTCAAAGCTTACGGGCTAACTTTGTTCTACCTAATGACTGGCTTACTAGGAATCTTTCTTGCTAGTTATGATTACAAATATAAAACTTTTAAACGAAGATTGGAAAGTGGAACTTGGAAATCGATCATAGCCAGTAAATTTTTATCATTAACGACTCTTACGCTATTTATTTTTATGCTTACTACAGTTGTTGCGATGCTTGTTGGTGGTGTTTTATCTATTATCTTGAAAATAAATCCTGATTATCCAAACCTAGTGGTAGCACCTTCTTTTATGGATGTCGTCCATTTGGCTGGGATAGTTTGGATGATCACGTTATTTCCATCTTTAGCTTGTTTAGCTGTGACACTGGCATTTAAAAAGAGTAATGTTATTATTATTTGCTTTTTAGTTTATCATATCATGATTCCTAATTTAGGAAAGTTTGATTATACAAACTCAGTTTTAAATATCTTTTCCCATTTTGGACAGAATTTAAATATAGATATGTTGCCTTATATTCCAATTTCCTATCCTTTATCGTTTATTCTAATGATTGGCTATTGTTTAGCAATAATACTAATTTCTTTAAAAGTCTTCTATAGTTATAGGCGGTATCGGTTAGATTAAAAAATTAGTGGAAATTCTATAACTGGCGTTTCCGTTCTTGTCCGTTCTTGATAGTGACACGTTAGGGTTCAACTGAAAAAGCAATAGTACTTAAAAAATGTAACAAAAAACAGCTTCGAGAGCTGTTTTTCTTATTTCTTGATATGTGCGCCTGTCAAATCTGACGAGAGGCTGCGGACGTCGGCGTAGTGGGCTGTCAAATTTGACAGGAGCTCTGGAGCTTTGTCCTGTGGGGCTAGAGTCATAATCGTAGAGCCTGCGCCTGAGAGGTATGTGCCGTAAGCGCCGTGTGCATGGGCGATTGCGCGGACTGTCGTCACGTCTGGAATGAGAGTGGCTCGGTAGGACTCGTGGAAGAGGTCTTGCTCCATGAGGGCGCCTGCCTGGGCGTAGTTTTTATTGGCAAGTGCCGCAACAAGGACATTGGCACGGGAGCTTGCAAGAACTGCCTCAGGGCGGCTGAAGTCATCTGGTAATACGGCGCGCGCTGCGTGGGTTGAGACATTGTAAGGTGGGATAACCGCAATCAGGGCGCAATCTGGAGCTGGTAGGGTCTGATAATTGAAATGCTCAGGGTCCTGAGACCCTACAACAAGTCCTCCTAAGATAGCTGGGGCAACATTGTCAGGATGGCCTTCAATGTCACAAGCAAGGCGTAGCATTTCCTCAGTCGTAAGGCCAAGCCCCGCCAAATGGTCGGCCAGGAGAATGCCTGCGACTATCGCCGAGGAGCTGGAGCCCAATCCGTGCTCGAGGGGAATGTCGCTCGTCATGCGAAGCGTTTGCGGCGTGAGGCTGGGCGCAATTTTCAGGGCTGTTGTTAAAATGAGATTTGACGCATCACTTGCTATTTCTGGGCCCAGGTCGTGGTCAATGTGCCAAGTATCTGCTGAGCCTGTGATTTCTAGGGTGAGGTAGAGGTTGACCGCGAGTCCAAGTGAATCAAAGCCACAACCAAGGTTCGCAGACGTTGCAGGGACGATAATCTTAGTCATGAGAGAGAATCTCCTCAATCGTAGCACGGATAGCAGATTTTTCAATTACTTGTGTTTGTGTCACGGTGCGCTTTGTCAGGTCTTTTAGATTCTCAGGTATCTGCGCGTCGTCGAGTGCCTTGCCAGTCGCCGCTTCAACGGTAGCTGGAAATTTATAAGGGGAGGCTGTGGCGAGAACAACATTGTACGTCGAATCTTGGCTCTCCGCTTTATAGTACTCGCAGGCACCATAGGCGACAGCAGTGTGGGGATCGAGGATATAGTTGAAATTATCAAACACGTCGTCAATCAGGGCTGTGGTTGCCGCATCATCGAGCGTATAGCTTGAGAAAGTCTCCTTCATCTGGGTAAATACAGCCTCGGGCACTGTGTAGCGGCCGTCGTTAGCGAGTGCAGCCTGGGTTTCTTTGACAAGACGAGACCCTCCCATATGATAGACAAATCGCTCAAAGTTAGAGCTGACAAGGATGTCCATGGATGGTGAATTGGTCACATAGAATTCACGGGCGCGGTCATAAACTCCCGTCTCGAAAAAGTCGAATAAGACGCTGTTTTTATTGGTCGCACAGATGAGATGACCGACCGGAAGGCCCATTTTCTTGGCATAATAGCCCGCAAGAATATTCCCAAAGTTCCCAGTTGGTACGGTATAGTTGACTTTATCGCCCTTTTGAATCTTGTCAGATTTGACAAGTTCACTGTAAGTCCAGAAATAATAGACAATCTGCGGCAATAACCGGCCAAAATTGATTGAATTGGCGCTGGTGAAGAAACTTTTCGTGTCAAATTTGATAACGAAAGCCGCATCCTGGAAAATCTCCTTGACCGCCCGCTGCGCGTCATCAAAATTTCCCTTGATAGCCACCGCATGCACATTTGCGGCGGTTTGCGTGGTCATTTGCAGACGCTGAATTTCAGAAATTCCCGAATCAGGGAAAAATGTAATGACTTCCGTTTGCGGCACACCCGAAAAGCCTGACATCACAGCTGACCCTGTGTCTCCTGAGGTTGCAGCGAGTATCACGGCCTTGCGACTTTCTCCGCCTGCCTTTAGAGAAGCTGTCATCAAGTAGGGCAAAAGCTGCAAAGCCACATCTTTAAAAGCAGAAGTATGCCCATGAAACAGCTCCAAGACACTTTCCCCATCCGTCAAATGATGCAGCGCCACGGGTAATGCGTCTGAGTAGGCTGCTTGTACAAAGCCCGCAACCTCATCCGCAGAAAACTCGGGCAGATACAGACCCACAATCTTCGCGGCTAGTGCCTCATAATCAAGCCCCAGAAAATCATCCAGCACCAACTCGGGAAACTCCGTTGGCACAAACAGCCCACCCTCGCGGGATAAGCCCTGAACGATTGCCTCAGGCCCTGACAACTCAAGGCTTGTGTCCCGTGTACTTGTAAATTTCATCTTTTTTATTCCTTTTCAGAAATTTTCTTGAAAACTATCTCACTCCCGCGCTTTGTCTTTTGAAAGCTAATTCCTAACGTTTTCCTCAGCCTTCAACTTTACCTCTGTCAAATCTGACAGCCCCATTCCCAGAATCCTTTTTAAGAAAAACCATCAAAATAAACCCATCAACTCCTACATCACCCGCATAATCGCCTGACACCTCACACCTGTCAAATCTGACAGGGCACTATCAAGCTTCTCACGCGCCACCAAATCAACCACAAAGACGATAGAAGCCGTATCCGCACTCGTCTCCCGCTGCAAAACACTGTCAATCAAGAGGCCATGCGCCCCAAAGGTCGTCGTAATCTGCCCAAGCACACCAGGCTCATTTTTCGCCTCAAGCCGCAAATAATACTTATTCACGCCCTCGCCAACATAGGTCAACCCCGCCTCAGGCACGCGATTCACATAGCTATCATAGGCCACGTCTTTATCAATCGCATTGGCAATTTCAATCACGTCCCCAACCACTGCGGACGCAGTCGGCAAGGACCCCGCCCCACGACCGTAGAACATCAGATCATCCACCGCGTTCCCGTGGATAAACACCGCATTAAACTCATTTGCCACCGCCGCAAGTAAATGCTGCGAAGCCACCAAAGTCGGCTGTACAGAGCCCTGCAAATTCCGCCCCGACTTCTTTGCCGCAGCCAAGAGCTTAATCTTATAGCCCAATTCGCCTGCGACATCCACATCGAGCGCGCTCACACCACGAATCCCAACCGTCGGAATCTTATCAATCCCAACCACTTCGCCAAAGCCAAGCGCCATGAGGATTGAGAGCTTATTCGCCGCATCAATCCCATCCACATCAGCCGTCGGATCCGCCTCCGCAAAACCAAGCTCCTGCGCTTTCTTGAGCGCCACATCAAAGCCAAGCCCCGCCACTTCCATCTGCGTGAGAATATAGTTCGTCGTCCCATTCACGATCCCACTGATTTCCTCAATATCATTGGAGGTCAATGGCGCTTGCAGCGCGTCAAGTACGGGAATCCCACCCCCAACAGACGCTTCAAAACGCAGCATCACGTGATTATCCGCCGAAGCCTCGACCAGCTCTTTGTAGGAATGCGCCACCATCGCTTTATTCGCCGTCACAAAGTGCTTGCCCGCCTTCATCGCCCGAAGCGCCCAGCTAGAAGCCGGTTCAATACCCCCTAGCACCTCGATAATAATCGCAATCTCAGGATCTTCTAAAATCGCGTCCACCGACTCCGTAAATAAGCTATCTGGCGCCTCTACCTTACGAGGCTCCGCAACAGACTTCACGAGCACCCGCGCCACCTCAAGCTCAACACCCGTTTTTTGCACAATCGCATCATGATTCATCGTGAGCGTCTGATAAACCCCGCTCCCAACCGTCCCAAAGCCCAAGAGGCCAATTTTGATCTTCTTCATACTTTAATTATAGCATATCTTTTGCAATTTTTAGACTATTTAATAGAAGCCGACAACACGTCACACTAGCCCTTTACAGCTCTTCAGTAATCCCCAGATACCTCTGCGCCATCTCTCGCAAAAAGTCCGCATGATGTTCGCTCTCCAAAAGATTAAAAATATGCACCGCTTCTCGTATCTGCGCTACACCAGCCACCTTATCCCCAAAACGATAGCCAAAACACCCCTCCACATAATAAATCAATGCCCGTGAAAACAAATCATCCACCTTTGTAAAGTCCTCCACATAGACCAAAAGCTCACGCGCTGCCTTTTCTTCCCCCTCTTGAATCAGGGTAAAAATCCCCTTCACATAGATCTGCGACACCCGCCTACTAAAGTGAAAAATCTGATTATGCTGTGCTGCAGTCTCCTGCAAGTTTGTCAAAAGAAGCCGCATCACCCCCACCGAAAACTGCGAAATCACTGCGTTCAAGATTGTCAGCTCATAAGTCCCCCAGTCAACCACCTCCAGCAAAAAAGCCGCTAAACGTGATTGCTCTGCTTTTGTTAAAAACTCCCCATCTGTCAACTCATGATACAACGCCTTCGCAGCAAGCGCAAAACTCCAATCCCTAGAGTAATCCGCAAGTTCCTTCAAAGCCTTATCGTCCTGCCGATAGTAGAGTGGATAAAGTTGCGTCAAGGCTTCATTGTGCTTTGACGCCCGAAAGTCCTCCGCATAACCCTCAAACTCCGTCAAAGTCAACTTCATCTTATCGAGTGCCTGACAAAACTTATCCAGCGCAAGCGAGTTCTCCCCCTTTTCAAAACGCGACAAAGCCGACTTCGACAACTCCGGCTCAAAGCTTGTCACCTTAAAACCCCGCTGCAGCCGAATCGTCCGAAACACATCCCCATAATTACTATAAACCTGTGTCACCATCTTCCATATTATACACCTTCAAATGACTTACAGCTTAAACAAAAAAGCCCAAAGGCTTTTAGTTGCTGTTAGGGTGCAAAGGCACCACTCAGCAAAGAAATCCCAATCACTAAAAGAATCACGCCAAAGAAAAACCCATAAAAGTACCCCAAAATCCGCATCGGATTATCCCCCTTGTGATCAGCCGCCCGATAAGCTCTAAACGCGCGTACACCCCAGATAAACTGCCATATCGCCAGAAGCAACAACACAATCCCAAAAATCGTATAAATCATCACTTAACCTCCTTATGCCAACACATCACACTTTTTCTCAAAATCCTTTTTAGAAAAAATCTCATACTTCGTGTTGCTGTTTTCATTATAAATCAGCCAATCGCCCGCATAGCCAATCACGGGCATAAACGCACTGGCAATCGTTAATGTATCCCTTAAAGGATCATCAAATAAAATATCTGGCTTTTTGAACGACTCTCCTTTTAACATTTTATCGTACATCGCCCCCATTAAATTCCCTCCACCTTTAGCAGGAGTCATCTCTGAGTCTCGATGCCAGTTAATCAGCCTCCTTTGAAGCCCATCTTTCAACCAAGCCGGATAAGCATCCAAACCCGCCTTCGGATCAATCTGCCAAACCTCAACAACCTTATTCCCTAACTTTGCTTTCATCAAAAGTAACCTCCCTCTTAAATTTTTTCTCAGACAATACAATTATGTTATTTTTTGAAAGTTGAATCAGATAATCTCCCGGTGTCGCAACAGAATTAAACGTCTGGGAAGTAACCCTCAAAACATTATTATTCTGTGAATACCATTTGATGGCCTTCCTATCAAATGCTTCTTGCACCCATTTATCTATAATCACATCGTCTGAAACTCTCCAAACATCTACCAATTTCCCCCCATACTGCGCTTTCATATTAACTCCTCCGGATTCCAATACTTCCAACTTAAATTTTTTATGGAAATTATCTAACTAAAAAAATTGGCAAATTGTAAAATAAAGTTAGCCCCTTGAGTATCTTTCAAGGGACACAAAAACACCACGAAGTTCTATACTTGTAGTTAAACCCAAAAGGGTGCAAAGGCCCCTTTCAAAGCTTTTCTACTTTTTATTAATAATCTTTCAATATGGTCGAATACCTGCTCGTTTAACAGCAGGCCATGTTATTGGTGCATAAGGAGAGAACTTTCCTGCAGAATTTAATGAAAAACCAACAATGTAACTTGCAGCTCTTACTAGTGGTCCAAAAATATCTCCGCCTCCTGTGATATGACTGAGCTCTTCGTTAGAAATCTGATCAAATTTCAACAATTTATATTTTTTCATCTATTACCTCTTTCTTTTTTATATGTATGATATCCAATTCTAATTCCAATCGTACCTAAAACCAAAAATAATGCTAACTTTTCCAAGAATAGGAAGGGAGCTACCCAAAATAATGATAGTAGGAAACTAATTAAAATCACGTAAGCACTTAGAACAACATTTCTTATTTTTTTATTTACTATGTACTTATTAACAGCATAAGCAATAGATATTGTTCCTCCCATGGCTACTAATCCAATCAAATCTTGAGAAGAATACAAGTTGTTTTTGCTAATAAAATTAGTTATAAGTTGAAGAAGAAAAAACCCGAATATTGTTCCTAGTACTGTATTAATTGTTTGATTTTTCATTAGGGTCTCCATGGTTCCATACTTTTACCCGCCTTAGCTCCTTCATTAAATCCTTTAACTACTGAATCCCAATTATTAGCCACCTCCCATATAGTCCAGCCAACAGGTCCTCCCCACGGCCAAAGGCTGACACCGCCTCTAATTACTTTTAATTCTTCATCTGTGAGCTCTACAAATTGAGCATTCATTTTTTCGTTAGTCATCATAGATCACCTTTCATTTTTTTGAATTTGTGCTATAATGATATAGCATCACGTTGTGCCATGAGTATCAATAGCGACTTCAAAATTCTATTGATACTTTTTTATTACCACCTTTCTTTATTTTTTAAAAATATTAGCAAATTGCAAGAGTAAGTTAGCCAACTAAAAAAAATTCTTTTTCAAATTCTTTTTCGGATACAATAAAAAACCTTGAATCAGCCTGGGTATCGAATATCAAATAATCCCCCTCCAGACCAATATTATTAACAAAAGCACTTGGGACTATAAGTCCTTGAACTTTTGCTTTATTTTGGAAGACCAATTCCTTTTTTGAAAAAATACTTAACAGAGCCGGAGAAACAGATCGGGAGTCATCGCCCCAAAAAATCTCTTTATTTTGAAAAGCCTCCCTAACCCACACGTCCAAATCAGACTTTATAGAGTCACTCTTAGAAATTTGCCATGCCTTTACGATTCGATTACCATGTTTATAATTCATTCTATATTTTTTCCTCTGTATGCCAACCTTCCCAAATCTTTAAAGCTTTATAGTCCGATAATTCGCTTATGATACTCTGAGCCACTTCAACTTTTCCCATCATATAACTAAGTTCTGCCAAACCCACACACAATAACTGTGTATCTCGAAAATAAATATCATAGACACTCTCCTTATTTATAGTGATATATTCATTCAATTTTGTTATATACAACCTTTGTATGTTACGTTTTTCTAATTCGATTTGTGCGACCATTTTGAAAAACATCATCGGAATGTCTTCTGGATATACAGAAAGTCCTAAATCTGAAAATTTAATGACACTTTCGTATTTTTTCAATCTAACTAAAATAGAAATGTATTTTTCCATGAGAATATTTGTATATTTATTCCTCTTGATATTCTCTATATTCGTCGAAAAATTTCCATCCACAAAAATATGAGTAAATAAAAGCTTTTCATATTCTCCACTTTGTACCAGTTTCCTGATATTAAGTTCATTCATAAAAGCTATCCACCTTGGATTCATTGGCTCTATCTCGATCATCTTCTCTATTAAGCTACTATACCGCTTGCGCTTATTAAATTTATTGCTTTGTTCAGGTGTTGCTCCCTGATTTTCAATTTTTACTCTTGTTAAAACAGAAGTTGTGGGTAAATTTGAATATTTATCTCTTACTTCCTCATGCACTAATCCAAAAAACAATGATGTCTTTGGGGAGTACAATCTGTCAGGAATTCCATACTCTGAACAATTAGGGCAATGTTGCTCAAAACTTATACTAAATGGATTCAACATAACTTCATTCAAGATAGCTATGAGAACTTTTAGAGAAAAGGGACTAGATATAAATAGCTCATCTGAATCAAGAGTAAGAATCCAATCAGCATCAGTATAATTAGCCGCCATATTCCTCATAAATGAATAGTCTTCTTTCCATTCGGCTTGAAATAAGCTTACATAAGGGATACTTTTTAGCAATCTTAAAGTTGAATCAGTAGAGCCTGTATCTACAACTATGTAATTATCAATATCAAAACCCTCAAGTTGCTTTATAACTTCTGATATGAGTGATTCCTGATTTTTTACGAGTAATACTAGAGAAAGTTTGAATTTTCGATAGTATTCATAACAATGTCGGAGATCAGAATTTTTTCTTTTTAACTTAATATCATTTCTAATTCTTTCATCTTTCAACAATTTCTGCACACCCGAGACTGAATTCAAAAACTCCTTATATGAATTTATTTCCATTTTAAATTTCTATATAATGCTTCTGTTATAAGGAAAGAACCCTACTTTAAGGTTTTCATTTCTAATAATCTGGCTCAAGCGCTGTAGCAATTGTCCCAAAAACGCCATTGAGTCCTTCCAAAAATCCTTCCCAACTTCCACCGCTGACATTAAGAAGTGCTTCTTCTGTAAGTATTTCAAACTGTTCCATAAATAATTGATCTAAGTCCTGAATATTCTGTTTAGACATGACAATTTCCTTTCTTTTAAATTCCATGCTATAATTAGATACAGCACATGACCTGTGTACTGAGTATCAATGAGGTTATCTAATCTCTCATTGATACTTTTTGTTTGCCTTAGACAAACATTTTGATTTTATTGCATTGGGCTCACCTTATCTCCTTTTCCATTCTTATTAGATATCATAAGCTTTTTATAAAGCCTCGCGATTCTTTATAACTTTATTATATAGTTTCAAAGGATAAAAAACAGCCAATTTATTAGCGATTTTAGGAAAACTTTTTCCCTTTTATGTGAATTTTGTGAAAGATTATTTAAATTTATCATCCGCATCCCAAAGCTCATCCAATGTTACCTGAAAAATTTG
>JAIRWF010000001.1 GCA_031253335.1 Streptococcaceae bacterium
TCCTAATTCTTTTGTCCAAATTGAATTATAAAGGTTCTTTTTTCTTTTGTCTCCTCTCAGATTCCCCGAAATACAGAAAATCTGCCGTTCTCGAGAACCGCAGATTATTTTACACTTAGGTGCTAAATTTTCAAAAAGATTATAAAATATGCGGATGTTCCTTTTTATCCATTTCTAACTAAAAAACCGTCCGAAGACGATTTTTTATTTTGCAGCTTTCTCAAACTTTTTGACTTCGACAAGCTCAACAGAGCCGCCAGCTTTTTCGATGGCAGCTTTAGCTGTTTCAGAGATTTTAGCCACTTTGACCTTCAAGTTTTTTGCCTTGAGGTCGCCGTTGCCAAGAATCTTGACACCATCAAGTGTTTGCTTGACGATTTTCGCTTCAACGAGGCTCTCGACGGTGACTTCGCTACCGTCTTTAAGTTTATTAAGCTGATCAAGATTGACAATCGCATATTCTTTGCGGTTGACATTCAAGAAGCCACGTTTTGGCATCCGGCGAAAGAGCGGTGTTTGTCCCCCTTCAAAGCCAGGACGGACTTTCCCTCCTGAACGCGCCTTTTGACCTTTCTGGCCACGGCCAGATGTTTTACCATTACCTGATGACGTCCCGCGTCCTACGCGGTTACGTGTCTTGCGAGAGCCTTCGGCTGGGTGTAAATTATTGAGTTCCATTTTTTCTCCTTTTGTGCACGACTCACGCTCGTTGAGAGCTGGAGTTGCTCGCGAGCTCGCCTACACGATGATTATTTTACCAATTCCAACAAATCTGCTTTTTTAGCAGTAGATGGATATTTGATGCCGTTTGCATCCAAGTATTCTTTGATTTCAGCCACTTTAGAAGCTGTCGTTGGCTTAGCGCCTTTGGCTGCTGCTTTTGGAGCAGCTTTCTCAGCTGGTTTTGCAGCAGATTTAGCGGGTGCCTTCGTTGCAGCGGGCTTCTTTTCTGCAGCTGGTTTTGCAGCAGCAGATTTAGTTGAGGCTTCAGATTTAGTGGAAGACTTTTTAGCGGGTGCAGCTTTTGCTGTACTTGTAGAAGCTTTGCCTGTTCCCTTCGCAACTTTTGGTGCAGCAGATTTAGCAGCTTTCTTGGGCTCGCCATCAGTCACAGTGACCAAGTGAGCAATAGATGCAGCCATACCACGCATTGCAGGGGTATCTTCTTTAACCACGAAGCTACCAAGTTTGCCAAGACCGAGTGCCTTAACTGTCTTGCGTTGTGCAGGAATGCGGGCGATTGGAGATTTTGTCAATGTAATTGTAATTTTAGCCATTTTTCAATTCCCCTCTCTTACCCTAATTCACTCACGTCCACACCGCGGAGAGCGGCAACGTCTTCTGCTTTTTTGAGTTGTTTCAAGCCATCCACTGTGGCGCGAACCACGTTGATTGGAGTATTTGAGCCAAGGGATTTTGAAGTAATATCAGCAACCCCTGCAAGTTCCAAGACGGCGCGGACGGCACCACCGGCTGCAACACCGGCACCTTCTACAGCTGGCTTGAGCAAGATACGTCCACCACCGAAGACACCATTGACTTCGTGCGGAATCGTTGTGCCGACCATAGGGACGGTAATCAAGTTCTTCTTAGCGGCTTCAATAGCTTTGCGGATAGCTTCAGGAACCTCCTGAGCCTTCCCAGTCCCGAAACCAACGCGGCCCTTACGGTCGCCAACGACAACAAGTGCTGCAAAACGTAGACGACGTCCACCTTTGACAACTTTCGTGACGCGGTTGATTCCAACGACGCGTTCTTCAAATTCAGATTCCTCGCGCTGACGGCGATTGTTACTACGATTATTTTCTGCCATGATTATCTCCTCCCTTTAGAATTTCAGCCCAGCTTCGCGGGCAGCTTCAGCAAGCGCTTGAACACGCCCGTGATAGAGATAACCACCGCGGTCGAAGACGACTTCTTCAATCTTCTTAGCTTTAGCGGCTTTGGCAATAGCTTCACCCACCTTTTGAGCTTGCTCAGTCTTTGAGCCAGTCTCTTTGAGCGATGAAGCGGCAGCGATGGTAACGCCTTTGACGTCATCAATCACTTGTGCGTAGATGTTTGTGTTTGAACGGAAGACGTTGAGACGTGGACGTTCAGCGGTTCCAGAGAGTGTCCCGCGAACGCGTGTATGGCGTTTCTGACGAGTCACATTTTTGTCTTGTTTTTTGATCAATGTATTTTCCTCTAATTTTTAGTACTCATCGAAATTTCTGACGCTTGTCAGATGGCGCAAGGCTCAATGACCATACGCATATTGATGAGGGGATATTTGTGTAAATGGCTTTTTCGACGAAAGTGCGAGGTAGGCGTTAAGCCCAACGGGCTGTGCCGACGCCTACTATAGTAGGCGAGGTAACGACTAACGAAGCAATTTCTAAGAAAAAGTTATTTACCGGTTTTACCTTCTTTGCGGCGAACATACTCCCCAACATAGCGAATACCTTTACCTTTATAAGGCTCTGGTGGACGTTTGCTGCGAACGAACGCTGCGACTTGGCCAACGGCTTCTTTGCTGTAGCCAGAGACAGTGATTTTCGTGTTGTCTGCAACTTCAAACTTGATGCCTTCTGGTGCTTCGATTTCGTCTTGGTGAGACTTACCGACGCTGAGGACAAGCTTTGTGCCTTGCATCTGCGCACGATAACCGACACCAATCATTTCAAGTTCTTTCTTGAAACCTTCGCTAACGCCCGTGACCATGTTGTGGAAGAGGGCGCGCGTTGTGCCGTGGAGCGCTTTGTTTTCTTTGGAGTCGTCAGGACGCTTGAAGGTGACTTCTGTGTCCTTGACTTCCATTGTGATTTGTGCTGGGAAAGTACGAGTGAGCTCGCCGCCTTTACCCTTCACTGTGACAACGTTGCCGTCCTGCTTGACTTCGACGCCAGCCGGGATGACAACAACTTTGTTACCAATACGTGACATGATATTTTCCTTTACTTAAATTGTCGGGTCTTGAGCCCGTTTTCAGTGGGTTTTGGAGTAGTGCGGTTGTAAGGCGCTGAAGCGCCGATAGCCATACTCTATTAGGCACGACGTGCAGCTCGCAGACTGCTATTTATCAAGTCGCTTTGAACTGCGTTCAAAGTCAATAAACAACTTGATGCGCTACAGCCGACTCACAAATCGCACGTCTTTGCACCTTGATTACCAAATATAGGCAATGACTTCGCCGCCGACGTTTTTCTGACGGGCCACTTTGTCCGTCACAACACCTTCTGACGTCGAGATAATTGCTGTGCCCAAGCCATTCAAGACCTTTGGCACATCCTCAGACTTCGCGTAAACACGAAGACCAGGTTTTGAAATGCGCTTCAAGTTTGTAATAACTTTTTCGCCGTTCTTCCCATACTTTAGGAAAACGCGAATGAGGCCTTGTTTGTTGTCGTCAACGTATTCCACGTCTTTGACATAGCCTTCAGCTTTCAAGATTTCAGCGATTTCATGTTTCATTTTTGATGCAGGTGCTTCCACAACATCGAAGCGACGCATGTTTGCGTTACGGATGCGTGTCAGGAAATCTGCGATTGGATCGGTCATAACCATTATAAATTCTCTCTTTCTTTTGGCGGTTTGGGTGAATGCCCACCTACCGAAAATAATTGCGAACTTCTAGCGAAGTTCGAGAAGTGTCCAACGCTTGCTAAGCTCACGTTGGAGTAGCTCATCTGCTGGCACTAAAGTGCCTAACAGCTGAGCTCACCAACTTGCTTTTTTCACACCAGGCAACTGTCCCTTATAAGCCAACTCGCGCAAGCAAATGCGGCAAAGTTTGAACTTACGATAGACACTGTGTGGACGGCCACAACGCTCGCAACGAGTGTAGGCCTGTGTTGAATATTTTGCTTTACGATGGTTCTTGTTGACCATTGATGTTTTAGCCATAATAAATTTTCCCTCTCACTCTTATTTTGCGAACGGCATGCCCATTTGAGCAAGCAATTCATGTGCTTCTTCGTCGTTCTTAGCTGTGGTAACAATGACCACGTCAAGCCCGCGAACTTTATCGACATCATCATAAGTGATTTCTGGGAAAATCAACTGCTCACGCACGCCCAATGTGTAATTCCCGCGGCCGTCAAACGCTTTGTTTGATACCCCATGGAAGTCACGGACACGTGGCAAGCTGACGCTGACCAATTTATCCAAGAATTCGTACATGCGTTCACCACGCAAAGTCACCTTTGCACCGATAGACATGCCTTCACGCAAACGGAATGCGGCAATAGATTTCTTAGCTTTTGTCACAAGTGGTTTTTGACCTGAGATCAAAGCCAACTCTTCTACAGCCTTATCCAAATTCTTGGAATTGTTGACTGCATCGCCAACACCCATGTTCAACACAATCTTGTCGACCTTTGGCACTGCCATCACTGTCGTGTAACCGAACTTCTCAGTCAGAGCAGGCACGACTTCAGACGTATATTTTTCTTTTAAACGATTTGTCATTTTCTACTCCTTCCTTAGTCCAGTTTCACGCCCTTGACGTAGCGCACTTTTTTGCCATCTTCAAATTCATACTTCACGCGCCCTGCAACGCCGTCTTTATTGACAACTTGCACGTTGGACACATCAATCGGCATTGCGATTTCAACAATTGCGCCGTTTGGATTTTCAGAATTTGGTTTCTGGTGCTTCTTCGCGATGTTCACGCCTTCCACAACCACTTTATTTACTTTTGGTAACGCTTTGATAACGGTCCCAGTCACGCCGCGGTCTTTCCCCGCGATGACTTTGACTTTATCTCCAGATTTTACAAACATTTAAGAATGTTTCCTTTCTTCTTACGCCCTCTTGGGCACCCCATCAAATTTTATCAAATTTGACAGGGGACTATTTCGACGCTGTCAAATTTGACAGCAATCTAATTTTGCATTTTTATGTGTTTAAAGCATCTTAAGCTGTAATTCTCGCCATTTTAACGGCTTAGAACCACAGGTATTAGTTCCTTAAAGCACCTCTGGGAACAAAAATCTTGACGCTTTAGCAACTTAGATTTTTGATTCTTTGCGAAGCAAAGTCCCTTTACAGCACCTCTGGTGCGAGCGACACAATCTTCATGAAGTTTCCTTCACGGAGTTCACGTGCGACAGGCCCAAAGATACGCGTGCCACGTGGTGTCTTATCGTCACGAATCAAGACAGCAGCATTTTCGTCAAATTTGATATAGCTTCCATCAGCGCGCTTGGCACCTTTTTTCGTACGAACGATGACCGCCTTGACAACCTCGCCCTTTTTCACACCACCACCAGGTTGTGCAGATTTAACTGTTGCGACAATGATATCTCCAATCCCCGCGAACTTACGCTTCGAGCCACCCAGGACACGAATCGTCAAGATTTCACGAGCGCCAGAGTTATCCGCAACTTTCAAGCGTGTTTCATTTTGAATCATTTTCGATAACTCCTTTCTTAGATAATCACAGCCTCTTCGACGATTTCAATCAGACGGAAATGCTTATCCTTAGACAAAGGACGCGTCTCCATAATCCGGACAATATCGCCCGTCTTCGCCTTGTTTTCCTCATCGTGAGCTTTATACTTCTTTGAATAGTTGATACGCTTACCATAGACAGGGTGGTTACGCTTCGTTTCAACGACAACTGTAATGGTTTTATCCATCTTGTCTGAAACCACGCGGCCTTGATAAACTTTACGTTGTTTACGTTCCATTTTTCAATCCCCTTTCTATGCTTTCGCTTTTTCAGCCTGCACCGTTTTCACACGGGCAATCGACTTCTTCACTTCGTCTAACTTATGCGTATTCTCCAGACGACCAGCAGCCGCTTGGAAACGCAAATCAAACAATTCTTTCTTCAATGCTGCTTCACGCGTCTCAAGCTCTTCAGCTGAGAGCCCACGTAAATCAGACAAGAGAGATTTTACTTCTGTGAGTTTCATTAGGCCTCACCTCTCTTTACAAATTTAGCTTGAACTGGCAATTTATGCATTGCAAGGCGCAACGCTTCACGCGCCACCTCTTCAGGCACGCCAGCAATTTCAAACATGACTTTCCCACGCTTCACAGGCGCAACCCAACCAACAGGTGCACCCTTACCAGAACCTTGACGCACACCAATACCTTTGGTGGTGTAAGACTTGTGAGGGAAAAT
Source organism: Streptococcaceae bacterium (assembly GCA_031253335.1). Lineage (GTDB taxonomy): Bacteria > Bacillota > Bacilli > Lactobacillales > Streptococcaceae > Lactovum. The sequence goes on from JAIRWF010000001.1 coordinate 6,113, forward strand.
CTTAATCCAGACCTGGCCATCACGCTTCATGTAGCGCGTCATGGCGATACGGGCCGCCTCAATCTGACGGTTCGTAATCCAGGAAGCAGTCATAGCCTGCAATCCATACTCACCAAAAGCAACTTCCTTGCCGCCTTTGGCTTCACCGCGCATCTTCCCACGGAATTCGCGACGGTGTTTTACACGTTTAGGAACTAACATTATTCGGCTCCTTTCTGCGTATTTTCGCCCTTAGTTGGAAGGATTTCGCCTTTGTAAATCCAGACTTTCACGCCCAATTTACCATAAGTCGTATGCGCTTCGTCCCAAGAGTAATCAATATCTGCACGCAATGTATGAAGTGGCACAGTGCCTTCGCTATAGCCTTCTGTACGGGCAATATCTGCACCGTTCAAACGACCTGCGACCTGAGTTTTAATCCCCTTCGCACCTGCACGCATTGCACGTTGGATAGCCTGCTTTTGCGCACGGCGGAAAGCAATACGTGCTTCGAGCTGTTTTGCAATCCCGTCACCCACCAAGTGAGCATCCAAATCAGGCTTTTTGATTTCTACAATGTTGATGTGTACCTGTTTGCCAGTCATTTTGTTAAGATCAGCACGGATTGCATCAATCGTTGCGCCAGACTTCCCAATGACCATCCCAGGCTTTGCCGTATGGATTGTCACAATAACTTTGCTCACGGCACGCTCAATCTCAATCTGAGAAATCGCACCATCGACCAACTTCTCATTCACAAACTTGCGAATCGCGAGGTCTTCATGCACATAGTCAGCATATTCTTTTTCAGCATACCATTTGGCATCCCAATCACGGATGATGCCGACACGCATACCTATCGGATGTACTTTTTGTCCCATGATATCCTCCTTATTCTTTCTCTGCAACGACCACAGTGATGTGGGTTGTCCGTTTGTTAATTGGTGAAGCCGAACCTTTCGCACGTGGGCGGAAACGTTTCATCGTAGGCCCCTCATTAGCGAATGTCTCAGACACAATCAAGTCTGCGCGTTCCAAGCCGAAGTTGTTTTCGGCGTTGGCAATCGCTGAGTTCAAGACTTTCTCTACTTCGTGAGCAGCGGAAGTCGGTGTAAATTTAAGGATTGCAATCGCGTCAGCTACTTGCTTCCCGCGAATCATATCCAGTACCAGACGAGTCTTTCTAGGAGAGACACGCACGGTACGAGCCAATGCTTTAGCTGATGTAATATCTGCCATAATCTTCTCCTTCTATTATTTCGTCTTCTTATCGTCGCCAGAGTGACCACGGAAAGTACGTGTTGGTGCAAATTCGCCCAACTTGTGACCCACCATATCCTCTTGGATATAAACGGGTACATGCTTTCTGCCATCATATACAGCAATCGTATAGCCTACAAAGCTTGGGAAAATCGTCGAACGACGTGACCAAGTCTTGATGACTGTCTTCTTTTCATTATCGGCTTGCGCCTCGACCTTTTTCATCAAATGTTCATCGACGAAAGGGCCTTTTTTCAGGGAACGTCCCATTTCTTAAATACCTTTTCCTTTAATATAATAACCACAGCCGCTACCAGGGCGGAGTTGGCGGGGACTGAAAATCTTGTTGCTTTAGCAACTTAGATTTTCAGTTCTTTGTGAAACAAAGTTCCTTGTTGCTTTAGCAACTTAGATTTTCAGTTCTTTGTGAAACAAAGCTCCTTGTTGCTTTAGTAACTTAGATTTTCAGTTCTTTGTGAAACAAAGTTCCTTGTTGCTTTAGCAACTTAGATTTTCAGTTCTTTGTGAAACAAAGTTCCTTGTTGCTTTAGCAACTTAGATTTTCAGTTCTTTGTGAAACAAAGCTCCTTGTTATCGTTTATCGTTAATACGCTGGATAATCAACTTCTCAGATGATTTCTTACGATTACGCGTCTTGAGACCAAGCGCTGGCTTGCCCCAAGGCGTCATAGGCGACTTGCGACCAACTGGTTGACGACCTTCACCACCACCGTGTGGGTGATCGTTCGGGTTCATGACGCTACCACGTACAGTCGGACGAATGCCCAAGTAACGTGTACGACCCGCTTTACCAAGATGAATCAAGCTGTGTTGCCCATTGCCGACCGTACCAATCGTCGCGCGACAAGTGCCAAGAATCATACGTGTTTCACCTGATTGCAAACGAACGAGGACATATTTGCCTTCGCTACCCAACACCTGAGCCGAAGCACCAGCGGAGCGGACAAGCTGTCCTCCGTGGCCAGGGTTCAGTTCAATGTTGTGAATCACTGTACCAGCAGGGATGTTTGCGAGAGGCAACGCATTCCCCGTCTTGATATCTGCTTCAGGACCAGAGACAATGATTTGTCCCACTTCAAGTCCTTCCGGTGCGATGATGTAAGCTTTCACACCATCTTTGTAGATGACAAGCGCAATGTTTGCGGAACGATTTGGATCGTATTCAATAGAAGCAATGCGGCCTTCCACGTCATCATGTTGACGTTTGAAATCAATCATACGGTATTTTTTCTTCACACCGCCACCTTGATGACGGACTGTGATTTTACCTTGATTGTTACGGCCAGCCTTTGACTTCAATGGCGCAAGCAAGCTCTTTTCAGGAGTGCTTGTCGTGATTTCAGCGTAATCTGAACTAGTCATATTACGACGACCATTGGTGGTCGGTTTGTAAACTTTAATACCCACGAGTTACTCTCCTTTCTTATTCTGCTGCGTCATCGTTGCCGAAGACTTCAATGTTCTTAGAATCTGCAGTGAGTGTCACAATAGCTTTTTTGTAGCCAGGTTTGAAACCTTGGTAACGCCCCATACGTTTTGCCTTAGGTGAAACTGTCACCGTGTTGACTTTTTCTACTTTCACACCTTCAAATGCTGCTTCAACTGCCTGCTTGATGACAAGCTTATGTGCTGTCTTAGGCACTTCAAAGGTGTACTTCTTCAAGTCCATATTCGCCATAGTTGCTTCGGTGATGATTGGACGTTTGACAATGTCATATAATGAAGCCATTATGCGAGCACCTCCTCAATCTGAGATAGAGCAGCTTTAGTCGCAAGTACTTTATCCGCATTTACAATATCCAGCACGCTTGCAGATGCTGCCGTAGCAAGTGTTACATTTGGCAAGTTACGCGCCGAGAGCTCTGCAAATTCATTGCCCTCATTTTCAAAGATGACGAGGACTTTACGCTCAATCTTGAGCTTGTCCAACACTTCTTTAAATTCAGAAGTCTTTGGTGCCTTGAATTTCAACTCATCAATTGCAAGCAAGGTCTTTTCCGCAACCGCTGCGGAGTAAACACTCTTAAGTGCCAACTGACGAACTTTTTGAGGCAATTTGTAAGCATAGCTACGAGGTGTAGGTCCAAAGACCGTACCGCCACCACGAAATTGTGGCGCGCGTGTAGAACCTTGACGTGCACGACCTGTTCCTTTCTGACGGTATGGTTTCTTACCACCACCAGAAACAGCAGAGCGATTTTTATGTGCATGTGTTCCCTGCCGCAAGCTAGCACGCTGAGAAACTACAACATCAAAGATAACTGATTCATTTGGCTCAATGCCAAACACGTCATCGTTCAACTCAACGTCGCCAGCCGACTTTCCGTCCTGCTTATATAATGATACTTTAGCCATTATAATTATCTATCTCCTTTCTTATTTAGATTTAACTGCTGATTTAATAATAATCAGTGATTTCTTAGAACCAGGGACGTTACCCTTAACCAAGATAACATTCTTTTCTGGCAAGACTTGTGCGATTTGCAAGTTTTGCATCGTCACACGCTGACCACCCATACGACCTGCGAGGCGTTTGCCCTTTGGCACTTTATTGGCAGCAACAGGTCCCATCGAACCCGGACGACGATGATAACGAGAACCATGAGCCATCGGGCCCCGTGATTGCCCCCAACGTTTGATAGGTCCCTGATAGCCTTTACCTTTTGAAGTCCCAGTGACATCAACGATGTCCCCAGCCTCAAAACTATCTACCTTGATTTCACTTCCAACTTCCAAGCTCTCGTCCAATCCTTTGAATTCACGAACGAAGCGCTTAGGAGCCGTGTTTGCTTTAGCCACATGGCCTTGCGTGGGTTTGTTTGACAGAACTTCACGTTTGTCATCAAAGCCGACCTGCACTGCTTCATAACCATCAGTCTCGACAGTCTTCTTTTGAAGCACGATGTTTGGAGTCGCTTCAATCACAGTCACAGGGATTAACTCCCCGTTCTCCGTGAAGATTTGCGTCATTCCCACTTTTTTCCCTAAGATTCCTTTTGACATGAGAATGTCCTTTCTTTAATGATTAGAGTTTGATTTCGATGTTGACACCAGATGGGAGATCCAGCTTCATCAAGCTATCCACTGTTTTTTGAGTGGGCTCAATGATGTCAATCAAACGTTTATGAGTGCGCATCTCGAACTGCTCACGGCTATCCTTGTACTTGTGCGTTGCACGAATGACAGTATAGACGCTCCGATCTGTTGGCAGTGGAATAGGTCCACTTACCTCAGCATTGGTACGATTTGCCGTCTCGACAATTTTTGCTGCAGCCGCATCCAAGATACGGTGCTCATACGCCTTCAAACGAATGCGAATTTTACGTTGTGCCATTAAAGGCTCCTTTCTTTGTTCTCTTGCGAGAATTTAGATTGGACTGAAGTTGCCAACCTCAATCTTCGTCTATTATTTTTTAATAGGCTAGCTCCGCGGAAAAACCGACTTCCCCATGGCTGTGGTTTCGGGTGTGTCGCAACCTCCCGCCTCAAAGCTACATACTGCAGACGCAGTACCTTACGAGTTTACCACTTTGTCTTTTAGTTGTCAAGAATAAAGTCCGTTTTCACGTAAAAAAACGAGCTAGGCATTCCATATTTATCCAAGCTTATGCCATGTTTGTAGCTTCTTTTATCAGCCATCCACATTCATCCAATAGGCACTATTTTGTCCATTCTATTATAGACCGTTGGATTATGGGTAGCAACAATTAGTAACTTCTTTTCACTTAAAAGATTTAATATCAAATCAATTACTTCCTCAGTGTTTTGTTCATCAAGTGAGGCTGTTGGCTCATCTGCTAGAATAATCGGTGGATTTTTAATTATTATTTTTGCAATAGCAATGCGTTGTGCCTCCCCTCCGGAAAGGCTATAAATTTTTCGTTTTAAATCTATATTTAGATGAACTTTCTCAAGTGATTCAAGCATTATTTTTCGCTTTTTAGAAGTACTTATTCTCTTTTTCCCCACAAAGGCAAGATCAAGATTCTGCTCAATTGTGCCATTATCAATCAAGCCATAATTTTGAAAAAGATACCCTACATAATCCCTAAAATAGATTTGTTCTTTGATAGAGCTAAGCAATTTTTTATGAATCAATACGCTTCCCTGGTCAACTTTTTCTAATTTCCCAACAATGTTTAATAACGTTGTTTTCCCTGAACCTGAACGGCCTACAACTGCATATGATTTCCCATTTTCAAACTTATAATCAAAGTCCTTCAATATTATTTTTTCTCCAAAAGCCTTTGTTACTTTCTCTAATTCAATCATTTCACTCCCCCTTCAAAACGTTAATTTGTTGCCTTTTCGTCGCCGATACTAACAAACGAAGAATACCATAAGATAATACTAATTGTACCAACCCTACCACCACTGCTATTAACACATTTGCAAAAACTAAGCTGGCGATCAGCACAAAGAGCGCCACAACCGCAAGTCCTATCCCGATAAAACGTATATGTATACTATAAAAGCTCATCCCTGAAAGTCTTTTTACTGCAATTTCCCGTCGGAAATGTAACAAATATAAGACGACTATAAACCCACAGAATAGCGATGACAATACAATCGTCATCAGTGCATCTATCAATTGCAGAACAACTGAAATACGAAGTTGTGTCATATATTCTCGAAAAAGAGAATAGCCATCTTGAATAAAGCCCACTTCTGAATAAACACCCGCAGAATTTAAAGAATTTACCAGATTCCTATAACCCTGTGTAGAATAGAAATAATTGTACTCGCCACTCCAAAACATTCCCGAATTTTTCCCAGTTGCTTTTGGGCTTATGACTAAAATTATTGGATCTTTTACTGTTTGCTGTGAAATATCAGGATTAAGCTGTGAGTTTACATTATTAAAAATAAAGTACTTTTGATTATTAGGCGTATAAGAAACACTCGCTTGCATAGAAAGTTGAGACTTTGTATCTCCTACTGTCATACCAGATATAAACTGGTTAAAAGCTTTTATATATTTCTGGGTATCGTTTTTTAATTTTTCTGGAAGAATCAACCCATAAGTTCCCACCTTTAAATTTTTATAGTCATTACCAGTTGTAATGTGTTCCAACTGAAGGTATTTGGGTGTTACAATCAGATAATTTCCTTGAGCTATATCTGTTTTACGATAAGGAGAAAACTCATTCGAGTAATCAACGAGTAAGCCCGTATTATTTTGAACCTGGTTATTGTAAAACTCCCACCAAGCATGATTATCCTGAGAGTTTTCCTGAATTGTCGCATTAATATTTAGGCAAGCAGAATATCGTTTCCACGATATGATTTCTCCCTGCTGTTCTCTCAAATTTGAGTTTAAGCTAAATACCTGTCCCAAGCTCCCAGCAAGCATGAGACTAATTATTATCCAAACAACAATAGATAAAGTCATAAGCTGCCATGTTTGTAATTTTCGCTTCACTAAATTTATTAAATGAGTTCTTTTTAGAACTAAAAGAATCAATAAACTAGTAACAATTAAGACAAGCGTAAATCCTAAGAAAATGTACCAAAAGGAGAATCCCAATAATATATAAATTGAAGTATTAGCAAGACCACTCCAATAAAGAAGTATGCCGTCTATAAGAAAAGCAAGTATTGATAAGCACAATAGAAAGATTATACTTATACCAAAATCTTGAAAAGCAATCTTTAAGACTCCTTCTCCTGAAAGTATCTTTATTCCAGTATTGCGAAGTTCAGAGATTTTTGCGAATAAAGAAAGGCAAAAATAAGATAGAAGAAGAACTATCAGTATGGGGAGAGTGTTAGAATCCCCAAACGCCATTAACATTTGTCTCCAATATTCTGTTTTAGGATAGGAAAAGCTCTGTACCTCAAAATGGCTATTAAAAAAATTGGATAGACTTGATGCAGTGTCTGAGCCGGATAAGATAAGATAATCTGTTCCAATGCTTAAAGGATTCCCTACAGTAGTAGAACAAGTATATTTTTTTAAATTCGCTGGAACTTGTCCTCTACCAAAGAGCTGGTACTCGTAATATGAATTATTTGTTTTTGAATCAGGTACAAGAAGCCTACGTGCAATAAGAGAATGATTTTTTATTGCAAAATCACTTAATTGCTTTTCAAACTGTTTAGAGTCGATTTTTTCTTTTGAATTGGTTCCAGTGATAACTACCTGTCGAGCAATAGCATTAAAAATAATATCCTGAGAATTTAGCTTCACTTGTACATAAAAGAAAGCAGTTACAACGAAAATTGCAACTGCCAAGAAAATCTTTTCAGCCTGCTTCATGGTAGCTCATTTATCCCAGTGTTTGAACCACGCATACCGCCCAAACGATGTGTTGACCTGTGCATATGCGGTTCCATTAACACCAGCATACTTAGTTTGCGTTGCTCCCTTTTTAGCAATTACCGATGCGTAATGCCCACTATAGTTGTTCCAATACTGCTCATAGGCTCCGGTTAAGTGTATCGCCCCATGACTTTCAACTCGATAATGCGTATAAGCTCCCGCTTCTATACTTATCCCAGCAAGAGAGCCCATTGTTAGTAGTATAATTACAACTTTTACTAATTTTCTCATCTTTCTACCTCCTTATAGAAATGTGCATTCGTTGTGTTTTAACACAACTCTCTAAAGTTACTATTTGATACATTCGCGACTGTATCAAAAAAAGAAGCATGAAGACAAGAACCGAGCAGTTCAAGTCGCAACTCGCTTGAAACAATCTGCTCGTACGCACCAACTAGTATGTGCGCTCCTTGCTTCTTGCTTCTTGCTTCTTGCTTCTTGCTTCTTGCTTCTTGCTTCTTGCTTCTTGCTTCTTGCTTCTTGCTTAGAGTGTATCAATTTTTGAAAGCGCTGTCAAGAACAAAGTTCGTATTCGCTCAAAAAACCTTCTTTTGTGCGGAAAATAAAAACCATAAGCTATAAAAGCCTTATGATTATGCGTTTCTATTTGGGTATCACTTGATTAATAAATGACCTTCATGCTCGTGAGTTGAGCTTCAGACCTCTTTAACTTTAGACACAAGCGTGACAATGGCAAATACTAACATGATAAGCACCCCGGCCATAAGCAGTATCCCGCCAATGCCTATAGAAAGTCCCCCGCCGCCAAGACCAAATCCTTGCATCAGAGAAGATATGTCTTTCGCCCCTGTGTCATTAAGCTCCGTGTAAAACGAACTAAACAAGAGAGTAATCCCGGCTGCAGCAACAAGGCTCGTCACCAAAGCAACAACTCCAGTCAAAATCTTGAGCACCCGAGTCCCAGCAATAGCTGCAATAATAGACAAAATCAGGACAACTGCAGCAAGCAAGACGATTACGATCCCAACAATAAACACCTGAGAATCCTGTTGAACTGATGTCCCTTGGCTGCCTAAACCTACTTCAGTAGCTTTTGCAATCGCATTACCAAAGAGGTTTTCGGATGCACTCACACCACTTCCAGCAACGCTGATGCTATACGATATAAATGGTAGAAAGCTTCCAACTATCATTAGGGCAGCAGAGATTGCAAGGACAATCTTAGGCCAAGCTGCAGATCTCTTTTTCTTCACGCGCGAAACGATATGATTATTACTTGGCGCCTGTACAGGAACCTCATTTGGATTAGGTACTGCTGGAGCAACAGTGTCAGCCTGTGACTCTTGGAATGATACGTCACTATGCACTTGAGCCAACGAGTCATTTTGGAACGCCTGAAAGCCGAAGTTCGATGCTTCGAGTTGTGCATGCGGCTCCGACCATGTATATTCCGATGCACTTGGTATTTCAGGCTCTACTGCATCAGGAGAAAGATGTTGTGCAGCATGTTCTTCTAATGGCTGAAATTCAGGGACAGCTGGCATCTCAGGAAAAGTTGGTGCTTGAAAATTTGGAACCTCCGGAGCTTGTGGCTCTTGTGGAGACTCTGCTTGTCCAAGATTCGGCATATCGGGATAGATAGGTTGGATCTTAAGCGATGGATGCGGAATCTCTTCTTGCGCTGGAGTCTCTGCTGGTCGCACTACTGGAGGCACTTGAGGCGTTGGTGTACTTGGAGTATCTATCTCCCCAGAAGCTTTTGCCGCAGTAAAATCAGCAAGTGTAGGAGCATGCCCATTGATAAGTTCAAAAAATTCTTTCCAGTCTTCTTTTGTAGCCATCTTCCTAGCCTTTCTTAAAAAGTAATTCGTTCAAAAATGCCATCACGATTAGTGCCAGTCCAAAGAGAAGCAAGAAAACTGCACCCACACTTGCACTAGCTCCCAAAGCACCAAAAGCTGAGCCAATCGCCATCAATAATATAGAGATTGTTAGCGAAATTGTTCCCACAAAAATACTGGACAAATCTGTTATTTTCTCAACGACCGCATTTCCCAAGGTCATCGAAACAACAGCTCCTGCAATGATGGCAAGCGCCAAAATCAAGAGAATCACGCCAACAGCCTGTACCCCTCCTAGATTTATACTCGGTGTACTTGCACCCAGCAAAAGCGAGATACTTCCGCCCGCCCCAGCGATGATGGGTATAAAAGTACTAATGAGAACAAACAAAGCAGAGATTCCTATGACAAGCATTGACCAATGATGCTTAAACCATAAGCCTCCAGCACTAGGTTGTGTATATTGTGGATACTGCGTATATTGCAGAGGGACTTGTTGGTATTGCTGAGTCGGCTGCGCATATTGACCTTGTTGGTTTTGCCCGGTTTGTTGATATTGAGGCTGAGGAGCATTTTGAAATGCTTGCTGAGACTGTTGATGTTGTGGTTGATAATAAGCTGGCTGATCTGGAGCCTGTGGAACAGTCGGTATAGGCACTTGGGATGTAACCTGTGGTGTCACTTGGGCAGTTGGTTGTGCCGTTTGCGGACGGGCGACATGCGAGTTGACTTGTAAAGGAATCTGGCTATCAATTTCTCCATTTTTTAAAGCAGCTTGATATTCTTCAATCGTTGGCTTACGATCGTTCATCAGTTGAAAAAATTCTAGCCATTCTTGTTGCGTTGCCATGTATTAGACGAGACGGGCATCATTACATGCCTCCTCGATTCCCTTTCCTCTTTTCAAAAATAAACAAAGAAAAGCCGCTAAAACAACGGCTTTACAAATTGACAAAAATGACCGGATTCGCGGTTCTGGTAATGCTTGAAATTTTCGCTAAAAATAGTCATCTCCATGCCTTTATTCTACCATTTGCCATATTAATTTGCAAGGACAAGCGGCTTAATGCGTGGTTGTTCTAATTTTGCAGTTTTACTCGGCTTCTTCAATTTGTTGAAGTGTCAGCTCGACCGGTGTCTCACGGCCAAACATATCAACCATGACCTTGACGTGTTCACCTGTCACCTCCGTGATAGGTGCTTCAAATCCAGCAAAAGCACCATCGACAATACGAACTTTTTTACCCACAAAGACTTCAAAGTTAATCTCTCGCGGCGCAGCCCCCTCAGCGCCCATCCCACGCAGAATATCTTGGATTTCTTCTTCAAAAAGCGGCGTTGGTTTAGAGCGATTCCCGTGAGAACCAACGAATCCCGTGACATTTGGCGTATTACGGACGACAAACCACGCTTCATCCGTCATGTTCATCTCGACCAGTACATAGCCAGGAAATAAGTTTTCCTCCACATCTGTCATTTTCCCGTTGACTTCTTTTCTGAGGGTCTCTGTTGGAATTTCTACACGCAAGATTTTATCAGCCATATTGTAAGTCTCTGCACGCTCAAGAAGGTCCTCTTTGACCTTTTTTTCATAACCCGAGTACGTCTGAATGACGAACCAACCCTGATCAAAATTAGAAATTTCGTCTGCCATCTTATCTCCTTAATTTCAAAAACTTCAAAAGAAAAAGCCTTGCGGCTGATTTCTAGTTTATTATATCACAACTTTTTTAAAAAAGGTTGGACAATATCCATAAGCCGACTCATTCCATGTTGAACCACCCAGTCGAACAGGATGATAAAGGCCATAAAAAAGATTGTGTACTCTACGACCATAGCAAAATCGTGCCATGCTTGACGACGCTTTGGCCACGTAGTCAAACGCATTTCATGAAAAATAGACGCAATAAAATTACGGTGCTTTTCTCGTGGTGCTTTACTATGCGTGGTTGACTCCGTGACAGATTCTTCCTCTGTCTCAAAGTCCTCTCGACGTTTACGATTTTTTCGTGCCATTTACCTTGTTTCCTTATGTAGCGTGTGCTTTTTGCAAACTTTACAGAACTTTTTTACCTCAAGCCGCTCCGCCCGTGCATTCTGCTGCGATAAACTGATAGAGTAATTGCGCGAACCACAAACGGTGCACGCCAAACTCGCTTTTTTTAGCATCTGCTAATTCTAACAAAAAAAGAAAGATTTGGCAAATAGTTTGGAATCTAGCTACGCTTTCTTCATCAAGTTCAGTAACGTCAGGAGTTTGGGTTAGAAAACCGAAAATAAATCATGCGTGTCCTGCGATCTCCCACTTTCAAAACAGGCGATTCAAACTTACTTTGATTTACTGCATCCGGCGCAAATTGGGGTTCGAGACAAAAAGCCTCCCGACGTTTATAAATTGCACCATTTTTTCCAGATACGCCATTCAGAGAATTACCTGAGTAAAATTGTACATTTTTCGCATTACTTGAGATTTCAAGTCGAATGCCTGTCTTGTCTCCAACAACCGTCGCAAAAGTATCGCCTGTATCAAGCACATAGTTATGATCATAACCGCCTACAAAGTGCAGCTGTTCTTCGTCCGCATCAATCTCGGTCCCAATTTTCTTCCCTTTGCGGAAGTCAAAAACACCATCTACATCACGCTTTTCACCTGTCGGAATCGCGCCACCATCTTGAATCGGCGTAAATTGACTTGCTTTTAAGGTCAGCGCGTGCCCCAAGATTGTGCCAGACCCCGCACCATTCAAATTAAAATAGCTATGATTCGTCGGATTAAAGACCGTCGTCGCATCCGTCACCCCGTCATAGCTGACAGAAAAGACATTATCTTCTGACAGCGCAAAGGTCGCGGCCACTTTCATCTCACCAGGAAAACCCTGGTCTCCGTCAGGGCTGACAATGCTTAATACCAGTTCATTCTTAGCTTCGTCAGTGCTGACAAAGTCCCACAGCCGTGTCTCGTAACCATTTGGCTCCGAATGCAAATTATTCACGCCATCATTTTGCGCAAGCTGGTAGCTTTTCCCGTCAATGGCAAACTTACCACCTGCAATCCGATTTGCATTACGCCCAATCGTTGCGCCCAAAAAGCAATCATTGTGCAAATAACCCGCCAAGTCATCATATCCCAGTACGACATCGACCAATTCCCCCGAGGCAGAAGGCACGCGAATAGCCTGCGTGCAAGCACCAAAGTCCGTTACTGCCACTTCCATCCCCGCCGCATTTTTCAGGGTATAAAGAGAAACCGCCTCTCCAGAGGCCAGTTTCCCAAAATCTTTTTTCTTAATCATTATTCCTTTGCGTCTACCAGCTCATGCGAAATCTCAGCCGTTGCCGCATACACTTTCTTCCAAATCTGATAAATTTCTTCATACTTCTTCACATTTTCAGGAATTGGCGTGAAATTCGCGTCTTTATAATGCACAAAGACCTTCGTCACTTCTTCAAGTGAATCATAGAAACCACAGCCATAAGCCGCAATCATCGCAGCGCCAAGTCCAGGGCCCTGCTCAACCGTCAAACGCACCATTTCTGTGTTGAAAATATCTGCCTGCATCTGCATAATGTCTGGGTTTTGCGCCCCACCCCCGACAGAAATCAACTTCGCAAACTTCTTGCCTTTTGATTCTTCCATGATTTCCTTGGAATCCCGCAAACTAAATTGAATCCCTTCGAGCACAGCGCGCGCGAAATGGCGGAATTCATGGGTTGCAGAAATGCCTGTAAAGCTTCCGCGTATCTTCGCATCAAAGTGCGGTGCACGTTCGCCCACGATGTATGGCGTAAAGAGCAATCCGTCCGAGCCAGGTTTCACGGTATAAACATCTGCCAGGAGTTCATTAAAGCTCAAACCCTTGCCAAAAGTCTCTTTAAACCAATTCAAGCTATTTCCCGCAGCCAATGTTACACCCATGGAGTAATAAGCGCCTGGTGCCGTGTGGTTGTGAAATTGCAATTTCCCTTTGTAATTGACAACATTTTTCTCAAAGGCCGAGAAAACGCCAGACGTCCCCATAGAGACTTGGCCCATATCCTCATTGAGTAGACCAACGCCTAATGCAGCAGCCGCATTATCCGCGCCACCTGCAAAGACCTTGACATCTTGTTCGAGATTAAATTTGCGTTTGATATGCTCGGTCACGACGCCAACCTGCGCCACAGACTCACTAAGAGGTGGCAAAATACTCATGTCAATATTGAAAGCATCTGCAATCTCTTTCGACCATTCGCTCTTATCCACATCAAAAAGCAAAGTCCCCGACGCATCCGAATACTCCGAGTGGAATTCGCCCGTCAGATAAAATGCAATATAATCCTTCGGCAACATAATCGTCTTGACCTTCTTCCAAACCTCTGGTTCATTTTCCTGAAGCCACAAGATTTTTGGCAAGGTAAAGCCTTCAGCTGCCTTATTTTTCGTAATTTCAAGCAAACGGTCGCCCAATTTTGCCGTGATTTCATCACATTGCTTCGTTGTGCGAACATCGTTCCACAAAATCGCTGGATAAACTGGCTTCTTATCCTCACCCAATGCGACCAAACTATGCATCTGCCCAGAGAAGCTAATCCCTGCGAGCTCTTTTCCAAAATCTTTAACCGCCGTCGAAAGTCCTGTCATGACTGATTCCAAAGCAATCGTCCAATACTCTGGCCGTTGCTCCGAAAAGCCGGGCGCAGGATTATCAATCCCGTAATCTGCCGACTTCGTCTCCACCACTTCGCCTTTTTCCGTCATGAGGAGTCCCTTCAAACTCGACGTCCCCAAGTCAATTCCTAATACGTATGCCATTTTGTTCTCCGTTCTTTATCCTTTTTTGCTAAAACAAAAATCAACCTGCCTGCCACACAGACAGACAGGCTCATTTTTGTAGCTGAGCAGACCGCTCAGCCACAATTTAGTCTTTCAATTTCTAACTAATCAAACAAGATAATCGTTCAAGCTAGACTTGATCCACTCAAGGTGGTTCGATTCCATTTCGATCTCATCGCCGTGAGCCAAAGCAAAGTCCGCCAATGTAGCCAAAGTTGCGGAGCCGTTTTCGATAGACTTGCCGACTTCAGTCGTCTTGTAAGTCTCGTAACGATGCTCAACGATGTCAGACAAGAACTTGTCTTCGATGATGGCTGCGGCGCCCTTCAAAGCACGTGCGTAAGTATCCATACCAGCGATATGAGCGAGAAGCAAATCTTCAGCTTTGAAGCTTGTACGACGTACTTTGGCATCGAAGTTGATCCCGCCCTTGCCAAGTCCGCCGTTCAAGAGAATTTGGTGCATAGCCAACGTGATATCAATGACAAGTGTTGGAAATTCATCTGTGTCCCAGCCAAGGAGGTAGTTCCCTTGGTTAGCGTCAATTGAACCCAAAGCACCAAAGGCACGAGCCGTATTCAATTCATGCTCAAATGTGTGACCAGCAAGCCAAGCGTGGTTTGTTTCCAAGTTGAGCTTGAAGTATTGATCCAAGTCATATTTTTGAAGGAATGCCATTGCAGTGGCAGAGTCAAAGTCATATTGGTGAGTCATTGGCTCTTTTGGTTTAGGCTCAATAAGGAAGACTGGCAAGTGATTAATAGACTTCGCATAGTCAACGACCATGTGGAAGAATTTGCCCATGTGGTCCATTTCAAGCTTCATGTCTGTGTTGAGGAGTGATTCGTAACCTTCACGACCGCCCCAGAAGACATAGTTTTCACCGCCAAGCTTCTTAGAAAGTTCAAGACCTTTCTTGACCTGAGCAGCACCATAAGCAAAGACTTCAGCACGGTTTGAAGTGGAGACACCGTTCATGTAACGCGGGTTTGAGAACATATTGGCAGTGTTCCAAAGGAGCTTGATGCCAGTCTCCTTTTGTTTCTCCAACAGGTGATCCGTGATTTCATCAAGATTTGCATAGAAATCTTTCAACGTTGCACCAGTTGGGGCGATGTCGATGTCGTGGAAGCAATAGTACTTCACGCCAAGTTTTTGAGCGATTTCAAAGAATGCATCCACACGACGGTGCGCGCGATCCATTTCAGATCCGCCTTCCAAATCCCAAGGACGTTCCATAGTAGCTGAACCAAATGGATCAGTCCCGTCCATGGTGATTGTGTGCCAGAAAGCAAGTGCAAAGTGCAAATGCTCCTGCATGGTTTTTCCCATGACCACTTCCTCAGGATTGTAATGATGAAAAGCAAACATGTTTTTCGTCTTTGGTCCCTCGTACTTGACGGTAGGGATGTTGTCAAAGTAAGCCATTATAAATAGCTCCTCCTCTTTTTGTATTTTGTATTTCTAAACTCCCAATTACCCTTAAATTTTGATAAAATAAAGTTTGAGAGGTTTTAGACATGAAAAATGAGTTTGAGAATATCGACCATAGAAAGACAAATAACCTTCTTTTTTTGCTGGTTGATATTACTTATCGCAGACCCCACTTGCATTTCGACACAGAAATTGCGCTCGTTCTATCGGGCGAAGGCGAATTCCATGTTCAGGGGAAGACTTATCCGCTACATGCCGGGCAAGCCATTGTCATAAACTCCTGTGAAATCCATGAAATTAGTAGTTCAAGCAACATGCGGCTTCTCATCATGCAGTACAGTGCAAACGTTTTCACAAGTCTTTACCCAAAGTTAGATAAGATTCTTTTTACAAATCAGCCCATAAACTGTCTTGAACATCCAACGCTACTTAAGAACTTGTTGCATTGTGCACAAAGCTATTATGCAGATGCACAATCTGTCGAGCTTCAAACATCAGGTTACGCATTGCTCACACTTTATGAGCTTCTGTCCGACCTTAATTCTGAAGTTCTAAGTTCTTCCCAGCAAGACAAGCGTAATGATTTACAAGAACGCATCGAGCGCATTAGCTCTTATATCCACGACCATTATTTAGAAAACGTTTCGCTTACCGTCTTAGCAGAACAGGAGAATTTCTCACGTACCTATTTCTCGCACTTCTTCAAAAATAATTTTGGTGTGACGTTTCAAGAGTACGTTGACAATCTTCGCTGCGAGTATGGTAGGCATCTCCTCCTGACAACAAAGGAAAACTTACTCAATATCACCTATCAGTCTGGTTTCTCAGACATCCGCATCTTTAATAATGCCTACAAGCGTTACTACGGAATAACCCCTCGAGAGTTCCGAGAAAATTTCAAAAAATCAGGCGAACCAATCGCAGAAAAACGTCCAACAGTTCTCTCAGCAGATAACTCTGACACTCAGCATTTCTTTAGTGCCCACGAAAGCCGAGCCACTGTCCAAAAAGCCATCACTGAATGGTTGTAAGAAATCTTACAAGGTTATGATAACGCTTTCAAACCCGATAATCTTTAACGCTCTTGCGCTTTTGAGTGGGAAATGTTGAGAAGAAAACATGAATAAAAACCCACCGCTAATTTTGGTGGGCTTTATGACCCTACAACCGCATTGGCAACCATGTTTGAATAGGCAGTTATTCCTGCTGTGGTTAGATGTACCTGGTCTGATACAAAATATTCAGGATGTCCTGCCGAAACACTATACCAATCTATGATGTGTAAATTAGGATATTGTTTAGCTGCTTTCGCAAGTGCGGCATTATCTCCATCTTGCCAAACCCGTGGCACCCGAACATTTACCCAATAGACCGGCCGACCATTCGCAACTTGCATGACACTCGCAATATCACTGGGCTCGATTGAACCGTTAATTCCCAAATCAATCAAAAGAACTTTTGCGTTTGCCACTACGCTAGCAGGCATCCCTCGAAAAGTTGCAGCTCCTTGGTTAGCTTGCCTGCCGACAAGTCCATCTATATACATCTGAGGAAAGATTGTTTGCATGCGTCCCGCAACATCTAACATTACAGAGTCTCCAACCGCTGCAACTGGCATTGTAGCTGCTTTCGCTGTCACTGCTGCAGACAAACCTGGAATCGGTGCCGGAGGCGGTGGCGCAGGAGCGCTGCTTGAACTAGCTACTTTTGAGCTACTACTGCTACTTGGTTTGGCAGCTGCCTCTCGACTTTCTGCCTCTTCAAGTGCTTTGTTATGAGCTTGAGTCGTCTTTTGAGATTGGCTGAGATGCTTTTGAAGTGTTTCAATATCCCTTGCTTGAGCAGGTGCCGAGAAAATAATGATTAACCCTGCCAACGTCAAAGGCAGCAAGGCATAGAATGGAATTTTTCTTAAGCTCACCAGATTTTGTGTAAAGAATTTCTTGAAACCCTGCCATGAACTAACCCAGAAAGGCTTCTCTACAAAACGATACGAAAGCTCCGTCAACACCAGTATAATTGCAAATTCCCACAGGATATTATACCAAAGTGCCGTATTGACTCCAAGATTTTCTAAAGAAACAAATAGCGGTAATTGCCAGAGATAAATCCCGTAAGAACGTGATCCAATATAGCTAAATATAGGATTGGAAAAAAGGCGATTGACTGGTAAACCCGGATGAGAGATTAGCAAGAGCAACAATGCGACAATAACACAAAAGGCAAACATTCCCCCATAATAGGCAATCTGAGATTTATCTGGTAAAAGAAAGAGAGCCCCAAATAGTCCAACA
The DNA here is from genome assembly GCA_031253335.1 of Streptococcaceae bacterium. Taxonomy (GTDB): domain Bacteria; phylum Bacillota; class Bacilli; order Lactobacillales; family Streptococcaceae; genus Lactovum. The sequence continues at coordinate 24,038 of JAIRWF010000001.1, forward strand.
AGTAAAAGAACGGCAAGGGGCAAGCTAAAGATACGATTGACCGTATGAAGTTGTTCTTTCTTTTTTTCTCGTCGCCAGAAAAAAGCTAGAGTCATCCCTATGAAAAGCGCAAAAATACGAGTATCAGTGCCATAATAGACTCTTGTCGGATCACTCGGTAAAAACAAGACTCCCATGAGTGCTGCTGACCCCACACTTAATATCACTGTCAAAAGTCCACTAATTACCTTTTTTAGCCGTAAAAAGAGCGGCATAATCAGCAAAATAACGATATAGAACTGCCCCTCAATAGACAAAAAATAAATATGCTTGAAGGCATTATTGGCTGTAATAGCAAAATTTTGAAAATAACTACTCCCATTCCAGATCTGCCACCAGTTATTGACTGATAAAACACTGGACAAAAAGCTCTCTCGCATTCCCGTCAAAAGTTTTGGTTGCCAAAAGAAAAAATACAGGGCTGAGACAAAAAAGACAAAAATTAGTAATGGGTAAAGACGCTTCAGGCGTTTTACAACAAAATGCCGCCAATTAACCTTGCCAAAAGCTTCTCGCTCTCGAATGAGTGAATCCGTAATCAAAAAGCCTGTCAGCACAAAAAAAATCAAAACGCCTAAATACCCTCCTGCGAGTATTCCAGGAGAGAGATGATAAAAGATGACGGCTAGCACACCCAACGTACGCAAGCCATCAATACCTGTAATTATCTTCTTATTAGCCATCTGAGCCTATTTTCTTAAAAATAGTTTATCATATTTCGATGTGTTTTCTGCTAATAATGCTTCCTTGAGCACCCGAAAACAGGCTAGAAGATACAAATTATTTGAAAAAATTAACAATTTTATTCCAAATATCTTTGGCCGTTTTTCCAGGATCAAATCCAGATGAATCACTTGAACTAGTGGTTGTAGTTGTACTTGATGTAGTGCTATTCCCAGTGGTGTGTGCCTCATATTGCTCTTCATCAACGATATCGTCTTGCGTTTGACGGAGATATGTCCAACCCGGATATTCAGGTGCTATATTATGCTGTGTATAAGCATTTTGTACAGTAAATTGAGTTCCTGCTGTATAAGGTAACATATAGCTTGTCTCCTCACGAAAGACTTCAGAGGCATTATTCCAAGAGGTTCCTGGTAAAGTATTACTTGAGTTAGCAAAGCCCATCCATTCAGCAGTTACGAGGTCCGGCGTATAGCCGATGACCCAAGCATCTGTTGATTCATTTGTTCCTGTTTTTCCTGCCAGTGTATAGGATTTTGGATAAGCCATAAGTCCTGTACCATTCGAGAAAGTCCCTAGCATCATCTCCGTCATTTTATCTGCAACATCAGACGAGATGACGCGCGTCTCGTTTCCAGACGCACTTGCTATCACCTGACCAGCCGCATTTTCAATTTTTGTAATCAAATGCTGTGTCGGCATCACACCCCCATTAGCAAATGCTGTATAGGCCTGAGTCATTTGCCAAGCGTTGGTTTTTAACCCTGAGCCCAAGACAGTAGATAGTGGAATGTCAGTGGAAGGAAGACTTGTAATGCCAAACTTTCTCCCAAGAGCATTCCCTTTTGAAGGCCCAATTTGCTCATAAGTTGTGATTGCTGGAATATTATAGGAATTAGCCAAAGCCTGGTACATAGGCATGGCGCCGCGCCATCCCGCCTCAGCATCTGTTGGCTTCCATCCTCCTGGATAAGTTGTCGCCACATCATAGACGGTCTTGTCAATCGTCCAACCATCTTCAATAGCTGGCGAATAGGCAATCAAAGGTTTAATGGCAGAACCCGTTGATCGCTGCGCTTGTGTTGCATAATTAAAATCTGTATAGCCATTATAGCCCCGAGTGGCAGCATTTCCAACAAGGGCGCGAACCTCTCCATTTTTTGGATCTGTTGCAACAGATGCACCCTGCGCATAAGTCCCATCTGCCATCTGTGGAAATAAATCTAACATGGCATAGGTTTTTTGCATTCCATCTTGCATTTTTTGATCAATCCCCGTATAAATCTTATAGCCCCCATTCAAGATTTGATCGGTTGTAAGATGATAAGTTTTTTGGGCTTCTGCAACCACTGCGTTGTCGTAAGAAGGATACTTATAGGTCTGTGACGGAGCTTGATAGTTGTCTTTGAGCTCGGCAAGCATATTGACTTTTTGATATTTGTCGCAGTCCGCTTGAGACAGATAACCTGCATTAACCATATTTTGTAGAACAATATTACGACGTTCGGTAGCGTATTTTGCGTGGTCATAAAGCGGATTGTAATATGCAGGGAGGTTGGGAATTCCAGCAATCGTTGCTGCTTCATCAACAGTTAGTTGCGAAACGGGAACACCAAAATATTTCTCGCTTGCATCTTGAACCCCGTAAATCCCATTTCCATATGGATTTTGATTAAGATACATCGTGAGAATATCATTTTTACTGTAATGTTTTGAAATCTGCAAAGCCAAAAAAATCTCACGCGCTTTACGGTCAACTGTTTTAGCTTGCGAAAGATAAGCATTTTTTGCAATTTGCTGAGTAATCGTTGATCCACCCCCAAAATGTCCAAGCGTTCCCAAAGCCAAGAGCGTTCGCTCTACATTTACTCCGTTATTTTTATAAAAGGTGCGATCTTCTGTTGCTACAACAGCATTTTTTAAAGCTTCTGGGAGCTGGCTATAAGTCGTGGGTGTCCCTTTTTGGCCGGTTAGACTATCAGCCAGTTGTCCTTTATCATCATAGATTTGCGTCTGGGCACTGATTGACTGCTCAAGGACACTTACATTTGCAATTTTGCTCAAATAATAAAGATAGCCCGTCACGAGAATCAAGAAAATAGTCACAACTAAAAGCAAAACACGCGTACCATTGTAACGACGCCAAAATCGCTTCACAGGTTTTGGAACCCATGCAAAAAGACTGAAACGTTGTTTTTTATCAGTTTCAACTTGATTTTCTAGTCTAGTATTTCGGCGTCGTGGTGGATTTTGCATAGCTCTATTTTACCATAATGCTATAATAGACCACATGAAATACACGTTTGAAATTAAACCTATGTTTTCTGGATTGACTATTACAGAGCTCTTCAAGTGTTGGCATATTCCCAAAAAAATTGTGCATTTATTGCGTGAAAATCGCGGAATAAACTTAAACGATAATCTTACCAGTCTTAATCAGCTGCTAAACACAGGAGATAAGTTGACTATCCAGTTGCAACGCGAATGGTTCAGCGCGAAAAAACCTAAGTTGGGATCTAAAAATCTTGCAAATATTATTTGGGAAGATGAACATCTCGTAATTGTAAATAAACCTTTAGGCGTTAAAGTTCATGGAAATTCTCCAGACGAAATCGGGTTGGTTAATTATGTAGCCGCCGCCAGCGGCGGGGAAGCATACGTTGTCCACCGTCTTGACGCAGCAACCAGTGGATTGGTGCTCTTTGCAAAGACTCTTTGGGCTTTGCCTGTTTTATCTAATATGTTTGAAGTTAACGAAATTCATCGAACTTATGAAGCTGTAGTTCCTGGCACATTTTCTAAGAAAGATTTTGTGATAGCTGCTCCAATAGGTCGCGATCGTCATCACCCGACACGCAGGCGCGTTTCAGCCACAGGACAAAGCGCCAAAACTCACGTTCACATACTTGCCAAAGGCAAAGGGCTAAGCTTGGTAGAGTGTACACTTGAAACAGGTCGTACGCATCAGATTCGCGTTCACTTGGCATATCTAAAGCATCCTATCGTTGGGGATGCACTATATGGTGGAAAAACAAACGGGTGCTTGTTGTTGCACGCAAAAAGGATGCAATTTCAGCATCCTTTTACAGGTGATAATATAGATGTCTCTTGCAAAGCAGAACATTTCCCAGATTTCTAGGCTCAAACATTTCCAAAAAAATGATGTAATAATTCCATGAGAAATGCCACCAAAACAGCGCCAAAAATGAGTAAAAAGCTCTGTGCTCCAATAAAGCGACGTTCCTCATGCACATGAATATCTGGGATAATATCCGAAACAGCAATGTAAATAAAGAAGCCTGCGGTAATTCCAATCAAAGCACCTAGTGGCAAGCTTACTTCATGGCCTAGTGCATAAATAGCGATTGCGATTAATGTTGTAAATAAAGCAACAGCAACATTTATCAATGTCACACGTGTTTTATCAAGTCCTTTATAGATGAGTAGGCCAAAATCTCCAACCGTATGCGGGATTTCATGAATCACGATAGCCACAGTTATGACAAGGCCAAGTCGTGACGACGTAAGAAAGCCCGCAGCGATAGCCACTCCATCAATGGCGCGATGTAAAATATTTCCAATGACAATCAACGGAACCGTCGCATCACGGTCTTCGTCAGCTTGATTGTCGTCACGGTGATGATGAAACCAATGAACAAAACGTTCGAGCAAGAAAAAACCAAGGATACCCGCTAGTGTCCCTAAAAAGGCAAGATTAGGAGAACCTTCTCCTACAGCATCGGGTAATAAATCTGTAAAGGCCGCTCCCAAAAGAGCACCTGCCGCAAACGGAGTAGCATAACGCGCAAAGGCCTCTACGCCTTTCTTTCGATAAATCAGAGTAATACCAAACGCCAAAGCAATCACATCGCCTAAAAGGCTTGCTAGTATCATCGTAATCATGACTGAATAACCTCCATGAGGCGCGTAAGGTACCGCGTGATAATCACTTGCTCAGATGGATCAAATTCTTGTACTAAGCTCACAAATGCAGAAAGGGTTTTTTTGTGGTGCGCAGAGTGCTCGGCAGCTATCGGCTCACCTGCCTGCGCTAACCGAAAAACAACACGGCGGCTGTCATCAGTATCCCTCTTTGATTGCACCAAGGTATTGGTTGATAATTTCTTAAGCGCTTTTGTCACAGCGGCCGCAGTTAAATCCAAAGTAGCCGCTATCTCCGAGTTTGTAAGTCCTTCTGGATGAGCACTTGCAAGCAACATCAAGATGTGCTCTTGCGTCGCTGTTAGCTGAGCCTTAGAGGTACAGTGCCCCAATAGCAATTCGTGCTGCGCGCTTAGTTGATTAACAAGATTCGTGGTCTTCTCCACAAGTGAATTATCTCCAAGCATTATTTTATTTTAATACTTTACCAGTTAATTGTCAACTGGTAAAGCAATTATTTTCTTTTCCTTGTAACAAATAAGCTTTTTTTGCGAATAATAATGTGTGAGGTAAAAATGGAAAAATTCGCACAAAAATTTCTAATAGAGGCCGAAAAACTTGGCGCACAAGATTTATACGTCCTCCCAAGAGGGGATAATTATCAGCTTCTCGCGCGCAATGGAGAGACACGCCATAAGTTGGCTTTGCTCCCAACAGAGAAAGCAACGCAGCTCATGGCACATTTCAAGTTTATTGCGGGAATGAATGTCGGTGAAAAAAGGCGGCCACAGCTGGGAAGTTGCCTTTATGATATTGGCGGGAGGATGCAGCGCCTGCGTTTATCTAGTGCGGGAGACTTTGAAAACCGAGAATCTATGGTGATTCGATTTTTATATGACGGAGAAAAGCCTCTCGGGTTTTGGATTGATGGTGAAAATGAAGCAAAGCGGTTGATTCAAGCGCGTGGGCTTTATCTTTTTTCAGGGCCTGTTGGTTCTGGAAAAACAACGCTCATGCATTATCTTGCGACACATTGTTTTACAAATAGTCAAATTATCAGTATTGAAGATCCAGTCGAGATTGTCAATCCTGACTTTCTTCAACTACAGCTCAACGAAACTATCGGGATGACTTACGACACTCTTATCAAGCTTTCTTTACGGCATATGCCAGATCTCGTCATGGTGGGGGAGATACGAGATGAGGAGACTGCGCGTGCAGTGATTCGCGCAAGTCTCACAGGCTACACTGTATTTTCAACGGTGCATGCGAAGTCTCCAAAGGGGGTGGTTGCACGTCTTATTGAGCTTGGTATTACGCAGGGCGAGCTAGCTAACGCTTTAAGCGGTATTGTTTATCAGCGCTTGTTGAACCAAAAAGGACTTTTGGAGGTAGTAAATGAAAACTTTGCAGACTGGACGCCAAACAGTTGGAACGCGAAACTTCAAAGACTTGTTACAGATGGATCTCTTGATGCTCGTCAGGCGAGGGCCGAGGAAATTAAAGCTTGAGCAGCAAATTAAGCTTATTCAGCTCATGAATAATCTCTTTACAAGTGGTTTTCACCTGGGAGAAATCGTTGATTTTCTGGCGCGGAGTAAGTTGACAGATGCTCGTTTTGTCAATGAAATGGAGTTTGGACTTGCAGCAGGGAAAAATCTTGCAGACATCCTTTCTGGATTGCGCTTTTCAAAACAGGTTGTGACACAAGTTGCACTTGCAGATAGTCATGGAAACCTTGCACAAACGCTGGTATTGGTAGAAACAAATCTCAGGAAGCTTGCGCAAGTCAAGAAAAAACTGATCCAAGTTGCCTCTTATCCTTTACTTCTTTTGGGCTTTCTCGTACTTATTATGCTGGGGCTTAAAAATTATCTTTTGCCGCAGATTGCCATGGACGGGTCGGGTGCGAACATTGCAACCATTCTCATTGGAAATCTTCCAACGATTTTCTTAGTCATTACAAGCACTTGTAGCTGTGTAGCGGTCGGCTTGTGGCAATTTGCCAAACGACAGCCTGCGCTTGTAATCGCTCACAAGCTTGCACGATTGCCCTTTATCAGTCGCTTTGTTCGCGATTATCTAAGTGCTTATTTCGCTCGTGAGTGGGGCGTGCTGATCAGTCAAGGGCTAGATATTCGTGCTGTTCTTGACATCATGGAAGCCACACCTTCAAGGATTTTTTCAGAAGTTGGTTCAAAACTGTCACAAAAAATGTCACAAGGCGGTGAGTTTGCAAGGGAAGTGAGTCGCTTGAAGCTCTTTAAGCCTGAACTTTCGCTCATGATTGAATACGGAGAGCTTAAAAGCCGTCTAGGAACTGAGTTAAGCGTTTATTCGGATGAGTGTTGGGAGCAATTTTTTAGACGGGTGGATCGCGCTATGGCCTGGGTTCAGCCAGCGATTTTCCTCTTTGTAGCACTCATGATTGTCCTGATCTACGCGGCTATGCTCTTGCCAATCTACTCAAATATCAATAATAACTTTTAAGGAGAAAAAATGAAAAAAGCCACTGTTAAAGCCTTTACACTAATTGAAATGCTTGTCGTTCTGCTGATTATCAGCATTCTCATCTTACTCTTTGTGCCAAATCTCGCGAAACAAAAAGATTCTGTAAAAAATACGGGGCAGGCTGCGATTGTCAAAGTCGTTGAAAGCCAGGCAGAGCTGTATGCGCTAGACCACAGTGATACACCAACCTTACATGCACTCACATCAGCAGGAAATATCACGCAAAAGCAAGCAGCTGAATATGACGCCTATTATGCTGCGCACTCAGGAGAGAGTCGTGAAATCAACAATTAGAGCTTTTACACTGCTTGAAAGTCTTTTAGTACTGGCTATTTCAAGTTTTCTCTTGTTGCTCTTTGCAGGCGGTGGCATGACAGTAGTTCATACTGTGAGAAGTATTTTATTTTTGGCGCAGTTTGAAAATGACTATAAAAGTGCACAGATTCAAGCAGAAAGTACACATCAAATGAAGGCATTCACGCTACCTAAAGAGACGGATGAGGTGCGTTTTTCAGGGACAACGATAACGTTTGATGCGCAGGGCAACAACTCAAGTCTTAAAAAGTTGGTATTCACTTTGCCTTACGTACACCAGACGGTCAGTTATCAGCTTGAAATGGGAAGCGGGAAATATCGGAAAACGGTGTTACATGAATAAAAAACACATAAGGGCATATATTTTACTTGAAAGTTTGATTGCCTTGGCATTGCTTGCGACGATTACAACAGTGATTTTGGGGCAGATATCAGCAAGCCACCGAGCAGTCCGAACTTATAACCAGCGGATTGAAGAGTTGAACACAGCAAACATGGCGCTTGCTTCAGGGAAAAGCCAACTCTCTGAAAATGGCGTTAATGTTTCTGTACAAAAAAACGCGGCTGGGATCGTCGTCCAATCAGATGGAAAAGAGGTGTTGCAACTTGAAATTCAAACACCTTAGAGCATTTACCTTGTTAGAGTGCCTAGTAGCTTTGTTTGTTTTATCAGGGAGTGTCCTCGTCATTCAAGGGCTCACAAAGCTAACCCACAATGAGGTACAACTTTTGCAAAATCAATCTGATGCGGACTGGCAGAGCTTTTGTGCTCAGTTGCGGTATGAACTTGATGGCAGTCACTATGTCAAAGTTGAAAATAATTTTTTATATGTGACCAAAACGGATGATTGGCGCTTTGGCTACAACACTGGTGATGATTTTCGGAAGTCTCACGCCAACGGACAAGGTTATCAGCCGATGCTGCACGGTGTTGCAGCTTGCAAAATATCTGCAAGTACTGACAAAACGGTCACAATCCGCTTGCAGCTTGTGAAAGGAGGTGAAAAGTGCTTCATTTACCATTTCACAGACAAGTAAGAGGTGGTATTATGCTGTTTGCACTGATTCTTGCAGCTATCTTTAGCCTTATCCTCGCTTTTTATCTTCATGTGCAAGTGGCAACTTACCGCAACCTCAAGGCCCAAGAAGATTATCAAACAGCACAATTAATGGTCACTGTAGCCAGTAAGCAATTCCCAAATGGGGAGGGATTTCTACAATTTCGGCAGGGGATTGTCGAGATGACCAATGGGAAAGTAAAAGTGGTTTTAGCAGATGGGTCAAAATTTGATTTTTAAAAACGCCTTAGTCGGCGTCTTTTTTGAGTAAATCACGGATTTCTTTGAGGGTGGAGAGTTCTTCGGACTGTGTGCTTTCTGCAACTTCTTCTTGCTTGCGGAAAATCTGGTTCATGCCTTTGATGACAAGGAAGACGATGAACGCGGTCAGTAAGAAACTGATAAAATCATTGATAAAATCCCCATAAGCAAAGTCTGCTTTTCCAATCGTGAAATGGAGCCCAGCAAGCTGCGAGCGATTAATTACGAGCCCAATGAGGGGGTTGATAAAGTCATTGACAAAGGATTTCACGAGAGTTGTGAGGGCTGAGCCAATAATCACACCAACTGCAAGATCTACAACATTACGATGAGAGAGGAATTCTTTAAATTCGCGCCACATGTTATAAAGTCACGTTGTGATAGACGTTTTGGACGTCTTCATTGTCTTCAAGTGCGTCAATCAATCCCTGGAAAACTTCAAGATCCTCTCCCTCAAGCGTTACCTCGCTTTGCGGGATGAGTTCAAGGTCTGTTTCTTCAAACTCGCTCACGCCATTTGATTTAAGAGCATCTATAGCCTTGTGGAGATCAGCAGGTTCAGTATAAACCTGAACATAGCCGTCTTCAGCGGTGACATCACGCACATCCACATCAGCATCAAGAAGCTGCTCAAGTATGCTATCCGCATCGTTACCTTTAAAGACGATGACGCCCGTATTGTCAAACATATAGCTGACAGCGCCTTCACCCGCGAGATTTCCACCATTTTTGTGATAAATCGTGCGAATATCAGAAATTGTGCGATTCACATTATTGGTAAGTGTTTCACAGATGACCATACTGCCGTTGGGGCCGAAGCCCTCATAGCGCCCGTCTGTATAGGTCTCATCTGCGCCACCTTGTGCTTTTTTAAGAGCGTTGTCAATAACATGCTTTGGAACTTGTGCCTGTTTGGCTTTTTCAATAACGAACTTTAGCTGGCTGTTAGCCTCAGGTTCTGCAGAACCGCCACGCTTTGCAGCAACATAGATCTCAACTCCAAATTTTGCGTTTTTAGCAGATGTTGCACCGTCCTTTGCTGTTTTTTTCGCGACAATATTTGCCCATTTACGTCCCATTCTTGGAACCTCCTTTGAAAGTTTGCCTTGCTATTATACCATAAAAGCCCTAGAAATGGGACTATTAAATGATTAAGAGCATTCCAATGGACAAAAAAGATTCCCAAATTTGGGAATCATTTCTTTCGTTGATTACTGCTTCGTGCTGCGTTGCGTTTTCTGCGGCTCATACCAATGACTGTTGTTATCGCAATGCCAATCATCACCTCGCCTGCTGCAGTCATGCCGCTTGACGTCTCATCACCTGTATGTGGCAGAGACTTTTGCGCAATGCGATGAGCTACGGGCTTCGAAGGTACACCAGGCTTCGGCGTTTCACCCCACCAAGTATCTGAGTCGCTCACGTGAATCCCTGAAATCACACCAACTCCTGAAACTGTCGCCTTATCTCCCACCAACTCTCCTGGGATCAAAGCGGGCAGCTCGGCGCGTCCAATGATTGAGTCTCCTGGCATTAGAACAAAGAGCTTCCCATTGAGCATAAAGTAACCTGCGGCATTTACTGTCAAGTCTGTTCCGTGATAGCTCCATGTAATCGTGCCAACGCGAGTCTGCCCTGAAATCTGCACATCCGTCGCCTTGACATCCGTCAGCGGTTCCACGCCATTGTTAGTAATATGGAAATAAATCGGGGTATCCTGGCCATTTGGAATCTGATCGGCAGTCGCTGCGGTATCATGGTCATTAGGACCATCGTTATTATTGACATCCGTGTTGTTCCCATTGCCTGCTGCACCTAGCGCGTCATTCGTCTTTTCAATATCAATGCTTGGACGAATTGTCTTTTTCGTGACTGTCACGGGCTTTGTTGGATTTTGAAAATTCAGATGTGGGAGTTTGCCGATCGGAGTTGGTGTTGCCACAGGGCTTGTCGGGTTGACAAATTTCGTGTCAATTTTAACGCTACTAGTCGCAGGTGTCGCAATTGCTTTCGGCTTACTTCCGATAGAAACTGTACTTGACCCATTTGCCCAGTTGGTATTACCAATCACATAAGTTTGCCAGACAGAAAGGTCGGACGGGTCTAGGCCAAAGCTTGTGATTAGTCCTTCAATCCAAGATTGCACAGAGGCTGGCGACCAATCGCCACTATATACATCCGTTGAACCAAGATTAGCTGGAATCGTATTTCCATTGCCTTTAGTCTCAAAGTCTGATGCACTCATCCCTCCTGCAGTTCCGATGCCCCCAATCGTCGTCTTATTCCAAGATTCGTTATACTGCAATATTGAAATCATATTACTTGGGCTTGATTCACCATCAAGTCCCGTAATTCCCAGTTGAGTGATTGCCTTATTCAATGTGAGTAACGGATCATTAGCGCTAACGGTCATCTTACCAGTTGTTGGGTCGATATAATTATCCACTGGGAATTCCTGATCCGCTGTGGCATCAGGGAACAAAGAAGTTAACATCGAATTATAAGTGCGTCCCGTATCCACAAATGTCATTAATGCCGAGTATAAATTATCACGCATCGGCTCAAGCACACTGGCTTCTTTTTGTAAAATTGCCAAGGCCGAATCGTAATTTGAAATCAGATCATAAACTTGTGGAATATCCGAAGCCGTAAAGCTCCCATTGTTAAAGTTCGTAATCATTGTACTAAGACTACTTGCGATATTCTCATAATTTATAAAATCCGAACCCGAAATCCAGCCCGCCATCTGTGAGTACATCACATCGGCTTCAGAGTTGACGACGATTGCTGCACTTGACGCAATTAGCCAATCTACATCCATCGTATAAGCTGCCGACGCATAGGAATAGGCAGAAGATGCCGTACTACTCATCGTCGTAATATTGCTCGTGATACTCGCAATATTGAGTGACGACCCTGAGCCACTCGATAGGGCAGACAGGTCACTGTTGTAAATCGCTGCATCCGACAAATAGGCACTTACCGCCGATGAAAATCCAGCCAAAGAACTCGCCATGGAGCTAAGTTCTGGCGAAATCGCTGAGGAGTATTGACTGACACTCGAGTAAGAGGAAACCTTATTAATGTCTGAGGTAATCTTTGTAACTGCTGAAGAATAAGCTGAGAGTAAAGAACCTGCAAGTGAGGTATCTGAGTTGACTGCCGCCGCATCAGAGCTCAAAATCAGCCAGTCTAAATCCGACTGATACATCGACAATGCTGACGCGTAGGCAAGGCTCGCCATACTGTACATTGATGAGAAGTTTGACGTGATGTCAGACAAATCAAGGTTTGTCCCAGAGATATAGCTTGATGCCGCTGAGAGGTAGCTTGTGTAAACAGCCGCATCAGAGAGATAAACTTGCACTGCCGACGAGAAAGCTGTCAGAGATGAAGCCATGGAGCTCATTTGAGGTGAAATTGCAGAGCTAAAGGCAGACTTTGTAGCATAGGATGATACTTGATTGATGTTTGAAACCACTGCTGAAACAGCTGACGAATACGAAGAAAGGATGTTCCCGGCTGAGCTGACATCTACATTGACCTTGCTCCCCGCTGATGAAACAATCGAATAAGCCGAGGTGGCAAAGTCTGAAGAGCTATACGAAGAGGCCGATGAGCTAGATGTTGCGGCACTTGAGCTTGTGGTACTTGAAGAAGTCGCCGCAGTTGAATCGCTTGACGCTGTGGTAGTCGTAGTATCAGAGGAAGTTGTTGTTGCGGTACTTGAGCTTGTAGAAGTTGTCGAAGCACTCGTTGTGGCTGCAGCGGCAGTTGTCGTGGAAGCAGCCATTGAAGATGCTGTCGTTGGGCTCGCAAACGTTGTCGTTCCGCCAGCAACGACTGCTGTCACAAGTGTAGCGCTATAAAGCCATTTTTTTCCTGACTTCCAGGCACGATATTGTACTGGCCTGCTTTCTGCTGCATGAGATGCCTCAAAAATACGCATGGCCTGATAGTTACGGCTGCGGATGTGACTTCGCGCTTTCGTCTGTGAAATATACATGTATTTTCCTCTTTTCCATAGAAAAGTCCAACGCTATTATAGCGCTTTATGAAAGCATTTGCAAGTATTTTATCCACCACTATATCTAGTGTTTCTCCACAGATTTGTGCAAAAAAAGCACCTTATTTAGTGCTCCGCAAATTATTTGAGACTGAAGGTCATTTTAACTGCTTCATGGTCGGTGCTTTCAAAGTGGTTGACAATTGTTTGAACGACTGTCACATCTACGTTTTCACTCACGATAAAGCCGTCAATATTCCCAAAAATCTCCTGGGGGTCGTCACGAATGACGCCGTTTGCACGTACACTCGGGGCGTTTGTTGGTGCGATAACTTTTAAGCCTTCAGGTAAGTCTACAGTCGGAAATGCTTTCATCCAGGTCAAATCCTCGCGGGGGTTCCCAATCAAATCATGATTGAAATCACCACCACAGATGGCGTAATCACCAGCCGCCACAAACTCTGCCAGCTTATCAAAAAGCGTCAAAATCTGCTTTTGCTGCACCTTTTCGTCTTTCATAAATGCCGACAAGTGCACATTAACAAGCTGTAAGCGCTTGTCTGTCCCTGCTACAGGCAAGGTTGCCACGCTGAAGCAACGATCTAAGTCAAAAAACTTAGCAAAGGACGTTTGAATGGGTAAAGAATAGCGCTTTGCTTCAGATACAGTAAACCTTGAAAATGTTAAAATGCCTGACTTTGCCTTGCCAATAGGACGTGTAACAGGATAAAAAAGATAAGCTGAGTTGTAATTTTGTGCTAAAACGCTAGCATAATTGTGCATTCCTGCTCGAAGCACGGCTGGCTCATCGACTTTCCGGCTCCGATCTCCCTCCCAATCTACTTCTTGCAAAAGCACCAAGTCAGGTTTTGCGGTCTGCAAAAGGCGCAAGTCCCCAGCCATGGCTATCTCAACCTTCTCACGTGAACGAGCGCGGGATTCCTTGCCACCATCCATAAAAAAAGTATAATCCGCTGGATAGCTGCCGTACCCGAGATTCCAAGTTATAGCAGTGTAGGTCTTGCCCTGCTCTAGCCATTGCTTTATAGGATTTTCAATCTCAAGTGTGATGTCATCTGGTAAGCGGTGATACTGGGCAAAGACGTAAACAAAGTAGGCTAGAATAATTAACAAGATAAAAAGTAAAATCCAAATAAAAATCATAGCATGATCGGCTTTCTTCCATAATTTTGCTCGGTGATCCCCTTTTTCGCCAGTTGGTAAATGGTGTCCCCACGTTGCGTGAGAGCATCCCAGGGGTGCTGCCCAATTTTGGTGACTACTGGGACTTCTGCTTCGCGAGCTTTCGCAAGGAGTTCTTTACCGCGGCTCGTAAACCCCAGTACGTGAATGGGCTCAGGCAGGTCAAACTCACGCGGTATCTGCAACAAAATATAGCACAGCAAACGCCTGATATAGCCTTTCGTATAACGCCGAGTCGCGACCATCTCCACAAGCTCCTCAAATGCCCCACAAACGCCTACAGACCGCTTCAAGCGATTGGCAAGTTCGTCATTCATCTGAAAAATGCTTGTTAAGTCGCTTGTTATGATCTGCACCTGCAAAGCCTTGTAGAAATCTGCCCAAGTCACTTTTGTCACTGTCTTAAGTAAGTCACGCGCATTTTCAGGTACAAAGCGCTCTATCAAGCTCTCATTCCCCCTGATTGCCGTCGCGCTTGCAAATTGCTCACCTGCCTGTTGGTCATTATAACCTGTGTCACGCTTCACCGTCCGCAATTTCATGCTAGTCCTAGAGGCTGCTTTCGCATAAGCCAATCCTAAAATATGATTCGGCGTCTCCCCATCAAAGGTTACGCCGGCAAATTTCTCCCAAGCTTTTTCTGCTTTCTGCGGGTAGGTCATCTCATCTGGCAAGCCATCAATATACTGAGACATTTCCCCCGATTTCTCGGTATAAATCTTTCGGAGTCGCTCATAGTTCGTCGTCCCGTCTTCCGTCCCAAAAAGCAGTTCATCACAACCCAATTTCGACAGAATATCGACTGCTCCTGCTGCAAAAAAGTCTGCGCCTTGCAAGGACACCATGAGAGGCAATTCCACGACTAAATCTGCCCCGTTTTTCAGGGCCATTCCCGCCCGCGTCCACTTATCGACCCAAGTCGGCTCCCCGCGCTGCATCCAGTTTCCTGACATCGCAACAACGACGGCTGTCTGTCCTGCTTGTGACAGCAAAAATTTATGCCCCGTGTGAAAAGGATTGAATTCCGCAATAATTCCTGTTGTTGTCATAGGTCAATTATACGAAAAAAGCGGCCAATTCGCCACTTCTTACTTAACTCTATTTCATCTCACTCCATTATCCATTATCACTACAGCGCTATAGCACTTGTCCGATTAGCCTCCCTGCTTTTTAGAAGCACGTACTATTTCCTCGCCACAAAAAACCATCTTTTTGAGTCTGACTTTGGCGTATCGTCCGTCCAATCGGCAAAGACTTCTATATTCTTGAAGCCCACTTCTTCCAAAGCACCCTGCCAGTCTTCCAGCGGATAGGTCCGCTCTTCGTGCAACTCGTCCTTGCGTACAAAACGGCCGTCTTCCTCTTGGACAAAGAAAGTCAATTCGTGCTGGATACTGTGCGGTACATCGCCGCAGTAGGTATCCCAGACAAAAGCGAAGTCCTCTGCATTTTCATGATAGCTAAAGCCGTCCCAGAGCTCATCCATTTGATAAAGCGAGTGGACATCAAAAATAAACGTTCCTCCAAGTCTTAGTGCCCGATAAACACCCGCAAAAGCTTGCTTGACCTCATCCAAATCCACCAAATAGCAGAGTGAGTCACTAAAACAAGTCACCGCGTCAAAGTCCGACTGAAAAGCGAGTTTGCGCATATCGCCCACTTCAAAATCTGCATTTGTCACGCGTTTTCGCGCCAGCTCAAGCATGTCTTTTGACAAATCGACACCCGTCACATCATAATGCGCTGCGATAAATTTTTCTGACAAAATACCGCTCCCACAGGCTAATTCTAAGATTTTGTGCGTGTGTTCCCCAAAATGCCGCTCGCTAAAGGCTAGCCAATCGTCATAAAGTGATTGGTCCATGACCTCGTCATAGACCCGAGAAAACATGCTGTAATTTTCTTCAAGTTCCGCTATCATCAATTTAATTCCTCAGTCATGTCCATTTGGTCGCTTCCAACCATGAGAGTGTCATAAACCCGCGAAAATTGCGAATAATTTTCTTCAAGTTCTGTCATTATCTTTTAAAAACCTTGCCGCAACTCAAGCAAACGACTTTTTCCGACTTTTCCTAGATAGTCGCCCTCACGGCATGCACCACCAAATAAGGTAACTCCAAGAGCTGCCTTTGTAACCGAAAAGAGCTTACTTTTATATTGCGTTAAAAGAACTTTCTGGCTCCTGCAGCGTGGACATTTGAGCTTAGCCAGTTATTTACTCATTCATCCAGTCACTCAGATCCACGAGTGGTGCGTCGAGCCAGAGTTTTTCCAGATTAAAACGCCCACGCGTCTCATGATCAAAGACAGATACGACAATATCTCCTAGATCTAGTAAGACCCAGCCTGACTGCGGATCTCCCTCTTTTTTGCTTGCGGAAATACCCACCTCCGAGACTTTCTCGTCAATGCTATCCACAACCGCACCAATCTGGCGCACATTGCTCGCCTCCATAATAACAAAATAATCCGCAATGCCTGAGACTTGTGAGACGTCCAGCGCCACAATGTCTAATGCTCTCTTGTCATCTGCCGCACGTACAATTATTTCCAATAGTTTCTTTGTTTCCAAATTTTCCTACTTTCTCTTTAAGGCAACACACCTTGCGTCTGCTTTCATTATACCATTTCTTTTACGACTACGTCAGCTACTTTTCGCGCAGCTCTTTCGCAAAATCTACAAAAATATGCTATAATAAACGAAGTTGCATTACCCCGTTAAAAATCTTCAGAAAGGATATGAAAACAGACAAATAGGCCTGTTCTTTCATAAAAATTATGATCTTCAAAGTTTTCTATCAAGAAAATAAAGACACCACCCCACGTCGTGAAAACACCAAAACACTCTATACAGAGGTTGACGCTAAAACTGTACTAGAAGGTACCATCAAACTACGCGAGACGATTACTAAAAAAACAAACTATCGCATTGAATTTATGGATGCGCTCACAAAGGACGCTGAAAAATACGAAAAGAAAACAGTCAATTTTGAATTAACCACTTTCTAATCTTTCATTTTTATTTTACTGAAAATCATTGCAAAATTATTTTCATATTTCTACAGATTGTAGAAACTTTTTTCATTTGAACATTTTACAGAAAGGCTATTTGAATGCCAACATCATTAAAAATCAACACCGATGAAGTCGCAGTTTACGCTTTGGGCGGTCTCGGCGAAATCGGCAAAAACTGCTACGCCATCGAATATAAAGACGACATCGTCGTTATCGACGCCGGCGTCATGTTCCCCGAGGACGAGCTTTTAGGGATTGATTACGTCATTCCCGACTACAATTATCTCGTCGAAAACAAAGACCGCATTCGTGGCGTCGTCATCACGCACGGTCACGAAGACCACATTGGTGGGATTCCTTGGCTCTTGAAGCAAGTCAACTTGCCTATTTATGCTTTGCCGCTTTCCCTTGCACTCATTCGTGGCAAGCTCGAAGAGCATGGTCTTTTGCGCGATGCGAAGCTTTTTGAAATCAATGCGGATTCTGTCCTAAAATTTGGCACGATGACCGTTGATTTCTTCCGCACGACCCACTCCATTCCAGAGCCTGTCGCCGTTGCTGTCCACACGCCTCAAGGCGTTATCGTCGAGACGGGTGACTTCAAATTTGACTTTACCCCTGTGGGTGAGCCCGCAGACCTCCATAAAATGGCAAAACTCGGCGAAGAAGGCGTACTTCTTCTCATGTCCGATTCGACCAACGCCGAAATCCCGATTTTCTCAAACTCTGAAAAAGTCGTGGGCGCAAGTATCATGAAGATTTTCGAGCGTATTGAAGGTCGCATTATCTTTGCAAGCTTTGCATCCAATATGTTCCGCCTCCAGCAGGCGATTGATGGTGCTGTGAAGACTGGCCGCAAGGTCGTCGTTTTCGGGCGTTCTATGGAAAAAGCGATAGTCAATGGACTTGAGCTGGGCTACATTCATGCGCCGGAAGGGACGATTATTGACCCAAGCGAAATCTCGCAAGTCCCAAGCCATGAGCTTGTCATCATGTGTACAGGTTCTCAGGGTGAACCGATGGCGGCACTTTCCCGTATTGCAAATGGTATGCACCGTCATGTGACCTTGCAAATGGGCGATACGATTGTCTTCTCAAGTAATGCTATTCCTGGAAATACCCACGGCGTCAACCAGCTGATTAATAAAATCTCTGAAGCGGGTGCTACGGTCATTTACGGGAAAACGAATAATATCCACACCTCTGGGCACGGCGGACAGCAAGAACAAAAGCTTATGCTTCGCTTATTGAAACCAAAATTCTTCATGCCGATTCACGGCGAATACCGGATGCTCAAAATCCATGCGGGACTTGCTCAGGACACGGGTGTGCCAAAAGAAAATTGCTTCATTCAACAAAATGGCGATGTGCTTGCTTTGACGGCTGACTCTTGCCGCTTCGCCGATCACTTCCGTGCGGATGATATTTACGTTGATGGAAATGGGATTGGTGAAATTGGAAACGCTGTGCTTCGTGATCGTCATGAGCTCTCTGAAGACGGCATTGTGGTCGCAGTAGCCACGGTAGATATCAAGAAAAAGCAAGTCCTTGCGGGGCCTGACCTCCTCAGCCGCGGATTCATCTATATGAAAGAGTCGGGTGATTTGATTCGTAGTGGTCAGCGTGTCCTCTTTAATGCCATTCGCAAAGCGATGGACGAAAAAGATGCGAACGAGGCAACCGTTGCCATTGCCATGCGCGAAGCCATTGGTCCGTTTCTCTATAAAGAGACGGAACGTGAACCATTGATTGTGCCCATGGTGATGAGCCCGGATAAATAAAATGGCTTTAGAAAAATAAATTATGAAAAAATACTGATTGCTGTCGTAGGGTTGATTGTCCTCATTGGTCTTGCCTTTGTTTTGTTTACGCATAAACCAGCAGCCACCCAAAAAATAACAAAGCCAATAAAAACAGCAATGTCCTACAAAGACCAAGATATTGCTATTCAAGTCAGCAAAAAACGAATTGATGATTCAAATGTCTGGCTTGTTGACATTAAATTGACCAACCCAAGCTATTTCAAAACATTCATGGCGCAAAATAAGTTTGGCTCTTCTATCACTGAGAAAATGTCTGATATGGTGAAATCCTCGCAGGCCATCCTAGCCGTCAATGGAGATGACTATGGCATGCGAACAGAAGGTATAACCTTGCGAAACGAAAAACTTTATAGAGCACTCCCATCAACAGCACCTGAAGCTCTTTATATGGATAAAGGCGGAAATCTAGGAACTCTCCCAGATACTAATCCTTCTCAAAATGCAGATGATTACAAAAACTATCTGAATATCTGGAGTTTTGGTCCTACTCTAATTTCTAACCATCAGATTCAAGTGACTAAGAATCAAACGATTTCTTTTAATAGCAATAGTCTTTACAACCCAAGAACCGCTATCGGGCAACTCGGAAAATGCCATTATCTCATCCTTGTAGCAGATGGAAGGACCTCGCAAAATAAAGGAATATCCCTTTACCAAGAAGCTCAAATTTTCAAACAAGAGAATGTCTCTTTTGCTTATAATTTAGATGGTGGCGGAAGCTCTGAATTAATCTTAAATGGTAAAATTCTCAATGCGGATAGTGAACTTGCTCAATTTGGCTATGAACGCGCTTTAACAGATATGATTTACATTGGTTATCAGAACCAAAAAATGAGCCAATAACCTGACTCATTCAAATAGCAAAGAGCCCGTTTGCACGGGCTCTTTTTGGTTATTCTTTTTCTGCCTCAACGATTTTTGCGACTTCTTCTTGGATTTTTTCTTCGGTTGAGCGCTGCTTGGCAATCGAATCAAAATCAAGTGGTCCAGCATACGGCTCAATTTCGCGGTATTGCGAGATACCAGTCCCTGCTGGGATGATCTTACCGATGATGACATTTTCCTTGAGTCCTAAGAGTGGATCTTTCTTTCCACGAATGGCTGCATCGGTTAAGACGCGCGTCGTTTCTTGGAAGGAAGCCGCAGATAAGAAGGAATTCGTCTCCAAAGAGGCTTTTGTAATCCCTAAAAGCACTGGTCGTGCAGTAGCTGGCGTCTTACCGGCCAAAAGGACATCACGGTTCGCATCTTCAAAGTCATTTACATCCATCAAGACGCCTGGTAAGAGGTCTGTATCTCCTGGATCCATGACGCGTACCTTACGAAGCATCTGGCGCACAATAATCTCAATATGCTTGTCAGCGATTTCAACACCTTGGCTCCGATAGACTTTCTGCACTTCTGCCACGAGATAGGTCTCGACAGATAAGGCGTCTCGGATTTGCATCAGATGCTTTGGCTCAATAGAACCTGTTGTAAGTGGATCTCCACGGTGAATTTCATCGCCTTCTTCCACAAGCATACGTGATGTAAATGGTACTGTATAGGTTCTTGTGTCTGTTTTACCTTTGATAGTGACTTCTTTCGTACGTGTTGCTGCATCTTCATGAATCTCATCAACCTTACCAGTCACTTCTGTAATCACAGCGACACCTTTTGGATTACGCGCTTCGACGATTTCCTGCACACGTGGCAAACCTTGTGTGATGTCTTCATCAGAGGCAACACCCCCCGTGTGGAAAGTACGCAAAGTCAGCTGAGTACCGGGCTCACCAATAGCTTGAGCGGCGACCGTCCCTACAGCTTCGCCTACTTCAACAGCATCGCCTGTTGCAAGGTTGACCCCATAACAGTGCTTGCAGACACCGTGACGCGTCTGACAGGTAAAGATAGAGCGAATGGTCACTTCTTCAATTCCTGCATCTACAACTTCATGCGCTAAACGCTCTGTAATGAGTGTATCTGCAGGGATAATGACATCTCCTGTTTCTGGATGCAAGACACTTTTTTTCGTGTAGCGACCCAAGAGGCGCTCATAAAGTGGCTCAACCATTTCTTTTCCGCCATTTGAAAGTTCATTTGAGAGCTCGCGCACGACGAGGCCTCGGTCTGTCCCACAGTCCTCTTCGCGGATGATGATGTCTTGTGCCACATCAACCAATCGGCGTGTCAAATAGCCAGATTCTGCTGTCTTCAGTGCCGTATCGGTCATCCCTTTGCGGGCACCGTGAGTGGAGAAGAACATTTCGAGGACGGAAAGCCCTTCTGAGAAGTTAGAGGTAATTGGCAGCTCCATAATCTGGCCACCAGGTCCTGCCATGAGTCCACGCATACCGGCAAGTTGTGAGAAGTTTGAGATATTCCCACGCGCACCAGAGTCCATCATCATGACGATTGGGTTTGAAATGTCTTGATGCTTTACGAGCTCTTTTTGGAGTGCTTCTGTCGTCTCACGCCAAACGCCTGTGACAGCAGAATAACGCTCGTCATCTGTAATCAAGCCACGTCTGAATTGTTTTGAGATGGCTTCAACCTTCTCGTGACCTGCTGTGATATAGTCTTGCTTGTCTTCGACTTCTGGAATATCCGCAATACCAACGGTCAAGCCAGCAAGTGTTGACTGGTGATAACCTAAGTTCTTTAAGCGGTCGAGGAATTCTGAGGTTGCTGTCGTATGATAGCGCTTGAAGACCTCTGCGATGATGTTCCCTAGATTCTTCTTCTTAAATGGAGGAACAATCTCAAGACTTTCAATCTGCTTTTTAATATCCCCACCAGGCTTTACGATGAAACGATCATCCATGGCATCAAAATTGGCAGCTGTTGGTTCATTGAGATATGGGAACTCCCCATCATCTGGCATGATTTGATTGAAAATGACCTTACCAACAGTGGTTATCATAATCTTATCTTGCTGAGTTTTTGTCCAAGCACGACGGAAAGCATTTGTTGGCATCCCAATACGCGTATGTAAATGGACAAGTCCGTTGTGCAGGGCGACTTGCATCTCGTCTGGACTTGAGAAAATGATGCCTTCGCCTTCACGCCCTGCTTCTTCCATGGTTAGGTAATAGTTACCCAAGACCATATCCTGAGAAGGCGTAACAACTGGTTTCCCATCTTTTGGATTTAAGATGTGTTCTGCAGCAAGCATCAAAATACGTGCTTCTGCTTGTGCTTCTTCTGATAATGGCACGTGAATAGCCATCTGGTCCCCGTCAAAGTCTGCATTGTAGGCTTCACAAGCAAGTGGGTGAAGTCGTAATGCTTTCCCGTCAACGAGAACTGGCTCGAAGGCCTGAATTCCTAGACGGTGAAGAGTCGGTGCGCGGTTCAAAAGAACTGGGTGCTCTTTGATAATCTCATCTAAGACATCCCAGACGTCTGAATCTTGACGCTCTACTTTGCGTTTCGCGGCGCGAATATTGCCGGCCATGCCACGTTTCACGATTTCACTCATGACAAATGGCTTGAAGAGCTCAATCGCCATCTCACGTGGCACGCCACATTGATACATCTTAAGGGTAGGGCCTACGGCGATAACGGAACGCCCCGAGTAGTCCACGCGTTTGCCGAGTAAGTTCTGGCGGAAGCGGCCTTGTTTACCCTTTAACATGTGGCTCAAAGACTTGAGCGGACGATTGCCAGCACCTGCGATTGGACGGCCACGACGACCATTGTCAATCAAGGTATCTACGGCTTCTTGAAGCATACGCTTTTCATTTTGCACGATAATGCCTGGTGCATTGAGCTCCATCAAGCGCTTCAAACGGTTATTACGGTTGATGACACGGCGATAGAGATCGTTTAAGTCACTGGTTGCAAAGCGGCCGCCATCAAGCTGCACCATTGGGCGCAAATCGGGTGGAATAACTGGAAGAACGTTCATGACCATCCACTCCAATTTATTGCCAGATTTGTTGAAAGCAGTCAAGACGTCCAAACGGCGAATGGTTTTCACGCGTTTTTGGCCTGAAGCGTTTTTCAAATCTTCTTTGAGAATCGCGATTTCGCCCTTGATATCAACATCTTTGAGCAAGTCTTGGATGGCTTCTGCACCCATCTTTGCTGTAAAGGTGTTAAAGCCGTACTTCAAGAGCGCTTCACGATACTCACGTTCTGATAGGAGCTGCTTTTTCTCAAGGTCTGTTTCTTTAGGATCAATCACGACATAGCTCACGAAGTAGATGACTTCTTCCAAAGCACGTGGGCTCATATCAAGAGCCAAGCCCATACGGGATGGGATACCTTTGAAGTACCAAATATGAGACGTTGGCGCAGCAAGCTCAATATGACCCATGCGCTCACGACGTACTTTTGCAGTGGTGACTTGCACACCACAGACTTCACAGACTTGGTTGCGGTAGAAAATTCCTTTTAACTTGCCGCAGGCGCATTGCCAGTCTTTTGAGGGGCCAAAAATACGCTCATCAAAGAGACCTTCGCGCTCTGGACGCTGCGTACGATAGTTGATAGTCTCTGGTTTTTTGACTTCTCCGTAAGACCAGGTGCGGATTTTTTGAGGTGAAGCCAGGCTAATCTGCATGCTATCAAATTTATTTACATCAACCATTAGTCTTCTCCTTCTTTCTCAAGGCTTGCTTCGACAAGCTCAGTTTCTGCAGCAATTACCCCGCGTAGTCTTTCTTCTTGGGCGGTGATTTCCTCAGGGGTGATGTCAACATCCTCAAAAGTTGGCAAGAAGTTCTGCTCTTCTTCGCGGATTTCTAGGGCATGGCCTTCTTTATCAAGGACTTTCATGTCGAGTCCTAGAGATTGGAGCTCTTTTACGAGGACACGGAAGGACTCTGGAAGACCTGGTTGAGGGATTCGCTCGCCTTTGACGATGGCTTCATAAGCCTTGGTACGGCCAGTAATATCATCCGACTTGTAAGTCAAGATTTCTTGAAGGACATTGGCTGCGCCGTAGGCTTCAAGCGCCCAGACTTCCATCTCCCCGAAGCGTTGTCCACCAAATTGGGCTTTACCTCCCAAAGGCTGCTGCGTAACGAGGCTGTAAGGACCGACAGAACGTGCATGAATCTTATCATCCACCATGTGGTGAAGCTTCATCATGTACATGACGCCGACTGATACTCGGTTGTCAAATGGCTCACCTGTGCGACCGTCATAGAGAATGGTCTTGGCATCATCTGCCATGCCTGCTTCTTTGACAGTATCCCAGATGTCGTCTGCGGTAGCGCCATCAAAGACAGGGGTTGCAATGTGAATCCCTAAAGTACGAGCTGCCATGCCGAGGTGAAGCTCCATGACCTGTCCGATGTTCATACGTGAAGGGACACCTAATGGATTTAACATGATGTCAATCGGTGTACCGTCAGGCAAGTAAGGCATATCTTCAACAGGAACGATGTTTGAGACGACACCTTTGTTCCCGTGACGGCCAGCCATTTTGTCACCGACTTGAATCTTACGTTTTTGAGCGATGTAAACGCGCACGAGCATGGATACACCTGCTGGTAATTCATCGCCATTTTCGCGCTTGAAGATATGAATGTCATGGACAATCCCATCTGCACCATGTGGCACACGCAGAGACGTATCGCGCACTTCGCGAGACTTTTCACCAAAAATAGCACGCAAGAGAAGCTCATCTGGGGTTGGGTCAGACTCGCCTTTTGGTGTGACTTTTCCGACGAGGAGATCGCCTTCTTTGACTTCTGCCCCAATGCGGATAATCCCATTTTCATCCAAATTGCGCAGAGCCTCTTCGCCAACATTCGGAATTTCACGCGTGATTTCTTCTGGGCCAAGCTTGGTATCGCGGGTCTCAGACTCGTATTCTTCAATCGCAATCGAAGTATAGACGTCCTCTTTGACGAGGCGGTCACTCATGATAACGGCATCCTCAAAGTTATAACCTTCCCAAGTCATGAAGGCCACAAGCGGATTTTGACCCAAGGCCATTTCACCATTTTCCATGGCAGGGCCATTCGCAATAATCTCGCCTGCTTTGACCTTATCGCCTTCTTGGACAAGAGGATGCTGGTTGTAAGAGGTTCCTGAGTTGGAACGACGGTACTTTGTGACATGGTAAGTGTCAAGTTCGCCACCTTTGCCGCTGCGACGAATGCGAATCTCAGTAGCATCAACGAATTCAACGGTTCCGCCGAATTCTGCAAGAAGAGAGGCACCGGAGTCATGGGCAATTTGGTGCTCCATCCCTGTCCCTACAAATGGAGAATGTGGATCAAGGAGTGGAACGGCCTGACGTTGCATGTTGGCTCCCATGAGGGCGCGGTTGGAGTCGTCATTTTCAAGGAATGGGATACAAGCAGTCGCTACGGCCACAACCTGTTTTGGACTGACGTCCATGTAATCGGCTTCTTCAGCTGCGATTTCGATGTTGTTTCCTGCGTGGCGAGCCATGACAGTTTCATTGGCAAACTTAGAATCGTCTGTCAAGGCGCTATTGGCCTGGGCGACCACGAAGTTATCTTCTTCGTCTGCAGTCAGATAGGCGACTTCGTCAGTCACAATACCTTTGGCCTTATCAACTTTACGATAAGGAGACATGATGAAGCCGTATTTGTTGATTTTTGCGTAACTTGAGAGGTTGTTAATCAAACCAATATTTGGGCCTTCTGGTGTCTCAATCGGGCACATCCGGCCGTAGTGAGTGTAGTGGACGTCGCGGACTTCAATCCCTGCGCGATCACGCGTCAAGCCACCAGGGCCAAGGGCCGAGAAGCGACGTTTGTGTGAGATTTCAGAGAGTGGATTGTGCTGATCCATGAACTGGGAGAGCTGTGAGCTGCCGAAGAACTCTTTGAGAGCAGCTGTTACGGGGCGGACATTGATGAGACCTGTTGGGGTGATGTTTTCATTGTCCGCTGAAGACATGCGTTCGCGAATGACTCGTTCCATACGAGAAAGACCAACGCGCACTTGGTTTTGGAGAAGTTCTCCTACGCAGCGGATGCGTCGATTGCCCAAATGGTCAATATCGTCCACGCGGCCAATGCCTTCAAAAAGGCCTAGCCAGTAGTTGATATTAGCAAGAATATCGGCTGGCTGTAAAGTTCGTTTTTCGTCAGCTGGTGCGGCGTTTGAAATCAATTTGAAGACTTTTTCGGGATCTTTTGGCGAGTACACACTCACGGCTTGAATCTCAATCGGCTCTGTCAAAGCTGCCTGATCAGATGGATAGAGTGTCAAATTGCCTAAGCCACCCGCAAAAGCCTCTGTCAAATTTGACAGCACTTCTTGTGTGACAACATCCCCATCTTTCGCGATAATTTCGCCTGTTTCAGGGTCTGCTAAAGTCTCCGCCAAGGTCAAGCCCAAAAGGCGATTGGCAAGATTTAACTTTTTATTGGTCTTGTATCTGCCGACAGGGGCAAAGTCGTAACGGTGCGCATCAAAGAAACGCGCAATCAAAAGTGAACGCGAGCTGTCCGCTGTCTTTGGTTCTCCTGGACGCAGACGGTCATAAATATCTTTTAAGGCCTCTTCCACGCGGGAATCAGAAGGATTCTTATGAATATCCTTTTCGAGCGTGTTTTCCATTATCTCAGAATTCCCAAAAATTTCTAAGATCTCATCATCTGAGCCAAAGCCTAAGGCGCGCACCATCGTTGTAAATGGCAGCTTACGGCTGCGGTCAATCTTGACATAGCCGATATTTTTTGAGTCGGTGTCTAACTCAAACCATGCGCCACGGTTCGGAATCGTCGTATGCGCATAGCTTTCAAGGCCGTTCTTATCAATCTGTGAATGGAAATAAGAACCCGGTGAACGCACGAGCTGGCTGACAATCAGCCGCTCTGCACCATTGACAATGAATGTCCCCATAGGTGTCATCTTAGGAAAATCGCCAAAGAAGACTTCTTGAGTTTTTAACTCACCTGTTTCTTTGTTCACGAGGCGGAAAGTCACAAATACGGGGACGGAGTAGTTCGCATCATGTGCGCGTGCTTCATCCACTGTATATTTGGGTTCGCGCATTTCATAGCCGACGAACTCCATTTCCATAGTCCCCGCGAAGTTGTCAATCGGGAAAACCTCGCGAAAAGCATCTGCGAGACCCTCACGCACGAAATCTTCGAAGGATTCGGTCTGGATCTCAATGAGATTTGGCAAATCCAGCACTTCGTTGATTCGTGAGAATGAACGTCGAACGCTGTGCGTGCCATATTTTACGTCATGTCCTGCCACTTTTGTAGCTCCTTTGTCTTTTTGGCTTTGGCTTCTGCACTATTTCTTAGAATTATTTGAAAATTTAGAAAACCAACAATTTGGTTACAAGCTCTTCATTTTCCTAAAAAAGGGGGCAAAAAAAGCAATGCTAATTTTTATAACATTGCTTTCAAAGCCTACGGGGACAATATTTCCCGCGACTTTGGCCGACAAACCAATTAAAGTTATTATAGCATTTTATGTCGTAATTTGCCAGTGTCAGAAATATCATGCCCTTCTTCGCGAAGCAGGCGCACTTGCTCGCTCCGCCCGGGCTCTGGGAGGTGGACGCTACCATCTGCTCCTATAATGCGCCACCAAGGAAGCTCATAGGCGCTTGACATCCCGTGTAACACTCGTGATACCTGCCTGGCACCACCCGGAAGCCCGGAAGCCCATGCAATATCCTTATAAGAGCGGACTTCCCCATAGGGTACTGCTTGAATCGCGGCTAAAATGGCCCGTGTTTCGGGTTTGAGATCAGAATAGGCTTTCATCTTTATTTCATGACCACAAAGTCTGCAATCGGCCGATCATCTTGGCTTGGTACAATCGTGTTGCCACGCACTGCAAGTTGGCTTGAGCCGCCTCCATCTAGGACAACCAGACTTTCCAGGTGCAAATCGTGCGTCACTTGCTCCAAGACACTGCGGTTCCAGCTACTCGTGTCGCTAATGATTGTAATGATGTTATTGTTTTTATCGGCACCAATGAAGCTGTGAATCTCCCAGTTGACCGTGCCATCGTCAGGAAGGATTTTGCCATTTTTTACGAGGATGCTCCCAAAGCTATAGGTTTGTGCAGCACCATTTGTAATGAGGCTTTGCGCAGAGGTGGAGTCACTTACAACGCCTGTTGTCCCGTTTTTATAAACAACGAAGGCTGCTGTCGCATGATTGGTGATGTCCCAATCCTGGAAAAGTTTGCCATTATTAATCTGGAAACCTGCTAGCTGACCCGTCAGCATATTCCAGCCGGAAGCGTTCATGATGAGGGCATTCGGGTATTGATTTTCCATATCATAGAGGTATTTTTCATCGGGATAAAGAGTCGTCGCGGTTTTGAGGATTCTGGGGTTGTGGATTCTGTATATAGTCAGTCCGTAATAGTTGTCTGAAAGATCTTGAAAAAGGCGACCCGAGCCTTTGGATTTGATTTGAATCCATTGAGGCGTCCCAGTATCCTGGACAATCAAGCCTGCAGGTGCTGGAGCCGCAATCGTCGTTGAAGTTTGGGCGAGTTGAATGGTTTTGTTTGCGGAGACATAGGCAGGCGTTGCGCCTGTCACGGCCTTAGGGCGCATGAGGAAAAAGAGACCTAGCGCAAGGAGGGCTAGTACAACTACAATACCTGCTATCTGAAGCAGATTTTTACGCTGTGCTGTCATTTGAAGGCCGCCTTTATCATGTTATGCGCTTGCGTCAGCTCATTTTGGTCTGTCACAAGGTAGTTTTCGCCGTTAATCACGCTTGGTTGTGTGTGAATATTGCGCTTGGCAATATTGCCAAAGGCTTTGTAATAATGAATGGCCAGGTTTTTAGCTTCTGAAAAGCTGAAATTTTGCTTGAGGTGGCCATTCGCGATGGAAAGAAAGCTGTCTGCAGCAAGAAGGGAATGAGGCGTCTTAAGTGTGGGCAGAAGTGTCATGAGGACGTCTTGTTCGCGTTGAATACGGGCGTCTGGCGACTCTTGTGGACTTGACGCCTCTGTAATATAGGCCTGAGCTTGAGCTTTTGTTTTTAAAGCGACGGTTCCTGAGATGAACTCGTAGCGATTGGCAATAAAATGTGTCGGATTCGAGATACTCACATCACCTGCACTGGCAACGAGCTGGCCTAGGCCGGACATATTAAAGGTCATATATTTATTGAGGGGAGTATTGAGCTCCGTCTGGACATTGTCTAGGACGGCACCTGTCCCTCCTTGCGCGTAAATCTCAGTCAGAGAAGCGCCTGCTGCGTCGATGTAGAGATTATGATCCATGTTGACGACTGTTGCGGTGTGTTTTGCAGGATTTAGAGTAAATAAAACGACGTCATCAAGGTCTTTCCCATTGACAGCAAGGAAAAGAAAGCTAAATGGCTTACCTTGCGAAAGGTCAGGCGTTGCTGTTTTTTCTGTGCGTTTGACTGTCGCAAAAGTTGTCGTTGAGGTATGTTGCGCGTCAAGTATCAGTTTTGTCCCACCCGCGATGAGGAAGACGAGTATGACGCCCAGAGTAATGAGCACTTTACGCAAAAGGGAGGGTGATTTCCCGTTGGAATCTGGAGTCTTACCTTCCTTGCTACGACGAAGACGTGAAAAAGAGCCAATTTCTGCGTCTTCAGCAATGGGGATAGACTTTTTCTCCATACTTTATTTTAACATAAAAAGGGCGTTTTTTAAGGGAATATGAGAAAAGGCACCCGAGTGCCTTAACTTGACTGGTGTGAGCTTTGAGAAAAGTGTTATCGGCTGAAATTAGGGGGCGTGTCTATCTGCGCCACTTCGTGTCGGGTCGTCCGCTCGCTGTAGGGCGCTAAAGCTTCAACGCGAATCGCAAGGCCGAGCAGGCGTTTATACACTTGACGACGATTGAGGAAACTCTGTTTCCTTATCCGCAACCTTGACACGATGTGTCAAGTGTCATCTGCGCCACACTTGAATGTCCGTTTCGCAGTCCTCGCTTTGCTTCGGTGCGAAAAGCCAAGTGCCTCTCTAGGTTGCGATTCGCCTTGGCGCTTTAGCGCCTTAGAGCTAATGGACATGCTTTAGCTAGGCGAGAAAGCAGGGAGTTGCCATGCGACTTGCCAGCTTTGCTGGCTTAGTGAGCATGGACAGCGCAGCGCAAAGCGCGGAGATAGAGGTAACCTAGAGTTGAATGCTACAGGGTCTAATCGGGCGAATGTATAGATTACCAAATTTTCACGCGTTTTTCGGGCGCACGCCACATACCGTCGCCTTCTTGAACGTCAAAAGTTGTGAAAAATTCTTCCAAATTTGTCGGCGGAATATTCGCACGGAGCTTGCCTGGGGCGTGAACATCGACGGACAAGAGCATTTGCTGGTACTCCTTGCTGGCTTTGATGCGCCAGATTTTGGCCCATTGGGTAAAGAATTCTTCAGCGGAGTAGTCGGACTCTTGCTGCGCAGCCGTAAGGGCTGCCGTGATGCCGCCTTGGTCGGCAATGTTTTCAGAGACAATGAGCTTGCCGTTGGCCTTGCCGGCTTCGGTTTCGACGCCGTCGAACTCTGCAATCATCTCGTCTTGCTTGATTTCAAAGGCTTTGTAGTCAGCGTCGGTCCACCATTTGTTGAGATTCCCGAATTTGTCGAACTGGGCACCGTTATTGTCAAAGGCGTGGGAAATCTCATGGGCAATGACGGCGCCAATCCCGCCGTAGTTCTGGCTTGCAGACTGGGTTTTATTATCATAAAATGGCGCCTGGAGAATCGCCGCAGGAAAGACAATCGTGTTGCTGTCTGGGCTGTAGTAGGCGTTGACCATGTGAGCTGGCATGTGCCACTCGGTCTTATCGACGTCTTCGCTGAATTTCTCGTAGTGGCGCGCGGTCAGGATTTCGTCAAAGAGACACGCATTTTCGTAAAGTGATTTGTCCGCGTCATAGATAAGCTTCGTCAAGACCGCAGGAAGTTTGTCCGGATAGCCAATCATCGGGGTAATCGCATCGAGCTTCTCAATCGCCTTATCCGCCGTGACTTTGGAGAGCCAAGGGTTTTCAGCGAGGCGTTTTTGGTAAACGGCAATCATGGCTTTGACCATGTGCAGGACGTCTTGTTTACCGGCTTCGCCGAAATATTTCTGCCCATAGAAAAGACCAATCGCCTGACTAAAATAATTTTCCGTCAAATCGAGCTGATGCTTTTCTTGCGAACGCGCCTCAGGTACATTTTGCAAGAAACGGCCATAGGCGCCGCCCAGAATCCGCAGGTCTTCTGACAGGTAGCTCGTTGCGCTGCGGGCGATTTTCGTCAGCATCCAAGATTTGATCAGCGGCCAGTTTTCAGCATTGATTAGGTCATTGAAACTATCATAGAAACGATTTTCAAAAACGAGAATCTGCTTGGGCGTCGTTTTCACAAGCGCCTGCACGAACGCTCCGAGCGGGACTTTTGCGGTAAAGTCGTCAAATTTGACGGGATTGTAAAGTTCGGCGTACTTTGCCCATTCTTCGGATGTGTTTGCCGATGGGACGAGGAGCGCGTCAAATTTGACGGCGTCTGCAACGATTTGCTCAGCATTAGCCATGTCAAATTGCGTCAAAATTTCAGCCGTATTTTTTTGCCAAAAGTCTAGCAACTCTTGTTTGCGGGGGTGTTCATCCTCATAATAGGTCGTGTCCGGCAAGATGAGGCCTGGTCCCGTAAAGCCCAGCGCATAATGCACGGCGTCTTTCATATCAGGCTCAACACTAAAGCTAAAAGGCAACGGTGCTTGCGAATGAAAAACGAGTTCCGTCAAATTTGACCTAAAGTCCGCAAAATCTGTCAAATTTTGAACTTTTGTAAGCTCATTTTTGACGGCCGTCAAATCTGACGCATTCCGCGCATCCCAGTCGCCCGCCGCGTGATAAAACTCCAGAGCTTCGCCCAGCACGCCCTCTGCTTCTAAGCTCGGCAGCTCCTCACCCAAATCTTTTTCAATCTTGATGACAAGCTCATCAAAAGCCGCAATCCGCGGCCGGTCGCTAGGAATATCTGTTTTTTCGAGCCATTCTGCGTTGACTGATTCAAATAGGTCATCTTGTATTTTTACCATATTGCCCTCTTTCATTTTTTATCACTGACTATATATGTAAGCGCCGCCGCAGGCTTGTCCCGCGCGCGCCAAGGAGCTTCTCAAGCAATCCAACTTTTGCTGAAAGGACCAGATACACGCCAAATCCAATCCCCCCAGCAATCAGAATCTCGATAAACGCACGTACCCGTCCGGCATCAAGCCCATGCAGTATTTTCCCCAATACCAAATCAACCAGCACGACGACGACAAGCATAAGCACCGTCATAAAACCAATCCCAAGAAGTCCCCGCACAAGCGGCCGAATCTTAAAACGCGTAATTCGGTAAATCTTGCGGATGGTCAACCAGCCAAACACAAGAAAGGCAAGTGTTGTGGCAATGAGCGGCCCATAGCTCTGAAAGAGCATAATTGCAGGCACCTGCAGCACCAATTTTATCACAAGTCCCACCGCAAAATAAACCAGTGCCTTCCTTGAATAGTGCAAGGCTTGCAATATCGGCGCCGCCGTCGTGTAAAGCCCCAATAATAAGCTCTGAAACAGTGCCCAGATAAACAACATCAGCTGCAATTCATTCACTGTCCCATAAAATAGCACATAAAAAGGCTCCGCAAGTACGACCATTCCCAGCACCGCAGGTACCATAAAGGCCGCAAAAAGCTGCAAATCATAGCTTATCAGCTGCCCCACCTGTGCTTGATTTCCCTGCGTGTGATGCTTCGTGATCATCGGCAAGGCCACATCGCCAAAAGCCGCAGCCGTCCCAATCATAATCATCGTCAGCTTATCCGTATTTGCCGAAAAATACGCAAAAAGTACCTGCAAATCATCCTTAGAGTAGCTCGTCATCCAGCGCATCACATTCACAAAGGTGATTTGGTCAATGATTTTAAAAATCTGAATCGCTGAACCAATGATGACAAAAGGAGCTGCCTGATAAAGCGTCTGAAGAAGCAAACGCCCCGGGCGAATACCATCTTTTCCCTTTCCAGAAGCCCGCAAAAGCGCCCGCAAAAGCTTTTCCTTGATGAGAAATCGCACCAGCACCACGCAAGAAGCAATCATCCCGATGAAAGCCGCAAAGGTCGATTGCGTAACCGCCGTCTCCCACCGACCGCCTGAAAAGCCAATTTTCATGATCATAAAGGTCAAGACAAGCATCCAGATGACGCGGATTATCTGCTCATAGAGCTGGCTGATAGCAACGGTTCGCATATCATTGAGCCCTTGAAAATAGCCCCGAACTATCGACATCGCTGGAAATATCAAGACCGCAAGCGCAAGCGACTGCATCACAGGAATCAGATTTTCTCCACCCCCAGAAAGCGCAGCAAGCCCTGGTGCAAAAAAATACATAACCGCCGCAGCCACCAGTCCAAAGCCCACCATAAACACCAAAATCTGCCGCACCAAACGATTGGCAAGACTCTCTTGCCCCAGCGCATTGTAGTGCGCTACTTCACGCGCAATCGCCACTGGCAGACCCGCCGTGGAAATCAGCAAAAAAAGGGCATATATATTGTAACCCATGGAAAACAGTGCATTTGCCTGATTCCCATTCGTACCCATCCAGGCAAACCAAGGAATAATATAGATCGCACCCAACAGGCGTGACAAAATATTTGTCAGCGTTAGCCAAGCCGTTCCACGCAGCATGGTTGAACGCTGCGCCGCACTCCGCTCTTTTGCAAGGGATGGATTTTGCATGTCCTTATTTTACCTTATTTTAGACGAAAAAGATATAATAGAAAGCATGATTGAGTTGTCGCAGGTTTTGACGCTTTTAAAAAAGGATAAAAATCTCATTTCTGCTCCAGACATGGCTTCTGTCAAATTTGACAGCCTCTCTTATGACAGCAGAAAAGTCACATCAAACACCCTATTCTTTGCCAAAGGCCGAAATTTCAAATCTGACTACTTGTCAAATTTGACAGCCCCCTGCTACCTCTCAGAAATCGACTATCAGGTCTCTCTCCCTGTCATCCTCGTGCACAATATCAAGCACGCCATGAGCCTCATTGCCCAAGCCTTCTATGATTACCCACAAAACAAGCTCAAAACCCTTGCTTTTACAGGCACAAAAGGAAAAACTACCTCCGCCTACTTTGCCAAGTCTATCCTAGACGAGATGAACGACACTAAAACTGCCTTACTTTCCACCGCCTACACCACACTCGATGGCAAAACTTTTACCAAGTCCGAACTGACCACCCCTGAGAGCCTCGATCTATTTGCCATGATGGCTAAAGCCGTAGAAAACAAGATGACCCACCTCGTCATGGAAGTCTCCTCACAGGCCTACAAAACCGAGCGCGTCTATGCCCTTGACTTTGATATTGGTGTCTGGCTCAATATCTCCCCAGACCACATCGGACCCCTCGAGCACCCCAATTTCGAGGATTATTTTGCCTGTAAACGCCAGCTACTCGACCACGCCCGCTTTGCCATTGTCAATAGCGAGTCGGACCGCTTTGAGAGCCTCGCCGCACAAGTCACAGCTATCCCCCACATCTTCTACGGTGCCCATTCTGAAAATCAAATCACTGAATCAAACGCATACACCTTCACCACCTCAGGTCTTCTCTCAGATACTTTCAACATTCAGCTTATCGGCCGCTTCAACCAAGAAAATGCCCTTGCTGCAAGCCTCGCCGCTCAGCACTTCGGAGCCAGCCTCACAAACATCCAAGCAGGCCTTGCAAAAACTATCGTTCCTGGCCGCATGGAAACCCTGGATGCCCGCTCAGGTGCCAAGATCTACATTGACTACGCGCACAATGGCGTCAGCCTCGAAAACCTCGTCACAGTCGTCGAGACCCACCACACCGGAAACCTCTACCTCGTATTAGGTGCCACCGGCAACAAAGGCGAGTCCCGCCGCAAAGACTTCGCAGAAGTCATCGAGCGCCACCACAGCCTTTCCGTCATGCTCACACAAGACGATAGCAACTACGAAGACCCCACCAAAATCGCCCAAGAAATCGCCCAGCATATCACGCGCCCAGTCAATATCAACCCCGACCGCGCCGCAGCCATCACCTGGGCCATTCGGCAAGCCACTGGCCCCTCTGATGCCGTCATCATCGCAGGCAAAGGCGCCGACACCTTCCAGCTCGTAAACGGCATCCGTACCCCCTACCCCGGCGACCGCACCATCGCAGAACGATACATCTAAAAGTATTTAGGTCTTTCTTTACTATAATTTACGTTGGGCTTTTTATATTTTACCTTTGCCTACTTATCTGTTCAACAAATGTTGTAATTTCATACTAATCTAGTTCCCAGAACTACCATTACATAAGATTCTCTCATTCCAAAACTTTTTTAATCAATTTTTTAAACTCTTCGATTTCATTTATTATCTGATCATACGATTTAAAATCCAAATTTGGAAATTTTGATTTTAGGATTTCATATTTTTTACTATTGGCTACATCAAAATGACTAAATTTATGTATCACCAACAGTAGGTTGCCCTCATGGTTTGCTTTAAAGTG
Organism: Streptococcaceae bacterium; assembly: GCA_031253335.1. Classification (GTDB taxonomy): domain Bacteria; phylum Bacillota; class Bacilli; order Lactobacillales; family Streptococcaceae; genus Lactovum. The sequence continues at coordinate 59,270 of JAIRWF010000001.1, forward strand.
ATAAAAAAATAAATCAAAAGTTATTCTATTTTGATAATCAATATAGATTAAATAGACGTTTGAAATAAATGTTCTATAATATTCGTCACTTCCATCAATCTTAACAGACCAATTATAACTTTTTCCATTTTTACCAAAAACCTCATTATCAAGTTTAAAATCTTTAGGATCATTATTCTCAAAAGTTAAAAAATAATACATTTTTATTGATCCTTGAATTATTTTTGGTTTTATGAGAGAAAAATGAAATTCAATACTTTTTCCATATTTACCACGTTCTACCTGGGCAGTAACACTGTTCTCTTTTCCAGAATTACCTACTGGATCAAGTTCTATAGAATTGTTATCTGCATCAGTCTCAAGAGGCAAATTCTATATTTCATATTCGGTATATTTTTTCTCAATTTCTAAAGCACTTTTCTCAATTTCTAAAGCACCTTTTTCAATGTTCTCTATTCGTTTCCCCGCTTTATTAGAAATGACAAAAGCGATAACCGAAAAAAGAAGAGCTACAAAAGATATGCATAAAGTTAATATTGCAATTATTGAGTCTATATTAGACATTTTAGATGTCGTACCACCTTCCTATCACTTTCTAGCCCATGGGGTATTTCGCCTCAAGCGCTGATTTCTCTGCTTTCCACCAATCTTCGTTGTCGCGGTCCAAGCAATCGTGTCTTTAAGGCCGCTCTCAAAGTCGGTGTGTTTTGGTGCCCAGCCGAGTTCTTCGCGTAGTTTGGTGTTGTCGATGGCGTAGCGCTTGTCGTGAGCATCGCCGCGAGGGTCGATGACACGGTCGTAGTCGGTCGCGTTTTTACCCATTTTCACGAGGAGGTCTTCGAGAACGGTTTTATTATCCTTTTCGCCATTAGCGCCGATAAGGTAGGTCTCGCCGATGCGTCCCTTAGTCAAAATTGCCCAAACGCCGGAGCTGTGGTCCTCGGTGTGAATCCAGTCGCGGACATTTTTGCCGTCGCCGTAGAGCTTAGGCGTGATGCCGGAGAGGACGTTCGTGATTTGGCGGGGAATGAACTTCTCAATGTGCTGGAAGGGGCCGTAGTTGTTTGAGCAGTTGGAAATGGTCGCTTTGAGGCCGAAACTGCGCACCCAAGCCCGCACGATGAGGTCAGAGGCTGCTTTGGTGGAGCTGTATGGGCT
>JAIRWF010000028.1 GCA_031253335.1 Streptococcaceae bacterium
ACCGCTTAAGCTCCTTGGCTGTCCCTAACCCGATTCTCGGATGGACGACATTTAATCAGCCTGTGCATAGCTGAACCAAGGTATAATAAAAGCGCCTTGTCAAAGTGACAGACGCTTAGATTCTTTGCAATATTTGTGAAATTTCATTTTTATTAGCAAGTCGTATATATGAATCGCTAATATCAATCATGAAATATGTTGGCAGTCCTATCATTGGTATCTCATGTGCATCAGTAAACCTTTTTGCCAAGTTTGGTGCAAAAACCTTATATCCCCCAACCGAAAAACCCAGTAATTTTCCATCGGGTTCATAAAGAGAAGATATTACTTTATTTTTAGCAAACATTGAATCAACTAATTTTTTTATTTTGCTATCCATGTTTTACCCCTTCTTTTTATGATTCTGTCAGCAATAGATGAATTGAATTGTAAATTATCAATTCTTCTGTAACAAATAGTTGATGGCTTTGCTGGATTCTCTTTGAAATAATTTCTAATTTCTGCAACAATGTTATTCTGAGAATCAACAATAGTCAGGTCTCCATTTATTCGCTCCATATTCACTATATGAGCGCCCCTATCATCTTTCCAAATCATAGAGAGTGAATATCTTTCATCATCTTTACGTGGTTTCACGAGCGATTCACCGTTTCCTTTCGTTTGTCTTTGTCGCGGTGGCTGGTGGCAAGTGGCCAATTTTCAGCGACAAGATCCTTGGAGAGTCGCTCAGCAAAAGCGACAGAGCGGTGTTGACCTCCGGTGCAGCCGAAGGCGATGGTGAGGATGGACTTGCCTTCTTTTTGGTAGGCGGGGATGATCGGGTCGAGCATTGCGCGGAGGTTTTTGTAGAAGTTCTCAGAGACGTCAGATGTCATGACATAGTCATAAACCTCAGGATCGGTGCCATTTTTCTCACGGAGTTCTGGGACATAGTGCGGGTTTGGCGTGAATCGGACGTCGAAGACGAGGTCAGCATCGAGTGGGAGGCCATATTTGTAGCCGAAAGAGAGGACTTCAATGCGGAATTTTGGCGTGTCGTCTGGGCTTCCGAATTGCTCTTGGATGGCAGCGCGGAGTTGACGCGGAGTCAGCTCACTCGTGTCGATGACATTTTGGCTAAAATTTTTGAGTGGTTCAAGAAGCGTCCTCTCGCGCATGATACCGTCCATGGTGCGGCCATCTACAGAGAGCGGGTGGCTTCGGCGGGTCTCTTTGTAGCGAGCAACGAGCTCCTCGTCGGTCGTGTCGAGAAATAAGAGCTTGAAATCAACGTTTTTATTGTCCGAAAGATCCACGGCGACCTGCTGGAGCTGCTCAAAGAACTCGCGTGTGCGTACGACGAGTGCAAACTTACTGATTGTCGAATTGTCTGCAGTCAGAAGATCGGTAAATCGCGTGATGAGTGCGGGCGGCATATTGTCAATCGTGAAATAGCCCATGTCCTCAAAGGACTGAATGGCAACAGTCATGCCGGAACCCGACATACCTGTGATGACGACGATTTGCAATTTTTGATTTTCAATATTTTCAGCCATGATGCGTGAAACGAAGTCCTTTCGGGATATTATTTTTTATTATACCATTTGCGCGCTTCGCAAAGGTCAGGCCGTTGCCGTGAATGGTTAGGAGGAGCCAACCGTTGTCGCCAGGGCTTGCGAGGGTCTCTCCTGCCATAACGCGGTAGAACTCATCGTCTGTCAGCTCGTAAGTCCGCTGGGCTTGATCTGGTGACGTTGCAAGGCCAAGTGCGAAAGCGGGCTCAAAGCGATTTTTCTTGAAAGTACCGAGTTGCAAGCCATTGCGGGCAATTTTGAGGCTTGACAAGTGGGATGTTTGTGGCGGGAGAAGGTAGAGTACATCGCCAAAGGCTTGCAAAATGCCGTCGGGAAAGCTTGTCAAATTTGACAGTGCCCACTCTTGCCAGAGTTTGCGTTTGTCTGAGCTGAGGTTGGACTTACAAGCGCTTGTGGCTTGTGGGTGAGCTGTGCCTGGTGCTTGCAAGAGCGCCATGAATTGACCTTCCCCACGAAATTGATGCGGATAGAGCTTGTCAGATTTGACAAGTTGCAAGTTTTGGGATTGAAGCCATGCTACTTGCGCCTCATCCTCTTCAGGCGCCCAGGTGCAAGTCGCATACAACAGATAGCCGCCTGGAGCGAGCATTTGCAGGGCTTCTGTCAAAATCTCGCGCTGCAAAGTCTGGCAGGTCGAGGGATAGTCTGGCGTCCAATACTGCATGGCGTCTGAATCCTTGCGGAACATGCCTTCGCCCGAACATGGTGCATCGACCACGATGAAGTCAAAAAATTGCGGGAAGACGGCTGTCAAATTTGACGGCTTTTCATTGAGCACAACAACGTTTCCAGCACCCCAGCGTTCCAGATTTTCCACGAGAATTTTGGCACGCTTGCCTGAGATTTCATTGCTGATTAGGAGCGAATCATCTGTCAAATTTGACAAGAGGTTTGTGGACTTGCCGCCAGGCGCTGCACACAAGTCCAACGCCCGCAAGTCATGCCGACCTGTGATTATTTCTCCCGCCCAATCGCCCACTTGCTGTGCGGCGGGCTCCTGTGAATAAACGGCGCCTGTCACATGCTCAGGCGAATGGCCATCAACCTTTCCGTAGTAGCCATCAGCGCTCCCAGGAATTTTTTCATGAGCTGCAAGCGCTTGTTGCGAAACCTGCTTTCGTGGATTGATCCGAAAAGCCGATACTGCAGGTGTTTCAAAGCTTTCAAAAAATGCGTCTGCGTCCGCGCCCAGTATTGTGCGGTATTTTGCCTCAAAGCCGTCCGGAAATTGCGTCATAAGAGCGGCGAAATCAGCCTCGCAAGCCCTTCCTTAAAGCGAATCCAATAACTGCGTTCTTGGTAACGCTCACGCGTCAAGGCTTTTGAGACCTTCAAGTCCTCGAAAAAGTCCTCACGAAAACGCCGCGACAGCTTCTCATCGTAAATCATAAGATTTCCCTCAAAATCAAGCTGGAAACTACGATTGTCAAAATTTGTCGAGCCAATCGACGTCACCTCGCCATCGACGACAATCATCTTGCTGTGAATGAAGCCATTTTCATAAGTGTAGGCCTCAGCTCCGTGGCGAATGAGGCTCGCCGTGTAGTAATAAGTCGCCCAATAGACAAACGGATGGTCAGGCTTGTTGGGAATCATTATTTTAACCTTGACACCGCTCATCAGCGCAAGCTTTAGCGCGTCGTGGATCGTCGTATCAGGGATATAGTAAGGTGTCTGGATGATAATTTCGCGCTCCGCCCCATTAATCATCTTGAGATAGGCGAGCTTGACCTGCTGCTTCTTCTCGTCTGGCCCGCTTGTGACAAACTGCGTCACCACGTCAGAGCCCGTTTCTTCAACAACTGGATAATACACCTGCGCGAGTTTCGTGATTTCATCGTGGTGTTGGCTATTCCAGTCCATGATAAAGCGCGTCTGGAGCGAATAGACAACATCTCCAGTCAGCCTCAGGTGCGTGTCACGCCAATAGCCAAACTTCTTCGTCGTGTGAACGTACTCGTCGCCGACGTTGAAGCCACCCGTATAGCCCACAAGCCCATCAATTACGACAATCTTGCGGTGCAAGCGATAGTTAAAACGCGGATTAATCGTCGGCAAAAAATCTGGAAAAATCGACGGAAAAAATTGCGCCACGAAGCCGCCCGCATCCAGCAATTCATGGAATTCCTTGACCTTTGTCATGCGCGAGCCCCAAGCGTCAATCAACAAGCGCACTTCCACACCTCGCTTTGCCGCCGCCACAAGCGCTTGCAAAAGCCGTAAACCGACCTCATCATTTTTCCAAATATAATACTCCAAATGCACATGATGGTGGGCTTTTTCAATATCCGCAATCAGCCTGTCAAATTTAACAGCCCCATCCGTCAAAATCTCCACGCCCGTATTGACTGAAATGAGCGAGCGCTCCTCATGAAACAGCAGATGAATCAGCTGCCCCATCACATGATTGTCCGTAATACTCGTCAGCAAGTCAGGTTCATGCTCAAGCGCCTCCGTGACCGCGAGTTCCCGTTCGTAGTTTGGTCTCATCTCATCGCGCAGCCGAAAAATCTTGCGGTGCGCAATCCCCCGCCCAATCAGCAAATAGAGCACAAAACCCACAATCGGCAAAATATTCACGATAAAAAGCCAAGCCCAGGTCGAACTCGTGCTCTTACGCTCCCGAAAAATAATAAACGCCGAGAAAATAATCTGAAAAACCAAAAGTGTGATTTCGTAAGCTAACATTTGCTTAAATTATACCACAAAACTCCCTGAAAGCGTGATAGTTCCCGCTATACGGAGTGTTTCATCTGTTGCCTGAACCCCAATCTTATCGCCTGATGGTTGCAGCAATTCAAGCGCGACATCTTTTCCCGCCCGTAGTTTCTCATAAAGCCCTAGTGCCGCAGTCCCCGATCCGCAAGCATTTTCCAAAAACAAACTATCAATCGCGCGCACCCAGACCACAGGCAAAATAGAATTTCCCCATACCCAAGTCACCCCAAGTGACAGGGTACGTCCATCATCTAATTTTTGAATCAATTTCCAAGCTGCTTCTTTCGCGTTTTCAGGAAATTCCTCAAAGACTAAAAAATGCGTAATCCCCAGAAGAGGGACTTCCACAGCTCCTCCCAGACGCTTCCTCATCTCCTTATCTGAGTCAAGAGGAATCTCCGACCAGGCCTCCCCATCTTCAGAAACCCCACACGCCACTTCTGCCGCCCCATCTGCGACTGTTAATCGTAACTCTCCCGCATGTCCATCCAGTAAACTCATTGCGGCACAGCGGCTTGCATTCCCGCAGAACTCGCCGCCCGCCATGAGTAATTCCGCAGAGCTATTTTTTAGCTCACTCAAAAAACCAACCTGCTCCACCTCAGGATGCTCCGCCATAATCGCATCATTCACGCGCTTGCGCTCATCCAAATCCCAAATCAGCCCATCCACCAAAGCTGTGATGTTTCCTGCCGGATTCCAAATTTTATATGTCAAACTCATTTTATTTCCCTTTTCAACTGCTGAGCACCTCTTTTGGTCGTTCTTTCATCCTTACACTTACTATTGCTGGCCAAATCGCCCCAATCATCACAAGTACCATCATACCAGCCATGCCCACATTCGTCAAAACACCTGACACAGAGACTAAAAGTCCTGAAATCACACTTGCAATCGGCTGTGTAATCGTGAAAAAGCCCGAATAAGTCCCCGCCGAGTCTCCCTCCATGAGGTCCGCGCGATAGGCTTGTAAAAAACTCACCCCAATCATCTCACCAAACGTCGCAATGACAGTTGCCACAAGCTCTACAGTCAAAGTTGTCCCGAGAAAAGCCACAATAAAACCTGTCCCTTGAAAAAATAAACCCACAACCATCCCCGTCTGCCTGCGCCAATTCCGCGTCAAACGCGTTAACCCATTCATCAAGAGCACAATAATAAACGTATTCACAATGAGAAAAATCGACAGCATCCGCTGCCCATAAATCTGCAAGCCAAACACCGACGTATTCACAAAGCTATTAGACAAATGCACAGGCAAGTAATTATCTAGCTGATTAAAAATCATTGCTGTGAAAATGGCGGAGAGACAGTACCACATAAAGGCACGATCCCCTGCCACCATGCGATAAGCTTTGAAGATACTCATCCCTGCCTTTTTCGCCGCTGCCACGGGGTCAAAACTCTCTGCAATAAAGAAATAAACTAGCCAAAAACTCAAAAATTCTTCCAGTGCACAGGCCAGCAAAAGCCACATCAAATAATCCCTGAAAAACCATCCCGATAGCGCAGAGCCTATCAAAATCGCCATGTTAATGACCCAGTACTGCAGACTATAAACCAAACGCCTATTCTCCGACGTCGTCAAATCCACCATCATCGCAGTCGCTGCCGTATTAAAAAAACCATAGCCAAAAAATAAAATCAAAAAGCCAAAATAAGTCACCCAAGGATTAAAAAAGACCGGCGAGTTCGCAAAAGTCGCAATCCCAGCTCCCGTCGTTGTCACCAAAGTTGAAAAAAGCATAATCGGCCGCCGTCCCCGCAAATCCGATAAATGCCCCGCCCATAAGCCTACGACAAAAGTCAGGATATTTGAAATAATGAGCAATATTCCTGTCACACCTGAGCCCATGTGCTCATTGTAGTAAATCGTCATAGATCCGCCGACCGTTGAAAAAGTCATCGCTCCCAAAAACATCATGAGAAGCCGCAAGCGAATCACAGGCGATAAAGAAAAAAAGTCCTTCACAGACTTATTATACACTTTCTATACTCTTTTCATGTCTTTCCACCGCGCGCAAGAGCAGCCAGATTGAGATCCCCGTCGTGACAAGAAGCACGAAAGAAACGCCCCATGCATGTATCACTGGACTTAGACTCACGAGCGTTGCTGCAATCATCGAACCCAGAGGCTGGCGAATGGATGACGCCCCATTATAAGCTCCAATTTTTTCAGGATCCATGAGATTCGCCCCAATTGTCTGGACATTTGGCGTATAAAGAATCTCCCCAATCGTGTAAATCACGCACCCCACAATCAAGGGCCAGAAAGTCGTCATCAAAAAGCTAAAGACCATCCCAAGCGTCATAAAAACAAGACCCACCACAAAACCACGCTGATGCGACCATTTCGCAGTACGATGATTTGCCGGTGTCATCCCAAACACCACGATGAGACAAGCTAAAATCAAGAAAATCGTGAGCATGCGTTGTCCGTATATTTCAATACCGAAAAAGTTGATATTCTGAAAGCTATCCGCCAAATGCACCGGCAAAAAATTATCCCATTGCATGATGACGCTAATGGAGAGGACATTTGCCGCAAGAAAAATCATATAAGTTCTGTCTTTGGCGACCGTTACATAGCTCTGCCAGATATTGTCCGCACTTTCTTTTTTCTCAGCCAAAGTCTCCGACATCATAAAGACCACAATCACGACTGTCACCGCAATCTCTACCGAAAGCAAAATCAAAAGCGCCAAAAATGCTGGTTTAAAGAGCCAAGCACCTATCCCCGCACCAATAACGACCGCCATATTCTGTGCCCAATAATCGAGACCAAACACCGTCTTACGGTTCGTCGCATCTGACAAATCAATAATCATCGAAGCCCCCGCAGTGCTGACATAGTTAAAGCCATAAGAAATGAGAAGAAAGCCCACAAAAGTCGTCCACGCATTCACATGCCCTGGCAGATTAGAAAATAGCGCAATAAGGCTCCCCACAAATTGCAAAAGTACGCCTTGAGTCATCACAACTTTTCGCCCACGGGTGTCCGAGAGTTGCCCCCCGATAAGTCCTGCAAAAAAGGTAGCTACTGCTGACACCGCAAGCAAAGCACCTGTCACCACAGCTCCCAAATGCTGATTGTAGTAAATCGTCATCGAGCTGTAAATCGTCCCATAGGAAAACGACCCCAGAAACACAATCACCAGGCGGAGTTTTAGATTATAAGCAAGTGCGCGGAAGTCTTTCATTTTTAAAAATTATAGCACAAAACAAAAATGAGAGTTTTTTAATGTTTTATTAAGAATATTAGGTTAAAATAATGAGAGTAAAATTAGAAATGAGGTTTCACTATGAAACATAAGCTATTAAAAATCCTATTGCCAATTCTTTTTGTTCTTGGGCTCATCGTCTTCGCCTCTCTCTTTTATGAGACACCAAATGCCCAGACAACGAGCAAAGAAACAAAAACGCAAGCTTCTTCTACCCCGCCTGCTTCTTCTTTGCAAACCCCACAAACTCCCGCTGTTGATGAAAATACAGCCTCTTCTGAGCCTGTTTCCGAGGTTGTCCCTGAGTCCTTGACCAATGCGCTCATCATTAAAGGTCAGACATACCATTATCAGGACGGCGGGCAAGGCTCAGGTCAAGCCATCATTGACGCGGCGCCAAATAGCAACATCTCAACCTGGGGCGGTGCTGGTGTGCAGTCAGTCAATGACGGTCTCTCCACGCACTTTATCGGCCATAATCCTGGTGTCTTTGGCGTCCTATTTAGCCTCTCTGCGGGTGATGTAATCACTGTTTACGATAACACTGGCGCTAAGCGCGATTATACCGTTTCACAGGTTGATCGTGTGGATGATTATGCCAACTCGCTCTCTGGCGGCGGCAATTACTGGGATCGCATGGTCGGATCCGGCGGCGGCGAGCGCCTCGTTTTCCAGACCTGCATCAATGATGACACCAATCTTGTCGTCTTCGCCAACTAACAAAAAACGCTCATCTGAGCGCTTTTTAATTACTTAAAGTCTGCTTTCAAGCTCTTTTGTCAACTCTTCATAGCCAGGCTTGCCAAGAAGTCCAAACATATTCTTCTTGTAGGCCTCAACGCCAGGCTGGTTAAATGGATTGATGCCGTTCAAGTAACCCGAAATCCCAATAGCCAACTCGAAGAAGTAAATTGTGTAGCCCAACGTGAATTCATCTTGTTCAGGAATTTCAACGATGAGATTTGGCACATCACCGTCTGTATGCGCAAGCAACACGCCATCTTCCGCTTTTTTATTGACAAAATCCACATCTTTGCCTTGGATATAAGCCAGGCCATCAAGGTCAGCATCCAAAGTTGGAATCGTTACGTTCTTGCGCGGTTTCGTCACACGGATGACCGTTTCAAAAATCGTACGCGTGCCTTCCTGGATGAATTGCCCCAATGAGTGCAAGTCTGTCGAGAAATTCGCAGAGGTTGGATATATGCCCTTCTGGTCTTTCCCTGTGGATTCGCCAGAGAGCTGCTTCCACCACTCAGAGAAATATTGCAAAGTGGGCTCCCAGTTGACCAAAATCTCAGAGACCTTACCCTTGCGATACAAGATATTGCGCAAGGCTGCATACGCATAAGCGTCGTTCTTGCGGACATCTGTGGATTGGCTGTAATCTTTGCGCGCCTGATTAGCACCTTCCATCAGTTTCAAAATATCATGCCCTGCCGCAGCGATAGGAAGAAGTCCAACTGGCGTCAAGACTGAGAAACGTCCCCCAACATCATCAGGCACGACAAACGTTTCCCAACCATTCGCGTCGGCACCGACTTTGACAGCGCCTTTAGCTTTGTCAGTTGTCGCATAAATGCGCTTGTTGGCACCCTCGCGACCGTATTTTTTCACGAGCAAATCTTCAAAGACGCGGAAAGCAATCGCAGGTTCTGTTGTTGTCCCAGACTTAGAAATCACGTTGACCGAGAAGTCCTTATCTTGCACGAAATCCACGAGGTCAGCTAAGTAATTGGAAGAAATTGAATTCCCCGCATAAACCACGAGTGGTGCTTTGCGCTCCTCTTTACTCAAGTAATTGGAGAAGGTCGAGTTCAAGAAATCATTGGCCGCGCGGGCACCGAGGTAAGAGCCTCCGATACCCAGTACGACCAAGACTTCAGAGTCTTCTTGGATTTTTTTGGCTGCCGCTTGGATGCGCGCAAACTCAGCTTTATCGTAGTTTTCAGGGAGGTCAATCCAACCCAAAAAGTCAGAACCCGCGCCAGTCCCCTCGCGCAAAATCTTGTCCGCGCCATCAATCTGCCACTGAATTTCATCGAATTCATTGTCCTGCACGAATGGTGTAACTTTGGAATAATCAAATTTAATATGTGCCATCATGTTGTCCTTTTTAGTAGTAAATTTTGTTCTTGTAAATTATATCACAATTTTTTAAAAGTAGGGCGTGTCTAAAAACCGTTTTGCTTTTGAAGGCGAACTCAGCGACGCGTTTATTTACTTGGCCGCCTGGCCAAGCGCTGTCGCGTGGCTCGACGAAAAAGCAGGGAGTTGCCCTGCGACTTGCCAGCTTTGCTGGCTTAGCGAGCATGGACAGCGCAGCGCAAAGCGCGGAGATAGAGGTAACCAGTAGTATTTTCAATCATATAAATAGACAAGGTCTGAGGCTGGTGTAGGATAGGCAAGTATCTGCTTTTTGACTTCTTCTTTTGTTATTTTCTTGGCAATTAGGGGTGTTAAAAAGTTGATCATCTCGTCTGCTAGGCTTGAGACGATGCTAGCTCCCACCATTTCTTCCTTTTCATTGAAGGCGATCTTCGCTAAGGCTTTCGGCTCTGCAAGCCGTCTATAGCTATACCAGCTTGTCATGTCAAAACTTTGTACATGAGAACTTTCAAGACGCCCAACCTGTGCCATTTTCGTGGCCCCGTAAATAACAGATGGAATCAAGGGATACCGAATCGTCTCTTTTGCCTTACCCGTCAGCACATCTACCAAATAGCGCGCCTCAAAACCTGCAACCGGCGTTAATTTTCCTACATTTTTTGCAATCACATCCCCCACTGCATAAATCGTTGGTGTTGTCGTTTTTAAAAACCCATCCACGATAATCCCTTGTTTTGACGTTTTAACACCAACAGCGGAAAGATTAAGGCTCTCGACGTTAGGCGTTCGACCGACTCCTGCAAACACTGCTCCTGTCTCAAGTATCCAGTCATTATCCGCCTTAAGCAAATAGCCTGACTTTGTTTTTTGAATTTCTGTGACATCTCTATTTGTAATAATCCTAATGCCTTGCTTTTCCAGCTGCTCCAGAAAGGCCTCTGCTAGTTCTTCGTCAAAGCCATTGATCTTGCGCTTCCCATGTATGACAAGTGTTACCTCACTCCCAGAGGCTTGTGCAATCTGTGCAAGTTCAAGTGACACGGGCCCTCCGCCTAAGAATACAAGCTTCTTAGGAAGTTGCTCTAAACTCAAAAAGTCATCACTCGTTAAAAGATAGCTCTCTCCAACAAGTCCTGGAAGTCTAGGACGTTGTCCTGTCGCAATCACATAGCTATCTGCCTGATAAGTTTTTTCTCCGATAAGTAGTGTACCATCACTATTAAAGGCTGCTTCTCCTACTAAAGTCGTGACATGGTTCGTCTCAAGAGAGGTTTTCGTCCCGGAGGAAATCCCATCTGTATAAGCCCGTTTTCGTTTTTGCAAAGTTGCCCAATCAATCTCGAGGCTACCTGAAATGCCTGCCTCTTGCATCGCCTTCGCATGCACTTTTGTTTCTACCGCAGACATCATGATTTTTGTGGGGTCACAGCCTACATTGGGGCAAGTTCCACCCCAAAGATGAGCTTCTGCAACTGCGACCTGCCGACCAGCTGCAGCAAGACCACGTGCTACTTCTCCCCCCGCAGGCCCAGAACCAATAATTATCGTATCAAATTGTTCCATTTTGCCTCCTTTTTTCATACTATAACACAGCAGGGTATTTTCACCAAAAGATTGGCTCAAGCGTGTGTTATAATAGCTGCATGACTTTAAACACGAAAAATTACGACTACCTCATCGTAGGTGCTGGCCCTTACGGTTCGATTTTTGCCCATGAAGCGGCTAAGCGTGGGAAACGCAGCCTCATCATTGAGCGCCGCGTACATGTCGGCGGGAATATGTACACCCACAAAGAACACGGCATCAACGTCCATGACTTCGGTGCGCACATTTTCCACACGGACAACAAGGAAGTCTGGGACTACGTCCAGCAGTTCACTGAGTTTAACGGCTACATTAACCAGGTCGTCGCGAACTACAAAGGCGAGCTCTACAATCTACCCTTCAACATGAATACCTTCTACCAGATGTGGGGCGTAAAAACGCCTGAAGAAGCTGCGGCGAAGATCGAAGAGCAAAAGAACGCTGCAGGCCTGGCTGGTGCCCCAAAGAATCTCGAAGAGCAAGCGATTTCTCTCATCGGGACGGACATTTACACAAAGCTCATCAAAGGCTATACCGAGAAGCAATGGGGCCGCCCTGCAACGGAGCTGCCAAGTTTCATCATCCGCCGACTTCCTGTGCGCTATACCTTTGACAACAATTACTTCAATCACCGCTATCAGGGCGTGCCGGTCGATGGCTACACCGCGATTTTTGATAAGATGCTGGATTCTGAGCTGATTGACGTGCAGGTGAACACCGATTTCTTCGCCCACAAAGACGACTACCTTGCAGAATTTCCCCGTATTGTCTATACCGGCATGATTGACGCTTTCTTTGACTACAGCGAAGGCGAGCTAGAATACCGCTCTGTCCGCTTCGAATCTGAAGTCTTTGACACGGACAACAAGCAAGGTAATGCCGTTATCAACTACACGGAGCGCGACGTGCCTTACACCCGGGTCATGGAGTGGCGCCATTTCGACGGCCATGCAGACGCCGGCAAGACCATCCTGGCGAAGGAATACCCGCAGGACTGGGATCGCACGAAAGAAGCTTATTATCCGGTCAATGACGAGAAGAATTCGACTATTTTCAAGAAATATCGCAAACTTGCCGATGCGCAGGACAAAGTCCTCTTTGGTGGACGTCTTGGAAATTATCAATATTATGATATGGATCAGGTCTTTAACGCTGCGCTGAAGGATGTTGAGAAGGAGTTTGACGATTAAAGCAAATTGCTTGGAAAAATGTTATAATTTAGACACTTTACGAGGAGTAACAAAGCGAGATTTGTAGAAAGCAAGCGGTTGATGTGAGCTTGTAATCGGACTTTGCGAAGGTTGCGTGATTTCAAACTCAAATTTCAAAAAAGTGAAAAATAAAGGTGGTACCGTGCGTTTGCACCCTTTGCGGGGGTTGGCGTGCGGTATTTTTGGTAGACTTATATGAAAGGAGCTGAAATGGAATATTTCTTTTATGTCGTTGCGACCATCATCTCTGCTGTCGCTGTAACCATGCAGTGCGTCATTCTCTTTCGGCAGACGAAGCTCCAGCGCGAGCTAAACGACCGCGAGGAGGAGGAGCACCAACTGGTGCAGGCGCACAATATCTCGACCTGGATTCACAGCTACTACGACGACCGACCCGATGATCCTGATATGGCGGGCAATCGGACCGATTTCATTATCTCAAATTCCAGCCAGGCGCCGGTCTATGACGCGATTGTCTCCATCGACGATTTCGCTGACGCCGACCACAGCATCGGGATTTACGTCATTCCGCCAGGTCGCTGGCGCGTGCGCTACGAGCAGTATGTCAACGACGTGGGCGCCCACCGCGAAGGCCACCTCTCCCACTATCCCAAAGCCAAAATCTGGTTCACCGACTCCCGCGGCCGCAAATGGCAGCGCGACGCAAACGGAACGCTCAACCACAGCCAGTACCTCTTTGGCGAACCTCTGCTTCATTTGCCTATTGAAGTCGCGAATCTGAGTATTGTAAGGGAGAAGTGAGGGGGTAAGGAAAATAATATGGAAAATGAAATCATAAAATTCAATGCGAAAAATGGCGAAGTTGAACTCAACGCTGATTTTGAGCATGATACAATTTGGGCAACACAGGAGCAAATTGCTCAGCTTTTTGAAGTACAGCGACCAGCGGTTACGAGGCATATTGGAAATATTTATAAATCAGGTGAGTTAGATGAAAAAGTGGTATGTTCAATTTTGGAACATACCACTCAACACGGTGCCATGGTTGGAAAAACACAAAGTAGAAATGTCAAGGTTTATAATCTTGATATGATACTTTCTATTGGCTACCGTGTTAATTCCAAAAAAGCAACTGAGTTTCGTAAATGGGCGAATGGTGTTTTGAAGCAGTATATTTCAAAAGGTTATGCCATTAACGAAAAACGTTTGACCGACTTAAACCTTGTTTTTCAGATTTTAGAACGGAGTGAAATACCTGAGCTGTCGGGTACGATTAATTTAGTTTCTGAATATACGCAGGCTCTATTTCTTCTTGATAGCTATGATCGAAAAGAACTGCCAGACGTGGAGGGGACGAGTGAGACTTGGCGTTTGGACTACAAAAATGCGCGTGAATTTCTTGAAAGTTTGCCTGATTATGCTAAGTCGGAGATGTTTGCTAAAGAGCGTACGGGTCAGTTTAAAGGTATCTTAGAACAGATTTATGCAGGCTTTGGCGACACGGAATATTATCCTTCTGTGGAGGCGAAAGCTGCAAACTTGCTGTATTTTATTGTGAAAGACCACCCTTTTTATGACGGTAATAAGCGCTCTGCTGCAGCTTTGTTTGTCTATTTTCTTTATAAAAATCAAGCCTTGCGCAATATCAATAATAACACTCTCGCTGCAATCGTACTTATGGTGGCGTTGTCTAAGCCTGATGAGCGGGAGAATATGACACTGTTGATTGAGAATTTTTTGGGGAGATAAGGAATAAAATGTCATTGCCTAAATATGGTAAAATATAGTGAAGGATAGGCGAAAAAATGAGCTTATTAAAAGAAAATGAACTACTCACTAAGAATATTGAAAAAATGTTTCAGCTTGTTGAACTATTCCCAGAAGATGCTATCAGCAATGCTCAGACCGTTCTTGAAAGTACTTACAAGATTATTTTGGACGAATATCGAATAAGTTTCGATGAAAAAGAAGATATTCCAGTTTTACGTAGAAAAGTTGTTAACATTTTGAGGCTAAATACAAGGAATCAAAATAAAAAATCTGAAATTGGACAAATATCAATAAAGATTCTTGCAGGTCTTGAACAAATAGCGCAAGAATTAAATGATTTAAGGAACAAGTATAGTAGCTCACATGGGCATGGAAATAATCAAATTGAAATTCCTATTAGGTATGCTAAATTAGCTACAAAGTCAGCGGAAATGATCTCAGAATTTTTATTTTTAACAATGGATGAAAGGCAAGGTAAATCAAGTGAAAAAGACTGATGAAATAAAATATATTCAAATTTCTTCTCTCAATTTTCAAGATAAGTTTTTTGATTCGTTAAAAAATGATTATTTTGAGTTTGAAGACTGGTTGGCTAGAAAATCGGATAAATATGCTTATGTAGTTTTTAATGAAAGTCAGGAACTTACAGCATTTTTGTTACTACAAGAAGAAGACGGAGAAGAAATTGGTATTGTTCCCGAATTAACAGGTAAACGACTGAAAATTAGTACATTCAAAATTGATGAATCCAATCATTCTGGAACTAGTTTAGGTAAAAGATTTCTTTCAATAGCTTTAAGAGAGTTTGCAGTGAAGTCAGAACTCGAGAAGATTTACGTTACTATATTCGAGCAAAAGCAGCCGACTCTTGTGAGGTTACTTAATAAATATGGGTTTGAAAATATTGGAACGAAAAATAATGTGGAACAAGTTTTTTCAAAAAATCGTATTGTAAAAGAGGATGTTTATAAAGATTATCCATTTATCGTCGAGTTAAAAAATCAAAGAAAATACCTATTATCAATCTTCCCAAAATACCACAACAAAATGTTTAGCGAATCAGAAGTTAAAACAGAAACAGCTCAATCTAAGTCTTCTGTTTATAATAATATTGAAAAGGTTTATTTATCTGGTTCATCTGATGCAAAAAAACTTAAAGTCGGTGATATTATCATTCCTTATCGAACTGGAGATGGCTTAGGACCAGCTTACTACCGTTCTGTCGTTTCTGCAATCACAACGGTAGCGGAGGTAAAAAATATTTTGGAATTCAAGACTGAAAGGATTTTACTGATTATGTTCGTGAAAATTCTGTTTTTGAGGACTATGAATTAACAAATTTTTATAAAACAAAAAAGTATCCCTACGTTATTAAGATATTATATAACGTACCTTTTGATAAATATCCCAATAGAAAGACTTTGTTAGATAATGCTATTATCTCTTCAGATGAACGAATTCTTGTATCAGAAATAACGGAAGCTGGGTATAACAAAATAAAAGAAATGGGTAAGGCAAATGAAAGCTATTTTATCAATTAAGTCTGAATATGTTGAAAGGATTTTTGCAGGAACAAAGAAGTACGAGTTTAGGAAGCAAATCTTTCAAAGAGATGTGGATGAAATTTTAATTTACGAAACGGCTCCTACTATGCGTGTAGTGGGGAAGTTTACTTTTGAGAAAATTTTGGTAAATACACCTGAAAAAATTTGGGATGAAACTAAAGAATTTTCGGGTATTGACTTTGATTCTTACATGGAGTACTTTCGTTCAAAGGAAATTGCTTATGCAATAAAAATAAAAGAAGTTACAAAATATAAAAAAGCACAGCCGCTAAAAGTTATAGCCCCAGAGTTAAAAATGCCTCCTCAGTCTTTTGCTTATGTGCAACAAAATGAAAGAGGTAAGTAAATGAATAAATCGAAAAAAATTATAGATCTTTTTTCCGGTGCTGGTGGTCTTTCACTTGGTTTTGAACAAGCAGGCTTTCAAAATCTCTTTTCGGTTGAATTCAATCATGAAGCGGCAGAGACCTATCGCAAGAATTTTCCTCATCACAAGCTGATTGAGGGAGATATTCGAGATATTTCTAATCAAGAAATCCAAAAATTGAAAGGTAATAGCGAGGTAGATGTAATCATCGGCGGACCACCTTGTCAGGGATTTAGTATGGCTGGGAATATTGGGCGTAAGTTCATTGATGATGAACGAAATAAACTATTTAAAGAGTTTGTCCGCTTTGTAGATGTCATTCAGCCGAAAATGTTTGTGATGGAAAATGTAGCCCGTCTCAATACGCATAATAAAGGACAGACGATTCAAGAGATAGTTTCAGAATTTGAAAAGCTAGGCTATGAAGTCGAAAAAGAGGTATTACAAGCAGCAGAGCACGGAGTACCACAAAAGCGTCAGCGTATTTTTATCGTTGGGCGTAAGAATGGAGAATTTAAGTTCCCAGATATTGAGGAAAAAGTAGAAACAGTTGAGGAAGCTATTGGTAATTTACCTGTGCTTGAAAGTGGCGAAAGTTCTTCTATTCCTAACCATTTTGCGATGAATCATTCAGAACAAATGCTTGAAAAGATGTCCTATGTTCATGATGGTGGTGATAGGAATGATATCCCTGAACCACTTCGTCCAAAATCTGGTGATATTCGTAAATATATTCGCTATGCGAGTGATAAACCATCAGTAACAGTTACAGGTGATATGCGAAAAGTTTTCCATTATGCCCAAAATCGAGCCTTAACACCACGAGAGTTGGCACGGTTGCAAACCTTTCCAGATGATTTTATCTTTGAAGGGAATAGCATTTCTATCCAACAACAAATTGGTAATGCTGTTCCACCCAAATTAGCTAAATCAGTAGCGGAAGAAGTTAGAAAATGTTTAGAAACACAAGAAAGAAGAGATGTCAGAATACAAATCCCTCAAATTTCCAAAAGTAAATTACATCGGCAACAAAGAGAAGTTGTCGCCGTGGATTATTGAAAATTTCCCTGTTAAATCTGGTCGTGTACTGGATTTATTTGCTGGGGGCTCTTCTGTTTCTTTTGAAGCCAAAAAGATGGGATATGAAGTCATTTCAAACGATTCACTCTATTCTTCTTTCGTGGTCAATAAGGCATTGATTGAAAATAAAGGAGTTTTATTGACAGAAACTGAAATTATGAAATTTCAGACAGTTGATGATAGCGGACTCCGTGAAAAACTTAGATGGTTAGATAACTCTCTTTATTATGATTTTGAGATTGATGAGCTATCAAAACTAGTTGCTCACTCGCTAAAGCTAAAGACTTATAAGAAATATTTGCTGCAGACTTTAATCCGTCGGGCGATGATTCGTAAATTGCCGTATTCTCGTATGAATATTGACTGGAATAATATCTTGAAATTACGTGATGAAGAATATTCTTATGAGAAATACGGACGGCGACGTGCTTATCATAACGAGCCTTTTATCAATCATGTATTAACAGATTTAGAAAGCTATAATGCTGCGGTGTTTGATAATCAAAGAGATAATAAGGCTTACCAAATAAGAGAGCGAGTGAAACGCAAAACTATGAGAATTACTGGAAGCTAACTGTTGAGTATTCCGATATTTTTGCGCCACAATTTAACAATGTCTTGAAGTTGATTGTTCAATTTATTGACGAAAATAAGTTAGTCAATCATAGTTTGACCAAACAAGAGTTCTCTAAAGCTGGATATTATAGAAAGTTGCAAGATATGGTGGGGAGTATCTATGAAAAAGTAGATAGTGCATCAACTCGAAAGTCAATTAACCAATTTGTGAAATTAGGTTTTGTTTCGCCGTTTCTGAAAGGCTACCACAAGTTGACAAAGCAATTTTTGAAAGCAAGCTCGGAAGAAAAGAGACTTATTTTTTCTCAAATCTTTTATGCGCATTCAAGTTTTAATTCATCTATTACTACTGATGAACTCGCTCGAAAAGAGATGAATTTTTTAGTCAAAACGTTGATGTATCACTCTGATAAGAAATTAAACAGGAATGACATCATTGCACTTATGAACGTTGACATTTCAGGAATTAGCAAAGGTTACTTAACTAAGCAGGAGCTGATATCTGAGTACAAGTTTGCGAATACAATAGATTTCGAAAGCCGAAAATATAATCAGATTCGCTACTTTTTGAATTTCTTGAAGTTATTGCCAGGGATTGTTGTTTCTCGGGATAATGAAATTGCTTATGAAGAAAATTCAGAAGAAGTTTTAGCGAAGAATATTGATACGACTCGTGACCAAACCTTGTTCCGCTTGATGAAAGAAAATCTGTTTAGAGAAAGCAGAGAATTTTATAATGGTAAGTTGGTTTGCTATTTTACAAAGAAAGAGCAAAAAGGACTTGTCGTTTCTCATATTTATGGTTCTGCAGAAGCATTAAAGAAATTAGACGTTGAAGCAGCTTATGATTATCGTAATGCATTATTGTTGGAGCAAAACACGGATATGTATTTTGATAAACATGATTTGAGTTTTGAGGATTCTGGTAAACCTTTGTTTGGACTAGAATGCACGGCTGATTTTGAAGATGATCATATTAATGATACATTGGATAGCTTTATTCTTTATCCTGAGAGGCTGAAATATTTAGCCATACATAGGGAAATTTATAACGATAAACAGAAAAAGTTTGCAGAAACAAACTGATCAAGTCTCAGTGCAAAAATTAGATAGGGAATATAAACATGACCACAGAACTACCCCCAAAATACAACCCAACCCAAACCGAACAAGGTCGCTATGAAAAGTGGCTCGCACAAGGCGTGTTCAAGCTGTTAGGCGATAAAAAAGCGCAAAAGAAAAAGATGCAGTTGATTCAATACAGTATCTTCCACATCTTTATCTAAAGAGAGTATAGCACATAAATCATCGGATGTCAATTACTTTGCCTGATTTCTCAATAATCTTAAGGTGCTGAATTTGATGGTTTTCTGTGTTGAGGTAGTAGTTGATTCGAGAAATAGCACGATTAAAATTCATTTTGCAGCGAGACATATCAATGATGATGTTACGAGATTGCTTCTTTGCAGAACGTAGATTGTTCTCCATTGTCTTCTTACTATTTCCCATAGGACTTTTAATCTCCCAAGTGCTGCCATCAATAAGTAAATCTGGCGTTTTGTAGCTTTCTGGTCTCAGAAAATGTACATCACATTCAAAATAGTTTGCTAAAATCAAAGCTGCTCTCATTTCATGAGATTGTGGCGAGTCCTGCGGCTTAGTTTCTACAATCACTTTATAATTCATGGTATTATTGTATCATATCAATTTCAATATTAATAGGAGAGATTAAATGTGCGAAAAAGAACTTGAAAAAAGGAATAAGAAAACGATTATAAGTAGAAATGAAAAATTAACTGATAAAGTGATCGAGGTATTTAAATGACACAACTAACCCCAAAATACAACCCAACCGAAACCGAACAAGGTCGCTATGAAAAGTGGCTCGCACAAGGTGTGTTCAAGCCGTCAGGCGACAAAAAAGCGCATCCTTACAGCATCGTGATTCCGCCACCAAATGTGACGGGCAAGCTCCATCTGGGGCATGCTTGGGACACGACTTTGCAGGATATTATCATTCGCCAGAAGCGGATGCAGGGTTTTGATACGTTGTGGCTGCCGGGCATGGACCATGCTGGGATTGCAACGCAAGCGAAAGTTGCTGCACGTCTGGCTGAAGAGGGCATTTTGCCACAAGACCTCGGACGCGAGAAGTTCCTCGAAAAAGCGTGGGAATGGAAAGATGAATATGCCGAAACCATCCATCAGCAATGGGCGAAAATGGGCATCTCGGTCGATTATGACCGTGAACGCTTTACGCTGGATGAAGGGCTGAACCAAGCGGTGCGCAAGGTTTTTGTGGAGCTTTACAAAAAAGGCTGGATTTATCAAGGCGAGAAAATCATCAACTGGGACCCCAAGGCGATGACAGCGCTGTCGGACATTGAGGTCATTCACAAGGATGTGGAGGGTGCCTTTTACCATGTCAACTATGCTTCTGCTGATGGCGAGATTGTGCTGGAGGTCGCAACGACACGGCCTGAGACTTTCTTTGGCGATACGGCGGTGGCGGTCAATCCTGCCGATGAGCGTTATGCGAAGTATATCGGAAAGACCGTTGTGCTGCCGATTTTGGGTAAAGAAATTCCGATTATTGGCGATGAGCATGCGGACATGGAAAAGGGGACAGGCGTTGTCAAAATCACGCCAGCGCATGACCCGAACGACTTTTTGGTGGGCCAGCGACATGATTTGCCGATGGTCAATGTCATGAACCCTGATGGCACGATGAATGAGCTTTGTGGTGCGGATTTTGCAGGACTTGACCGTTTTGAAGCGCGTAAAAAAGTGGTGGCTGAGTTTGAAAAGCTCGGTGTGCTGGTTAAAATCGAGCCAATTCATCACGAGGTTGGGCATTCTGAGCGGACAGGTGTGATTGTTGAACCACGTCTCTCGAAGCAATGGTTTGTCAAGATGGACGGACTGTCGCAAGCGGTGCTGGACAATCAAAAAACAGATGATGCGGTTGAATTTTTCCCACCAAGATTTAACGAGACGCTCGTGCAGTGGATGGAAAATGTGCATGATTGGGTTATCAGTCGTCAGCTTTGGTGGGGACATCAGATTCCAGCTTGGTATCGTGACGGCGAGACTTATGTCGGCATGGAAGCGCCCGAAGGCGAGGGCTGGGTGCAAGATGAAGATGTGCTTGACACTTGGTTCAGCTCGGCTTTGTGGCCTTTTAGTACGATGGGTTGGCCTGATGAAAATGCCGAAGATTTCAAGCGCTATTTTCCAACGACGACGCTCGTCACGGGCTACGACATCATTTTCTTCTGGGTGTCGCGCATGATTTTCCAATCGCTCGAATTCACAGGCAAAGCGCCTTTCCGCAATGTCCTGATTCACGGGCTGATTCGTGATGAGCAAGGGCGCAAGATGTCCAAGTCGCTCGGTAACGGGATTGACCCGATGGACGTGATTGAGAAATACGGCACAGATGCGCTGCGTTGGTTCTTGTCAAACGGCTCTGCACCTGGTCAGGACGTTCGTTTCAGCTATGACAAGATGGACGCCGCTTGGAATTTCATTAACAAAATTTGGAATGTCAGTCGTTATATTTTGATGAATTCGGAAAATATCAGCGCTGACAAGATTTCGTCCGTACTGACAGACTTGTCAGCAGGCAAAGTGGGGAATGTCACGGACCGCTGGATTTTGACGCGCTTGAATGACACAATTGCGCGCGTGACCGATCAGATGGACAAGTTCGAGTTCGGTGTGGCTGGGCATATTCTCTACAACTTCATCTGGGACGAGTTCGCCAACTGGTATCTTGAGCTGACGAAGGAAGTCATGTTCGGTGACGACGAGGCGGAAAAAAATGTGACGCGTAGTGTCCTGCTTCATGTTTTGGACAACGTGTTGCGCCTCTTGCACCCGATGATGCCCTTCTTTACCGAAGAAATTTTCGAGAAAATGCCGAATACGACAGGCTCTATTGTCGTGAGCAGCTATCCAACCGTTCGTCCAGAATTTGACGATGAAAAAGCAAGCGAAGGCGTTGCGATGCTGATTGAACTGATTACCGCCGTGCGCAATAGCCGTGCGGAAGTCAACACACCGCTGTCTAAGAAAATCCCGATTTTCATCAAGTCCGAACACACCGAGTTTTTGAACTCTGTCAGCGCCTATATTACCCGTTTTGCGAATCCGTCAGAGCTGACAATTTCGTCAGAAGTGAATTTGACGGAAGAAGCCATGTCAGCTGTCATCACAGGCGCTGAAATCTATCTGCCGCTCGCGGGTCTCATCAACATTGACGAAGAAATCGCACGGCTCACGAAAGAACTTGCCAAGTGGCAAAAAGAGCTTGACCTTGTTAATCGCAAGCTCGGCAATGAGAAGTTTGTGGCGAATGCGAAAGCTGAAGTGGTCGAGGCAGAACGTGCGAAATTGGCGGATTATCAGGAGAAGTTTGACAGCACACAAAAGCGGATTGAGGAATTGAAGAAATAAAAGTAATAAAAGTGAGAAATCTGATGAATTCTCACTTTTATATTTTAATAATGAGGATAACTGGAATCCGTTTATTGTTTCGGAAGATGTGATAAGTAAATTTTGTTTTTTTCCATAAACTACTGAAAGGAAGAAAAGGAGCATAATTGCGATTAACATCATTTCCTTACTCTTTCTATAAGGAGATTATGGCATAAATCTGGAATAGATATGAAAATCTTCTTACTCTGCGCTGATAGAACAATTAAAAAAACTCTGTCAAATTTGACAGAGTTATTTCGCACGTTTGGTAATTGAGGCAAAATATTTGGCAGAAAGACGATTGGTAAGATTAGGATGGCTGCGAGACATATAGACCATGAAACGGTCGCGGAAGGCATTGAAATAGCGGCGTTTTGGTGTGATATCGGTCGCTGCACGATAGAAGACTTTCGCAAGGTCTGCGGAGGTTGCGGTCGCTTGCGTTGCTCCTGCAGTCAAAAGCTGCGAAATTTGTGCTGCAAGAGGAGCATAAGGTGAATTTTCCTTCAGATTATCCGTGATATGCTGGACAGCAACATCGCCCCAGTCGGACTTGGTACCACCTGGCTGGACGATCGTACTGCGAATGCCAAACTGTGCAACCTCGCTATCCAACACGTCCGACCATTGTTGCAAGGCGGCTTTTGTCGCGTGATAATAGCTCCCTAGTGGCGTGTGCCCGTCGCCTCCTGTTGAGGAAATATTGACAATTCGTCCAAATTTTTGAGCCCGCATTGTAGGTAAAACGAGCTGTGTAAGATCACAAGCTCCGAAAAAATTGACCTCAAACTGCCTCCGTGCCTCCTCCAACGGGATTTCTTCAATAGGTCCGAAGGCCCCATATCCTGCATTATTGAGCAGTACGTCAACTCGTCCAAACTTTTCAAGTGTAGCAGAAACAAAGGCTTGATTGCTTTCATGGTTGGTCACATCAAGTTTGAGGGCTGTAATGGTTTTTCCGCTAGGAATTTCAGCAACACGTCTTGCTCCAGCGACGACTTGCCAGCCTTTGCTGGCAAAGAGTTTCGTTGCTTCATACCCCATGCCTTTTGATGCACCAGTAATGAGAACGACTTTTTCTTGAGATTTCATATTGCTACGCTTTCTATAATTAACGATTGTTTAGTTATTATAGAATAAAAAATAAATCTTGTCAAGAAAAAATGATTCAAACATGAAAAGTTTGAATCATTAATTCTGTTGCTTGTGCAATATCTGAACGACTTGCGCCCGCTTCGAGTAAGAGAAAGGGCACTCTGAAGAAATTAGTATAAACAAGACTGCTTGCTTTGATATAACTGTCATCTTGTTGAATTTCGGAAAACAACTGCAAGAGTGGTGTTGCTGTCTGCGCTGCGAGATTGAGGCAGGCTTCATCGACCAACTCAGGGGAGAGAAGCACAGCGTTCATATAACGTGCCTCACGTGGATGCTCTGAAAAGACCTTTACAAAGTGCTGTGATGCAGTGCGAATCTTGTCATCAAGCGTCGTTTGCTGCACAATTTTCTCCGATAGTCCCGCATCCATCTTCGTTTTCACATTTTCGTAAATACGACTGAGCATATCTTTTTTATCGGCATAATAAATATAAATCGTCGCAGAACTAATCCCCGCGAGCTTTGCAACCTTACTCATCGAAAGCGCAGCTAGCCCTTGAGTTGCTGTCAGCTCAAAAACAGCTTCTGAAATCGCTGTGATTTTCGCTTCATCTTTTGTTCTTGTCATGTTTCTATTATAAACGTTCGTTTATTTTTTCGCAAGAGTCTAGACCTCTCGTTAAATAGTACAGCATGATATTAACTTATTTTACAGCTGACCTTTTCAGCTTTTTCCATAGCTTGTCTGTCAGAAAGAGCTTGATTTGTTCAATCGTAAGCTTGGCAATAAAGAATTTGTTGCCAATGCGAAAGCCTGAAGTCGTTGAGGGGGAACGTGCAAAACTTAAAGATTATCAAGAGAAGTTTGACAGTACACAGAAGCGGATTGAAGAGCTGAAAAAATAAAGCTGTCAAATTTGACAGAAGTTCGCATTCTTAAAAAATTTCCGTCAGAAAAATTTTCTGACGGATTCTCAAAAATTAGTCTGTCAAATTGACAGAACCGGTCAGTGTGCGCCATTCGGACAACAAAAGCCTACGTGGTGAAATTTTCCGAAGTGTCTGCTGAGAACGCCTACAAAGTGGGCGAGGGCGACCGGACACTTACGACTTGGCGACGTGTACATGAGACGTTTTTCAAATCAGACAGACAATGCAGCCCTGATATGGACGTGCTCTGCGAAGAGTTTGAAGTGGTGGTGGGGAATCGATCCAGGATTTACAACACTCAAAAACGCTTGCGAATTTGCCAGCGTTTTTTTGTCTTTACTGCATTTCATTGTAAGGCAGAGCGAAAGCCTCAAGTAACCTTGGTGTAGCCTCCGTGAATGCTCTTTTTTGGATGAACTCGCCGCGCACGATGATGCGTTGTCTATCTCCGTCAAAGCAGGTCACGAGCGTAATGAGTTGCTTTCCCTCAATGTCCCGAATCACATGTCCTTCGTGCGGCGCCACCTTTTGTATCTCACGAATTTTATACTCATAGATATCCTGTTTCTCTGTGACATATATCATCATCCCAACAGTCGCACGCTCAAGCGGGGTAAATAGAGCATCTGCTTGTCCAAGAACATTATGACTCGCCAGCGCAAAATTCCCTTCACCCAGTCGTTGATCCGTCTTCATCGTTCCAGCCCCATAATACAAAGCCAATCCATTTGGCCCAAAACCTCGAAACATCGGCAGATTAATCCCGATAGAAGGGATGGCAACCCCGCCAATCACAGGCATCTGCTCTCGATTTAACTGATTCATCACAGCATTTCTAAACGTAGGCGGTTGAATCAAGTCAAAATCAAAATTTCCATCCGACTCTGAGTTTCTCGCGATATCCGCCTGCGATACTTGTGCCAAGCGATAGTTTGCCGTCATGTGTTGCATCAGCCAGTTCCTTATAGGCCTTTCTGCTAATAGAGCAATCCCTAAAAAAGCAACAAGGATAAGCAAGCTGTTGATCAGTTTCCGTTTCATAGCTTACTTCTGCGCTTTTTCTTTTTGCTAGCTGCGAGAAGCCCGGCTAGCGCACCCACGGCGAGAGTCCCACCAGCGATCCCTTGAAGCATGTCATTATCGCCCAAGAGCGGAAGAGCCTCTTCTTTTTCGTCAGTAGGAGTCTTCTCTGCAGTCTCTGGATGTTCCTCATCTGCAAGAAGCTCTGGACTAGGCTCCGCTTCATCCTCTGGCTCTTCTTCTGCAGCTACCGTGTCCCCAGTTACAGGTGCCTCATCCGCCTCAGGAGCACTTCCAAGGACATAATCGTCCTCCTCCAAGTCTCCTTCTGGCAACTCTCCAATCGGCGGCTCAACCGAACTCGGCTCATCACCTTCAGTCTCATCTGGGTTGGGATAAATCCCAATGGGTGGAACCGTTAATAAAGGTGGCTCAATCTCATCAGCCGTAGCTTCAAGCATTAGGCTTGTCCCAAAGGCCATTTCAAACTGCTCTTGGACCTGTGTAGAGTAAGACACAAAGTTATACAAGTGATTTTCGACTTCCGACACATTGACGGTATATTTCTGCCAACGCCATTGAGAAGTGTCGTTCGTCCCATGATTACGCGTCAAGGTCATGAAAAGCATCGCATCTTGTGGCTCATCTCCAGCAGGACGACGACCACCGGAAGGTAGTGGTCCAACGCTACCTGGGAAAATGTTGGATCGCGTCCCATCTTCATTGAGCAATGGAATACGTGAGTTGGCAGTTGTCATAGAGTCATTATAAGCAGCAAGGGAACCCACGAGTGTGATAGACGAAAGGGTATCGCCCCATTGTGCCGTGTTGACCGTATTCTCGTAATCATGAACATAGCTTGCCCGCAAAGTCGTGTTGTTAAACAAAGCATTAAGCAAGGTTCGCGCAGAACCAGCTGATGTGATATTACCAATCACATCTGAAGACGAGCTGAGTTTTGTGCGATAGTTATCAACGGTTAAGTCGGCAAGATCCGTATCATTATCAAGGATAAAGGGAAACCAGTTTGTGAGCCAGTTACCCAATGAAATCGTTGTTCCGCTAACGTTTCCGCGACCAGCGTTACTCTCTGACATATAGTTTTCATAGCCTTCAGCGATGATACGATCCACAATCACATCACGCGCAAAGTAGCCTGAGAACTCAAGCCCGAGGCTAGCCCCCGAGACCAACTCCTGCCAGAAAGGCGTCATCTGCACGCCAGCACGTTCAAGCCCCTCTGCTGTAAAGTTAATCGTCAAGTACTCCCCTGGCGTATTTTGAATGGCTTCAAGCATGTCCTCAGAAATAGATTGATCAATCTCCATGATTTGCGCGCGTGTCAAGGCAAGCGGGACGAGATTTTCTTCTTCATCCAGCATGAGCTTGATATGACGCGAATAGTTGGCTAACTCTGGAACAAGGACGATGAGATCACTTGTCGTGCCGTGTCCTTCCAAATGGCCGATATTCTGCGCCCCCTCTGCGAAGTGCGAGTAAAATCTGCGCCCCTCATTGAGGAGTAAATCTGCCATCTGGTTCCCATATTGTTTTCGGATTTGTGCAACCAGTGACGCGAATGATGGTGCGTTAAAGGCATTATTTTGGGTACGATACGCAACATCATTGACTGCGGCAAGCGAGCCTGACGTACGGAGGGATCCTAGCATATGGAGAATATCACTCTTGGTATGCCGACCAAAGCTTCCGAGATGCCCATTATCAGCGTTATCGACGGTTGCAATACCCGAGAGTAGCGCATCAATTTCTTCAGAGTTGAAATTTTCAATGGTAAACGAGAGATGGATTTTCTGCTGCGTGCTTTCCTCGTCTTCGCCAGGGATAGTCTCAAGCGTTAAGTCGGCAAAAATCAGATTGAAGAAATCAAAATCCTGCATGTCAGTGGGGTTGATAGTCGCAATGTAGGCCTGAATGGCAGGGAGTTCCCATAGAAAGTCGATTTTTTCCTCACGGGTAAATTCATGGAAATCCGGAAGGTCTTGTTTGATTCCCTCTTCCGAATTATCTTGAGCATTTGACTCATCTAAACTCTGTGTTTCTGCCCCATCAGCAGCCGCCAGCGCTGCATTAGAAGCTGAACGATGGCGCGTCTCAAGCTCGCTTTCATCAAGGGCAACGACGGTTTCAAAGTTTTGCTCGGCTGCGAGCTGTTCTTCAAAGTCATGGAGGATCTGCTCAATGATGGCATCTCCACTTTTACTGTGCGGCATGGACTGTAGGTATTCAATGCCTGCCTCGATTTCTGGTCTGCGATAACTCGCAAGGACGGGTGTGCCACCAGCAAGGACGGCAAGTGAGATGGTTAGTCCTTTTTTGAGGACATTTTTAAACGTGATCGCTTGTTTTTTTCTAGGCATAGTATCTCCTTTGAGGTTTTTTTGGAAAGTCGCACTGACTTTCACTTTTACCACTTTAACATTTCTAACTTATTTCTAACTTATTTCTAATTTTTATTGTAACTTACTCTTTCTCTGAAATTAAGTTAGGTTCCCTCTAAAAACTTGCAGAAGACACATATGTCTCAGCGGCCACCATGATTCGCACGCTTTAAAAGTTGTATTTTGTTACAAAAACTATTAAAAAGGGGACGTTTAGGGATAAATAAAAAAACGCCTTGCGCGCTTTGAATCGGGAAGACAGGATTCGAACCTGCGACACCCTGGTCCCAAACCAGGTACTCTACCAAGCTGAGCTACTTCCCGGACTGTGAAACTTGCGATTTTAATCGCTTCGTTGAACAGTTCTTCGCCCAGGCGAAGTTCCGTACTTGTGAAACTTGCGATTTTAATCGCTTCGTTGAACAGTCTCTCTTCTGAGAGTCTCTGTTCACTGCGGATGAAGGGACTTGAACCCTTACACCTTGCGGCACAAGAACCTAAATCTTGCGTGTCTGCCAATTCCACCACATCCGCTAGCTGTCAGATTTGACAATGCTTTATTTTAGCAAATTTGACGAGCCTTTGTCAAATCAAAAAAGCCTGTCAGATTTGACAAGCTTCATTTTGAATTCTGTCAGGTCTGACAAGTCTGTTTGCTAATCGTTATTTTCTATCAATTCCGATGAGGTAATCTTCATCATTCATGACTTCGACCTCACCCAAGAGATAGCCGTTGCCGACTTGGCTAAAGAAGTCGTGGTTAGATGTCCCTGCTGAAATCCCGTTCATGATAATCGGATTGACGTCGCTCGCCGTATCGGGGAAGAGAGGATCTTGTCCCAAGTTCATGAGGGCTTTATTGGCATTGTAGCGCACGAAAGTCAAGACTTCATCCGTCCAGCCAATCCCGTCATAGAGGAGGTGCGAGTACTCTTCTTCATTTTCATAAAGCTGGTAGAGGAGATCGTACATCCAATTCTTGAACTCCTCCTGCTCAGCGGGCTCCAGCTCGTTGAAGCCCAGCTGGAATTTATAGCCAATATAAGTCCCGTGGACACTTTCGTCGCGGATGATGAGCTTAATAATCTCGGCAGAGTTGTTCATTTTATTGTTGCCCAAGTACCAGAGTGGCGTGTAGAAGCCACTGTAGAAAAGACAAGTCTCGAGGAAGACACTCGCCACCTTCTTGCGCAAGCCCACCATCTTCTTCTCATTCGGCGTCATGTCATCGGTCGGCTCGGCTTCGTAGTAGCTGTCGATAATCTTGGCCTTCGTCTGCATGTGGACGTTGGTGTTGACCCAGTCAAAAAGGACGTCGATTTCCTTTGGCGTGTTGAGGGTCGAGAAAATGGTGGAATAACTTTTCGCGTGGACAGACTCCATAAACTGGATGTTGTTGAAGCAAGCGGTCTCCTGCGGCGTACGCGCATCGTGCTTCACGACTTCTGCGCCATCCACCGACTGCATGGTGTCCAACAAGGTCAAGCCTGCAAAAGCTTTGGCAAACGTATCGCGCTCAATTTGCGGCAATTTGCGCCAGTCGTCGAGGTCGTTTGAGACCGGAATACGCGTGTCGAGCCAAAACTGCTCGGTCAGCTTCTCCCAGGTCGATTTGTCAATCGCGTCCTCAATCGCATTCCAGTTGATTGCTTCATAGTAAGTCTCCACGCGCTTGTCCAGCGCATTTTGTGAATTTTGTTCAGTCATTTTGACTCCTTCTTATCTATATTGAGATTTTAACATGTTTTCGGTATAATAAATGGATGGCTAATTTAATGAATACAGGTAAACTAATCATTCCCTACGGCCGTCATCCAGAGCCCAGTGAAATAAAAGTTGCAGAAGTTTTTATGGCACGAGGTCATGATGTCGAATTCTTAACAGAGCCCCAGACAGAAGGACTAAAATCTGCAGACGTTATCATCAATGGCATCATTTGGGAAATTAAGAGCCCCACGGGCAATAATCGACGCACTATTCAACGG
The DNA here is from genome assembly GCA_031253335.1 of Streptococcaceae bacterium. Taxonomy (GTDB): domain Bacteria; phylum Bacillota; class Bacilli; order Lactobacillales; family Streptococcaceae; genus Lactovum. The sequence goes on from JAIRWF010000028.1 coordinate 29,648, forward strand.
GCGATTGCAAAAGCCAGCAAGCAAAGTACAAACGTTATATTTGATTCCAGACATTCAGCAATTTCTGAAGACACCTTTATCAGACAACTTCATCAAGAACTCAAAAGGCATCCAGATATCAAGCGACTTGTACTCATTGGAAAATCTAGCAATCTCCTTGACATCAAAGGCAAATTTTGATAAAATGTTCTTAAAGAGATGTGGCCAGCGGGCTTATACGCAAGGGCATCTTTTTTATTTTGTCAAATTTGACAACCCTATTTTTTATCCCATCAAGTTGGACAGTTAAAATTTGACTTTCATTTGCCATTGGTTGAACACACTACCAATGACGACAACTGACTTTTCAGCATTGACCCGATAGAAAATCGCATAAGATTTTCCAATCAACAGCCGCCGAGTCGGTTCAGTAAAAGCATATAGCTCAGAGACGTCAGCATAACGCTTAGGGAATGTTTTCAAAGAATTAACACCTTGATAAATGATCTTGACAAATCTTTGAATCGTTGCCTCTGGAAACTCCAAGTCTTCCCATTCCTCAATAATTTTCTCCATGCTATCATAGAAATGTTGCGTACTTGCGATTTCAAAATGCTGAATCTCAGTCATCCTTGCCCCAACCATATTTACCAAAACGTGCAATCATTTGCTCTTCTGTGACAAGATTCCCTTTTTCAAAATCAGCGAAAGCCTCCTCAATCATCGCACGGTCATGCGCCTTGTTCGCCTCCTCAAAGCCCAGCAAAATCCCCTGATCCGTAAACTGAATCTTCAGCTCATCTCCCTCAATAACCCCCGTCTCTTTCGGCAAAATCACACCCACCGAATTCCCGATTTTTCGTACTTTTGCGTTCATGATAAGCCTCCTTTGTTGTAACTAGATTATAACATTTTTTACTTTTTTGGATGTTCTCAGCTACTTCTACCTTTTATCAATTTTTTTGAATCACTAAAAGTCAAGATTCCCCCCACTGGCTCAAAAGTAACTTAACATAATTATCCAAAAATTTTTGAAAAATTAGGCTTTCTTGGTTACTTTTCTTGTACTCACTTAAAACGTCATTATTTATTTTTAAGGCCTTTTCATTCGGAATGATTCGGATAACTTTATTAAATAATAAATAAAGATAATTATTTTGGTTACTCTTTCTCGGCATTCCCAAATTCTGATTATATGTCTGGCTCGTCTCTGCTTCATAATCCAAGCATTCTAATAAATCAATATAATTTTCTTTGTCATCGGAATAGGCTAGCCCATTCAATATTATTTGCAAATCAGTCTTGTATAGCTCTTCAAATTGTTCACCTATATTATCATTTTTTCTTGAAATTTGAACTAGAATATTAGATGACCATCGTTCACTAATTAACAAAAGTAGCCCCAAATATGAAATTTTACTCGTATATATTTCTAGCTCTCTGCACCAAACTAACTTTAAACTCTCTATCTTTTTATCTAAATTTGCTAATTTAAAAAATTCGCCCAAACAATACATCAATATGTTGTTTTCTGTTTTATTTCTTCCAATACTTTCTAAAATTTCTCTAGGTTCAACTTTATACTTCTTGATAATATCCAATCCCTGTTCTTTAGTTAGATTATTTCTACTGGACAATTCTTTTTTCTGCATACCCCAAAAAAATGAATAGTCATTTTCGAATATTTCAAAAAGTAGGCTTTGCCAGCTTACTTCTTCAGACTTTTCTCCGAAATTTTCATTAACTTTCTCAAGAAAATCCCATTTATCTGATATAAATTTCTTGTATTCAGAAATATAGTCATTTTTAAATTTCTTTTTAGCTTTGCCTACAATCCACGGTTCCAACACACCGCTATTCAATCCAGTAAAAGGTGAATTCAACATTACGTTAAGATATTTTACTTTTTCCTCAGAGTCCAATTCTTTCATTTCCTTTTCAATACATTTCCAAAAAAATCGCACTTCATATTTTCCATCAATATAGCTCTTTTTAAACCATTCTTGGCAATCATTACCCATGTTTTTTTCAATAAATTCATTGTTTGCATCTTTTTTGTCTTTAATAAATATTGATACCAGCGAAAGATGCAAATATGAGGTAAACAGAAAAACATAGACTATCAGAAAAATAAAACTATCGTCTGATATAAACATTCAGTTAATTCAAATTGATTAAAAAAGTTTATTTTTAGTAATATTGGTAATATTATTATCCCAAACATACCTATTTTAAATGCATATGTAGTATAGATTTGAGCCCAAAAATTTTTATCAAGAAGAGTAATTATTTTACTTCTACCTAAATATCTATCTCCATGTGTACCAACAAGCTGAGCTATTCCAGTAGTGAATGCCAAATAAATTCCATAGACTGTTAGTAAACTGAAAGTAACTAAAGTTACATTGGATATATTAAGATTTTGTATCTTATTGCCAAAAAAGAAAATTTATAATAATATTGAATTGCAAACAACAATGAAAAGCCAGCAATTAATAAAAATTGCTTTAATCTTAACCTAGCATTAAAGTTATTCAATAAATTGTAAATTATTTTTGTACATCTAAGCTTTTTTATTCCTAAAAACGTTGCCCAAGCAATGTAGAAAGAAATAATAAATCCTATCCCTAGAAATGTAACCTTTAAAGCTAACGAAAAACTACTCATACCTAACAATAATAGAGCCCTCTATTTTTTCTATATCACACAACTCTCGCACTGATTGGCCCCAACCTCAGCACCGTCATCCGTGAAGGTGCGGACGTAGTAAATCGACTTAATCCCCTTGTGGAAGGCGTAGTTGCGCAAGATATTAAGGTCGCGTGTGGTTTGCTTGTTGCCCGTCTTCCACTCGTAGAGACCATCTGGCATGTCACTTCTGAGAAAAAGCGTCAAGGACAGACCTTGATCGACGTGCTCAGTCGCCGCCGCATAAACATCAATGACCTTGCGCATATCCGTATCGTAAGCACTCTGATAATAAGGAATCGTGTCCGTCGAGAGGTAAGCCGCGGGATAATAAATCTTCCCAATCTTCTTTTCCTGACGCTCCTCGATGCGGTTGATAATCGGATGAATCGACGACGACGTATCATTGATGTACGATATCGAACCATTCGGTGCCACGGCCAAGCGATTCTGATGATAAAGGCCGTCAGATTTGACAGCGTCAGAAAGTTTCTGCCAATCCTTTTCTGACGGAATGAAAATCCCGTCAAATAGTGCTTTCGTCAGCTCTGACGGCTGGAATTTGCCCGTCAGATATTTCTCAAAGTACTCCCCTGACGCGTATTTCGACTTCTCAAAGCCGTCAAATTTGACCCCACGCTCACGTGCAATAGCATTTGACTCAACCAAAGTCCAATAGTTCAAAAGCATGAAGTAAATACTTGTAAATTCAATACTTTCAGGTGATCCATAGTGCATGTGGTTCTTCGCAAAATAGCTGTGCAAGCCCATCGCACCCAGCCCAATCGTATGCGCCTTGGCGTTGCCATTATTGATACTTGGCACCGCCGAAATATGCGAATGATCCGTGATATACGTCAACGCGCGCACCATCGTCCGCACCGACTTGCCAAAATCAGGCGACGCCATGAGATTCGGCACATTGGTCGAGCCCAGATTACAGCTAATGTCCGTCCCCATCTTGATGTATTCCTGCGCATCATTCAGCTCAGACGGCGTCTGCACCTGCATGATCTCCGAGCAAAGATTACTCATGATAATCTTACCATCAATCGCACTCGCCCGATTCGCCGTATCCACATTGACAATATAAGGATAGCCCGACTCCTGCTGGAGTTTCGAGATTTCATTTTCCAGCTCACGCGCCCCAATCTTGAACTTCTTGATGTTGGGATTGGCGACCATGTTGTCGTATTCTGCCGTGATATCGACGTAGCTAAATGGCACGCCGTATTCTTTTTCGACGCCCTGCGGGCTAAATAGGACCATTTCAGCATCCTCGCGGCAGAGTTCATAGAATTTATCCGGCACCGTGACCCCGAGTGACAAAGTCTTCACACGGACTTTCTCGTCAGCATTTTCTTTTTTTGCGCTGAGAAATGCCACAATATCAGGGTGGAAGACATTGAGATACACCACTCCTGCTCCCTGGCGTTGCCCGAGCTGATTCGAATAAGAAAAACTATCTTCAAAAAGCTTCATGACAGGCACCACCCCAGAAGCTGCATCTTCGTAGCCTTTAATGCTGGCGCCCGCTTCACGCAAATTGCTTAGATTGATGCCCACGCCACCGCCAATGCGTGACAGCTGCAAAGCGCTATTTATACCGCGCCCAATGGAATTCATATCATCCGTCACTTGAATCAGAAAACACGAGACGAGTTCCCCACGACGCTTGCGCCCTGCATTGAGAAAAGAAGGCGTTGCCGGCTGATAACGCTGATGAATCATCTCGTCCGCAAGATCTAGTGCCAGCTCTTCCTTGCCATCCGCATAGTAGAGCGCATTCATCGCTACCCGATCCTCGATGGTCTCGAGATACATGCTCCCGTCGTTTGTCTTCAAGGCATACTGCTGATAAAACTTATAAGCCGCCATGAAAGACTTGAAACGAAAATGCTGGTCGTCCAAGTATTTGTAGAGTTTCGTGATAAATTCTACCGAATACGCCTCCAAAAAAGGCGACTCCCAGAAATCATTTTCCTTCATGTAGGCAACTTTTTCAGCCACCGTCGCAAAGGTCACAAGATTGGGCTCGAGATTTTCCTTGTAAAAAGCATCCAACGCCTCCTGATCCTTGTGCAAAGGAATCGAATTATTGACTGGCCGATTGATTTCATTATTTAATTTGAAATAAGTAACATCTTTTAATTCTTTTAAACTCATATTTTTTCTTTCTTTTTGAGACATTGCTTGAGCCGTGGTCAGCTCGCTGAAGCCCTTTTTTCCTTTGGAGAAATTCCACTCAGTGATATATGCTCAGTTATGCTCTTTTAGCGTTGCACCCGCTTATTCCTCGTGTTCCTTCAGCCATTTCACGACAAATTCGACATCATTGGGCATCCCCGCGAATTCAAAGCCCCAGAGGAGCGGTACCCCGAAATCATCACGAATATCTTTTGCCGTATAGATGAAAAGCCCCGCAAAATTGCGATTTCCCCCGCCAATCACACCCTGGCAGTGCTGAGAATTCCCCGCAAAACTCATGAACTCCCAGACGGGATTCGTCGTATTTCGCTCGTAGCAAGGGACAATCAAGAGAAAATCCTCATCCACAGCAAATTCAGGATCCTCCGCCGTAATTTCAAGGGCATCCACTTTGTACCATTCTTGGATTTTCCCTACGTACTTACGGGTGTTCCCAGTCACGCTAAAATAAACAATCTTCATGTGAGGCCTCTCCCGCTAATAGGCAACCAGAGCACCTCCAATTGGACGTGCCCAGTTCCCGTGACACTAAAATAAACAATCTTCATGGTCAGAAAAAGCCGCTCGTTGCGGCCTTCCTTACTCAGTATCAAGCAGTCGCGAGGGCCGCAAGTTTATCAGGAGCAAAGCCGTTGAATGTCTGATGGTCGCCATACTCGACGACAGGTACCGCCATATACCCCATGTCAAGCACGACTTGACGATATTCAGGCTCATTTTCAATATTATGCTCCTCAAAATCAACATGATGTTCCGTGAGATATTTCTTAACCATCTTACATTGCATGCAGTTGTTCTTACTATAGACAGTAACCATTTTATTCTCCCCTCGCGCTCGCGAGTTTTCTATTTTTTTCAGTAAAAATAGCATACACCTTTTCCATTTCAAATGCAAGTATCAGATACTAGATATAGTATATTAAACATAAATTATTGTTAGCAAACCACTACATACGGTATAACTAGCTCAAAACAAACAAAAAAATCTCACTCGCATGAGATTTCCAATCACTCTCGCACTTGTTTCCCCAACGCAAACACGCCCAAAGCCCCAGTCCCTGTATGCGTTCCAATGGTTGGTCCCAGTTGATTCATAATCACTTCTTTCACGCGCGCATCTTGCAACACCTTATCGCGCAAGCCCTCCGCGTCCGTCACATCACCAGATGACACAATCATAACCGTTGCGGAGTCTTCCAAGTCCGCCAAAATCCGCGTCGCCAATTCCGAAACCGATTTTTTTCGACCACGCACCCGTGCGACAACACGCAATTCACCGCTCGGCGTCACATCTAATATGGGCTTGATATTGAGCGCCGTTCCCACAAATGCTGCTGTCTTCGACAATCGCCCACCCTTGACCAAGTGCCAGAGGTCATCGACTGTATAAAAACCATTAACCCGTAAGACTATCTCAGACAACTTTGCGATAGCCTCATCAATCACCAAGCCCTCTTCCCGCAGTTGCCAAGCCAGATAAGTCACTAATCCTTCGCCACTAGCCCCATTAAGTGAGTCAAATATCCGCACATCAGCACCTGGCAAATCCTCATGTAAGATAGTAAGCGCTTGCCTGGCATTCTCCAAAGTACTTGAAAGTCCAGACGACAATCCCACATAAAGCACGGGCAAGCCCTCTCCCACAAGCTCACGGAAGAATTCGACATATTTCCCTACAGATACAGCAGCCGTCTTAGCTTCCACACCATTTTTCAAATCCGTATAGAATTTGACCAAATCCACTTCTTGCGCCGTATCAACCTCTTGATCGTCCATCGCAAGTGGCATTCCCACAAGCCTGATAGTCTGAGCTTCTAGCCAGTCAAAAGCCAAGTCGCAGCCAGTATCCGTCGCCAGTATAAATTTTCTAATCGCCATAAGTCCGCATCACCTCCTCAACTTCTTCTAAACACACACCAAAAAGCTGCAAACGTTTCAAGAGTCCTTTTCCATTGACGTAGCCAATCCTCAGGGCTTCGCCCAAATGTTCGCGGCGACGCCGCGAGTCTTTTCCCATCACAAGCCCCATGCGCTGCAAATCTTCACTTCTGATGTCCGATGAGAAATTCGTTGTCTCTCCTGAGAACAAGCCACTTAGCGCTGCTTCAAGCGCGACGCCATCCGCGTGCTCAACACCCAGCGAATGTCCCTTCGATTTAGAGACCGGAACGCCCTCATCCCGCCTGATAAAAGCATGCTTCGCCTCAGGGATAGCCGCCATGATAATCTTACGAATTCGCTCTCCTTGAAAATCTGGATCCGTAAAGATAATCAATCCTCTTTTTTCCTGCAAAATCTTCAAACGTTCCAAATCGGCGGCATCAATCGCAGAGCCACCTGTCTCATAAGTCTCACATTCAAAAAAGCGTTTGAGATTTGTTGTGTCCGATTTTCCTTCAACGACGATAACTTCAGAAATTTTCATCATAACTGAAATACCCGCATCGCATTCGCATAAGTCGCATCCGCCACTTCCTCCGCAGAAATTCCGCGCAACTCTGCGATTTTTTCAATCACATATATCGTATAGCCTGGCTGATTCTCCTTCCCCCGAAATGGCACAGGTGTCAGATACGGCGCATCCGTCTCCACCAATATCTGCGAGAGTGGCAACTTTGCAGCTGCTTCTTGCTCCCCCAATGCTTTCTTAAAAGTCACCACCCCAGAAAATGAAATCAGCATGCCCAAGTCTGCAAATTTCTGCGCCCAGTCCGCTGTTCCCGAAAAATTATGAATAATGGCACCCGCGTCGCCAATCCCCTCATCCTGTAAAATCCGATAGGTATCCTCCAGCGCATCTCGTGTATGCACCTGAAAAGGTTTCCCCAGACGCTTCGCCAACCGAATCTGCTTGCGAAAAACTTCCTCTTGCAGCTCATGCAACTCCACGTTCCAGTGATAATCTAGCCCAATTTCCCCAATTGCAACCACTTCAGGGCAAACAGCACTCTCAAAGAGCCAGCCCTCATCGTAAGTCCCCGCTTCATCCGGATGCCAACCTATCGTAGCCACTACCTGCTCAGGAAATTCCTTCGTCAGACGCAACGCCCATTCTGATGTCGCACGATCCACTCCTGCCACATTCATTTTCGTAACGCCAGCAATGAGTTTCTCTTCTCGCCCCACAAATTCATCCGAATTCAAATGCGTATGACTATCAAAAATTTTCATACTTTTAGTATAACAAAAAAGTGCTCAAGGCACTTTTAAACGGCATTTTGCATCCGTACACCCGCATTTTCAAGAATCCGAACAGTCCGAGGAAGAAAAGTCCGAATCTCCTCTTCGTTGTAGCCCACATGGAGTCTTTTCTCATCCATGATAATCGGACGTCTTAAAATTTGTGGATTTTTTGAAATAATCGCAATCGCCTCTGATAAAGGAAGCTCTTCAAAGTTCACTCCCAAGGTCTTCACAAAGCGATTTCGACTAGAAATCAAGCCTTCAATACCATCGTCGCACTTTTTAAGTACTTCCATGACTTCATCAGGATTTAGTGGTTCCGCCAAGATATTTCGCTCGTGGAACGGGATATTGTGACGTGAAAGCCAATTTTTCGCCTTTTTACAACTCGTACAGCTAGGCGCAGTATAGATGGATAACATCTCGTCCCTCCTTCATTTGATTATGCTTTATTCTAACATATTTTTTTTTTTTGTAAATAGCCTTTTTAAAATAATTATCAAAAATAAACATGAAAACGTTTTCATGTTTATTTTACATCTTTTCCTGCTTATATCCTCAAAAGTTTAGGCTTCAATTTCGATCTCTTCGAGTTCGATTTCTTCTACCTCATCCGCTGCCTTTTTAGCGGTGCTCTTTTTAGCACTTGCCTTCTTGGTAGGTTTCTCCTCAGCTTCCGCGTCTTCTTCTGTTTCCCCTTCAATCAACCCATAATGCACGCGAACTTTATGGTCAATTTCATTAAAGACGTCTTCATGTTCCACAAGATAAGCTTTCGTTTTTTCTGCACCTTGACCAAGTGTTTCCCCATTATAGGAATAAAAGGCCCCGGATTTTTTAAGAATATTAAGATCAGTTGCAATCTTTACGAGTTCTCCAGTCTTTGAAATACCCTCGCCATACATGATTTCGACTTCTGCCTTCTTAAATGGTGGAGCAACCTTATTCTTCACAACCTTAATAGTAGTTTCTTTTCCGATAGCTTCTTTATTCTCACCGGTTCCTTCTTCAATACGCTTTGAGCCACGCACATCCAAGCGAACAGAGGCATAAAACTTCAACGCACGTCCACCAGGTGTCGTTTCAGGTGAACCGAACATCACCCCTACTTTTTCACGCAACTGATTGATAAAAATCGCAATCGTCTTTGTTTTATTAATTGAGCTTGCCAATTTGCGCATCGCCTGAGACATCATGCGAGCCTGCAGACCAACCGTTGAATCTCCAATTTCACCTTCAATCTCAGCACGTGGGACGAGCGCTGCTACAGAGTCAATGACCACGAGATCAATCGCGCCCGACTCAATCAATTTCTCTGCTATCTGCAACCCTTGTTCGCCTGAATCGGGCTGACTCAAGAGTAAATCATCAATATTCACGCCAAGCGCCGTTGCATAAACCGGATCCAGCGCATGTTCTGCGTCGATAAAGGCTGCAATACCACCTTCTTTTTGTGCTTGCGCAACAGCATGAAGAGCAACCGTCGTCTTCCCAGAAGATTCTGGACCAAAAATCTCAATAATTCGGCCTTTAGGGTATCCTCCAGCACCAAGTGCGACATCAAGCGCTAAAGAGCCAGAGCTCATCACTTGAACTTTTTGATTAGCCGCTTCGCCTAAGCGCATAAGCGCGCCTTTCCCAAAGTCTTTTTCAATTGACTCAAGCGCCTTATTCAAGGCTTTTTCACGATCTGCCCCAAATTTTTTGGTAATGTCGTCTAAATTTTTCTTTGTCTTTGTTGCCAAAATTAATCCTCTTTCTAATTGTAAACAGCAGCAAATGTGGGTTTCACCCTCAAATGATACTTGCTACCCGTTACCAATAATTTTATTATAACATATTTATTTCAGAAATACCGAAATGAAGTGTTTCTATTTTTACCTCCTATCCTATTATTCGCAAAAAAAGTCATTTTGTTACAAAAAAAATCGCAAATTTCTGCGATTTTTCTTATTTGGCTGTATCCGTCGCCCGTGTTTCGCGAATAACGGTAATCTTGATATTTCCAGGATAGTCCATTTCGTTTTCAATCCGCTCTTTAACATCATGTGCCAAAAGGACAATTTGGTCGTCATTAAGCTTATTAGGCTGCACCATGACGCGCACTTCACGCCCTGCTTGTAAAGCAAAGCTATGATCCACACCTGGAAAGCTATTCGAGATTTCTTCAAGATCACGCAAGCGTTTGATGTAATTCTCTACAGACTCCCGACGTGCACCAGGCCGCGCTGCGGATAAGGCATCTGCCGCAGCGACGAGCACCGCAATCACTGACTGTGGCTCTGTATCGTTGTGATGACTCGCTATCGCGTTAATTACAATCGGATTTTCTTTATACTTTCGAGCAAGCTCTGTTCCAATTTCAACGTGTGACCCTTCAACTTCATGGTCAATCGCCTTGCCGATATCATGCAAGAAGCCTGCCCGTTTTGCAAGCGCCTCATTTTCACCCAACTCAGCAGCTAGAAGGCCTGCCAAATTGGCCACTTCAACTGAGTGATCCAGAACATTTTGTCCATACGACGTCCGAAAATGAAGACGTCCCATAATTTTCATGAGATCTGGATGCAGAGTATGCGCTCCAATCTCAAAGGCAGCAGCCTCACCATATTCACGCATTTTGCGATCCAGCTCTTTGCGGTTCTTTGCAACGAGCTCTTCAATGCGCGCTGGATGAATCCGCCCATCTTTTACAAGCTGCTCCAAAGTCATACGAGCAATCTCACGTCTGATAGGATCAAAGCCAGATAAGACAACTGCCTCTGGTGTATCATCAATGATGACATCTACCCCCGTTAAGCCTTCAAAAGTCCGGATGTTCCGTCCCTCGCGCCCAATGATGCGTCCCTTCATTCCTTCGTCTGGGAGTGAAACTGTAGTTACCGTTTGTTCTGCAATGCTTTCAGATGAAAGTCTCTGTACTGCAAGCGAGATAATATTTTTAGCCTTCTCGTCTGCCTCGTTATTTGCTTTTTGTTCAGCATCGCGCACGATAGAGGCCACTTCTGCGGTCATGTGTTCTCGCGTTTCTGCAAGGATGATTCCCTTAGCTTCTTCTGCAGTCATGCTTGCAATGCGTTCAAGTTCAGCTTGTTTACTAGCTTCCGCCTGATTAAGTGCTTCCTCGCGCTGGTGAATGCTGTCTGTTTTGTGATTGAGTTCGCTTTCTTTGGAGTCAAGATTCTGCTCTTTTTTCGTCAGGACAGCATCCTTCTGATCCAGCAGCTCTTCACGCTGAGTCAAACGATTTTCAGTATCTTTGAGCTCTTTGCGTTCATCTTTGAATTCTTGTTCAATTTCACGGCGTTGAGTCTGAGCTTTGTCTTTAAGCTCCATATCTGCATCCCGACGAATATCTTTCGCCTCGCGTTTTGCATCCTCAACGATTTTATTTGCTTTATTTTCAGCGTCCTGAGCAAGCTTTTCCGTTTCGGCCTGTTGACCACGTGCTCGGACAAGTAGCAGACTAAAAGCAACTACTAAGACAACTACCAGGACGAGAAGCACAATCGTTAATACGTTCATGTTTTCCTGATTTCTGTTTATTTGTAGGGTATCCTACATCCCTATTTTAGCATTTTTTAACTAAAAAAGGATAAACAAAAATCTCCTTAACAGTGACCATGCCCATCTTCATTATACCAATGCTGCGTTTTTTCGTTATAAAGTTTTAGCCCATTTTCTTGCACATAGTCGATCACTTCCTGACGTGCCATCCCCATTGCTTCGCAGGCAGCTCCAACCGTGACAATTTCTCGATCTGCAATCTTTTGTGTCAATTCTTCAAAGGTCATCAATAATCCTCTTTTTTATAGCCAAAATCGGCAAGATCCATCTTACGATTACGCCAATCTTCTTTGACTTTGACCCAAGTTTCAAGGTATACCTTATCGCCCAACATGAGCTCGATGTCACGCCGTGCAAGCTGCCCGATTTTTTTAATCATCGTGCCACCTTTACCAAGGATAATTCCCTTTTGGCTTTTGCGTTCACAAATGATCGTCGCCATGATATGAATCTTATCGGTATCAGGGTCGCGCTTCATCTGATCTGTCGTTACTGTGATGCTATGTGGCACCTCTTCGCGCGTCAGCAGTAGGATTTTCTCACGAATCATCTCCGACACCAACCAGCGCTCAGGATGGTCTGTAATTTGGTCCCCTGGGAAATATTGCGGCCCAGGCGCTAGCTTGTCTGTCAACGTGGAGAGCAAGGTTTCGGTATTGTTTCCCGCTAGTGCTGAAATTGGCACGACTTCCGCAAATTCCATCTGAGCCGTATAGTCCGTGATAATTTCAAACAGCTTGTCTGGATGAATTTTGTCAATCTTGTTGACCACCAAAATCACTGGAAAATCAACGTTTTTGAGCCGCTCGATAATCATATCTTCTCCCGTAGAGCGAGGTTCGTCTGCGGCCACCATGAAGAGCACTATGTCGCATTCGCGAAGTGTGCTATAGGCCGACTGCACCATGAAATCGCCCAAGGCATTGTGCGGCTTATGAATTCCAGGCGTGTCAATAAACACGATTTGTTCATTTTCTGTCGTGTAAATTCCCTGGATCTTGTTGCGCGTCGTCTGTGGCTTATCGCTCATGATGGCGATTTTTTGGCCCATCACGTGATTCATGAAAGTCGATTTGCCAACATTTGGCCGTCCCAAAATAGCCACAAAGCCAGATTTAAAAGTATTTTGCATACTTTTTATTGTATCACAAAAAGCGTTACAGCCTATTTTTGCACAGCATTTTCATCCACGATAAAGGTGAACTCCGCTTCTGCTACTTTATCCTCAGCAACAAATGCCTCCGCATGTGCAAGACCCACTTTTCCTTTAAATTTGGTAATGACAAAATGGAGTTTGAGTTGATCTCCTGGCATCACTTTTTTACGAAACTTTGCCTTATCAATTCCCCCAATATAAGCCATCTTCCCCTTAAAGGCCTCATTTGTAAGGATAAGAATTGAGCCTGCCTGTGCCAAACTCTCAAGAATCAAAACTCCCGGAAACGTTGGATTCCCTGGAAAATGCCCATTAAAAACCTGTTCATTGATTGTCACGTTTTTCGTAGCCACAATCTGATTTCCTTCAAGTACATCCACATAATCAATAAACAGTATCGGATACCGGTTTGGAATAATCTCCGAAACTTCTTTAGCAGTTAACGCGGGCATTGTTTCTCCTTTAGATGATTGTTTTTAGACATTATAGACTATTTTGTCCAAAAAATCAATTCAAGCAACTTCATCGCCTTCCTCAAAAAATAAAAAACGCCCCGCAGGGCGTCCGTAATCTCATTCGTAAATTCGCTTCTCTGTTTCTACATCAAAGAAATGTGCCTTAGACAGGTTCAACGTCAAATTGACCTTCTCACCTGGCTGTTTGAAGTCTGCTGCGGCTACACGAGCAACGAACTCAGTATCAGCCACCTTTGTATAAAGCATTGTCTCAGAGCCTAAGAGTTCAGATACTGTAACTACCGCTTCTACTTGTGAACCAGGATAAGCCTGTTCTGCCAATCCACCTAAAGACATATCTTCTGGACGAATCCCAAGTGTGACCGTCTTGCCATTATATCCTTTATCTGCAAGCATTTTTGCTTGACCAGCAGGAAGACCCATGTTAAAGCCAGACTCACTTGTAATTTTATCTCCATCAACCTTAACATCATAGAAGTTCATAGCAGGAGAGCCGATGAAGCCAGCAACGAATTTATTGACGGGTTCATTGTAAAGCTCTTGAGGACTACCGATTTGTTCCACGCGACCCACTGTACCAGATTTGTCAGCATTTGGCGATGAAGACATGATGACAATACGGTCAGCAAGCGTCATAGCTTCGGTCTGATCGTGGGTGACATAAATGGTCGTTGCACCGACTTGTTGGTGGATTTTCGCAATCGTCGCACGCATAGAAACGCGGAGTTTTGCATCCAAGTTTGAGAGAGGCTCGTCCATGAGGAAGACCTTTGCATCACGCACAATGGCACGTCCCATGGCAACACGCTGACGTTGTCCACCAGAGAGGTCAGCTGGCTTACGATCCAAAAAGTCTGTTAAGCCAAGCATTTCAGCGGCATCATCTACTCGCTTTTTGATATCCGCTTTTGAGAAATGACGCAACTTCAGACCAAACGCCATATTATCAAACACGGTCATGTGTGGATAGAGGGCGTAGTTCTGGAAGACCATGGCGATGTCGCGGTCTTTTGGTGCAACGTCATTCATGACCTTATCATCAATCGTCAATTCCCCATCTGTAATATCTTCAAGCCCTGCAATCATGCGAAGCGTTGTGGACTTTCCGCAACCAGAAGGACCAACAAAGACGATAAACTCCTTGTCTTTGATGTCAATGTTGAAATCCTCAACCGCATATTGCGTTGCAGAAGGATACTTCTTTTGTACTTTTTTCAGAGATAATGTTGTCATCAGACAGCTCCTTTATTTTTGATACTTTCATTATATTGAAAAGGCTTACAATTTGCAAGAAAACCCCAAAGTCCTTGATATTCTCGACTCCTTTTGACTTTTCAACTATTTCTATCTATGAAAAATATGTATTTAATACATTTTTTTGCTATAATCGTTTTATGTGGCGAAAGATAGAAGAACAATTTTCATCTTGGCTTGAAGGTGATTCTCCAAAACCTCTTTTAATCTTAGGGGCTCCCTATGTCGGGAAGTCTTATAGCATCAGGCATTTTTTTGAGCCTGACTGCGAGGTTGATTTTTCAATAGATTCCGAGCTCGCAAATTTTTTTGAAAAATCCCTCTCACCTTCTGATGGGCTCAAAAGACTTTGCACGCACCTTAACGTTTCAAAAGATTGTCTCTTTTTCTTTAAAAATATTGAGTCCGCTCCAGCTTTTATGGCTCAGCTTCCCCACTTTCCCAAAAATACTCGTATTATCTGTACAGGAAAGTTTTTATCCATTGCGCTCAAGAGACAATTCTCTGATTTTCCTATAGCCTGTGTAGATTGTCTTACAATGTATCCCATGGATTTTGAAGAGTTTCTCATTGCTTGTGGGCATGAGCTTCTCAAAGATGAAATATTCAGCTGTTTTCAAAATGGACAGCCTCTTTATTCAGGTGCGCATCAGCAAGCGCTCAGATTGTACCACGATTATTTACAAGTAGGAGGGCTCCCTGAGTCAGTCCAAAATTATATTCATGCCTCTAACCAAAAGATAGAGAACTTCTCGACGCGCATTCTTCAGGAGATTGAGGCGCGTTATCTCTCAGATGCTCACTTTTGGACAACAAGCCATGCAGAAAGCGAGAAGATTTGCCGCATCTACCAAAGCCTCCCCTCTCAATTAACACAAACAAAAAGCCAAAAATTTCGTTATGATCTCGTTGAAAAAAAAAGTAATGCCAGAAAATATGCTTCAGCTCTTGACTGGCTCCTAACAACTGGGCTCTTTCACCCTTGCCACCGCGACGCTTCAGATCAAACACGCTTCTATCTATTAGATACAGCACTTCTTGCTCTTCACTTGACAGATGAGCTTGTCCTCGCGCACAACTATATTGCCCAGCAGCTCATATCTAACTTCCAATCTTTGTCCTACTGGCATAGCGGCAATACGGCGCACCTTCCGTTTATCCTCCCTGACAACACACCTTTGGAAATCCAACTCTCTTTCTCCCGCCGTAAAAGTCTCACTATTTACCAAAGCTTGTACCATCCACGCCAAAGTCTTCAGCTCTCTCCTCAAAATTTCGGCTCAGATGAAACCACGAACTACATCCCACTATATGCGGCATGGTGTATTGGGAGGTAAAAACGTCTCAGATCTACACGAATTGAACATTATTTCTTCAACTCACGTATTGTTGTCAGATAATGCATGAAGTTAATGGCAATGAAAATCGCACCCGAAATAAAAATCCCCCGATAGCCCCAGATATTTGCCACAAACGCCCCCACAATCGGCCCCACAACATTCCCCATGGAGGCAAAGCTCTGATTATAAGCAAAAATTCGGCTAATCATTTCTGACGGGGCATTTTTTGTGAGCATGGAGTTAATCTGTGGCAGCATCGTGGCATCGCTAATCCCTATCATAAAGCGTAGGCCCATGAGGATAAAAACCGTCCCTGCAAAGGCAGTCGCTCCTTGCACAAGAAAAGCAAGGCCAAAGCCCGCCATCATCACATATTGCGGGCCGATTTTATCGCCCAATTTTCCAAAACGTGGCGCCGCGATAATTGTTGAAATACCAGGCATTGCTGCCACAATCCCGACAATCAAGGTTGTTGGCCAATTCGTATGATTGATTTCGCGCACGAAAAGCGCCATAATCGGGTTAATTGACGTATTAACCAGCTGAATGACCGTTGTCGTGAGAAAAAGCCCAATCAAGAGGTTTTTGTTTTGCAGCGTTTTGAAAGATGCAGGTTTTTCCTTTTCATCTATGAGTTCTCCAGGTTTATGCGTCTCCGTGACAAGGAAAACTGTGAGGAGGAAGGCCAAAAACAGCAAGGTTCCTGTAAAGAGAAAACTCCCACGATAGCCTACGACCGAGGCAATAATACCACCAATCAAAGGGCCCATGAGCTGCCCCGAGGTCGTCCCTGTGACAAGAATCCCCAGAGCTCGACCCGCCTTCTCTTTCGGCGTTTGTGTTGCAATAAGCGCTGTGGCGTTCGAAATAAAGCCACCAAAAAGGCCTTGAAAGGCACGCAGGGCAACCAATTCCCAGACTTGAGTCACAAAAGCCATCGTGCCGATTACGATTGCCATCCCAAGCGATGCTCTTAAGAGCATGGGACGACGCCCATATTTATCGGCCAAGCGTCCCCAGACAGGTGATATGATGGCCGTCATGATAAAAGTGACCGCAAAAGTTACGCTCGAGAGAATATTCAGCGTGGATTTGTTGAAATGTCCGAGTTGCGCAATATAAAGCGGCAAAAAAGGCATTATCGCCGAAAATCCGACACCAGCCATAAATACCCCAAACCACAGGGTAAAGAGATTATGTGATGCCTCACGCGCGATTTTTGCTTGTTCGTCCATGAAACTTTATTGTAAAACTAAAAAAAGACTTTTGCAAGTCTCTAACCTATCTCATAAATATCCTCTGCGCCCGTGATGCGCTCAACGTTGGCGCCTAAAGCATTGAGTTTTTCGTGGAATTGATAATAGCCACGATCCAGGTACTTAAGTCCTGTTACCGAAGTCTCGCCATCCGCCACAAGTCCAGCAAGAATGAGTGCCGCTGTAGAGCGCAGGTCCGTTCCTTTGACCTCAGCGCCAGACAACGAATTCCCCCCTTCAATAATCGCGCGGCGTCCCTGAAAATCAACATCAACGCCCATGCGTTGCATCTCAATCAAATGCTGGAAACGATTCTCAAAAATCGTCTCAATCATCGTCGATTCGCCGTCCGCAAGTGCTTGTGCAACGGTCATCTGTGCTTGCATATCCGTTGGAAAGCCGGGATGCGGCAGGGTCGTGACATTAGCCGCTTTCAGCTGCGTAGGTCCTTGAACGCGAATGCCTTCATCTTCTTCACTCACACTGACACCCATTTCACGGAGTTTTGCAATGAGTGGCCGATTGTGGCTCATGACGGCGTCTTGAATGAGGACATCGCCCTCAGTAATCGCTGCAGCGACCATGAAAGTTCCCGCTTCAATGCGATCTTGCACCACCGAGTGCTCAGCACCATGCATTTTTTCAACACCTGTGATACTGATGGTATCAGTCCCAGCGCCACGGACTTTGGCCCCCATTTTATTGAGGAGGTTCGCAAGATCGACAATTTCAGGTTCTTTCGCTGCATTGCCGATCGTGGTCTGGCCATTCGCCAACGTCGCCGCCATCATAAGATTTTGCGTCGCACCGACCGATGGAAAGTCGAGATAAATGTCCGCACCCTTGAGTTCATTCGTCATGGCGTCAATATAGCCGTTTTTCTGAGTAATGGTGACGCCCATCTGTGCTAAGCCCCGCAAATGCAAGTCAATCGGACGCGACCCAATCGCGCATCCTCCAGGCATGGCAATGAGCGCCCGGTGATTCCGCGCTAAAATAGGTCCCATAACCACAATGCTTGCACGCATTTTTGTGACGAACTCGTAGGGGGCTTTGGACTTAATTTCTTCGTCGTGGTGCACGATGACTTGTTTTTCTTCGCGCGAGCCTTCAAGCGAAATATCGAGATTTTTCACGAGGCCAATCATCATCTCAATGTCAGAGAGGACGGGCACATTGTGCAAAATCGTCTGACCTTCCGACGGCAAAATCGTCGCTGCTAAAAGCGGCAAAGCCGCGTTTTTCGCTCCTTCGATTTCAACTGAGCCCGCAAGCCGCGTGTTTCCGCCATGTACAATAATTTTATCCATAAAATAGGCTGTTGCATGCGCCTGTAGATCAGCACCTGCAAGTCTTTCTAACTATTCTAAATTACTTTCCTAAAATGGTTTTCCGTGCTTGATAACAGGAGTAGCCCGAGGCTTTTTCAAATTCACGATCCAGCCATTTTTCTTCTGCAATGCTGGGAACGACCTCTTTAAAAGCCCGATAAGCGCTCGCAAATTCCTCATCAGAGCTTGCAGTCTTTTCGTAATAATCTTCGACAGCATTAAAGTACTTGATGACTATCGTCATTTCAGACGTACTCCAACTTTCATCTAAGGGATAGCTGTAATTATCCGCCATCAGACAGCTTTGCGCGAGCGATTTAGCTCAACTTGGCGATATTGCCGTGGCAAAAAGACACGAATATCTTCTTCGTTGAAGCCAACCTGAAGACGCTTGTCATCCATAATAATCGGACGTCTTAAAAGTGATGGCTCCTCCGCAATTAATTTAATGAGCTGATTAACCGTCAAGGAATCAACGTCTAAATTTAGCTTTTGGAAGATCTTACTACGCATCGAGATAATGTCTTCAGTTCCATTCTCTGTTTTTGAGAGAATCTGGCGGACTTCCTCAGTCTTCAAGGGCTGCGTCATGATATTATGTTCACGATATTCAACATGATGTGCGCTCAACCAAGCACGTGCTTTGCGACAGCTCGTGCAAGAGGGCGACAAAAATAGTTCAACCACTTTACACATCCCTTTCTCTCAAAAATCTTTTTCTATTATAACAAATTTGTCCCAAAAATTCTCTCCGATGAAAAACAAAGCACGAAGCTATTTACTCCGTACTTTGGCTTAGTGTAGTACTTCTTCTACGTTTTTATTCTCACGTTTCTTTGCAGTCGCCATCATCAAACGAATACGATTGAGCTGGTTGACGCTCGAAACTCCTGGGTCATAATCAATCGGCGCAATATTGGCGCCTTCATATTGTCTGCGAAGTTCTTTAAACATGCCTTTTCCGACGATATGATTTGGCAAGCAACCAAATGGCTGAAGGCAAACGATATTTTTCACGTCTTTTTGCAAAAGCTCAATCATTTCACCTGTTAAGAACCAGCCCTCACCCGTGTGATTCCCAACTGAGAGGACTTTTTCAGCATTCGCTGCCGTCTCATAAATCGACTCAATCGCATCAAACCTGGCTGATGCTTCGAGTTGCTTATTCATTGGCTTTTCCAGCATGTTGATAATCCCGATAAATGTCTTTGCCAGAAGCTTGGTCTTTCCCGAAAAGCCCAATTCATCCGCCTTCCAGAGCTGATTGTAGAGGCTGTAATTCATAAAGCCGATGAGATCCAGCACAACCGCTTCGCCGCCTTCTTCTTCGATAATTCCCACAATATCGTTGTTTGCAGTCTTCGAGTATTTCACGAGGATTTCGCCAACCACACCGACGCGCGGCTTTTTGAGGCTTTCGTCGAGTGCAATCGTGTCAAAGTCCCGAATAATCTGCTTCATGTTGTGATTAAATTCAAAGATAGAAGCGGATTGCACATTATGCCGCGCTTTTTCGAGCCATTTCGCATGCAGGGCATTGACCGAACCTTCAACCTGCTCATAAGGCCGCGTCCGATAGACGACACGTTCAAAGAGATCCCCATAAAGCACTGCAATCATGAAGCGGGTGAGGAGTGGTGCTGTAAATTTGAAACCTTTTTCAGTGCCTTTATTGCCCATAGAAAGCGACACGACCGGGACCTGCGGGAATCCTGCATCAATCAAGGCTTTACGCAGCAAAGGAATATAATTCGTCGCCCGACAGCCGCCACCCGTCTGCGTCATCATCACGGAGGTGTTATTGATATCGTATTTCCCAGATTGTAGCGCTTCGATGAGTTGTCCAATCGTGATGACCGCCGGGTAACAAGAGTCGTTATTAACGAATTTCAAGCCATTATTAATAGAGGTCTGCGTTTCAGGCAATACGACCACATTGTACCCAGATTTTTTGAAAGCTTCGTCAAGTAGACCTTCCTGATGAATCGGCGAGAGCATTGGCATTAAAAGTGTATGCTTTTTCGCAATTTTTTTTGTGAAATGCGGTGTTTCTTGGACAATTTCTTTCAGCTCAACCGACGCTTCAACATGATTGGCTGCGCGTTCATTGACTGCCGCCTTGAGCGAACGCAGACGAATGCGGACCGCACCCATATTCGAGCCTTCGTCAATTTTGAGAACCGTATAGAGCTTGTTGTGACCGCGCATGATTTCTTCGACTTGGTCGGTCGTGACGGCATCGAGCCCGCAGCCAAAGGAATTCAGCTGGACAAGCTCGAGATTTTTATTTTTTACAACAAATTGCGCCGCCGCATAAAGGCGTGAATGATAAACCCATTGATTGACCACGCGTAGGCCTGAAACATCCTCGAGGTGGCTAATCATGTCCTCTGTCAAGACGTGGAAACCTTCTTGTGTGATGATTTGGCTAATCCCGTGGTTAATCTCGGGATCCAAGTGATAAGGACGTCCTGCCAAGACAATCGCTTTTTCGTTATTGAGATTTATCTGAACCAGCAAGTCTTCAGCCTTCTTGCGAAGGTCTGCTTTGAAATCTGCAAGGACTTCGTAGCCATGGTTTACGGCTTGTGAGACTTCTGCGAGCTGCAAGTCATCAAAGCCAGCCTCTACAAGTGCTTGCCAAATTGATTTTGCGACTTGCTCAGGGTTTGCGAGGTTGATAAAGGGATGCAAATAAGTCACAGCGCCATTGCGGATTTCATCCACGTTATTTTTGATGACTTCAGGATAAGACTGGACAATCGGGCAGTTGTAGTGATTTTGCGCCTGAGACTGTTCCTCTTGTTCATAGAGGACGCTTGGATAGAAAATCGCGGGAACACTTTTTTTCAAGAGATTCATGATATGACCATGCGTCATCTTTGCGGGGTAGCAGACGGTGTCCGACGGAATGGTCTCAATGCCTTCTTCAAATAAGTCTTTGTCGGATTTATCAGAAATTATCACGCGGAACCCAAGGTCTGAGAGCATGGTGTGCCACAACGGATAATTCTCGTACATATTCAGCACGCGCGGAATGCCTATTTCACCACGAGTTTGTTTTTTTGCTGATAAACTATGCATGGCAAAGAGCTTGCGGTATTTGTAATCCACGAGGTTTTGCTTTTTATCAGTTGCTTTTGTGCGAATCTGCGTTGCTTTTTCCTGACCACGTTCACAGCGGTTGCCGGTCACGAATTTGCTGCCGTC
>JAIRWF010000007.1 GCA_031253335.1 Streptococcaceae bacterium
GGCGCTTTTATTATACCTTGGTTCAGCTATGCACAGGCTGATTAAATGTCGTCCATCCGAGAATCGGGTTAGGGACAGCCAAGGAGCTTAAGCGGTGGGGACTACCTAGTGCCAACAAAGGGAGCTATCCCAGCTTTGTGAAAATAGCAAATTGTGAATGCTCTTCTAAGTTTTCACACTCCCAGCCAAAAAGAGGCTCTAAAACTTGCTCACAGTCGCATGAGCAGAAATAAGGCGAATAGCTAGCAAGTGGCAGTGATGGCGGTAACTATGAGTCCGCAAAACAACTTGAGACGTGGATGTATCATCCACAACGCCAAGACCATCACTGACCGCGTGGGAACGCAAGCGCAGCATTTAACACAACGCTCTTTATGTTCTAACGAAATTCAAGAAGTAAAATACTTACTTGTAATTATCTTTAAAATTTGATAAAATATTTATGGAGGTACTTACAAATGATTACAAAAACAAGAAAACAAGGTAATTCACTAGCTTTAACAGTGCCGAAGATTTTCCAAATTCCAGAAGATATCGCCATGGAGCCTGAGCTGCGACACGATGGGATCTTTTATCGCTTTGTTGAGACACAAACTGACTTTTTTGATTTTAGTAAAGAAGTACTCTCAGACATATTGGAGGAAGGCTTGACGGATAAGGACGAGATTCTGAAAGAATTCGTTAACCGTCAGGTGAATTTACAGGTGGTTATAGATAAGATGGTGGAAAGAGCCTCCGAGTATTCCTCTAAAACTATGACGCGCTCTGAGATTGAGGCTGAAATTGGTTTATAAAATCGCGCCTGAGCCTCGCGTTTTGCATTATCTCAAAAAGTTAAAAGATAGAGAATTAAAAAAGCGTTTTCTGGATATTATTTATGAATCTATTGCTGAAGATCCTTACCTTGGGGAAAAGAAGCATGGGAATCTCTCAGAATTCTATGTCTGGGCTTTTCATTATGCTAAAACAGATTATCGAGTTGCTTACATCATTTTAAAAGATAAGGTAGTTCCCATTATTCTCGCGGGTTCGCATGAAAACTTTTATGAAACGCTGAGTCGTGTGGACATCGGTAAAATCGACGATTGAGCTCTAATCATAGCTTTTTTGATGGCATTACGCTATAATATGTCAAAGATATTTTACAGAAAAGAGTGCCATGCTAAATATTAAAAAAGACTTTCCTATTCTCGACCAAGCTGTTAACGACGAGCCTTTGGTCTATCTGGACAATGCCGCAACGACCCAGAAACCGATAGCAGTGCTTGATACGATGCGCGATTATTACACGACCGACAATGCGAATGTCCACCGTGGCGTGCATACTCTGGCAGAACGTGCCACGGCGAGCTATGAGGCTTCCCGCGAGAAAGTACGTGCCTTTATCCATGCGGCTTCAACCCGCGAGATTCTCTTCACCAAAGGCACGACACAATCCCTCAACTGGGTGGCGCAATTCGCCCGCCAACTACTGAAACCAGGTGACGAAATTGTGATTAGCATCCTCGAGCACCACAGCAACCTCGTCCCTTGGCAACAAGCTGCAGAAGCCACGGGTGCACTCTTGAAATTTGCGCCGCTGACTGCCGATAAAACGAAGCTCGATATGGATGCCCTCAAAGCACTCATCACGGACAAGACTAAATTTGTAAGCATTGCGCAAGCCTCAAATGTCCTGGGGACGGTCAATCCCGTGAAAGATATCGCGAAGCTCGCGCATGAAAATGGTGCTTATCTTGTCGTTGATGGTGCGCAATCCACGCCCCATATGGCGATTGACGTAGAGGACTTTGACGCTGACTTTTTCGCCTTTTCGGGTCATAAAATGCTGGGGCCAACGGGCATCGGCGTGCTTTATGCCAAAGAAGAACTTCTCAATCAACTTGAGCCTATTGAATTTGGCGGGGAAATGATTGATTTCGTCTATGAAGATCATAGCACTTGGACTGAGCTCCCCTGGAAGTTTGAAGCAGGGACGCCTAATATTGCGGGCGCGATTACGCTAGGCACCGCCATTGATTATCTCAATCAGATTGGGATGGACAAAATCCAGCAGCACGAAGCAGAGCTCATCCACTATGTTCTCCCAAAACTTCAAGACATCCCTGGCATAACGGTGTATGGCCCGCAAGATTCAGCTGAACACACAGGCGTGCTTGCTTTCAACATCGACGGTCTTCACCCGCATGACGTCGCGACAGCGCTTGATATGGAAGGTATTGCTGTCCGCGCCGGTCATCATTGCGCCCAGCCACTCATCCGTCAAATCGCGCCTGATATGGAAGCCTGCGCCAGAGCCAGCTTTTACCTTTACAACACGCTCGAAGATTGTGATAAGTTGGTTGAAAGCCTCATTAAGACCAAAGAATTTTTTGGGCTTTAAGAAAGTTATGCATAAAGTATATTTTCTTACTCTCTTTGGTAGGCTTGAGAGTGGTCAATTTTTTCAGGAGCATTCATGACACAAAAAAAGACTAAGCCAGAGGAACTTCTTGAAAAATCGCATATAGACTGGTCGTCACAAAAAATTGCTGCTTTTCAAGAGATTTTGCTTGATTGGTATGCAGGCAATTATAAGGACTTGCCTTGGCGTCATATGGCTCATAATCCCTATGCTATCTGGGTGTCTGAAATTATGTGTCAACAGACACAAACGGGGACTGTGATTCCTTATTTTGAGCATTGGCTGACGCTGTTTCCAACGCTTGAAAAGTTGGCGGCAGCTCCGGAGGAAAAAGTCCTCAAAGCATGGGAAGGTCTAGGTTATTACTCGCGTGCAAGAAATTTGCAAGCTGGGGCGCAAAAGATTTTACAGAAATTTGGTGGAAAATTTCCTGAAGAACTTTCTGAAATTCTAAGCATAAAAGGAATTGGGCCTTATACAGCGGCTGCGATTGGGAGTATTTGCTTTGGCCTTGTTGAGCCAGCGATTGACGGGAATCTCTTTCGTGTCACCTCACGACTTTTTGAAATTTCTGCGGATATTTCTGAAGCAAAAACGCGTAGCATCTTTTCCTCAGTTTTGCGGGATGTGATGAGTCATGAGCGGCCAGGTGATTTTAATCAGGCGATGATGGACTTGGGAAATCAAATCTGTAAGCCTAAAGAGCCAGATTGTCTGCAGTGTCCGATTCGTGACTTTTGCGGGGCAAACAGGTCGGGGCATCAAGAGAGTTTCCCTGTCAAATCAAGCAAGATAAAGCCCAAGGATGTGTATTATCAAGCGTTTGTGCTTGAAGATAAGGGGGCTTATTATTTGGTGCAGCGTCCGACACAAGGTTTGCTTGCTGCAATGTGGACTTTTCCCATGATTGAGACAAAAAATGTGCATCCAAAACTTCCAGATGAGTTTTCAGTGGATATTTTGAAAACGGAGGAGCTTGGCGAAATCACGCATGTTTTTAGTCATCTCAGGTGGCATGTACGAGTGATTCGTTGCCAGCTGGCGGGGAATTTCCAAAAAAGGACGCCCAAAAATGCGGGTTGGTATGAGCCAGAGGATTTTACGAAATTAGTATTTCCTCGTCCACAAGTCAAAATGTTAAAGTTGTTAAATCTAAAGGAATCAAAAAGAAAGTGAAAAAGAGATGAAGTTTGTTGAAGAAAAGGATCGTTTTGCGCTCTATGATGGAGATGATGAGATTGGAGAGATGACGTGGAGAGATGTTTCTTCTGATTTTTTTGTGATTACGCACACGATTGTCAATCCTGCGTATCGTGGGCAGCATCTAGCTGAAGAGCTTGTGGAACACGGCGTTGAAAAAGCGCGACGAGAAGGACGTAAGATTATACCCGAGTGTTCGTATGCTAAAACGCTTTTTGAAAGACGAGAAGATTTCGCAGATGTCTGGGAAAAAGAATGAACTGGAAATGTCGCTCTTAGCGACTTTTTGGACTGAAAAATAGGAAGGAGTTTCTGACCTTATTTTTCAGTTCAATGCGCGCGCAGCGAGATAAAGCTAAAATCAGGAAAAGTCGCTGAAGGCGACTTTTTGGACTGAAAAATAGGGAGGAAATTCCGACCATATTTTTCAGTTCAATGCGCGCGCAGCGAGATAAAGCTAAAATCAAGAAAAGTCGCTCTTAGCGACTTTTTGCTGTACGCCACAGTCCTGTGGACTGAAAGTGGCGGATAAAATCAAGAAAAGTCGCTCTTAGCGACTTTTTGCTATAATTAGAGGTATGACTATCCGATATTTAACAGCGGGCGAGTCGCATGGCCCGCGCTTAACAACCATTATAGAGGGCGTCCCTGCGGGGCTTTCCTTGACGGCAGAAGACATCAATGTCGAGCTGAAGCGTCGCCAGGGTGGATACGGCCGCGGAGGCCGCATGAAAATTGAGTCTGACCAGATTGAGATGACGTCTGGCGTGCGCCACGGAAAGACATTGGGCTCGCCTATTACGTTGACCTTGCCCAATAAAGATTTTAGCCATTGGACAGATGTCATGAGTGTGGCAGATGTGGATGAGGCGATTAAGTCGCAGAGAAAGCTCACCAAACCGCGGCCCGGGCATGCAGATCTCGTCGGAGGCATGAAATATGACTTTGACGATTTGCGCAATGTTCTAGAACGCAGCTCAGCGCGGGAGACGACGATGCGGGTCGCAGTAGGGGCTGTTGCAAAGAAGCTTTTGAGCGAACTTGGGATTCAGATTGCCAATCACGTGGTAAATTTTGGCGGGAAAGAAATTGAATTGCCACAAGATTTAACAGTTGGGCAGATTTTAGAAACCGCACGGAAGAATGATTTGTCGATTGTCGTGGATAGCCAGGCAGGAGAAATCCGCGAGTATATTGATCAAGTGAAACGCGATGGCAATACGATTGGCGGAATTATTGAAGTGCGCGTAGAAGGCGTACCTGCGGGTCTCGGTAGTTATGTCCATTATGACCGAAAGCTTGACGCCAAAATCGCGGGTGCAGTGGTCTCCATCAATGCTTTTAAGGGGGTTGAATTTGGTCTCGGTTTTGAAGCAGGGAAACGCAAGGGGTCTGACGTCATGGACGAAATTGTCTGGGACGGTGAATATGCGCGAAAAACCAATCATCTCGGTGGTTTTGAAGGCGGAATGACAAACGGCGAGCAAATTATTGTGCGGGGCGTCATGAAGCCGATTCCGACCTTGTACCAACCTTTGATGTCGGTCGATACCGAGACGCATGAGCCTTATAAAGCAAGCGTTGAGCGGAGCGATCCGACAGCTTTGCCTGCCGCTGGGGTTGTGATGGAAAATGTCGTCGCGACTGTTTTGGCGCAGGAAATTTGTGAGAAATTTGAATCAGATAATTTGAAAGAGCTTAAAGCAGACCTAGAGCATTATAAGGCGCGTTTGGAGGGCTATTAATGGATATATTTTCAGCGATGCAGCCCGTGAAAAAGGTCTTTGAGAAAGCGGAGGAGACGGCTGTACTTGACTATTTGAAAGGTCACGCAATGCTACTTGATGCGAGTCTGAATGATTTTTTGAATGTCCATGAAGGAATTCTTGGGGTTTACACTTCTCTGGAGCAAGTCCCTGAAAGCCAGGGGGAGACCTCTCGCGGACAGAAGTCTTATGATTTTGAGGAGGTCTTGGCACTTTTGAGTAAACACTCAGAAGTCACTGCGCTCCTCGTGAATCCCTTGTCGGATGCGGTGAAAATTGTTCGTGAGCATTTGGACGTGCCAAAATATGAGACAGAAACGGAAGCTATCAAGCCTGCGCCGCATCAAGTGAAAGTGACCATAAATAAACGCGACATCATGCTTTTTGATAATATGAGCGAGTGTAATGATTTCATTGATAGTTTCACGAAGGATTTCAAGGATAATATCATCTTTGGCGCACCGAAAGAGACGCATCTGGACTATGTGGAGATGTCTATGGTTTTCTACAACCCAGTCACACCAAAGCCTAAAGGCTCTGAAGTGGTTCTGCTGGATGTGGAAATGCCCAAGAATTGACACTTTAAAAGAATTATGGTATACTATTTTCATCAATGAAGCGCGTCCCTCGGGGCGCGACTTTTGTTGACGTGGCCTTGTCAAATTTGACAGCCGTGAAAATGAAAGGATTTGCCTTTGTCAGAACTGACAGAAATTGTGGAAGATTTCATCAGCCCGCACGTTCCAGAACCCTTTTACATCTATGCGGTGGAATGGGAGAAAATGGGAAATGAGGATGTCTTGCGGGTATTGGTGGATAAACCAGGTGGGATTGAACTGGATGAGACAAGTGACTTGTCTGAAATCATTAGTCCTTTGCTTGATAAAATCAAGCCGGATCCTTTCCCTAAAGCGGGCTACATGCTAGAAGTTGCAAGTCCTGGGGCGGAGCGGCCATTAACCAAGACCGAGCAATTTGACGAAGCTCTGGCGAGCGGGGAAGATGTCTTTATCAGCTGCTATCAGAAAGTTGAAGGTCAAAAAGAGTTCGTGGGAAAGCTGTCAAATTTGACAGAAAACGAATTGACACTTGTCATAACAGACAAAAACAAACACAAAGAAATTTCTATTGCTAGAAGCAATATTGCCAAAGCACAAACTATATTATTACTCTAAAGGAGAACACACGTGGCAAAAAGAACACAACCTCAGGTCGATATTGTCGCCTTATTTAGCCAAATCGAAGGCATGAAAGGCGTGAAGCCTGAAATTATCATTGATGCGCTAAAAGACGGGATTATTGCGGCCTACAAAAAACAATACGGGCAAGCGCAGAATGTCGAAGTCGTCTATGATGAGACCACAAAGCAGTTCCTGATTTACTCAGTGCGTGAAGTGGTCAATGAAGTCTTTGACTCACGTCTTGAAATCAGCTTGAAAGATGCGCGTCAGTTGAATGACTTGTATGAAGTTGGTGATAAAATCCGCTTCCAAGAAGAGTTGAAAGACTTTGCGCGCTCATCTATCAGCGTGGCGAAGCAAAATGTTGTGCGCCGCCTCAAAGAAGAAGAGCAAAACGATATTTTAGCTGAATACAAGAAGTTTGAAGATGAGATGATTTCTGGAATTGTGGATCGTGTCGATGACAAAGCGATTTTTATTAAGCTGGGTCGTGTCGATGCGATGCTCATGAAGTTTGATCAGATCCGTCGGGAACACTATAAAATCGGGGATCGTATTCAGGTTTATGTCTCAAAGGTCGATATTACACCAAAGGGTGTACGGGTCTATGTCTCGCGGACAGCGCCAGAGATGCTCAAACGCATCTTTGAGAAAGAAGTCCCTGAGGTAGCTGATGGTACAGTTGAAATCATGTCCATTGCCCGTGAAGCAGGCGATCGTGCAAAAGTGGTGGTACGCAGCCACAATGAGAAGGTGGATGCGATTGGGACGATGGTGGGCTCCAGGGGCTCACGTATCCAGCCAATTATCAACGACTTGCATGGGGAAAACATGGACATTATCGAGTGGTCAGCCGATCAAGCCACGCTTGTGCGTAATGTCCTGAAGCCTGCCAGTGTTAATGCGGTTTATACCTTTGAGGATGGTTCAGCGCTTGCGATTGTGCCAGATGACCAACTCTCACTTGCCATCGGTAAGCGTGGGCAAAATGTCCGTCTCGCTGCTCAAGTCGCGCATTGTAAGATTGATATTAAGAAGGCTTCTGAGTTTGATGAGAGTGAGTTTGAAAATGCAGCAGACTTGGATCAGGTGGAAACGGAGGTCGCAACAGCCAAGGAAGAGGCCTTGACAGCGATTCCTGAGGTGGATCTTACAGAAACGGCTGCGGATCAAGTGGGTCTTGAAGAGTTGCTGGGTGATATTGATGTCGATCTCGTTGCAGCAGGAGAAGCTGAAGCACCTGAAGACACAGAAAAAGCGGAGGATGAAGATGCCGCAGAAGACAGCGAAGCCTAAAAAAATCCCGATGCGCACGTCGCTTGCCTCAGGGGAGCAATTTCCGAAACGTGAGCTGTTGCGCATTGCCTATACCAAAGAAGGGGAGATTTCGATTGACCCGACTGGGAAAGCACATGGCAGAGGTGCTTACATTGCTGTCACGAAAGAAGAAGCGGCCCTTGCCAAAAAAAAGAAGGTTTTTAACAAAGCCTTTGGGGCAGCGATTCCTGAGAGTTTCTATGAGGAACTTATTGACTATGTAGCCCGTGAAGTGGGGCGGCGTGAGCTCTCCCAGAAAGTCTATAGTGCGGACTTGGCACCTGACTATGACTAAAGTGTTAAATTTGTTGGGGCTTGCGAGGCGCGCTGGAAAGCTCGTGACGGGCGAAGAACTCGTTATCAAAGCAGTACAGGAGAAGTCTTGTGCGCTTGTCTTTCTCGCTAGTGACGCCTCGGAGAATCTCAAGAAGAAACTGACAGATAAAACGACAAGCTATGGGGTGACTTTACGGCTTGATTATACAGCTGATGAGCTGTCACAAGCAATTGGAACCAACCGAAAAGTGCTTGCTGTGTGTGATCTAGGATTTGCAAAAACAATGATGGAGAATTTACCTCATGCGTTAAGTTAAACAAGGAGGACAGTATGTCTGAAAAGAAAAGAATCAATGAAATCGCGAAGGAAACTGGTTTTAGCAATCAGCAGTTGGTGGCGAAAGCTCAAGCGATTGGACTAGATGTGAAGTCGCATTCATCGTCGATTGAAGAAGCTGACGTCAAGCGACTTTTGGATAATATGAAAGGGGAAACGCCAGGCGAGACGCCAAAGCGTTCGCATAAGGCAGTTGAAAAGCCAGCCGAGCCTAAAGAGAAGCCTGTGACTTTCCAAGGGAAAGCGGTCGTGATTGACGAGGCGATTTTAGCGCGCCAAAAAGCACGTGAAGCTGCCAAAAAGGGTGAAACGGCTGAAAAACCAGCTGAAAAACCTGCTGAAAAGACGTCAGTCAAATCTGACAGCCCTGAAAAAGCAGCTGAGAAAACCCCTGTCAAATCTGACAGCCCACAATCTGGCGCAAATGAGCCAGTTGTCAAATCTGACGCGCCAAAAGAAGCACCAAAATCTGATGCTGAGGCGCCTCGTAAGAAATCAAAATTTGACACGACCCCTAAAAAGATCCAAATCAAGGTCGTCAAGAAAGCAGAAGTCTTTTCAGATAAGCCACTCAAAGATCGCCTGAAAGACAAAGCGTCTGGCATGCGTGACAATGGGCGTGGACGTAACGATAATCGTTCCACGAGTGCTGGACGCGGCAGCAACACCAATGGCAGCCGTAAAAGTGGTAACACTTCCTCAAACTCGGGCGTGCAAAAGCGTGTCTTTAACGATGCACCAGCACTTCCCGCAAATGACCGCAGACGTCGTAGTAACAACAAATCAAAGTCTGGCAATCAAGATTCTCGTTTTAATGACGGAAATCGTGCGGGTGGGCCACTCCATGTCAATGACAACCGTAACCAGGTCAGAAATGCACGTAACTCCAACTGGAATGCAGGTGGCAAGCGCAAGAAAGGGACGCAACAAGCGCCACAAGTCGAGCGGAAATTTGTTGAGTTGCCTGAAACGTTTGAATACACAGAAGGCATGACGATTGCGGATATTGCGAAGTTCTTGCACCGCGAGCCTGCTGAATTTATCAAGATTTTGTTCATGATGGGCGTGATGGCGACGCAAAATACGTCGCTTGATGACGAGACGATAGAGCTCTTGCTCATGGAGCTTGGCGTGACGCCTGAAAAGAAGGTTGTTGAGGATAAGTCAGACATTGAGTCACTCTTTGTTGAAGAGGGTTATCTCAATGAAAGTCAGATGGTGACACGTCCTCCTGTTGTGACCATCATGGGGCACGTCGATCATGGGAAGACGACGCTCCTCGATCATTTGCGCAAGTCTCGTGTGACAGAAGGTGAAGCGGGCGGGATTACACAGCATATCGGGGCTTATCAGCTGGAGTTAAATGGCAAAAAGATTACTTTCCTAGATACGCCAGGTCACGAAGCCTTCACGAGCATGCGTGCGCGCGGAGCTTCAGTCACGGATATTACGATTTTGGTCGTCGCTGCGGATGACGGTGTCATGCCGCAGACGATTGAAGCTATCAACCACTCAAAGGCTGCTGGGGTGCCGATTGTAGTCGCAATCAATAAGATTGATAAGGACGGGGCGAATCCACAGCGTGTTATTCAGGAGTTGGCAGAGCACGAAGTCCTCTCCACCGAGTGGGGGGGAGATTCAGAGTTTGTTGAGATTTCTGCGAAATTCGATAAAAATTTGGATACCTTGCTTGAGACGGTGCTTTTGGTCGCTGAAATGCAGGAGTTGAAGGCGGATCCAACGGTGCGTGCGATTGGGACAGTTATTGAAGCACGTCTGGATAAAGGAAAAGGCGCGATTGCGACCCTGCTTGTACAGCAAGGGACGCTCCATCAGCAAGATCCAATCGTTGCAGGTAATACCTTTGGGCGTGTGCGTGCAATGGTTAATGATTTAGGACGGCGTGAAAAGGAAGCAGGACCTTCTGCGGCCGTTGAAATCACGGGTCTCAATGATGTACCACAAGCGGGGGATCATTTTGCGGTCTTTGAAGATGAAAAGACGGCACGCGCAGCAGGCGAGGAGCGCTTCAAGCGGGCACAACTCGTCCAACGTCAGAATACGCGCCGTGTGTCTTTGGAAAATCTCTTTGATACCATCAAAGAAGGGCAGCTTAAGACCGTTGACATTATCATCAAGGCGGATGCCCAAGGGAATGCCGAGGCGCTTTCAACAAGTCTGCAAAAAATTGAGGTTGAAGGAGTCAAGGTGGATATTGTCCACGCGGGTGTGGGGGCTATCAATGAATCCGATGTGTCACTTGCAGCGGCATCTAATGCCTTAATCATTGGCTACAATGTCCGTCCAACGGCAGATGCAAGGCTTGCTGCAGAGCGTGAAGAGGTTGAGATTCGCCTGGAAAGTGTGATTTATAAGGTCTTAGAAGATATTGAGGCTTCAATGAAGGGAATGCTTGATCCTGAGTATGAAGAGCAGGTTGTCGGCGAAGCGCATGTTCAGGAGATTTTCACAGTTTCAAAAGTTGGCACGATTGCTGGTTTCTTGGTAACAAGTGGCCACGTGACGCGTGATGCACATGTGCGTGTCATTCGCGATGGGGTCGTGTTGCATGACGGCGCGATTGCGAGCCTTAAGCATCTCAAAGACGATGTGCGCGAGGTGCAAAATGCGCAAGAAGGTGGACTCATGATTGAAGACTTCAATGATGTTGCACCTGAAGATACTCTCGAAGTTTACGAAATGATTGAAAAAAAGCGCTGATAGAGCCTTGAGTCAATCAGGTAAAGGGATAAGGAAGTGAAACTTTCTGGCCTCTCCCATATGTATTGAAAAAATAAAATGAAAGGAATTGAGTTCGTCCGCCTTGAAGTTTTGGCAAATAGGGTAAATTTTTCTAGTTTGCGCAACTTCAGAGCAGTTGGACTCATATCTGAGCTATGGCAAATCAGCACCGAGTTGATCGCGTGGCCCTTGAGATACAAAGGGAAGTAGCGGCGATTTTGCGGCATGACGTGGGAGATCCCAGAGTCGATGCGGTCAACGTCACAGATGTCCAAGTGACGGGGGATTTGGGACAAGCAACGATTTATTATTCGCTGTTATCCGACCTTGCCTCAGACGCTAAGAAGGCGCAGGCAGGGCTTGACAGGGCAACGGGTCTCGTGCGGCGTGAATTGGCGCACCGTTTGACGATGTTTAAAGTTCCTGAAATCAAGTTTGCAAAAGATGAGTCGATTGCCTATGGCGATAAGATCGACGCATTGCTCCGTCAACTTCAAAAAGACGAATGAAAGACCTCTGTCAAATCTGACAGGGGCTTTTTGCTGCTAGGTTTATGCTGTCAAATTTGACAGGGATAAACGCAATGGATCAGTTGACATAAATACCGTGCACAAGTTGAAAGAAGGTGCTTCAAATTCTGTCAAACTTGACAAGATATTTTTAGAAGATAATCTGGCGCTTGGCATTTGTCATCTTCAAGGTGTCGTGCGCCGTGAGGTAATGCAGCTCGCCATCTATTTGCATGGGCTCGTCCTGATCAATCGTCACTTCAAAGTGACCTGCAATATGCTGATGAAACTCGCTATCTCCAACCTGCGTACCTTTGACAATTTTTCCCAAGAGCTGAAACATGCGCCTTTTTGGGATTTTATCCACTTCACACAGATAAAGCTCAGGCTTGCTATTTGTTGCGTCTGGCGCAATCGTGACGCCCCCTCCAAAATAAGGGTGCTTCGTTGTTGTGAATAAAAACGCCTTTTCAAAGTTTGCAACATCTGAAACCCTAGCCGCAAACGCCTTCTTGGTAAAAAGCTGATTCAGACCCGAGATGAGATAAAAAAGAGAGC
Organism: Streptococcaceae bacterium; assembly: GCA_031253335.1. Lineage (GTDB taxonomy): Bacteria > Bacillota > Bacilli > Lactobacillales > Streptococcaceae > Lactovum. The sequence goes on from JAIRWF010000007.1 coordinate 12,291, forward strand.
CGACTTTCAGTGTATTGAGTGCCTTCTTGAGATGTCCGCGCTCACTTTCTTCGATGATTGCTGCATCCAGCCCAATGCCGATGTTGTTCATTGCGATGCCATGCTGATGCGCCGTCTCGTAGCGAATCACAAAAATATCTTTCGTCTCAGGATGATCATGGAGCTTCGTGAAGGCTGTAAGCGGATCTTTGGAAATACCCATGGCGCGTGCGAAGTCATTACCGCTTCCGGCAGGAATATAGCTAAAAGGCATCTCCTCAGGCAATACATTCATCGCAAGCGACAAGGTGCCATCGCCCCCGATGATGAGGACACGGTCAAACTCATCCTTTACAGCGAGAAGTTCCTTCATTTTTAGGGTCTCATCGCCTTTTTTAGCAGTTAGAAAAAGTTTATAGTCAATATGTGCGGCAGTAAAATGCGTGACAAGCTCACTCACGACGGATGTTCCCCGCTTTGAACCCGAGTTTGGATTAGCTAAAATCAAATAAGTCATGCGTCCATTTTATCAGAAAATCCCCTGAAATGGGGATTTTTTCACTAGGCCTTCAAACTCACAATAAAGCTCGTCCCTTCACCTTCCTTGCTGCGCACCTCAATGTGCCCGCCCAAGTCCTGTACATTTTTCTGCACAATCGCAAGGCCAAGCCCCGTTCCTTGTGGATTGACGTCGCCCGTTTCAGTCCTGTAAAAACGCTCAAAAATCCGTTGGCGCTCAAGCTCTGAAAGACCAGGTCCGTTATCTGTCACGCTAAACTGGACGTGATTGGCCGCAGGCACGAGGCTCACAGAAATTTGCCCTTTTTCAGGCGTATAGATTAGCGCATTTTCGATTAAATTCTTGAAGATGGCATGAATTTTCGTTTCATCAGATTTGATAGTGATATCTGTCAGATTTGACGAGACTTTCAGCGATTTTTCCTTGATTTGACCTGAGAAATTCTCTAGGATGGAAGCTGTCAAATTTGACAAAGAGACCGATTGATGTACAATACGTGGATTTTGCTGCGTCAAAAGTAAAGTGTCAGACACCAAAGCCATCAAACGCTCGGATTCTTGCTGAATCAGCTTCGCCTGGCGTTTTGACGCCTTTTTAAGCTCTGGTGCCTCGCTCAACAGCTCTGCAAAGCCGCGAATGGAGACAAGCGGCGTCTTAAACTCATGCGAGACATTTGCGATGAAGTCATTATGCGCTGTGACAATCTGCTGGTACTGCGAGACATCGTTCATACTGACTAGATAGCGATTGTTGATATGGACCAGCGGATTAAAATGCACCTCATAGTAACTCGCCATCGCCTCAAAATAAAAGGTCTTATTTTGAATATCTGGCCGCACCATCTTTTCAACGAGAAAGCTCAAAAAGTCAGGATAAGGACTAAAAATATCAATCGAAGGCTGCTCGCCAAATTCATTTTGAAAGGCCGCATTTGCCCGATGAATTGAGCCCTTTCCATCATAAACAAAAATCGGAAACTGGAAAAATTCAATAAATTCATAAAGATTTTGCTTGGTTTCACTGTTGGAGATGATTTGCTGCTGAATCGCCTCGCCCAAGTGATTAATCGCCGTTGTGACCTGGTCATCGTTTTTCGTGATGATATAATTCTGTGTGAGAGGCGAGCGCTCAATATTGCGCACCTTTGCGACCAACATCGCACGATAATCTCGCATCCGCAACGCACGCCGCAAAAGCCCATATATTGTAATGGCATACAATAGCGATGCCATAAAGGCAATCACTCCCATCGTAAAACCGGTCGGCGTCCTCGTGTCTGTTACTTGGATAAAGCGTGATATTTCCCCGTTTGTATGCACCGCAATCGTCACAACAAGATTGTTTGCCTTAATTTCCCGTGCGTAAGCAGCACCACTCCTCAAGGTCTTTGCAGCAGCAGAGTTTGTTGTCCCGGGCAATATCGCAATGTCTGATCCAATCGCGCTGGGTGAGAGTGACACCGCATTCGCCCGATTCAAGGCCCGATTGGTATCACTGTCCAAGATATTATTCGTGATTAAAAAGGCCACTAGAAAACCAAGGAGCACATAAAGCACCGTGATGCCTACAATCGCCTTCCAATTTTCGCGTAAGAGCTTCATGCGCCCTCCTTTTCCCCCAGATAACTCGCATCAAAAATTACACCATAGCCCCGCTTTGTGCGGATATAGCGTTTTTTCAACTTTTTACGCAGCTGAGACAGCGACACATCAATCGTTCGTGTCTCTGCCACATCACTTGAAAGCCCCCAAAACTTGAGTAAGAGCTTATCCCTGCTCACGGTCTCTCCCTGATGCTTAATCAAATACGCCAAAATATCAAACTCCCGTTTTGTTAAAGAGACGAGCTTCCCCTCAAAGGTCACGGACTTCGCATCCAAATCCACCAGCAAATCTGAAAGCTGGAACTTCCCACGAAGAAGAGCGCCTCCCGCTTTATCATAGTCCGTATGCCGTCTAATTAAGCCCCGCGCGCGTAGCACAATCTCTTTCATGGGTGTCGTCTTCTCCAGATAATCATCGGCCCCAAGCCCAAGTCCCCTAAGACGCGCCTCCTCGTCCTCACGTGCTGTGAGAATCAAAATCGGTGTGACAACCCCATTCTCACGCAGCTTTTGTGTAACCTCAATTCCTGAAAGCCCTGGCATCATCACGTCTAACAGCAAAAGATCAAATGCCTTCTCAAGTGCTAATTCAAAGCCTTCGACTCCAGTACTGGCAAGTGCGACCTCAAAATCCTTCTCACGCAAAAACGTCGTCGCAAGTAGTTCTCGAATCGCTGCATCATCATCCACGATTAAAATCGTCTTCATGCCCTTATTATAACAAAAGTTTGCCTCATCCCTAAAATATGTTAAAATCAAGACATGACCCTCGAAAAAACGACTTATATGAACAGTCTCTACGACAGCTATGGCGAACTGTTGACCCCCCGCCAGCGTGCTGTTTTTGAGAGTCATTACCAGGAGGACTTTAGCTTGAGTGAAATCGCGGAAAATATTGTTGCCACAAAGCAAGCCGTCTCCCAGCTTCTGAAAACCGCCGAAAAACAACTCACGACCTTTGAGACACACTTACACCTTGTGGAAAATCAAGCCGCACGAAACGAGCTGATGCAAACTCTCCTTAGCAAATACCCCACCGACACGACGCTGAAAGACTTAGCTAACTTATTATGATTCCCCTACGCAAACAAGAAATCCTCCGTTACTTGGGCTATCGACGCGGGCAAGAATTGACGCCTGAAGTCTCTACTTTAATTGACGAGCTCTCGCTTGAGGTCCAAGAGCGCTCTCATGCCCGCTATCTCTGGCGGATTTTTGACTTTGAAATCCTGTCTGAAAATGAAATTCAAGTGTTAGGCACGGATTTGAAACTTCGAGGCACGAAAATCAATCATCATTTGCGAAAAGCCCAGAAAGTGGCGCTACTCACAGGCACTTTGGGCATTGAAATTGAACGCGCCATACGCCTTTACGAAGTTTCAGAGCTCACAAAGGCGCGGATTTTGGATGCCTGCTGTGTGGAATATATTGAGCGCTTGCTAGATCTCGCAGAAGTCGAAATTGACCATGAAATGGCTGAATATACGTTGAATTCCAGGTTTAGCCCAGGCTACGGAGACTTGCCTTTGATTCCGACGCAAAAGGAATTTTTGGCTGCTATGGATGCGACAAAAACGCTTGGTATTAACCTCACCGCCACATCACTCATGGTCCCACGTAAGTCCGTCACGGCGATTATTGGTCTCTTTGAGGATGAGAAACTCGCAAAACCGCGTCGCAAGGCACCCGAGGACTTGACGGTTGAGATGGTGCAAAATGGGAAGTTTAATATTGGTCACCTCTAAACACCTGCTTTTCGCCCAACCACGCGACAGCGCTTGACACATCGTGTCAAGGTTGCGGATAAGGAAACGGAGTTTCCTCATTCGTCTTCGAGTGATTGCACGCATAGCTAGAGTTGGTCTTTGAAAGCAACTCGGTTTTTGCGGCTCGACTTGGCGCGGTCTGCACCTTACAGCGATGCTCGTAGGGTTATCAGAGCGGACAGCCAGGCACAAGTGGCGGAGATAGACACGCCCTATTGAGGTAAAGGATAAATGACACTACTTGACGATTTAAAAAATAAGCGCCTCTTGATTGACGGGGCAATGGGGACGCAGCTTCAGGCTCGCGGGCTTCCGACAGGGGAGAATCCGGAGTATTTTAATCTCGAGCATCCTGAGATTGTTGCTGCGATTCACGCTGATTATGTAGCAGCTGGCGCAGATATTCTCACGACCAACACCTTTCAGGCGAATCGGGCGAAGTTGCCGGCGGAGAAATTGCCCGAAATTATCGCTGCAGCGGTGAAACTCGCGCGTAATGCGGGACCAATGTACGTGGCGTATGACATGGGGCCTACGGGGCATATGCTTGCGCCCATGGGGACGTTGTCTTTTGACGCTGCCTACGACATTTTCAAAGAGCAGGCGGTCCTCGCGGAGGCAAACGGTGCAGATTTGGTGATTCTCGAGACGATGGCGGATTTGCTCGAGACGAAGCTTGCGATTTTGGCCATTAAGGAAAACACTAAATTGCCGATTTTTGCGACGATGACCTATCAGGCGGACGGGCGGACTTTTGTGGGGACAGACCCTGTGACGGCGACGTTGACACTTCAAAATTTAGGTATCGATGCGCTCGGGGCGAATTGCTCCCTAGGCCCAAGTGAACTCTTACCAATGGTCAAGGAAATTTTGTCGGTCGCTACGGTACCCGTTATCATCCAGGCCAATGCAGGACTTCCCGTCATGGAAAATGGTGAGACGGTGTATAAAATCACAGCTGAAGAGTATTGTGCGACGGCTGCGGAGTTTTTGAAGCTGGGTGTGCGCGTATTAGGCTCCTGCTGTGGTTCTACGCCGGAATTTACCCAGGGGTTGCGGAAGTTGCTAGACGCTGCTGGGGATTTAGTGGCGCTACAGCCGAAAACGGGGACGTTTTTGACCTCCGGGCTCAAGACGGTCGAAGTCAAGAAAAATCAGCTGACCTTGATTGGCGAGCGGATTAACCCGACGGGGAAGGCCCGTTTCAAAGAAGCGCTACGGGCGCATGATTTGGGCTATATCATGAAAGAAGCGGTCGTGCAGCGGGATGCGGGGGCGGATGTGCTGGACGTCAATGTCGGTTTGCCTGAGATTGATGAAGCGGCCATGATGGTCGATTCCGTCACGGAGATTCAAAGTTTGCTCGATTTGCCGCTGCAGATTGATAGTTCTGAGGTTGAGGCACTTGAGGCAGGCGCGCGGCATTATAACGGCGTACCGCTGATCAACTCGGTCAATGGGAAAAAAGATAATCTCGCAAAAGTCTTGCCGATTGCTGCAAAATATGGTGCGGTGATTTTGGGCTTGTGTCTTGATGAAGACGGGATCCCTGATACGGTGGAAAAGCGCGTGGCGATTGCGAAGCGGATTATAGCAGAAGCTGCGAGCTACGGCATTCCGAAGTCACGCGTGATGATTGATCCCTTGGTACTCACAGCGAGTGCCCAGCAAGAGCAAGTGGCCGTGACCTTGGGGACGTTGAAAGTTTTGAATGATGAGTTGGATGTCCGCACAGTGGTGGGCCTCTCGAATATTAGTTTTGGCCTACCAAATCGGGCGCTTTTGAATGGCACTTTTCTGGCACAAGCGGTAGGAATCGGGCTTTCTGCGCCCATCATGAATCCAAAGTCCGACTACATGATGTCGGTCGTGAGAAGTCTCAAAGTCTTGCTGAATCAAGACGTTCAGGCGATGGATTTTATTGACAAAGAGCAACATACGAAAGTAAACGTCGCAAGTGGTGCAGATAATACCACTGTGGCACAAAATGACGAGGGACTGGATCTCAAAGAGATGATTATTCGCGGGCGCAAGGAGTTGACAGAGGCTGAGGCGAAGAAGTTGCTCGCAGAGGGTAAAACACCGCTTGAGATTGTGGATGGTTACTTTATTCCGGCCTTGAATGTAGTGGGTGACGCTTTTGGGGCAGGGACGCTTTTCTTGCCGCAGCTCATGCAATCGGCTGAGGCCACGAAAAACGCGCAAGAAGTCCTGAAAAACTATCTTTTGAAGCAAGGCGCACAGGCGGAGTCGGCGGGTAGGATTTTGCTCTGTACGGTCGAGGGCGATATTCACGACATCGGCAAGAATATTGTCAAGATGATTCTTGAGAATTATGGCTATGACATTGTGGATCTGGGCAAGGACGTGCCGATTGCGAAAGTCGTTGAAACCGTAGAACAGCAAGAAATTAAGCTGGTGGGCTTGTCGGCTTTGATGACGACGACGGTGCAAAATATGAAAAAGACAATTACAGCACTACGTGAGGCGGGCTTTGACGGGAAAGTCATGGTTGGCGGTGCCGTGCTGAATGAAGAATATCGCGAATTTGTCGGGGCAGATTATTATGCAAAGGATGCGATGATAAGCGTGGATATTGCAAAGACATTCTTCAAGAGCGTTTGAGCTCGTGTCAAAGAATTTTCTGGTAATTAGTTAAAGGGAGTTGTGCAAATGAAAATTTCTGAGATTTTTTACGAAAAAAATGCTGCGGGAAAGCCCGTGGTCTCCTTTGAAGTCTTTCCACCGAAGACTGACAGCGGGACGCAGACGATTTATCAGACAGTGTCAGGGCTTATCAAGCAACCAGATTTTATTTCAGTGACTTACCGTGGCGATTCAGGGGATAAGACGTCAGAAATTGCTGAAAATATCAAGCGCCAGATGGGTACTGAGGTCCTGCATCATCTGACGGCTGCTGGGCTGACGTTGTCAGAGCTGACAAACATTCTGTCAGAGTTGACAAACGCTAGAATTGAAAATATTTTGGCCTTGCGGGGAGATGCAGCAAGTCTTTCGGGAGACTTTCCCCTGGCAAAAGATTTGATCAAAGCTGTCAAATCTGACGGGCACTTTAATGTGGCGGGCGCTTGCTATCCAGAAGGTCATGTGTCCTCGCCCTTAGACACGGAAAATTTGGACCACCTTCGTCAGAAAGCTGAGAGTGGTGCGGATTTCTTTATCTCGCAATTATTTTTTGATAATGCGCAATTTTTCCGCATGAATGAGGCGGCAAAGGATGCGGGGATTTCGCAACCAATTTCTGCAGGCGTCATGCCGATTATGAGCGTCGCCAATGTGGAACGCCTGATTTTCTTTGGGGCGAGCATTCCGACGCGTTTGATTAAAATAATCAATAAATACAAGGATTCGCCTGAAGACTTGCGACAAGCAGGTCTGGAGTATGCTTTTCATCAGCTGGACGATTTGATTGCGCATGGCGTTGATGGCGTGCATGTCTATACGATGAACCGCGCAAGTGTAGCGAATGCGGTCATGAAGAGGTATTTGTAAGGACAGACCAGTGATTTCTATGGCAATAAAATCTTAAAACTTGTATTTCCTTTTTTGAAAGTGTAAAATAAGTTTTACATTTAGGAGGTGTTTATGCCCACACATACCCATTTTGATCAAGTCGGGAGCTACTTGCGCCCGCAAGCGATTAAACAAGCCCATGCAGACTTTGAAGCTGGGAAAATCACGCGTGACGACGTCGTGAAAATTCAGCAGGCAGAGATTGCAAAGCTCATTCCGCAAGAAGCAGCAACAGGTCTTCATGCCTTGACCGACGGCGAATTCAATCGCTCCTGGTGGCATCTGGACTTCCTTTGGGGGCTTAATGGCGTTGGCACCTACGACCAAAACGACAGCTACAAGTTCCATGGGGCAAAGACCCGCTCGACGAATATTGAACTTACAGGCAAAATTGCTGAGAACCCCGAGCATCCATTTTATAAAGATTTTGAATTTTTGCAATCGCAAATCCCGGCGGGTCACATCGCCAAAATGACGATCCCAAGTCCCACGATGTTCTTCCGAGACGGGCGAAGCGATAAATGGGCGGACTTTTACGACTCTTGGGAAGACTTTCTCGCCGATCTCGCGAAAGCCTACCACGAGACCCTCCTGCATTTCTACACACTTGGCGCCCGCTATATCCAGTTGGATGACACGACCTGGGCCTATCTTATTGCTCAGCTGACACTCAAAAACGACGTCGCGCATCATACCCAACTCTGTGAAAATGCCGTGACCGTCATCAATGCTGTTTTAAATGACTTGCCAGATGATCTCCGCGTCTCAACGCACATCTGCCGCGGTAATTTCAAATCGACCTATCTGTTTGAAGGAAGTTACGCCCCTGTCGCGAAATACCTCGGTCAACTCAACTACGATACTTTCTTTTTGGAATACGACGATGCGCGTTCGGGTGATTTTGAGCCATTGACGGACATCTGGAATCAACGTCAAAAGGTTTTCATTGTCTTAGGTCTCATCACCTCAAAAAATCCAAAATTAGAAGCAAAAGAAGAAGTTATCGCACGATTGAAAGGCGCTGCAAATCTTGTGCCGCTTGAAAATCTTGGACTTTCGACTCAATGTGGCTTTGCTTCCACCGAAGAAGGCAATGAATTGACTGAAAGTGAGCAATGGGCGAAATTAAACTACATCCATGCGCTTACCCAAGAAATTTGGCCGAACTAAGTCAGGCTTTTTTGAGATACGCCACAGTCCTGTGGACTGAAAGTGACAGATAAAACAAAGAAAAGACTGACGAAAGACAGTCTTTTTGCTATAATGTACTTATGTCTGACTACTTGCGCGTCGCAGAAATCGTAAATACCGTAGGTCTCAAGGGTGAACTCCGTTTAAAGTCCTTTACGGATTTTCCTGAAGAACGCTTTGCAAATGGCGCGGAGCTTAGTCTTTTTGATAAAGACCAATTCATTCAAACACTCACTATCCACTCTGCGCGCGAAAACAAAGGCAGCTGGCAAGTGACATTTGGTGGTTTGTTTGACATAAATTTAGTGGAAAAATTCAAGGGCATGACACTGAAAATTGCAACAGATAAACTTTCCGACCTCCCGCAAGGAGAATTTTACTACCACGACATCATCGGCTGCGTCGTCTTTGAAGATGACACAAAAATCGGCACCATCACGGAAATTCTCTCGCCTGGTGCCAATGACGTCTGGGTCATTAAACGTGACCAACAAAAAGATCTCCTCATTCCCTACATCCCGAGCGTCGTGCTTAACGTAAATCCTGTGGAAAAACGCGTCGAGGTAGAAATCCCGGAGGGCTTAGATTGACGGTGTCAATCTAAAGGTTAAAGTTATGAAAATTGATATTCTCTCCATTTTTCCCGAAATGTTCACGCCGCTCAATCAAAGCATGATCGGCAAGGCTCAAGAAAAAGGTCTCATCACGATTGAGACGCATGATTTCAGGGATTTTGCCGACAACAAACAGCGTCACGTTGATGATATGCCTTACGGTGGCGGACAGGGCATGCTTCTTATGCCGCAACCTATTTTCGACTGTCTGGACAATTTTCCGCACGAGAATGCCCGCGTGATTTTGCTGGATCCTGCGGGTGAGACCTTCAGTCAGCAAAAAGCTAAAGAACTTAGCACTGAAAATCAACTTGTCTTTATTTGCGGCCATTATGAAGGCTTTGATGAGCGGATTAAAACGCTTGTGACCGATGAAATTTCTCTTGGTGACTATGTCCTCACAGGTGGCGAAGCAGCTGCTGTCGTCATGATTGATGCCATCACGCGTTTGATACCAGGCGTATTAGGCAAGGAGGCCTCGCACGAAGACGATAGTTTCAGCTCAGGCCTCTTGGAATATCCGCAATATACCCGCCCCGAAGACTTCCGAGGTCTTAAAGTCCCTGACGTGCTCCTTAGCGGTCACCATGAAAACATCCGCAAATGGCGTTTGAAAGAAAGTCTCAAAAAGACGATGGAGAGACGTCCCGACTTACTTGAAACTTATTCGCTGACGCAAGAAGCCCGAGATCTGCTAAAACACTAGCTAAATTTAAGAAAACATGATAAAATAAAGGTAAGGAAATTTTTTGAAGGAATTAAGATAAATGGAATTACAACGTGAAAAAGAAGTCGTCAGCTTTTATCACTATGACGCCCGCAATTTTGATTTTGAAGCGAAAAATGGAACGCCTGAAACGCGTATCAATGTTCAGGTGCATCTTTTGGATGCAGATGCTACGATGACAGCTCAAGATACTAAGATTCAACTAACGCTTGCTGCCTTGATTGTGCTCGATAACTTTGTTCTTTCAAGTTCACTCTCGCAAATTTCCATCATGAAAGGCAAGCGAATCATGAGCCGTGAAGAATTGGTTCAGTCGGAGCTTGAAGAGCTTGCAGCTCCCCTCTTTGACCTCTTGAAACGTCTGACTTACGAACTCACCGAAGTAGCCTTAGATGAGCCGGGACTGAAGCTGGAGTTTTAAGCGCGTATGAAACTCGCCGTTATTACAGATACATCAGCCTCTATCAGTGAAGTCTATAAGAACTATGACAATCTTCATATTCTGGATATTCCACTCACCATTGATGGCACGACTTATAGCTCCAAGGAAATTTCCGAGGAGGCTTTTTATGACCTCATGGCTACGTGTGAGGATGTGCCAAAGTCTGCACAGCCTGCAATTGGAGATTTGGTAGCTAAGATTGATGCCCTCAAAGCCCAAGGCTATACGCATATTTTAGGTCTATTCTTATCCAAAGAAATTTCTGGCTTTTATCAAAATATCTTTGCCTTGCAAGAAGACGGAGAAACGATAGTCTATTTCCCTGAGACGTCCATTACCTCGGCGCCATTGGGCTACATGGTAGAGACTGCACTGCGTTTAGCGCAGGCCGGGAAATCTTGGGACGAGATCAAAGCTGCCTTTGAGACTCAAAAAGAAGAAGACCGAGCTTATATGCTGATTGATGACTTGAAATGGCTGTCCAAATCAGGCCGCCTCTCAAACGGTGCTGCTATTTTAGGGACCTTACTCAATATCAAACCGGTCTTGACCTTCTCGCAAGACGGGAAAGTGGCTGTCTTTGATAAAGTCCGCACCGAAAAGAAAATGATGGCTCGCATGAAAGAACTCTTGAAAGAGGGGGCTAAGCCGGAATTGCATCAGCTTTATATCATTGATGCGAGAGGTGAGGAACGGGCGCAAGAGCTTTATGATTATGCCCATGCTCAAGGCTTTACAGACGCGATTCGTGTGCCTTTTGGGGCAGTGATTGCAACTCACTTAGGGCTTGGTGCAGTGGCTTATGCCTGGACACCGAAAATAAAAGAATAATAAGCGCTTGTGGCGCTTTTTTAGGAGAAAAAATGACAATTAAAGTAATTGTGGCAGGCTTTCAGGGACGAATGGGTTCTACGGCGGTCAACATGGTCAATGAAACAGAGGACTTTTCATTAGCAGCTTTGTATGATCCACGTGCGACAGAAAAAGTAAGTGGAGAAGTTCCTGTTTTTCATGATCTAGAGAGCCTTACAAGTAGCCAAGCGGATGTCTGGGTGGACTTTACGCAACCTCAAAGCGCATATGAAAACACAAAATTTGCACTAGAGCATGGTTTTCGTCCAGTAGTTGGAACGACTGGCTTTTCAGAAGATGAGATTGCTGAACTTCAGACTCTTGCGATTGAAAAAAAACTTGGAGGGTTGATTGCACCGAATTTTGCACTAGGGGCCGTTTTGCTCATGCAGTTTGCCAAAGAAGCAGCGAAATATTTTCCAGATGTTGAAATTATTGAGCTGCATCATGATGCGAAAAAAGATGCCCCTTCTGGAACTGCGGTTAAGACAGCCGAGTTGATTTCTGAAGTGCGCAGGAGTCATCATCAAGGTGCAGCAGACGAAAAAGAATCTCTTTCTGGTGCACGTGGCGCTGAACTGGATGGGATGCGTATTCACTCGGTTCGTTTACCTGGCCTTGTGGCGCATCAAGAGGTTTTATTTGGCTCAAAGGGAGAAGGTCTTACCTTGCGGCATGATAGCTATGATCGCGTGAGCTTTATGACAGGTGTTGCTTTAGGTATCCGAAAAGTCATGACGGCAGACGGTCTGGCCTATGGCTTGGAGCATTTTCTATGACCGTTTTATCCATTATCATTCCTTTTTACGGGCAAACATCAGATGAGCTAGCGACACCACTCAACTCGATTGCAAATCAGCAAAATGTGGATTTTTCCCACTTTGATGTGCATCTTGTGAATGATGGGGGACCAGCGATTGATGAAAAGTCGCTGATTGCATCTTATCCAACTTTGCAGCTGACACTACATCAGTATTCTGAAAATCTTGGTGCAGGTCTTGCTCGGCAATATGGGATTGATCATTCTGGAGGCGAATGGGTAACCTTTATTGATGCGGATGATAGGCTTTACGGGTCTTTTGCATTGGCGCCGATTGTGAATTTACCTGAGGATTTTCCCTTTGAACTGTTGCTTTGCGACTTTTTCTTGCAACGGCTGGGCGACAATGGTCAAATCAACGAGATTCGCTATCGGGGCGATAAAAATGGCCTGGACTATTTGCATGCTAAGAGTTTCAAACGGAGTCTGTTAGATACATACAACATCCGTTTTCATCCAGACATTCAAAATATGGCAGAAGACTTTTATTTCAGGACCTTTGTCACGCTTTTTGCAAAGTCTGCAAGTCTCTATGAGCCGATTTATGAGCATCTCTATAATCCAAACTCACTCACGACAAAGTGGGACAATAAAACAAAGGTCTTTCTTGAGGTTCGGGCGAGACGATTGATTTTAGAGAAAATCGAGGAATGGAAACCTGAGACCTTGCAAAAAGAGTTTAACATTTGCTTTGCACGTTTGTTTTTTACGATGAAACGCTTTGGAACAACAGATGAGGCGCCTTTCTGGGAGGAACTTCAGGTCTTTGTGCAAGAATGGCGAAATCTTTTTGAGAGCCATCGGACGGAAATCTTTCAGCAAATGCAAAAAACGGCGCGCGAGAACTTTCCTGGAATCCCGACTGCAGATTTCAAGGATTTTTATAAACGCTGTCAAGCGTTATTGCGTAATTAAATTTTCAAGCCCAATTTCATGTGAAGTGGGCTTTTTTAGTGTATAATAATGTCAAAAGTATTTGACAGGAGCAGATATGGCTGAACAACTTACACAAAATGAAGTCGTTGAAGGATTGGACGAATATAAATTCGGTTTTCATGACAACGCCGAAATTGCTGTCACGACAGGTCTTGGCCTCACTGAGGACGTGATTCGCGAGATTTCCGCCACGAAAAACGAGCCCGACTGGATGCTCGACTTTCGCTTGAAGTCCTACGCCGCTTTCAAAAAGCTCGACCTTCCCAAATGGGGGCCAGACCTTTCAGCGATTGACTGGGACGACATTGTCTATTACCAGAAGCCATCCGCAAAAGCGGCCCGCAGCTGGGATGACGTCCCGCAGGAAATCAAAGATACGTTTGAGAAAATCGGGATTCCAGAAGCCGAGCGTTCTTATCTCGCAGGGGCTAGCGCCCAATATGAGTCCGAGGTTGTCTATCACAACATGAAAGACGAGTTCGAGAAGCTCGGCATTGTCTTCACGGACACCGATACGGGACTGCGCGACTATCCGGAGCTTTTCAAGAAATATTTCTCGAAACTCGTGCCACCAACGGATAACAAGCTCGCGGCCTTGAACTCTGCCGTTTGGTCGGGTGGGAGCTTTGTCTATGTGCCTAAAGGCGTGCATTGCGAGATCCCGATTCAGGCTTATTTCCGGATTAACAATGAAAAATCGGGGCAGTTTGAGCGGACGCTCATTATCGTTGAAGAAGGTGCCAGCATCCAGTATGTTGAGGGCTGTACGGCACCGACCTACTCAGCGTCAAGCTTACACGCGGCAGTGGTCGAGATTTTCGTTGAAGAAGGCGGCTACATGCGCTATTCGACCATTCAAAACTGGTCGGATAATGTCTATAACCTTGTCACCAAACGCGCGTCGGCAGCGAGCAACGCGACGGTCGAGTGGGTCGATGGGAATCTGGGCTCCAAAGTCTCGATGAAATACCCTGCCGTTTACCTCAATGGTCCGGGTGCCCGTGGGACGATGCTCTCCATTGCTTTTGCGAACGGTGGGCAGAACCAAGATACCGGCGCCAAGATGATTCACAATGCACCCAATACGTCAAGTTCGATTATCTCGAAGTCGATTTCCAAAGGCGGGGGTGCCGTCAACTACCGTGGTCAGGTGACCTTTAATAAAGACTCCGCGAAATCAAAATCCCACATTGAGTGTGACACGATTATCATGGATGATATTTCGACCTCTGACACCGTGCCCTTTAACGAAATTCATAACTCTCAAGTCGCACTGGAACATGAGGCCAAGGTCTCGAAGATTTCTGAGGAGCAGCTTTATTACCTCATGAGCCGTGGCTTGACTGAAAAAGAAGCGACAGATATGATTGTCATGGGCTTCATTGAACCCTTCACGAAGGAATTACCTATGGAATACGCTGTTGAGCTCAATCGTTTGATCAGTTATTCGATGGAAGGGTCGATTGGGTAAAGTCGTTAAGCAAGGGTTAAGGGAGACTTGCTATACTTATCTTCGGAAGCCAGTTCTTCCGTTTTCATAAATTACTCCTAACGCGAAAAGCATCTTTGAAGAGGTGCTTTTTGTGTTTTCGCGTGAGTCGTAATGGGGCTTTCCACGGGAAAGCTTAGATACATTGCCTGAAAACTCCTGTGGTCGTTTTCAGCTCCTAACGCGAAAAGCATCTTTGAAGAGGTGCTTTTTGTGTTTTCGCGTGCGTCGTAATGGAGCTTTCCACGGGAAAGCTTAGATAGATTGCCTGAAAACTCCTGTGGTCGTTTTCAGCTTCTAACGCGAAAAGCATCTTTGAAGAGGTGCTTTTTGTGTTTTCGCGTGCGTCGTAATGGAGCTTTCCACGGGAAAACTTAGATACATTGCCTGAAAACTCCTGTGGTCGTTTTCAGCTCCTAACGCGATAAGCACTTTTGAAGAGGTGCTTTTTGTGTTTTCGCGTGCGTCGTCGGAAATTTCAAAATGGTAAACTAACTTTAGTGGCTATGGCTTTTATTTGCGAGATAAAATTAGTCGGTGAAACTGTGGGGTTTGTTATAATGGGGATATGTTGAGAGAAATCTTTAATTTTTTGCATGGCGCATTGGGGGAATTTCGTAGGCATTTTTGGGCCTACTTACTTTTATTTTTGGGGATGAATTTGCTCATGAATGGCATTATCGTGTCGCTCTTTAATGTGGCGGCAGGCGCAATCATGCGTGTGAGCGGCATTCCATTTATTTCTTATAATAACATAGGCACGATTATTTTCGGACATCCTTTGGGGGCGCTTGGTTTAGTGATCCTACTTTTGCTATTGATTTTATTGGTCTATGTACAGTTTAGTATTCAGTTTGTTGGGGTGGCACGCATTCAAGCGGGGGAGCGCTCTATGCTTCAGATTTTGCGAGAGGCACTGGCTTCGCTTCAAGTGGTCAATCCTAGGATTTTGCTCTTTTTCCTAGGCTATTTCTTGCTGATTTTACCATTTGGGAAGTATGTTTTTGCCTCGCCATTGCTTGCCAAAGTGACAATTCCTGCATTTACGATGGAGTTTTTTCTTGCAAAGCCTTTAAATATGGTAATCTTGATTGCGTTTTATGCCCTTGTATTTATTTTGGGCAATCGTTTGATTTTGGTGTTGCCGCATTTAATCTTGAAAAAACGCAGCTTGCGGGATGCGGTGTCTGAGAGTCTTAAAGCGACACATGGTCTTGTGCCACTTGTAAGCTTTTTCTTGTATTTTGGGGTCATTGTTTTTGGGACTTGGCTTATTTCGCAGGGCTTCTATTATTTGTTTTACGGCTTGCAGTTATTGCTAGATAAGTCTAGTATCGCATTAGTTAGTGCGATAGTTCTTATGGTGCTCGTGGAAGTGGTTAATTTTTTGGCACTGACACTCGCTGGGATGTTGCTGTTTAGCTTTATGTTGAGTCGCTTGGGCTATTTACCAGCTGAAGTTTCAAAGACGCGCACGAAGCGCTCGCTTGGATTTCGAGTGGTTGTGGGAACTCTGACGAGCCTTGGACTTCTCATTTTACTGGCGACGAATTGGGTGTATATGACGGGGATGCTCACGGCAAAGCCTGTTACGATTTCTCACCGGGGGGTCAATGATGATAATGGTGTACAGAACTCTATTCCTTCGCTTCTTTCAACGAATAAGCTAAAACCAGACTACGTAGAAATGGACGTACAAGAGACTGCAGACAAGCAATTTGTTGTCTTTCATGATCCAACGCTTGCAAACCTGGCTAAAATCAACAAAGCCCCTCAAAAAATGACCTTGTCAAATTTGACAGACCTAACACTTTCGGAAAATCATCATACAGCTAAACTTGCAAGTTTTGACGACTATTTACTTACTGCTGAAAAGCTTCACCAAAAGCTGTTGGTGGAGATTAAGACGACGGCTCTTGATCCTGAGAGCCCGTCAAATTTGACAAAACGCTTTTTAAATGATTATGGCTCGCGCTTGTCAAAAGATGGTGATATGATTCATTCGCTAAATTATGATGTCGTGTCTTCTGTCAAATCTGACAGTCCCAATTTACCCGTGAGCTTTATTCTGCCCTTTAATATTGTCTTTCCCGAGACACCTGCAAATGCGTATACGATGGAAGCCACAACGCTTGATGCGAGTTTTGTGCAGACGGCGCACGCACACAACCAAGCTGTTTATGCGTGGACAGTCAATAGTGCTGAGTTGATGCGCTCGGACATGGTGGATGGTGTAGATGGAATTATCACGGATCACCTTACGCTCCTCAAAGAACAAATCAAAGACTATGAAGAACATCCCAGCTATGCGGATCGGCTCTACATGTTCTTTGAGATGATGCCAACACCCGGGAGTGCCGCAAGTAATTAAAACACTTGCGTCAAGCATAAAAGGGTGTTATAATGGACTTTCCCAACCTTATGGAAAATTTAGACCAAGAAAAATTTAAAGAAGAAGGCAAAGCGCTCGTCATTAATCCCTCGCAAATTTTTGGGATTAAAAGCCGTCAGCCCAGAGAAACTGTTGGGCAAAAGCCGCAACAATTTCCAAAACAAAAGCCAATACTTGAAACGTTTAGCCCGCGCACGCAAGTAGCTAACACAGCAGCTAATCTATCCGCTACCCCCGTCATTTCTCAGCAAGTGCCCCTAGACACTTTTCAAGAGTTTTCAACTTCTCAAGCGACAGTCGTAGAAGCTAAAGCACCGATACAGTCTGAGAACGCAAGTGCCAATGTCATTGTCTCACGAATTGCAATGGACTTGCATGAAACCAGTGTGGCAACTATTGAAAGTGAAGAAGATAGTCCACAAATCCCACAGGAGTCAAGCGCTAAAGAGGCACCTGTTGAAGCGATTCAAGACTACGAAAAAATTGAAGCTCCAACGAGAGATGAACTCGTCAAACTCGCAAAGCGCAATATGAAAGAACTCGAAAAGCAGCTTGAGAGTGAAAAAAGCGCTATGCAGGATCTTCAAAACATCGTTGCTGAATACGTTTCAAATACAGAAGAGCGCATGGATAATATGAATGCGCTGATTGCGCATCAAAAAGAAGTACTCGCAGCTTATTTAGGAGAAGAGCTCGCACCGAAACACGTCGCAGAAATTCCACTCAAGCACCAACGTCCTGGCACGCGCTTCTGGAACCGAAAACCGCGAGAAGACTTTTTAGACTAAAATCCCAATTGGGATTTTTTTGCATCATCTTAATGGATAAACATCGCATCCCCAAAGCTAAAGAAGCGATATTTCTCATCAATCGCGTGTTGATAAGCGTTGAGGATAAATTCTCGACCTGCAAAACTTGCGACAAGCATGACGAGAGTCGATTTCGGTAGATGAAAATTCGTATTAAAAGCATCGACAACTTTCCAGTCATAGCCTGGCTTGATAAAAATATCTGTCCAGCCGCTGCTCGCATGGATTTCGCCATTGAACTTCGACCCAACAGTTTCCAAAGTACGGATAGAAGTTGTCCCGCAAGCAATAATACGTTGACCTGAGGCACGCACGGCGTTGAGTGTTTCTGCGGCATCTTCTGATAAGGTATAAAATTCGCTGTGCATATCGTGCTCTTCGATATTTTCGACAGAAACAGGACGAAAAGTCCCGAGCCCAACGTTGAGCGTCACTTCGACGATGTGGACCCCTTTAGCTCGGATTTTTTTAAGTAAATCTTCAGTCAAATGCAGTCCTGCAGTGGGTGCCGCAGCAGAGCCTGGTTCTTTGGCATAAACAGTCTGGTAGCGTTCTGGGTCGTCTAATTTTTCGTGGATATAAGGCGGCAGTGGCATTTCGCCCAATTCATCGAGGAGTTCGAGGAAAATACCATCGTAGAAAAATTCAATGACTCGCCCGCCGTGCTCGAGCTCTTCGCGGACAATGGCTTTGAGTTTGCCATTACCAAAACTCAATTCTTGACCCACAAGCATCTTTCGGGCAGGTTTGGCTAGGGTCTCCCACTTATTATCGCCCAATTCTTTCAAGAGTAGCAGCTCCACATGCCCCCCTGTGGGCCGTTCGCCATACAGTCGGGCAGGATTGACGCGCGTGTTATTCAGTACATAAGCGTCGCCCGGCTCAAAATAGTCCAAAATATCCGTAAAATGGCGGTCATCCATGGTGTGCCTGTCTTTATCGAGGACGAGAAGCCGACTAGCAGAGCGCTCAGCAAGCGGAGTTTGTGCGATGAGGGCTTCGGGCAGCTCAAAATCAAAATCGTTAATGTTCATAAAAAATATTATACCTTTTTCTTGACAAAAATTTTATTTTTGTTATAATTGGTCTATACCAATTTAAGAAAAACAAAAAGGAGAACATCATGCAAGTATTTAAAGTCGCAGATCAAGCAGAAGGTGGACAGAAAGCTTACGAATTATTGCGCGAGGCTATCAATGGAGGGGCAAAGACCTTTGGCTTGGCAACTGGCTCCACACCTGTGACCTTTTATGAAAATGTCGTCAATTCAGATTTGGATTTTAGTGATAAGACCAGTATTAATCTCGATGAATATGTCGGCTTGGACGGGGCGAATGATCAGTCTTACCGTTATTTCATGAATGAACATCTCTTTAACTTCAAACCTTTCAAAGAAAATTTCTTACCCAATGGGAAAGCCAGCAACTTGGACGAAGAAGTAAAGCGTTATGACGGCGTGATTGATGCGCATCCGATTGATTTTCAGATTTTGGGCATTGGCGGCAATGGTCATATCGGTTTCAACGAGCCAGGAACCAGTTTTGATGTGACGACGCATGTGGTGGATTTAGCACCTGAGACGATCGCAGCAAACGCGCGTTTCTTTGAAAATGAATCAGACGTCCCACGTCAAGCGATTTCCATGGGAATTGCGAGCATCTTAAAATCCAAACAAATCGTCTTGCTTGCCTTTGGAAAAGCAAAAGCAGAGGCAGTGAAAGGCATGCTTGAAGGTCCTGTGACGACAGATTGTCCTGCGAGCGTCTTGCAGAATCATGCGAATGTGACGGTGATTGCGGATAAGGAAGCAGCAAGCCT
Source organism: Streptococcaceae bacterium (assembly GCA_031253335.1). GTDB lineage: Bacteria > Bacillota > Bacilli > Lactobacillales > Streptococcaceae > Lactovum. The sequence goes on from JAIRWF010000007.1 coordinate 31,783, forward strand.
TATCAAGTAAAAAATAGGCCTGAAATTTTAGGCCTTTTTTGATAAAATAAAAGCATGACAAATCTTTTAGATCGAATGAACGACAAACAGGCTCAAGCGGTCCAACTCACCGAAGGGCCTCTTTTGATTATGGCGGGGGCGGGCTCCGGTAAGACGCGGGTGTTGACTCATCGCATTGCTTATCTGATTGAAGAAAAGCTCGTTAACCCCTGGAATATTTTAGCAATTACTTTTACGAATAAAGCGGCACGCGAGATGCGGGAGCGTGCGGTGGCCTTGACGCCTGCTGCAAATGATTCTCTCATTGCGACCTTTCATAGTATGTGCGTGCGGATTTTGCGGCGGGATGGCGACCACATTGGCTACAATCGCAATTTCACAATCATTGATCCAGGCGAGCAAAAAACGCTTATGAAGCGTCTTCTAAAAGAAGCGGACCTAGACCCCAAAAAATGGGATCAACGCTCGATTTTAGGGACGATTTCCAATGCGAAAAATGACCTCTTGACCCCTGAAGATTATGAAGCCCAAGCGAGTGCTAGAAATCCATATACCCTGGTCGTGGCGCGTCTCTACAAAGCTTACCAAAAAGAACTCCGTAAGGCGGAGGCGATGGATTTTGATGATCTCATCATGCAGACCCTGCGCCTTTTCAAGGAAAATCCAGAGGTTTTGACTTACTATCAGGGCCGTTATCAGTATATTCACGTCGATGAGTACCAGGATACGAATAAAGCGCAGTACGAGCTCGTGAAAATGCTGGCCTCACGTTTTCAAAATATCTGTGTGGTGGGGGATGCGGATCAGTCGATTTATGGCTGGCGGGGTGCTAATATGCAGAACATCCTCGATTTTGAAAAAGATTATCCGAGCTGCCAGACTTTACTCTTAGAAGAAAATTATCGCTCGACGAAAACCATACTCGCTGCGGCTAATCAAGTCATCAAAAACAATGTTAACCGCAAGCCGAAAGAACTCTGGACATCGAACGACCAAGGCTCCGAGATTGTTTATTACAGGGCTTCTGATGAGCGCGATGAATCGAATTATATTGCCAGGCGGATTGCGGACGGGATTCGTGAGGGGCAAAAATACAGTGATTTTGCGGTCTTATACCGCACGAATGCGCAGTCGCGTGTCATGGAAGAAAGCCTTTTAAAATCGAATATTCCTTATGTCATGGTGGGTGGGACGAAGTTCTACCAACGTAAGGAAATTCGGGATGTCATTGCCTATTTGAACGTCATTGCGAATCCGCAGGATAATATGTCTTTTGAACGGATCGTCAATGAACCCAAACGCGGTGTAGGACCAGGCTCAGTTGAGAAATTAAGACTTTTTGCAGACCAAGAAGAGAGAAGTCTCGAGCAAAGCCTCTTAACTATCAGTTTGTCGGGAATGACGGGAAAAGCGGCACAGGAATTAAGCCATCTCGGCGTGATTTTTGATAATCTCCGAAAGACGGCACTTTCAGCTGACCTAACAGGACTTGTCGAGAAAGTCTTAGAAGATACAGGCTATCTCGCCGCATTGAACTTACAAAATACGCTCGAATCTCAAGCGCGGGTGGAAAATATTGAAGAATTCTTGTCTGTCACGAAAAATTTTGATGAGCATGACCATGGTGCCTTTGATGAAGAGACAGGGCAAAAACTTGATGAAAACGGTATTGACCGCCTTGCACGCTTTTTGAATGATTTGTCACTTATTGCGGATACGGACGATGAGGCTTTTGAAATAGCACCAGATAATGTGACCCTGATGACTTTGCACGCCGCAAAAGGGTTGGAATTTCCTGTGGTCTTTATCATCGGTGTCGAAGAGGGCATTTTCCCGAATAGCCTCCGCCTTGAAAATGAGGATGACCTCGAAGAAGAGCGTCGTCTTGCCTATGTCGGGATTACCCGTGCGGAAAAAGAGCTTTATCTCTTAAACGCAAGCTCTCGGATGCTCTATGGACAGTCCCAGTACAATCGTCCCTCACGCTTTATCTCAGAGATTGATGACGAACTCTTGCAATTTGCAGGGAGTGCGCGCCAGCCTGGCGCAAGCTTTAACGTGAAATACGAAAACAAACCGAAATTTGCTACTGACATGTCCATGCGGGATGCTTTGCATGCGCGCAAGGCGAGCTTTGGTCTGGATAAAGGGACTAAAGACGCTACACCATCTGTGGATTGGGAGATTGGCGATACGGCGGTGCACAAAAAATGGGGGGAAGGTTTGGTGCTTTCTGTCGAAGGAACAGGCAAGAATTGTGAACTCAAAATCAACTTCCCCGAAGTGGGCTTAAAGAAGCTCCTTGCGAGTGTGGCGCCGATTACGAAGAAAGAAGGCTGACTATGGCAGAAAAACAACGTTGTCCCTGGTGTGAGACGTCGGACAAAATGCGCGAATACCATGATACTTTCTGGGGAACGCCACTTCATGATGACCAGGAATTGTATGCGAAGCTTGTCTTGGATTTGAACCAGGCAGGGCTTTCTTGGAATACGATTTTGAATAAAATGGACAATTTTTATGCGGCTTTTGATGGTTTTGAGATGGCTAAAGTCGCGAACTATACAGAAAAAGACCGTGAGCGCTTGCTTCATGACGCAGGCATCATTCGGAATCGCTTGAAGGTCAATGCGGCAATTGTCAATGCCCAGGCAGTACTTGATGTACAACAAGAATTTGGAAGTTTTGATGCTTATCTTTGGGGCTTTGTGGAGGGGAAGCCGATTGTTCATGGGAACAAATCTGAAAAGGACATCAAGGCGTCAGATGAACTTAGTGATCGCGTCTCCAAGGACATGAAAAAACGGGGCTTCAAGTTTGTCGGGACAACGATTATTTACGCTTATTTTCAAGCGATTGGGATTATTAATGACCACTTGACGAGTTGTTTCAGATATCAGGAATTGGTGGATTGACGATGGACGGTATCATCAATTTGTATAAAGAGGCCGGCTGGACGTCGTTTACTCACAGCATGCCTGTGAGGTAAGTGAATAAAGGAGGTGTAGGCTTTAACATGGAAGGTATATTAAATATTTATAAAGAAAAAGGCTACACTTCCTTCGATGTTTGCGCCAAACTTCGTGGAATTTTAGGGACGAAAAAAATCGGTCATGGAGGCACGCTTGATCCACAAGTCGAAGGGGTCTTGCCGATTGCTGTCGGAAAAGCGACGCGACTTTTGGAGTATATGGAAGCGTCGGGCAAAGAATACATAGGAGAAGTCACGATAGGCATTGCGACGGAGACGGAGGACGCTGAGGGAGCTATCGTCGAGACGAAAACGGTGGCACGTGATTTGAGTGAAGTAGCGGTCGATAAAGCGATGGCAAGCTTTGTAGGTGTAATTGCGCAAGTGCCCCCAATGTATAGTGCGGTGAAAATCAAGGGAAAGCGTCTCTATGAGTACGCACGGCAAGGCCTAGTGATTGACCGACCGGCTAGGGAGGTTGAGATTAAAGCGTTTGAGCGCACGAGTGACATAACTTTTGTGGAGAATACCGCAAAATTTTCTTTTCGTGTAGCCTGCGGGAAAGGTACTTATGTGCGGACGCTTGCGGTGGATTTGGCACGAAAGTTGGGCTATCCGGGACATATGAGTCAGCTTACGCGTACCATGGCAAATGGGCTACGGATAGAAAATGCGGTGAAGGTAGCAGAGGTGCAAGTAGGAAATTTTAATCTTTTACCCCTATCTTCGGCAGTCGTTGATCTGCCGAGGGTTGATGTGAGTGAAGAAGAGCGAATGGAGATTAGCTTTGGTCGGGATGTATTTTTTGCAGAGCATTCCGAGGAGATCTTGGCAGCTTTTTTTGAGGATAAGCTGATTGCAATCCTTGAAAAACGTGTAGAGGCTTGCTACAAACCAAAAAAAGTGCTAGACTAACACAGATGGAAATTTTTGAGTTTAATGAAAGGACGCAATTAAAAGAGCCTACCATTCTCGTGCTAGGTTATTTTGACGGCTTGCACCGAGGACACCAGGCGCTTTTTAAGGAAGCGCGGGATTTGAAAGCGTTATTGGGCTTGCCCATTGTCGTTTTGACTTTTCCAGAAAAGCCGGTCTTGACCTTTCAGCAATTTACCCATGAGATGCTTTTGAAATTGTCCTCGGATGATAAGCGGGCAGCTTTGTTTGAAGAAAATGGAGTGGATGCTCTTTATTTACAGGCGATGACGTCACAATTTGCGGCGCAGACAGCTTTGGAATTTACAGAAAATGTGGTGTCTAAATTTAGGCCAAAGGTTGTGGTGACAGGCTTTGACTATACGACGGGATCTGATATGAAAGCCTTAAAATCAACAGACGATTTTCGGGTGGTGGTCGTGCCTGAAGTGTTGGATGGTGATGAAAAAATAGGCTCCACACGGATTCGTCAGGCGGTGAAGTCGGGGAATGTCGCCGAGGCGAATCGTTTACTTGGCTGGAGCTATGAAACAACGGGACTTGTCGTGCACGGTTTTGCGCGGGGACGGGAGTTAGGTTATCCGACGGCCAATCTGGTGATCAAAGATTTTGTGCATGTGCCAAGTCCTGGAGTGTATGTGGTGGATGTCTTAGTGGAAGGCGAAAAGCGCAGAGGTTTTGCGTCGATTGGTTTTAATGATACGTTTGAGGGGACGCAAGAAACGCTTGAAGTACATATTTTTGATTTTCAAAAGGAAATTTATGGGGAGAGCTTGACCGTTTATTGGCTAGATAAAATCCGTGCGATGCAAAAGTTTGACGGGGTGGAAAGTCTCGTCGCACAAATGAAAAAAGACGAGCAAGTGGCACGTCTTTGGTAAAAGAGCTTGGGTAGCTCTTTTTAATTAGCTACGGGTAACACGCAGGTAAACTCGGGGCCTACAAAGTCGCTTTGGATGAGGGTGAGTTTGCTAGATGCGGTGTCGCGTTTGAAAGTGGAGACATTGTCGGAATCTTGGTGGGCAACAATGAGGAAGTTCTGGGTCAAATCGAAATTGAAATCACGGGGGATGTCGCCGTGTGTTGGGGTGATATCGATAAGTTCTATCTGCTTGTCAGGGAGGACTTTGAAGACGGCGATGGAGTTATGGCCGCGATTGGAGACGTAGAGGAAGTGGTCGTCTTGAGACAGGCGGATGGCGGCAACGCCGTTAAAACTTGTGTGTGTCGCAGGAATGGTAGAAATTTTTTGCTTCAGGCTGAAGCCTTGGCCGTCGTAAGCGAGGACTTCGACGGTCGAGTCGAGTTCACAAGCGAGGTAGCAAAAGTCGCCTGCGGTGTTGAAGGTCAAGTGTCGGTCGCCTGAACCTGGGGCGGACTTGTACCTACTGATTTGCGTGAGTTTGCCGTCGTTTGAGATGGCATAGAGATAGACGGAGTCATTGCCGAGGTCGCAGACAGCGAGCTTGCCGTCGGGTGTCAGGTGAGTAAAATGCACGAGGGCGCCTTTTTGCTCGGGCTTCGGGCCGTGTTCGTCGGGGTGCTTGATTGTGTCAGTCAATTCGAGGCTGCCGTCAGGCAAGCGCTTATAGACGCGGACTTCGCCTAGGTGGTAATTGGCACCATAGACAAGATTGCGGGCTTCATCGACTTCGACGTAGCAGAGACTTGCTCCAGGAGCTAAGACTTGATTGAGTAATTTGCCGTCCGATGAAAAAGCTGAAATACCGCCAGTATGCTCTTGTCCTGCGGCGCAGGCGTAAATATGTCCTGCCGCATCGCGCGCGATATAAGTCGAGCCATTGGCCTCAGCCCAGAGAGCGAGATTTTCGAGCTGGCCTGTCGTCTCGTCGAAATCGGCGGTGTAGATGCCTTCACTGTCGCGTTTGGTATAGCCGGATAAATAAATTTTTTGCATAAAAGTTCCTTTCGTTCTTTGAATATTCTATCACAAAGTGTTATACTAAATGGGAACTATTACTTTAAAAAGGAGATTTTACATGTCAAATCGTAAACCGATTATTGCGGGTAACTGGAAGTTGAACAAGACGTTAAAGGACGTTTTTGCCTTTCTCGCTGGGATTGATGGGAAGTTACCAAGTGAGGACAAGGTTGAGGTCGCAATCGGCGCGCCAGCTTTGTATCTTGTGCCTTTAAAGCACCACGGCGACAAGAAATTGAAGGTTGCGGCCGAAAATGTGTATTACAAGGGCTTTGGTGCTTACACCGGCGAAATTGCGGCAGAGCAGTTGGCGGCTGAAGGGATTGACTATGCGATCATTGGCCACAGTGAGCGTCGCGAGTACTTCCACGAGACGGATGAGGACATTAACCTCAAGGCGAAAGCTTTGTTTGCAGCGGGTGTGACGCCAATCATGTGTTGTGGCGAAAGTTTGGAGACGTATGAAGCTGGAAAAACCGCTGAATGGGTCACTTCACAGATTACGAATGGTTTGAAAGACTTGACAGCAGAGCAAGTCGCCAATTTGGTGATTGCTTATGAGCCAATTTGGGCCATTGGGACGGGGAAGACAGCGACTAATGAAATCGCCGACGAGACCTGTGGTGTGATTCGTGACGTCGTGCGTAAGCTGTATGACGATGCGACGGCTGAGTCGGTACGTATCCAATACGGCGGTTCTGTGAAACCTGAGACGATTGAAGGCCTCATGGAAAAAGAAAACGTGGACGGCGCTTTGGTCGGTGGTGCGAGCCTTGAGGCGGAAAGCTTCTTGGGCTTGTTGAAAATGTATCATTAATTTGCAAGCCTAGAATAGTTTGGGCTGAAGTAAATTTAGAAAAGGAAGCGCCTCGCTGGCGCTTTTTTGATATACTTAGAACGTGTTAAAATACCTTGTATTTGTGGGGGCGGTGGTGTCCTTTGCGTCGGCGCTTTATTATAGCTGGTTGACACTCAAAGGGCGGGTGCAACCGAACCGGGTGACCTGGTTTTTGTGGTTTTTGGCGCCGATGATTGCGGCGGTTGCAGCATTTTCTGCGGGGGTGACCTGGGCGGCAGTGCCTGTATTCATGTCGGGTTTTGATCCCTTGGTGGTCTTTGTCGCAAGTGTGGTGACACGGCATGGTTCGTGGAAGATTACGCGATTTGACCTGATTTGTGGAGGAATTTCGGTGTTGGCGCTTATTTTCTGGGTGCTGAGTCGCAATCCGGTCCTTGCTATCATTTTTTCGATGGCGGCTGATTTTCTAGCGGGCGTGCCGACCTTATCGAAAGCATGGACAAATCCTGAGACGGAGCATGTGGGGCCGTATATTGGCGGAACATTTGCCGCAGCAACGGCGTTTTTTGCGGTGGATGCATGGAACTTTGTGAGTTTAGCTTTTCCGGTGTATTTGTTGCTTTTTAATTTGGTGTTGTGGTTGTTCGTAAGGAGGGCTGGTCATGAGCGCTAAAGCGGCCTACGTGCATATTCCCTTTTGCTCGCAGATTTGCTATTACTGCGATTTTGCGAAGGTGTTGCTTGAGGGGCAGCCGGTGAATGATTATCTGACGGCGCTTCTTGCGGAATGGGAATCCTATGATATTCAAGACTTGCGGACTTTATATATTGGCGGGGGGACCCCGACAACACTGACGCCTAAACAAATGAAACGCTTGTTAGACGGTCTGACGGCGCATTTGGACCTGTCAAATTTGACAGAATTCACGGTGGAGGCGAATCCGTCAGATTTGACAAGCGAGTTGCTACGGGTCTTAGCAGAGAGTCCCGTGAATCGTATCTCGCTGGGTGTGCAGACCTTTGACGATGCCTTACTTAAGCGCATTGGACGCAATCACACGTCAGAAGAAGCGTTGTCAGCTCTGACGAAACTGCGTACTGCTGGCTTTGCCAACATTTCCATGGATTTGATTTATGGGCTCCCGCGTCAGACGATGGATCAGGTCAAATCTGACGTCGAGAAGTTTCTGACGCTTGACTTACCGCATGTCAGCTTGTATAGCTTGATTTTAGAAGACCACACGCGTTTTATGCAACTCGAGCGTGCGGGGAAATTGCATCTCCCGGACGATGACCGTGTGGCAGATATGTACGACTATATTTTGTCGGAGCTGACAGCCGCTGGTTATGCGCATTACGAGATTTCTAATTTTGCAAAGCCAGACTATGAGAGCAGACATAATCTGACTTATTGGGCAAATGCAGAATATTATGGGATTGGCGCGGGGGCGTCGGGCTATCTGGATGGTGTGCGCTACAAGAATCATGGGCCCATCCAGCATTACATAAATGCGGTGGATAAAAAAGTGTCGTCAGAAATTCTCAGCAAAAATGAAATCATGTCTGAAGAAATGTGGCTTGGCTTGCGGCGTGCGTCTGGCGTTTCCGTCAGAAATTTTGAGGAAAAATTTTCGGTCAAATTTGACGACGTCTTCCCCAAAGTTCTGTCAGATCTGACAAAAACAGACCTCGTCAGATTTGATGGCGATAATCTCGCTCTGTCAGAACGGGGATTTATGCTCGGCAATGAAGTCTTTCAGAAGTTTTTGCTGGACGACGAAGCGCCTCTCTAGGATTATGCTATAATAAGCTCATGACATTAAAAGAGACCTTTGTGACGCAGGCGAATGCCTACGATCCCATCTATCAAGGGGTTTTTTCAGTCGCTACCAACTTTGGCGAGCAGCAGCAAGAAATGGCTGAAGCCTTGACGCAGCAGACGGATAGCCCGCAAAAAGAGACAGTGATTTTTAATATTGACCGCCTGCACCGTGTGAGTAATGTCGCGCAGTTTCAATCGGAGGCCATGTGTGAATTTATTCGGTCCTTTGTAGGCCCCGTGGCTGCGCAGTTTGCGGAGGACGAGATGAAAGAGGAGACGATTGTGCCTGCTTTTCTCTTTCTTCACAGCCGTTTGACGCTGTTGCATGATCAGCTGGATTTCTTTTTTGGAAATTTTGCGGAAAAGGACTTGCACAAAGCCTTTAAAGACGTGAAGGGCGCTGTTTCTGAGATGGCTTTTTCTAAAGATGAAGAAGAGAGCGCCGTTTCTAGCTTCTTGGATGTGCTTGAGGCGCGCGTGGTGGGCTATATTCATTGTAATGAAGAGACACACGACTGGATGCACGGTGTTTTTGATATTATCGCAAAAGAGCTTGCTGCGCGGGGAATTGAAGGTCTTCCCATTCCTGAACATTAATCATGCCCGATTTTAAGGTTGAAAATCTTACGAAAACCGTCGCTGATAAGGCGGTTTTTGAAGCAATTAGTTTTTTGGTGCATCCTTTGGATCGCATCGGGCTTTTGGGCGTGAATGGCACCGGCAAGACGACACTTTTGAACGTTTTGGCGGGTGTCACGGGATTTGACGGGGATGTCTCGCCCTTTGAGGCGCCGTCAAATTTTACGATTACGTATCTAGCGCAAGAGCCTGATTTTGACGAGTCGGCCTCGATTTTGGACACGGTGTTGGATGAGAAATTGCCGCAGATGCAAGCGATTGCGGCCTATGAAAAGACGCTCACGCTTGATTTTTCAGTTGCGTCAAATTTGACAAAAATGGAAAAGGCGCAAAGCGAGATGGATGCGCGCGACGCCTGGCAGATCGAGGCGGATGTCAAGGCGGTTTTGACGCAGTTGAAGCTGCCGGATGTGACGTCAAAGATTGGGAGTCTTTCAGGTGGGCAGAAACGGCGGGTGCAGCTCGCGCAAGCCTTGGTCAACCCGAGCGATTTGTTGCTTTTGGATGAGCCGACGAACCATTTGGATGTCGAGACGATTACCTGGTTGCAAAATTATCTCAAAACGAGTAAACGGACTGTATTGTTTGTCACACACGATCGCTATTTTTTGGATGCGGTTGCGACGCGGATTTTTGAGCTGGACCATGCGGCACTCAAGGAATATCAAGGGAATTACACGGCTTATCTGGAAAAAAAAGCGGCAGATGAGGAGCGTGAAGCGGCTTCAGCGCACAAAGCGCAGCAGCTCTACAAGTCGGAACTCGTCTGGATTCGCAAGTCTCCGCAAGCCCGTGGGACCAAGCAACAAGCGCGGATTGACCGCTTTAATGACTTGAAAGACTCGCTCAAAACGGAAAATGCGGCCGGGGATTTGGACATGGGCATCGCTTCGCAACGATTGGGTAAAAAAGTCATTGAACTGAAAAGTGCGTCATTTTCTTATCCCGACCGTCCTATTTTCAAGGACTTCAGCTTGATTGTCCAACCGCACGCCCGCATTGGGGTTGTGGGTGACAACGGCGTCGGCAAATCGACGCTTCTCAACATCATTGCGGGCGACCTGCAGCTTACGAGTGGCAGGCTTGACATCGGCGAGACGGTCAATATCGGCTATTTTTCACAGGAAATTCGCGGGCTCGACGAGAACAAGCGCATGATTACCTTTCTTGAAGAAACCGCGTCTGCCGCGCATTTGACAACGGGAGAGAACATCTCGATTGTCAATCTTCTCGAGCAATTTCTCTTTCCTCGCTCGACGCACGGCGTTCAGATTTCTAAACTCTCAGGTGGTGAGAAAAAGCGACTTTATCTGCTGAAAATCTTGCTTTTACAACCCAACGTCCTTCTTTTGGATGAGCCGACGAACGATTTGGATATCGCGACGCTGACCGTGCTGGAGCACTTCCTCGCCCAATTCACGGGGACCGTCATCACCGTGTCACATGACCGTTACTTTCAGGACAAGGTGTCCAATGAACTCTTGGCCTTTGAAAATGGAGAAATCAACCATTATTTCGGTGCTTACAGCGATTATCTTTCCGTCAAATTTGACGAAAATCAAAATTTGACCAAAAATGCGTCAGAAAATTTACGTCAAATTTCAAAAAATCCAGAAAAAGCCGTCAAAAATCGTATGACCTATGCCGAAAAGCAAGAATGGGCCACGATTGAAGCCGACATTGATGCGCTTGAGACACGCAGCGCAGAAATTGAGCGCGAGATGAACGAAAACGCCTCCGACAGCGCGCGGCTTATTGATTTGCAACACGAACTCGACGACCTCACCGCCCGCCTCAGCGCCCAATATGCGCGCTGGGAATACCTCTCAGAAAAGGACAGCTAACATGACCACACAAGAACTGATTGCCACACTCACGGCGCTTCCGCAAGATGCGACCGTTAAAATCATCCAGGAAGACGCCACTGACGAGCGCTTTTTCGATGTCACCAGCGTCGAAAACCTGACCCGCACCCGCATCACGACTGCAGGCGTCGAAACCGTTGACACCGTCGTCATCGGGATTTAATAGGAGAGATGAAAATGAAACCCGATTACACGCTTTATTACTGGCCGGTTCCCTTCCGTGGACATTTCATCCGCGCCATTTTGACCTACGCCTGTGCCAATTGGACGGAAGGTGGCAACGTCCCCGCCCTCATGCAAACGCCAGACCTGGAAAAAATTGTCCCATTCATGGGGCCGCCCGTCCTCATTGACCACACGGCGGATGATTTTGCGACCTCGCAGATGCCCGCCATCGCCCTCTATCTCGGCGAAAAGTTCAAGCTCGTAGGCGACATGCCCCAGAAAAAAACGCGCGCCCTCAAAATCATTCTCGACGCGAACGACCTCATTGACGAGTTGACCCTGCAAGGCGGCATGGAAATGTGGACGCCTGAAAAATGGCAGGAATTCATGCCCCGCCTCAAGCGTTGGATGAGTTTTTGGGAAATCGAACTCGCTCGCGCCGGCGGAAAAAATATGCTCGGCACGTCAAATTTGACGATTGCCGACATTGTGACCGCGACCCTCTTTGGCACACTGACCGAGCGTTTTGACAGCTTACGTCAAATTTTAGAAACAACTGCCCCAAACACGTCAAATTTGATACAATCTATTTGGACGCACGAACTCGCTGATTTCGCCGAAAAATCTCGTCAAACCTACGGCGACACCTACTGTGGCGGCCAAATCGAACAATCTCTGAGAAAGGTGCTACGTCAAAAATGACCTACGCTGACACTATTTTCAAAACAAATATTCAAAGCATCCTCGAAACCGGCGTCCTATCCGAAAACGCCCGCCCGCACTACAAAGACGGCCGCCAGGCGAATTCCAAATACATCACAGGCGCCTTTGCGACCTACGACCTCGCCCAGGGACAATTTCCCATCACGACCCTGCGCCCCATCCCCATCAAGTCCGCCATCAAAGAGCTCCTCTGGATTTACCAGGACCAGACGAACTCCCTCGACGTCCTCGAAGACAAGTACGACGTCCACTACTGGAATGACTGGGAAGTCAGTCACACACGCACCATTGGTCAGCGTTACGGCGCCACGGTGAAAAAGCACAATATTACAGGGCGCCTCCTCGACGGTCTCACGAAAAATCCCTGGAATCGTCGCAACATCATCAATCTCTGGCAATACGACGACTTCGATGAGACTGAGGGACTCCTCCCTTGCGCTTTCCAGACCATGTTTGACGTCCGGCGCGACCCAGTGACCCAAGATATATTTCTCGACGCAACCCTGACTCAGCGCAGCAATGATATGCTCGTCGCCCACCACATCAACGCCATGCAGTATGTTGCCCTCCAGCTCATGCTCGCAAAGCATTTCAGCTTCAAGCCCGGCAAATTCTTCTATTTCGTGAATAATCTCCATATCTACGACAACCAATTTGCTCAAGCCCAAGAACTTCTCAATCGCACACCAGCTGCAGAAGAACCTCACCTCATCCTAAACGTTCCTGACGGTACTGATTTCTTCGCTATCAAACCCGAAGACTTCACCCTTGAAAACTACACCCCCGTCAAACCCCAACTTAAGTTTGACCTTGCGATTTAACTCAAAACGATAAGTTATAATAAGTATAGCAATTCAAGAATTACATAACTTAATTTATGTAAATCCTCAACTTTCCTATCTCAAATGTCCCAATCAGAAATCGAAATCAATCTACATTTCAGTGATGAAGAGGCCTTCAATGGCCCTCTTGATCTCCTCTTGCAACTTGTCAATGCCTACAAAGTGGATATCTTTGAAGTCCCTTTGTTATCTGTCATTGAGCAGTACCTCGCCTTTATTGACACCATGCAAACACTCAATTTGGAGCTTGCAGGCGACTATATGGTGATGGCAAGTCAACTCATGCTCATCAAATCCCGCCGTCTCTTACCTACCGTTTCAGAAGAATTCCAGGAAGAAACAGAACAATTAGAAGAAGACCTATTAGCGCAGATTGCAGACTATCGCCAGTTAAAGGAAGTCTCAGAAGATGTCTCCAAGCTCCATGATGAACGCGCAAAGCACTTCTCAAAGCCCCGCACCGAAATTTTGAACACCGAGATTAATCTGATTCCAAACACTAACGCGATTGATCTCTTCCTCGCTTTTTCACAGATTTTACGTCAACACGAGCAAGAAGAACGCTATGCAAATACCGTCGTTGAAGCTGAAAACTTTACCATTGAAGAAAAAATGGCAACAATTGAAGAGCGTCTGTCACGCACCAAAAGCTGTTTATTCCGTGAACTTTTTTCGGAATCCGCCAGCAAAGAAGAGCTCATTACCACCTTTCTTGCCCTGCTTGAACTTGTCAAGACCGATTACTTACGCTTAAGCCAGGAAACCCTTTTTGGAGACATCCGATTAGAAAGAACATCATCATGAATAATGCCGCTAAAATCGAAGTCTTACTCTACGTTGCAGGCGAAGAAGGCCTTTCACTTGCCGATTTGTCCAGCCTCTGTGAGTTAGCACCAACCGCTTGCCAGCAACAAATAGAGAAACTCTCAGAAAAATACAGTGCTGACAAAGAGTCTGCCCTTGCCATTATCAAAACAGCGGATAAATATCGTCTTTCTACAAAAGAAGACTTTGCAGAACTTCTCAAAAGTTACGCCAAAACGACTGTCAATCAGTCCCTCTCAAAGTCTGCAGTTGAAGTTCTTTCGATAGTTGCCTATAAGCAACCTATCACGCGCCTTGAGATAGACAACTTGCGCGGGGTCTCCTCCTCTGGCGTTCTCTCCACCCTTCGGATGTTTAATTTGATTACAGCGGCAGGACAACTAGAAGCTCCAGGACGTCCCACACTTTATGCGACCACTGAGTTCTTTCTCGACTACATTGGTATCAATAGCCTCGAGGATCTCCCAGCAGTCTCTGATGAAAACAACTTCTCAGGCGAAAATCAACTTTTCCAAATGGGTCAGGAGACAAACGATGCGCATTAACCAATACTTAGCTCATGCAGGTGTCGCTAGCCGCAGAAAGTCTGAGGAACTTATCCAATCAGGAAAAGTAACGGTCAATCAAAAACCCTTAACAGATCTTGCCTATCAAGTAAAGACGGGGGATACTGTTGAAGTTTCGGGCGTTGCAGTCTATAGCGAGGAGCCCGTTTATTATCTTTTTCACAAACCGCGTGGTGTGATTTCCTCAGTCTCAGATGAAAAAAATCGTGAGACAGTCCGTGATTACCTGCCTGAGGTAAAAGAACGTATTTATCCAGTAGGCCGTTTGGACTGGGACACATCTGGCCTACTCATTTTGACAAATGACGGTGATTTCACAAACCGTATGACCCACCCCAAGCACGAAATTGATAAGGTTTATGTCGCTAAGGTTGACGGACTTGCTACAAAAGAAAAATTAAGACCATTCTCTCAAGGCCTCAGACTTGAAGGAAGAAAATTATCTCCTGCGCACTATTCGATTTTAAAAACAGATAAGACTAAAAATAACTCGGTTGTTGAGCTAACCATCCATGAAGGGCAAAACCATCAAGTCAAAAAAATGTTTGCAGCGCTAGGGCTTCCTGTCAAAAAGCTCTCACGCGTACGCTACGGCAACCTTACCCTTGAAGGCCTCCCAAGTGGACGCTACAGACGCCTCAGCAAAAAAGAAATCTCTCAACTCTTGACCCTTGCCAAATAAAAGCGTATAATAAACCTATCTTCAGGGCAGGGTGAAATTCCCGACCGGCTGTAAAGTCAGCGACGTTTGCTTAGGCAAGCTTGATCTGGTGAAATTCCAGAACCGACAGTCCGTCATGTTGACGGGAAAGTCTGGATGAGAGAGGATGACGCTTTTTAGCGTTCACTACACTCAAAAATGCCCTCTGGAGAAAGTATATTCTTTGGAGGTTTTTTTATGTCTCACGTAACAAACACCAGGCGTCTAGTCTATATCGCCTTACTCAGTGCGATTTCATTTGCACTTTCCTACTTCAAATTCCCGCTTTTGCCGCCACCTGTCAATTTCCTCGAAGTCGATTTTACGATTTTACCGATTCTGATTGGTTGTTTCATGTTTGGTTTATCCACAGGATTTATTATTTTGATTGTCCGCTCCATCCTCTGGTTAATCATCAATCCAGGTCCATTCCCACCAAATACCTATATTGGACTTCCCATGAATTTTGTTGCCATCGCCATTTTCATGGTGCTCCTCTGGTTCTTTATGCAAAAAAAATTCTCTACAAGTCGCTATCTCCTTTCTGCAATCCTTGGCACATTGGCCTTTACAGCAGCCATGCTTATTCTCAATAAATTTTATGCCATTCCCTTGTATTCGACAGTTGCTCATTTTGACTTCACGAAGATTGCCTTTGCAGGCATTTCGGGTGTCAACGCTTATCTCTTAGCTGTTCTCATTTTTAATCTGATTGAAGGCGTCATTTTCTCAGTTGCGTTCCTCATCCTCTACTGGGCGCTCCGGGGATCCAAGGCGGTGAAATTCATCAATGCCAACTAAAAATCCGCTTCGGCGGATTTTTTTATTTCAGGTTACCTCTATCTCCGCGCTTTGCGCTACGCTGTCCATGCTCGCTAAGCCAGCAAAGCTGGCAAGTCGCATGGCAACTCCCTGCTTTCTCGCCCAACCACGCGACAGCGTTTGCTTGACGCAACGCGTCAAGGTAGCAACTCAAGAGACGAAGTTTCCTCATTCGTACCAAGTAAATGAATGGGGAGCTATGCTTTTGAGCGACACAAGCTTCGCTTGTTTCATCCGCTACCTCGAAGCGGGCTGGGACTTGTTTCACAAGTCTCTATCTACCACCTTGGACGAGTCGTCCAAGCAAGCAAAAGCAAAACGGTTTTTGCGGCTCGACTTGGCGCGGTCTGCGCCTTAGCGATAGGATGGTTGTTGGTGCGGTCTGCACCTTACAGCGATGCTCGTAGGGTTATCAGAGTGGACAGCCCGACACAAAGTGGCGCAGATAGACACGCCCTTCACTTATTTCACGTGCAGATATTTTTTCTTCGGCCGTCTGCCTCGTGCAATATGCGCACCGCCCAGGCCAATTACTCCAAGCCCTGCAATGAGTCCGACACTCGCATAACCCTTGCTCCCTGCATCTGGCATCTGGAGCTGCGTATCGTCAAGCGTATAAGTAACGGTTACGTCAACGTTTTCATCACTTACTGCCACTACCTGGGCTGCAACACTTGCTTGTGACGGTGCATTATAGCCTTCAACCTCAGGCGAATCTACTTCCGCCCAGGTGTTACCGTTAGGTGCAAGCCAAGATTGACTGGCATCCATCGTATCAACCGTCCCATCGCCGTTTGTATCATAGCCCAAGACATTCCCATTTTGATCCACCATGGCGTACTGTTTGAATGTCACAGCCTGGACCACGTCATCTGCGAGTTTGATTGTCGCATCAAGCGCATCCACATAATGAATCGTGCGCGTGAGTGTCTTATCCGTCTCCTCAACATGCGTGACAACTGGCGGGACACCATAGATATAGGTAATGTTTGTGCCCGTATTCGTGTAAGTTCCCGTCACTGTGTCGTTGGCTGCTCGCGTGACACTAGCATCTGAGGAATCAACCTGCAAGAGCTTGTAGCCTTGCGGAATCTGGCTACTAGCGAGAGGATTTGTCGTGTAGCTTGCACCGACATTTCCTGCCATCATCTTCGGTGCGGCAAGCGTGTTACCTTCCGTATCGACATAATACGTTGTCGTCGTTCCTGCCATACTTGCTGGCGTGAAATTCATGGACACAAAGGCAAATTGTTGAAGATTGCTGAGCCCGCCGGTGGAGCCCGCAATGAAGAAGGCCAGTTTTGTCGGATCCGTGATGCCTGTGGCATTCATGAGGGTCGTCATCGGGAGTTGCCAAGTCAAATCACCAAACGAGACCGTAATCAATCCCGTTGCCGCCGTGTAGCTGATGCTATAGACGTGGAATTGGCCGTCCATAAGGCTGTAAATGGATTGTTGGGGCGAGTTGCTGAGATTATAGGACGTCAGTTTGTTATCAAAGACGAGATTATCCGGGTTTGAAAAGGCGAAGCCCCCTTGCCCCCAGCTCGAAGCAGCAGACGAATAGTTCGGATCGCCGTAGCTGTAATAACCTTGAAGCCCCCCGAGTTTATAAGTGTTGCCGTTCGTCGTGCCATTAGGCCCCGCAATCGCTTGATTACTATAAATCGTATAAGTATCCGTTGAACGACTGTCGTTTTGATAGGTATTTGCCACCCAGCCAAAGGTTTGCGCAAGTTTCCCAATGCCTAAGGAACTTCCAAGTTGCCCGGTTTGCCCAGGTGCTGCTTGTGTCCAACCAAAACCGACACCATCTGCACCGCCAGCATTACCGACATTGAGCTGCCCCGTGATATTCCAGTCTTTCGTCGTATCAATTTTCGTATTGAGCGTCGCCATCCCGATCTGCGTTTTCGCATTGGGCGTAATCGTGAGCATGCCATACCAGCTTCCAGGCGTATAACTATAGCTCGCAGAGCCTTGCATACTGAAGTAATTTTGGAAATCTTCTGGACCTAGTGACAGCTGTGGACTTGCGACATCTGCGTGGGCATTAAGCGTGACGATACCAAAAGGCGAAAGAATGTTCACCGCAGGACTTGCCAGAAATGCTGGGAGAATGAGAGAAGAAGCGAGTCTAATTTTCGTTTGTCGTTTCATGTTCTTGTCCTTTCTGGCGTTTGCGGTAAATGAGAATGCTGAGACTTGTAGTCAGGGCAGCAAGACCAAGTGCAGTAGCACCTGTTGTGAGCGTGTCCCCCGTGTGTGGGAGAAAGCCTAAGAGCTTGGGCTCTGCTGGTTGTTCAGGATTTGCAGGAATTTTGGGATCAACTGGCTCTTTTGGATTTTCCAAGGGCCTAGTAGGTTTGCCCGGTGTTTGTGGGTTTTGCTGCGGGTCAAGGGAAGACTTCGGAAAAATTTCGACCGTATCCAAATAACCATTTTTATCGGCATTGACCACAGGAAGCCGCATAAGAAGAGGTGAAGCGGGGTTCGTCAGGCCAAGTGCCGGATTTGCGAGTTCTTTTAGGATATAAAAGCCGTCTTTGACTGTCACCTGCGCTTTTCCAGAGCTATCTGTCGTGAGCGACCACTTTTCGTCTGTGACTTGATAGCTTTTCGCATCGGACAAATTGATTTTGTCGCCATCAGATGTGGGGGTGATTTTCACTAGCTGATAAGATATCCCGGCAATCCCTTGCGCTTCACTGGCATGATTATCAATCGGGAGATTATTGACCGTCGCTGAGCTTGTCGTTTTTTGCGTATCAGGTAAAGATCTGAGCTTTGTGATGACAAGTTCAGTCGTGTGCGTTGATCCGTATTGTCCCGCTGCAAGCGCTTGTGGCGCACTACCCAACGTCATAAGAAGCAGAGCCAGAAGCAGACAAATTTTACTTTTTAAGATGTGCATACGTTTCCTTTCTAGGGGATTTTTTGCAGAACTTTATCATGAGAATTACGAGCCCTGCAAGCGCTGAGAGACTAGAGCCTAATATTACCCAGAAGCTGTAACCAAAAGTATTTCGCTGAACAAGCTCTTGCGGAGAATTCCCTGACCACGGAACGCGTTCGCCCGTGACAAGCAGCCTGTGACTATTGACGCCCGTCGGATAGCAAGTAATGAGCGTGACCAAGTCTTTCCCTTTTTCAATGCTGAGCTTTGAAACGTCCTCAGGCGTCACGATATCGCGCTGGATGATTTTATAGGTCAGATGCTCATCCAACACGTGGAGATTAAAAGTGTCCCCCAGCTTTAATTTGTCCAAATCTGTGAAAAGGCTCGCGTTGTCTCGTCCCGAATGGGCGGAAAGTACTGCATGTGTATTCACTCCACCAATAGGAAGTGATGTCTGCGCCATATGCCCCGCTCCAAGCTCCAGGCTTTTCAGGTCATCATGATGATAAATCGGCAAACTTTTGAGCTGAATCTGAGGAATACTGAGATAGCCCATCATCCCGGTCTCATCGACATTGAGAGACTGATCGTAGTTGGGAATTGCGCCTGCAAAAGCTGTGTGCTGACTTTTCGCATAGATATAGGCATTGTAGTCCTTCGCTTGCGCCATGAGCTGATTCACGCGGTCTTGTGTTAAATGAGAAACTTGCTCTTGATAATGCGTCACCGTTCGGGTCGCTTTTTGGCTACTAATCACATTTGCCACAATCGGATAAAACAAGGCAGCGAGGATCACAGTAACCAATATCACGCTGAGTGCGTTCAAAAATTTTCCTTTCATGATTTCCTCCTGCCTATCTAGCTATCACTTATTGTTTTGCCTTGAGATGCCGAATCGTAAGTAGTGCACCCGTGGCCGTCCCTGCAATGAGTAAGAGCCCTACGAGGCCTACCCCACCTGAGAACGGTAAGTTGATTTCATTCCCATCAAGACTATTGTCGAGTGAACTAATGACTGAGCCGTCGTAGCTTGCTGTCACGATAAATGGTGACGTCGGCAAATCATAACCCTCTGGCGCGTCTGTTTCGACCACATAGTAAGTCTTTTGTGTTCCCGTGACACCAGTTGCATCCGCTCCGTCGGTTAATTCCAATCCTCCAAAGGTTGCAGCGCCCATGCTATCTGTCGTCACCGCATAATCATGGGACGTATGTCCACTAGGAACTTGACTGCTATCCGCATAGAGCTGTCCAGTCGCGTCATCGACTTGAATATAGTTACCTGCCTTTGCATTATCAGCGGTGGCAGCTATCGCGAAAGTTGCACCAGCTAAAGCTGTTTTTGAGACAGAATCAACTTTCCCGATTTTGACGGCACCGAGATAGACTTCAGGGGTATTGCCTGGGGTATCACCGCCACCTCCTGGTTCATCGGGGTCGCCTGGGTTCGACGTTGGCGTCGAAAGGTCGGTCCCAAAGGCATTGTCAATAGCGGTCCCATAAGTATTCCCGATTTGGCCATATTGGTAGTCTGCCGCAACCGTCGTCGTGAGGTTTGCGATAAACAAAGCTTTTTCATCTGTTGCGGTCGCTGGAAGTGCTGCAAGGACTTTATCAATCCCGCTATTTGTGAGTTGAAGCGTCACGAGATTATTGACAACCGTCAGGGTGTAATCGGTATCCGCCGTGAGTGTCAGCGTGGACAGCTTCGAGATATCGTTGTCATCCGTATCCTGCACTGCTGTTGAGAAACTAATTGACTTGTATGTGAGCTTTGGATTAAGTTGGTCGGTCAAGACGAAGTTTCCATATTTGTAAGAGCCATCGTCGTTTTGTAAACGCATCGACTTCGAGAAGGTCGTGGCGAGATTCCAGGTCACATCCGCCCCTGCAAATATTGTATCTTGCTTCACAGACCCATCATTATCTGCAAGGCCAATCATCTTGTCTGAGCCTTTATCTTGTGACATATCAAGCTTCGGATAGACGTTGACCGCATAATTCCAGTCGCCTGATTGTCCTGTGGAGTTCATTGGGACTTGTGCAATGAAAGGCTTCATCTGAGTAATCCCGTCAGAGGTCGTCGTTTGTGTCACGAGGTAATAGCCGTTCGTCTGTCCGAGATTGACGCTTGCAGTCCCTGTGTTGTCGGTTAAAAGTGTCCCTGCGTTGCCGCCTGAAACCACTTGATAAGTCGTGGCATCATTTGCTTTCATGGTCGCCGCGGATTGGCCAGATAAAGGCTTAATCTGCACGTATTTGAAGCTAATGCCTGCCATCGGGTTCTGCCCGTCAAGCGTTGGGACGTCTTGCCCTTGATTGTTGACTTGGCCGGTGTTCGCCCCTGCATTGGCGTGAATGGTGAGACTCCTGGATGAAGTCGCATCTGGCGAAGTGGCTTGCGCAAAGACAGGCGTTGCCATCTGAGCGAGTGTCGTCGCAGTGAGTAAAGTAAATGCGGCGCGTGAGAATTTTTTGGTGAGGTTGGTTGTCATGTGAAACTTCCTTTCTTTTTCTTAAGTTAATTATATAAGAAGAAAAGTCAGAAACAGAGCGGTTTGCAAGGGTTTGCAGGTTTTCAGGGTGTCAAGCAAAGCAAACAAAAATCGCCGCTGAGGACGATTTTTAATCAAAATTGGTTGATACCCTGTTAATTTTTTGCGACCAAATAATTTGAAATCGCGAACAAATCGCATAATTTTAAAAATTTTGCCTTAAAAAGGCTTGGTGGAAGTGCATCACGATCCGCAATCCAATGCAAAATAATATTGAGAAGCAAGCGCATATTGATCTTAGCGAACTCTTCAATGGAAAACTCTTCAGGAAGATTTTTAGGACTCAAAAAGGGCTCAATCCAAGAGGTGAAGGTATCACCTAAATAAACGAGCCAATCTGTCCCCATCGTGTGATTAAAGAAAATGCGTACGGATCGTCTGTGATTATAGAGAATAGGGAAGGCTTCATCTGCGATAATCATGAGAGGTGATGCATTGGGGAAAAAGTCCAGACGCTTGTTCATGGCGTCGATGATTTCAGAGACGATACTTTCTTTCAAGGTTGTTGTAATATCAGCTACGGAGCGAAAATGCTTTTTATAGATAGCTTGTGTGGAAATGCCCGCCATTTTGGCGACACGAGTCATATTAACGGGTTCATGTAGCTCTGTATTTTCAGCTACTTGCAGATAGGCATCAATAATTTTTTGTTGCGTATCGGAAATGATTTTCATGGCTAACCTCCTTATTTATGTGAATTTTATCATATTACGCTTAATTAAAGCTCATAGAATTATAGTATGGGCGTGTCTAAAAACCGTTTTGCTTTTGAAGGCTATCTTCGCTATGCTACGCTGTCCGTTTTGTCAAAAGTAGCTGAAGCACTGGACAAAAAGGCAACGCCGAGAACCGTTTATACAC
>JAIRWF010000017.1 GCA_031253335.1 Streptococcaceae bacterium
TGACCCACAGCTGAATGCCGCTATCAATCATGCATTTTCGCACTACTAAGCGCGAAATGCTATAATAACAATGAATAAAAGGTATCTTTGAAAGTTACCGCAGATTTCTTGACACTTACCTTATGCGGTTCATTCTAGTAGAGCCTTGATTTTTAGAAAAATATATGCTACAATATATTACGTTGTCTTTGGATTTCCAAAGAGCAACCGCACGAAAGACGTATTAAGTGGTTTATCCCGCGTCACAGGCGAGTCTATCATTAAGATGCTGAGAGCGTCTGCTACGAGTTTGTTCCTAACGACGACTGCCATTTATTGACTTGGTACTTTGTACCAAGTGGGAGATGGAGTAGGGACACAAACGAGTGACGGTCGAAGCTCAGTTGAAATAGGAAGGAGATATCCAAATGGCAGATACTTATGCAATTATCAAGACGGGCGGTAAGCAAGTCAAGGTCGTTGTTGGTGAACCTGTTTACGTTGAAAAGCTCGACGCACAGGCTGGCGACAAGGTAACTTTTGATGAAGTGGTGCTCGTGGGTGGCGCAAAAGCTGTGATTGGCACACCGTTCGTGAAATCCGCTACGGTTGTTGGCGAAGTCGAAAAGCAAGGCAAGCAGAAAAAGGTTGTCACTTATCAATACAAACCTAAAAAGCATAGCCACCGCAAGCAAGGTCATCGTCAACCTTACACCAAGGTTGTGATTAAAGAAATCAATGCTTAATTGTAATGATTAAGGCAAAGATTTATGAGAGATCCGGCCGGATTAACGGCTATGAAATCTCAGGTCACGCAGAGTCTGGTGAATACGGACATGACGTGGTATGCGCTGCAGTGAGTGTCTTGGGCATCACGACGGCGAATAATCTGCATGAATTCGCAAACGTCAAACCAGAAGCCAAGATGGAAGAAGGTTATCTCAAAGTTGAGATCCCGCTGACCTTGACTGAAAAGCGTGAAACCACAGCGCAACTGATTCTCAAGATGTTCCAAAAGAACATGGAGGCAGTTGGCAAAGAATACTCAGAATTTATAGAAGTAGAGGTAAAATAAATGCTTAAACTTAATTTGCAACTCTTCGCCCACAAGAAAGGTGGAGGTTCCACTTCTAACGGTCGTGATTCACAAGCTAAGCGTCTTGGCGCAAAAGCTTCTGATGGCGAATTCGTGACGGGCGGATCCATCCTTTACCGTCAACGTGGCACGCATATCCATGCGGGTGAAAACGTTGGTCGTGGCGGCGACGATACACTCTTTGCTAAAATGGACGGCAAAGTAAAATTTGAAACGAAAAAAGGCAAAAAGCAAGTCAGCATCGTTGCGGCGTAAGCTTTTGGTTTAACTATGCGCGGGAAACGCGACATGGCGAAAGGAAAAAAATGAAAAAAGATATTCATCCGAATTATGGTCCAGTGATTTTCATGGACACAACTACAGGTTACAAGTTCTTGTCTGGCTCTACAAAGACAAGCAACGAAACTGAAAAATGGGAAGATGGTAAAGAGTATCCACTTGTTAAAGTCGAGATTTCGTCTGATTCTCATCCTTTCTATACAGGCCGTCAGAAATTTACACAAGCTGATGGACGTGTGGATCGCTTTAATAAAAAATACGGTCTTAAATAAAGAGAAAACCTGCCAGTGGCAGGTTTTTGATTATAGTTAAGCCGTATTTTGTTTCCCGGTTAATAAGGTTAAATCGGCTTTTGTAACGATGTAACTGGATGCACGAAGGGGGAGTATATACCTAAATAGCTGAGACGTGCGTCTGGAGTTGCAAAAGATACTGATCAAAAATAGCAAGAATTTCTTCTTGTGTCTCCGCTTCATTGACCGCTTTTTTAATGCGTGCAGCGCCTGGTGCGCCACGGAGATAATGCGGGGCATGCTGACGGAATTCCTTAGGAGCTAAGAAATCGCCTTTCAAATCGACGAGATTTTGCAAGTGGGCCTTGGCAGTGGCGATTTTTTCTTCAACGGGAGGTTCAGGGAGCAACTCGCCTGTCTCTAAATAATGCGCGGTGCGCGTGAGCATCCAAGGGTTGCCAAGGGCAGCGCGGCCTATCATGACGGCGTCAATGCCTGTGGCGTCTAGCATTTCTTTTGCGTCCTCGGGCGTTTTGATGTCGCCATTGCCGATGACGGGAATGTGCACGGCTTCTTTGAGCTCCCGAAGGGCTTCCCAGCGGTCTTTAGCGTGGCCAGTATAAGCTTGTGCCTTGGTGCGGGTGTGCATGGCAACAGCAGAAGCGCCACCAGCCTCGATAGCTTTGGCATTTTCAACATAATAAAGGTGCTCTTCGTCCCAACCCAAGCGGATTTTCACGGTTAAAGGAATGGTGATGGCGTGTGCGACTTGACTCACGACGTTATAGACCTTATCCGGATCCAACAAAAGGCGCGAGCCTGCCTCGTTTTTTGTGACTTTGGGGACAGGACAGCCCATGTTGATGTCAATGATGTCAGCAACTGTATTGGCCTCGACAAATTGTGCGGCTTCGACAAGTGTTTTGGCGTCGCCTCCAAAAATCTGGATGCTGAGTGGATGCGGCACACCCTCGAAATCTAGCATGGAGAGGGTTTTTTCGTTGCGGAATTCAATGCCTTTGTCGCTAATCATCTCGGAGACTACGAGACCTGCCCCGAATTGCTTTGCGATGCTCAAAAAAGCCTTGTTCGTGATACCCGCCATGGGGGCTAGAACAATGCGGTTTTCGATGGGGACAGAGCCGATGTGGAAGGAAGGATTAGTCATAAATTTCTTTTCGATGTCCAATAGAGAAAACTTCGACTGTCACAATGTTATCTTTGATATAGCAGAGAATGCGGTAATCCCCAACGCGGTAACGCCACTCGCCTGAGTGGTTTGCAGTGAGTCCTTTTCCATGAGACCATGGGTTGTTTGTGCCTTCTATGTTTTTATCAAGCCATTGAAGAATGGTTGAGCGCACAAATGGGTCAAGCTTTTTTAACTGTTTATTCGCCCGTTTATCAATGATAACATGATAAGTCTTTGAAACAGTCATAGACCGTATTCTTTCATGATATCTGCGAGAGGAATCCCTGGTTCATCACCGTTTTCAGCCATGGCTTTGCGCAAGATTTTGAGGTCATACTCATCCTCAATCTTCTCCAGCATGGCTTGGCGGGCAAACTCTGAGATGGTGAGTCCGTGGAGCTTGGTAAAGTTTTTGATTAACTCGGAATCTTCATTTTCGATGCGTAATGTCATGGTTGTCATGAGAATACCTCCTGAATACATTGTATTACAAAAACAAAAACTTGTCAAGCAGGGTGGGTAAGTGGGAAGAATAAGTATTTTTGCTAACTAGACAAGTTCTGTCCACTTTATATGCTATAATCAATCTATGAATGATCAAGAACGTCTTTTAAATATTTTTCTGAGGCTACAGGCAGGGGAGCGGCTTTCAAAGAGTCAATTGGCGCATGAGTTTAGCCTGAGTGAGAAGTCGATTCAGCGGGATTTTTCGACTTTGGGTAGGTTTCTGGAGGGGCAGAATCGGCCGGTTGTTGGGGCTGAGTTGGCTGATGTGGATGATAGCGACCAAACGCAGGATAGGCTTTTCTTTACAGATTTTCAAAATGTAGGAGGAGCGCCGCAAGGCTATTATGCGAGCTTGGCTTTTTATAAATATCAGTGAGAATAAAAATGACCCTGAGGGTCATTTTTTGATGATGAGGGTGTTGAGGTCTTTTTCGCTGAAGTGATAGGTGTTGCCACAGAATTGGCAGATGACTTCGAGTCGATGAATTGATAGAGAGGATTGGGTATAAAATAGGAATATTACAGCATGACCTTCGATAATTACATTATTATAAAAGGTTTACTTGTGATAAATATCTATTTATGCTATAATCAATCTATGATTAAAAGAAAAAGTGAAAGTGATATTCTGCAGGGACTTGAAAAAGGAAAGGTCGTTATTTTATATGGTGCGAGGCAAGTTGGAAAGACGACTTTGGTGAAAGAAGTCGCTAAAAAGTTGCCCAATTCGCTTTATGCCAGTACGGATGATCCTTTTATTTTAGAAAATCTTTATTATCGGCCACTAGTGGAGTTGAAGGCATTTTTGGGGGAGACGCAAACGCTTATCATTGATGAGGCGCAGCGGATTGAAAATATTGGTCTGCTGTTAAAGCTATTACATGATGAACTGCCTGACTTGAAGATTATTGCGACGGGATCATCCAGTTTTGATCTGGCGAATAAAATTAATGAGCCGCTGACGGGGCGAAAGAATGAGTTATTTTTACCCGCTTTGAGTATTCAAGAAGTGAGCGAGAATAATTTCCAATTGGCAGCAAATATTCCGATCATGTTACTGCGCGGAGGATATCCTGAGGTTTGGACACTTTCGGAAGATGAAGCCCGCGCAAGGTTGCGAGAAATTGCCTCTAGTTATGTTTATAAAGATGTGTTTGCCCCCAATACAATCTATGATCAGACATTGCTTTACAACTTGATGCGTTATTTGGCTTACCAGATTGGTAATGAAGTGAGTTATCATGAATTGTCACAGATGCTAGAAGTGAGTGCGGAAACAATCAAACGATATATTGATTTGCTTGAGAAAGCGTTTATTATCTTTCGGCAGAATCAATACCGGAAAAATCAACGTGTGGCAGTTGGGCGTAAGCGAAAGATTTATTTCAATGATTTGGGCATTCGGAATGCTTTGATTGATAATTTTGCCCCCTTAGATTTTCGAGATGATCGGGGAGCCATGTGGGAAAATTTTTGTGTCGTTGAAAGAAAAAAATTATTGAGTGCACAAAAGAGAATTGCACAGCACTACTATTGGCGAAACAATCGTCAGCAAGAGATTGATTTGATTGAGGAGGAAAACGGGCAAACGAGAGCTTTCGAGATGAAATTTCGAGATAATCGAACCGTAAAAATACCTAGAGAATTTTCTGAAATGTACCCTGACAATCAAAGCTTTGACGTTTTAACGACTGATAATTTTTTGACGAAAGGCTTGCAATGAAAAATGACCGTGTGGTCATTTTTTGATGAGTAGATTATTGAGGTCTTTTTCGCTGAAGTGGTAGGTGTTGCCGCAGAATTGGCAGATGACTTCGGCGCCGTGGTCTTCTTCAATCATGGCGGTGATTTCTTTGGGGCCTAGGCTTGCGATGCCTTCGAGGAATCGAGACTTGGAGCAGTCACAATGCCAGGAGAGGGGGGATTCGGACAGGATGTTGAAGTTTTCATCGCCGTAGAGGGCGTGAAGGAGGTCGGGCAAATTCGCGTAGTCTACTAAGGGCTTCATTTTTTGGATATTGGACTCGATGCGGGCGAGGTCTTCGTCTGCTGTCCCAGGGAGGGCTTGGAGCATGAAGCCACGCGCACACTTGACGGCATCCCCATTGAGCGAAGCGTCGTCACTGTCACCGAAAAGTTCTACGGCGAGGCCTACGGAAGAGGGGGTCTGCTCGCTCGTGACGAAGTACCAGGCGAGGTCTTCGCCGATTTCGCCTGTGAGGAGGTCGGTCTGGCCAGTGTAGGGGGTTCGCAGACCCATGTCTTTGATGACGACGAAGCGGCCGTTGCCGACAAGAGGCATGGCGGGGTCATTCACGATGACTTGGCCAGTGGATTCGCGCTTGTAGTCAAGGTCTGGATTGTGGACGTAGCCTTTGACGCTACCGTCGGTCGCGGATACGGCGACGAGTGCACCCATGGGGCCGTCGCCTAGGACTTTCACGGTGATTTTGCTGTCGCCTTTTTCGTTTGCCGCAAGGATTTGCGCAGCCATTAAGGTGCGTCCGAGTGCGACGGTCGAAGAAGGCTTCGTGTCGTGGCGTTTTTGGGCTTCTTGGACGGTCTCGGTCGCGTCGAGCGCATAAGCGCGGAAATGGGCGGAGGTGGATTTGAGGAGGATGTCTGTCATGGGGAAATTATAGCATAATTTCTTGGAGGACTATGGGACGGGGCTTAAGGCGATTTTAGGGAGAATGTGATATAATTTTTTGTATCAGATGAAATTTTTGGCGATAAATTGTGAAATTCATGAGAAAATTCAGTCTGTCAAATTTGACGACTATATGAATGGACGTCCTAATGCGGATTTGTTGCTTGTGGATTGTGAGAAATTGACAGATTTGGAACTGTCAAATTTGACAGAAGCTGTTCGTTCGCGTTATATTGGCTTTCGGGGGGCAACGGAGACGCAGAAATCGCAGCTTGAGGCGTTGGGGCATTTTGACTTTTCGGGAATCTGGGACTTGCCAGATTTTGCGGATGAGCTTGAGTTTATGATGTCTGATTTGGCACAGACGCAGGGCTTTTCGATGATGCCAGATGAGGGGGCTGTGATTGTCGATAGCTTTCAGGGGGAAGTGGTGCGGCGTGGGCGCTATGAAATGGAGCTTTCGGGGGACTTTGGGGAGGAAATGCTTGCGTTGCAATTCAAACGTTTGCAGGCGAACTGGGGGAAACCTATCTATGTGGTGCCCTTTAGGCGTTTTTATAATGCACCTGGCAAGCACCATTTAACCTTCGACTGGGAGGTGTTGGAGGGGGACGTGCAGGTACGTTATGTCATCCAGACCTTGTCGCAAAAGGGGGATGAGCTTTTACGTGAGGATGTTTATTCGGAGCGAGAAGGCGATTTTACAGCGCTTACGCATGCGGAGTTTCGCGGGCAGGTTTATCTATCGGGCTCTGGGCGCGTGCGGCTTGGGAAAGTCTGGACCTACAAGGAAAAATATGGTCTAGGCTGGTATCAGCTGGGAGATAGTCGGAAAATGCTTGAAACGCCTGCAGGTCGGGAGATGATCCATAGTTTGTTCATTCCAGGAAAGCGTGCTGAGCGGCTGATTGTAGGCTTTTCGGGAAATCTTTCGGAGCTGCCGCATTATGAGCGCCAGACGATGGCAAAGACGGGCTTTCCGGTGTTGCTTTTTTGCGATTTGCGGGCGCGGGGTGGGGCTTTCATGCTGGGCAAGCACTTGAATACAGCTTATGTGCAGGAAGTCATGCGGATGATTGATGAAAAACTTGCGATGCTTGGCTTGTCGCGAAGAGATCTGATTTTTGCAGGCTGGTCTATGGGGAGCTTCCCGGCGCTCTATTACGGACTGAACATGCAGGCAGGAACAATCATTGCAGCGAAGCCGCTTTTACATCTGGGACGCGTGACGGGAAATGTGGAGGTCAGCTACCGGACGGAGGCTTCGATGATTAGCGCGCGGGAATACCTTTGCGGGCGGGTGGATAGTGCAGATGATGAGCGGCTAGATGGCTTGGTAAGTGAGCTTTTGCAGACGACGGACGCGAGTCAGACTGATATTTTCACCTTTCTCATGGAAAGTGATGAGCTGGATCGCTGTGAAGAAGTATTTACAAACGATCTTGCGGGCGCGCGAAATGTCGTGATTGAGCGAGCTTGTGGCTTTCACGCTGATAAAATCTATGAGATGAGTCAGTATATCGGCTATGTGCTGGATGCACTCTCGAAGTAAACCGCGGGAATCAGCGCAAGTCGTGCGAAAGTGCTATAATTGAAATAACTAAAAATGGGAGATTTCTGATGATTTATTTATTTGGCGAATATGGCGTGTACAATCGGAATGCCGCAATTTATGGGGTGAAGAGCCTTTTTGATAAGGAAAATGAACCCTGCCAAGTGATTACACCTACTTTAGATCCGAAACTTCAGAAAAATCGGGCGGCGAAGGCGAGTGGTTTTGTGGCGGGTTCGATTTGGTCGCTCTATGACTGCTTCACGGGTCGCCTGATGCAGGAAGACCGCTTTTTTACGGCGGAGGACTATCAAGCACCGCAGGACTACAAACGGATGGCGGGACTTGATTCCAAGAAGTATGGACGCATTGATGGGGCAGAGATTGAGCTCATTACGCGGGTGGACGGCTCGGTGGATTACATTGAGTTTCGTGAAGCTGGGCATCTCGTCAAACGTGAGTGCTACGATGATGGTGGGATTCTCTCAACCATCGAGTACCCGCTGGGCGAAGAGGATATGCATACAGAGATTGTCAACGCCCAAGGGGAGGCAATTTTCGAGCTTTACCAAATCGGGAAATACAAGAAGGTTGGCAAGGTAAAATTTGTGCCAGAAGGGCTTGATTTCCTCTCGGAAAATGAGTTCTGGAAGTGGGCCTTTGAGCGCTTGGTGGAGATTAAGGATCCTGAGGACAAGTTCTTTATTTTGAGTGACATTTTCCGCAAAGCTATTCAGACGGCGGAATTCGAGCGTAATGGTGTCTATTTGCTGCAGACGGTGGCTTTTGATGAGGCTGCGAGCAAGGATATGCTTTTTGACCATTATGAGAAGCTGATTTTTAACTCACATGATGAGCTGGATAAAGTAGCTGTCAAATTTGACGAAAAGACGATTACAAAGCCATTTGTCAATAATTTTATCGCCTCAGACCAGATTATGCCGAACTTTGACGTGGATGACTTCCCAGTTTACCTGAATCTTGGCTCCGAGTCTGATACTGTCAAATTTGACGAGGTCGCAAAATTCGTCAAAGAAGCGCTCGATGCTGAACCGAAAGTCAGCTTCACGATTGAATTTACGTTACTTCGCAATCAAGTCGAGTTTCTTCAAAAGCTCGCAGAAATCGGCGTCACCCAAGGAACTGTTCAGCAACGCATTCAAGCGCTGACGCGTCCTTGGCCTGAAAAAATCACCGAAGAGATGGCAAAGGCTTTCCTCTATCTGCACTATCAGAATCCTGAAATCATCAGCCTGACGCTCGCGACTGCGATTGCAGCTGAGAAACCAATCTTAGCCCTTGCGGGAGATCCGCTCCTTGCAGACTATCTCGATGATGACAATGGCAAACTCATTACAGATACGTCGATTTCACGCCTTATCAAGCAAGCCATCTACGACCTTGATTTCATCAAATATGTAGCGCCAAAGCCAAGCGTCTCACGCCAAAAACTCTCGTCGCAAGAGACTTATGCGCGCTGGCAGACTATTTTTGCTGACACTATCCCAAAAATCTAAGTCCACAGCACGTTGTCAAATTTGACAACCTCCAAAAACTCTGTCAAATCAACCTCTGTCAAATCTGACAACCCTCAAAACTCTGTCAAATCGTCTTCTATCAAATCTGACTACCGAAAAAACGAGCTGAATTTCCCTTTTGTCAAATTTGACAATTCCCAAGAAAGGCCATTTCATCCCATTTATGACCATCTATCACATCAACAAAGGCATCGGCATGAGCTCCTCCGGTATCGAGTATGCCCAAAAATACCGCTATGACCTAGTCAAGGACTTTCCCGAGCGGCAAGTCTTTGTTTTTTGCGATTACATCTACGCCAACTACACGCGCTTCACAGACAACATCGGTATTGACAGCGCCTACACGCTCAATGCCTATAAATACATGGCTCATCAGGAAAATCACCCCTCAAGCTGCCATGTCGAGGACTTCGCCCAGATGACCGCAGGCTTCACCCGCACAGACGACGGAGAACGCGCAGTTGACTTTACGCGAGGTCCCGTGAAATACAAGTTCTGGCTCATCACAGATGACACAGCCAAGGGCTGCCTCGACCGGATTGACATCATCGTCGCAAACCGCCTCCAGGAGGTACACCACTATAGTGACCGCCTCACGAGCATTGATTATTATGGTGGCAAAGAAATCATCGCCCGCTATTTCTACGACGAATCAGGAAAGCTCAGTATGCGCCAATTTTTGAAGGCTGGCAAACTCAGCTTCACTCTCGTGGATGGCCTCGTCCTGCACGGCGCGCACGCTTTCTACGACGCGTTTTTCAAGCGCCTCGCTTTTGGCTCAGATGATATCGTCGTCCTCGACCGCAACACCGACCTCAACGCCATTTTTCTCAATAAAAACGACAGCAAATTCGTCGTTGTCGTCCATGCTGAGCATTTTAGTAAACACCTCACAGACGAGACTTGGACCCTCTGGAACAATTACTACGAATACGTTTTTGTCAACCACAAGCTCATAGACGCTTATGTCACCTCCACAGATAAACAAACCGAACGCTTGAGACATCAATTCCGCACAGCGGGGAACCCTAACTCCCGCATCGTGACAATCCCCGTAGGTACTGTC
Organism: Streptococcaceae bacterium; assembly: GCA_031253335.1. Classification (GTDB taxonomy): domain Bacteria; phylum Bacillota; class Bacilli; order Lactobacillales; family Streptococcaceae; genus Lactovum. The sequence goes on from JAIRWF010000017.1 coordinate 10,093, forward strand.
CCAGAACTTGCCTCAGGCACCCAAGTTACTACCAACAAGAATAAATTCCTCACGGCCTCTCGCCTCGCTGCCGAAAAACACATTGACATCCTCGTAAAAGCAGTCGTAGAAGCCAAAAAACAGCTCCCCGACCTCGAGTTTCACATCTATGGCGAAGGCGGCAACCGAAAAATGCTCACAGATCTCATTACTACGCTAAATGCGGGCGACTACATCATCATGGAAGGGCATAAACACTTATCTCAAGAGTATGGCAAATACGGTGGCTACCTGACAGCTAGCGGATCCGAGGGCTTTGGACTTACCATCCTAGAAGCTGTCAGCAGCTGCCTACCCCTTATTGGTCTTGACGTCGATTATGGCAATACCACCTTCATCACAGAAGGTGTCAATGGCTACAAACTCCCACGTGGCACCGAAGACGAGCAAGTCGCAAGCTTTGCCAATGCCATCACAAAGCTTGTTCAGACACTTGATTACGATGCAGCCATTGCTGAAAGCAAGCGCCTAGCGACCCCCTATCTCAGTGACAATGTCCGAAAAAAGTGGCGGACCTTCTTTGAAGAAGTCCACGCTCAGAAAGGAGTGGCCCAATGAAACTCCTCCTCACAGACTTTTATCATCAAGCAACCGAGCGCTTCAAAACCTCCCTAAAGCGTGCAGAAATTGACCTCACACACGTCAACATCACCTACGACGGCTGGTTGCCTGAGGGTGTGCACAATCCCATTTCCTACTATTTGGGCTATTTTGACGCTCCCGAGAAACCCCTCCACTACAATCAACTAGAAGTCCCAGACTTTTGGGAAATCAAAAACAGCGACGGCGCGAGAGCCGAAATCCTCGATGGCGAAACGCTCAAGGGTTACGTCATTTACCAACCAGACACGGCACGCCTCATCCGAGAGGTCGAGTGGTTGGACTTGGCAGGCAATCGCATCCTCACAGAACGCTACAACCGCCAAGGACAGCGCTTTGCGCAAAGCCTCTTTGATGCAGACGGCAAAGAGATGAAAACTCTCTACTTCAACGCAGCAGGCGAAAAAGTCCTCACCGTAGATGGTCCCTCTAAAGCTGTGATTCTAGAAATCCCAGGCAAGACGCCGCAAGTCTTTGAAAACTTCACTGCCTTTACCTGTCACTATCTCCGCGACTTTGGTCTTGAGAGATGGGATGAGGTCCTCTTCAACTCTCTATCCACCCCGTTTTTCGTCTCCAACGCACTTTCTGAGCTACCAGGTACTCTTTATTTTCAAGAGCCCATTCGTGACGCGATCCCTGGCAACATGCAAACGATTTTATCTGGGAAAACCCCAGCGAAGCGCATCCTTTTTGAAAATGCAAAAGAGCTAGCAAAAGCCCAGAAGCTCGTGACAAATCCAGGCGTCTCTATGGGCTATCTTGGCGCCATTGAGCACTTTACCCGTGAGAACCAATTCCGCAAACGCGCACTTACCCTGACCAGAAGTGATCAGATTCTCTACGATGAGGGTCTTGCCGTAGCCATGGCAAGCTTCCAGATGACTTGGACGATTGCCGCACCATCTGAGATTTCCGATAAACTACGCAATTTTGCCCTGAACCATGCTAACGTCACCGTGCTAGAAGCCTATCCTTTAGGCGATTTTGATAAACTCCTTGCTGAAAACGACATTTATTTGGACCTCAACCAAGGCAAAGACACACAAAATGCAGTCCAGCGCGCCTATCTGGAAGGACTCCTCGTTGTGGGTGACATGAAAACCGCGAAAAATGGCCCTTACGAGATTCTTTTAGAAAACGAAAAGGAAATCACCGATGTCTTGAAAGCTGCAAATAAACAGCGTTCTCTTGACTTTCTGCGGAGCAAGAAGGGCAAACAAGCAAGCCCTTCAGATTACCAGGAGGCCTTCCAATGACCTCTAGCGCCTCTCTCTTGCAGCGCCCTCCTAAACAATACTGGGAAACTGATTTCAAACGCTCTGACCCTCTCTACCTTCTTGATGGTGCAATTGTGCGCTACCCTGAGGCGGGCATTCTTTACGAGCACCACCTCATTCGCGACAATATGTGTATCATTGAACTGCCACAAGCTCGCTTCTATGGCCTTCCCGTAGGAGAGAAAATGACAGTTACACTTGCCTCAGAGGATGACGGCCTATGGAGTTTTCCTGAAGTCAAGTTCTTCAAAGCCTATAAAGCAATCGCAAGTTTTTATGACCTAGAAAAAAAGTCTACGACCTTCACCGTCCCCGCCTACGACGACTTTCTCGTGCGCATCCATGTCCGTGGCAATGGTACGACGCACCTCAAGTCCGTCCTTGCAGACGTCGTGAAATAATGCTATAATATCTCTAAGTGAATAAGCGATAGAGACCAGTAGCTGTACAGGCACCCGCAGGAAGGAAAGTCACCGACTGAAAACTTTCCACGCCACCACAGTGATTCAGCTCATTGACGTCGCAATAAATTAAGTAAAAAATAGGATGGTACCGCGGCTGTCGCTCCTTGCAAGGAGTAAGGCCGCGTTTTTTGTTAGTTTGGGCCTTGCCTAGTAGCAATTATCCGCTTCAAGAAAGGAATCACATGACTCTACAATCAGACATTGAAAATTTGCAAACAAAAACCTTGGCAGACCTTGCAGCTACCACGGATTTACAAAAATTAGAAGCCTTGCGTCTTGAGACGGTCGGCAAAAAAGGCGCATTGACCGAAATTCTAAAAGGCATGCGTGAACTTTCAGATGACGACAAAAAGACAGTCGGCGCTCTTGCAAACGCTTTTCGCGATGCATTTGCTAGCCAATTCGAGGCCAAAAAATCCGAACTCGAACTTGAAAGCATCAACGCCCAACTCGGAAAAGAGACGCTGGATGTGACTCTCCCAGGACGCAGACAGAAGCAAGGTACACGTCACGTCTTGACGCAGACCCTAGAAGAGCTTGAGGCTATTTTCCTTGGGATGGGCTATGAAATTGTCGAGGGCGATGAGGTCGAAACCGATTATTACAACTTTGAGCGCGTGAATTTGCCGAAAAATCACCCCGCTCGCGACATGCAGGACAGTTTCTACATCACGGAAGAAACGCTGCTACGCACGCACACATCAGGCATGCAGGCCCGCGTCATGGAAAAGCACGATTTTAGCCAGGGTGACCTCCGCATGATTTCTCCAGGCCGTGTCTATCGCCGAGATACCGATGATGCGACGCATAGCCACCAATTTCACCAGCTGGAAGGTATGGTTATCGGCGAGCACGTGACTATGGGCGACCTCAAAGGGACACTCGAGCTTGTCATCCGCCAGATGTTTGGCGCGGACCGCGAGATTCGCCTGCGTCCCAGCTACTTTCCATTTACCGAGCCCTCTGTCGAAGTCGATGTTTCCTGCTTCAAATGCGGTGGTGCAGGCTGCAACGTCTGCAAGCACACCGGCTGGATTGAAATCTTGGGCGCAGGCATGACCCACCCCAATGTCATCGAAATGAGTGGCCTCGACCCCAATATCTATCAAGGCTTTGCCTTCGGTATCGGCCAAGAACGCATCGCCATGCTCAAATACGGCATCACCGACATCCGCGGCTTTTACCAAGGCGATGTGAGGTTCTTGGAGGAATTTGGGAATTAACTATGTATGAGAAGAATTTTGACAAGTGGATAGAAGATAAAAAATATCTCAACAATAAGCGTTTATCAAAACATGTCCGAAAAGGTCAAATCTGGTGGGCAAGTTTAGGTGTCAATGTTGGTGTTGAAATTGATGGGAAAAAAAATCATTTTGAGCGACCTGTTCTGATTATTAAAAAAATTGATGAGAAATCGGCTTTTGTGATTCCACTTACAAGTACCATTCGTGAAAATGATAACCGATTTGTCGTTTATAAGTTGGACGGAGTGGAAAAATCTGCCGCAATTGCACAAGCACGCATGATTGATACAAAAAGGTTGAGCCGTCGTGCAGCTTTCCAAATGTCTTCACGAGAATATGGCAAAATTTTAGATGAATTTCGAGCCTATTTTGAAAAATAAAAACAGCTGCAAAAGCAACTGTACAATAGATCGGCTCAGGTTTCCCCAAGCCTCGGTTGGAATCTTGGCCGAAGCCTCATCCTCAATACAATTATTATAACAGATTTATAGAAATTGTCAAATGAAAGGAAAATTATGAAAGCAGAACCTGGTTCAATTAAAGAATTTATTTCAACGCAAAAGAGAACTTTTGTAATACCAGTTTTCCAACGACAATATACGTGGACAATACAAAATTGCGAAACATTGATAAAAGATATTGAAAATATTATACTGACGAATAAACGACATTATTTTGGAAATATAGTATTTTATGTTCAAGAAACAAATGCAATATCTGCGGAGTCTATTATTGCTCTTATTGATGGACAACAACGTGTTACCACGATAATGCTGCTATTAGCAGCTATTGCTCAAAATGAGGAGAAAGAAACAAAAGAATCACTATATAAAACGTACTTACAAATCAACTCAGAAGAAACAATTAAGCTAAAACAAACCTTGAGCGATCGCGATATGTATGATGCTATTATTCGAGAAGAAACCGACAAATATTCAGATAGTCAAAAAGACTGTCCAACCTACAAAAATTTTGAATATTTTAGTTCAATCATAAATAAGCATACCGCAGAAGAATGGCTAAAAGCTATTGATAGATTAGATATAGTTTCGTTAGATTTAGATTTGAGTCAGGATTCAGAGTCACCTCAAATTATTTTTGAAAGTATGAATTCAACAGGAAAACCTTTAAATACTGCAGAGCTAATGTGCAATTTTCTGTTGATGGATATTTCGCTAGATGCACAAGAGCAGTATTATAAAGATAATTGGTTAATAATTGTAGAAAGATTAAGAAATAGCGAAGAGATTCAAAAATTTCTAAATACCTATTTAACATTAAAAAACAAAGTGAAAACAGTAAATGGAAATGAATATACTGATTACAAGAATACCTACAAAAAATTTGTTAACAATACAAAGGAGGGAATTGAAGATCTCAGAAAATATTCAGAATATTATCAGTATATTCTTGCCCCAATTAAGTTTGAAAAAAACAAAGAATTATCTGAGATATTGCAAGATATTGACGAACTACAAATTTCTGCGATATTTCCATTTATATTATTATTATTCGATTTTCAAAAGGAAAATAAAATTTCATATGAAGAAATTGCCAAAATCTTAAATATTTTTGTTAATATTATTATGAGAATAAGAATTTCAAATAGTGAAGCTGGAGGAAGTTATCTTCAGTCGTTTGTTAATCATTTAATAAAGAAAATAGAAAAGAGTAAAGATTTTGATGAATCTCAATTTGAAGAAATATTATTTGCATACAGTGACAGTAGGCTAATCATTGACGATAAGGATTTCAAAGATTCATTTACAAAATTCGATGCATACAATTCTAAAAATAAAAATTATTTATTTAGGAAGTTAGAGTTCAAGCTTTCAAATGATAGAGAAAATTGGAAGCCAAAGAGCATTGAGCATATTCTTCCCAAAACGCTAACCCCTTACTGGAAAGCTAAATTATCTAAGGAAGACGATGAAGCTATTTCTCTACACTCCGAATTTGTTCATAAAATAGGGAATTTGGCGCCAATGAATCAAAAAGATAATAGTGCAAACGGTCAAAAACCTTATAGCGAAAAGAAAAAACTTTTAAAAGCCAGCTCATGGAAAGTTACCCAAAATATTCCTGATGAGTATGGGGATTGGACTATCGAGTCAATTAAAAAGCGCACAAAAAAATTATCTGAACTGGCTGTAAAGGTCTGGAAAATTCCAAAAAGAGGAAAATAAATGTTAGTCTCAAAAAAATGGTTAAATACACTGGTGCCTGGGATTGCGGACTTAGATGCGCAGGTCTTGGCGGACAAAATCTCAACGACGGGAATTGAAGTTGAGGACGTTACGACGCCACAGGAAGGCTTGAAAGATCTCGTGGTGGGGGAAATCAAGAGCTTTGAGGATGTGCCGGAAACGCATTTGCACGTCTGTCAAGTCGATGCGGGTCAGCCTGACGGCGATTTGCAGATTGTCTGCGGGGCGCCGAATGTCCGTGTGGGCATGAAAGCCATCGTCGCCTTGATTGGGGCTCGTGTGGGCGGCAATACCAAAATCAAAAAAGGTAAAATGCGTGGCTTTGAGAGTCAGGGCATGCTTTGCGCGCTTGATGAGCTCGGTATTTCCGACAAAATCAACCCCATGAAGCACGAAGAGGGCATCTACGAGATGCCACAGGATGCGGTCAATGGCGAGAGCATTTTCCCTTATCTCGATATGGATGATAGTGTGCTCGATCTCGATGTTTTGGCCAATCGTGCGGATGCACTGTCTATGCGCGGTGTGGCTTATGAAGTCTCTGCGATTTATGAGTCGCCTGTGGCCTTTGAAAAGCATGACTTGGTCGAATCGACGAAAGCTGCAAGTTCTGCGGTGAAGGTCATTGTATCGTCTGAAAAATGCAAGACCTACAAACTCCGCGTAATTGAAGGTGTAAAAATCGCAAAAAGCCCGCTCTGGTTGCAAAATCGCTTGATGAATGCGGGTGTGAAACCGATTAATAACGTCGTGGATGTCACGAACTATGTCCTCATGTATTACGGGCAACCCTTGCACAGCTTTGACTTTGGGACCTTTACAACGCCTGAAATTACTGTGCGCGATGCGAAAGCTGCTGAAAAAATCACGACTCTCGACGGCGAAGAACGTGAACTCACGCCAGACGACCTCGTCATCACGTCAAACAGCATTCCTATTGCACTGGCGGGTGTTATGGGGGGACTCGATACAGAAATCACGGAGGCGACGACGTCGGTGGCCCTTGAAGCTGCAATTTTTGATCCGACGAGCGTGCGCAAGACCTCGCAGAAGTTCGCTCTGCGCAGTGAAGCAAGTTCCCGTTTTGAAAAAGGCATCAACGAAGGCACCGTGAGGGAAGCTTTGGATTTTGCGGCCGCTTTGATTCAAGAACTTGCAGGCGGAGAAGTCCTTGCAGGCGTTGTGGCATCCAATAATTACCAGCCTGAACCTGTACGTGTCGCGATTACGCTAGAGAAAATCAATCGTTCACTGGGAACGGACTTGTCGAGCGTAGAAGTCCTTGCTATTTTCCACCGTTTGGGGTTGGAAAATACAGGATCTGGCGAAAATTATGTGCTTCAGATTCCAAGCCGACGCTGGGATCTGCATATCGAAGCAGACATTGTCGAAGAAGTGGCGCGGATTTACGGTTATGATAAATTACCTTCGACTTTGCCTGCCACAGGGGGGACGGTTGGCCTCAAAAATGCGTCGCAACGTTTGCGGGACCATGTGCGGACTGTTCTTGAAGCATCAGGCCTTTCGGAAGTCATTGGCTACAGCTTGACGAGTCCTGAAAAAGCGGTTGAATTCTTGCCAAAAGATTTTCCTGTGACGAGCCTGCTCTTACCGATGACCGAGGACCGCCAAACCCTGCGCGTCAACATGATTTCAGGCCTTCTGGACACGATTGCTTATAACCAAAACCGTAAGCAGGCGGACGTCGCGATTTATGAGATTGGCAATACGTTTCTCCCCAGCGAGAGTGAGGACGGAAGACCCAAGGAAGTGCCAAATGTCGCCTTTGCGCTGTCGGGCTTGGTGACAGGACATTTACACTCTGCGGGCGACCATGAGCTACACGCAGCTGATTTCTGGGACGCGAAAGGCGTTATGGAGAAGCTCCTTGCGGGCTACGAAAACATCACTTTTGAAGCGGTCACGGACAATCCTGCCATGCACCCTGGACGCACGGCCGTCGTTAAAATCGACGGGCAGATTGCGGGCTTTGTGGGGCAGATTCACCCTGCGACGGCGAAAAAATATGGGGTGGCCGAGACCGTGACTGGGGTGCTCGATTTAGGTTTGCTCCTTGAAAAAGCACCCGCGCAAGCGATTTTCAAAGAAATTCCGAAGATTCCTGCAGTGGCACGTGATGTGGCGCTTTTGGTCGATGACAAAACGTCCAATAGCGAAGTGGTCGCAGCGATTGAAGAAGCGGGCGTCAAGACGCTCGTCGCCATCAAGCTTTTTGACCTCTATCAAGGTGACAATGTCCCTGCAGGCAAGAAGTCACTCGCTTACAGCCTCACTTTCCAGGCCCTTGAAGAAACCATGACCGATGAGCAGATTGAAAGTGCCATGAAGAAAATTTCACAAGCGCTTGAAGCGATAGGGGCGGAGATACGGTAATTTAGGCCCTTGTCAAATCTGACGGGGGCATTGGCTGTTGAAATTTATCCGAATAAATCCTGTCAAATTTGACAGCCTTAAGTTGTTGTGAAGAATTGGTATAAGTCTCCCACAGTCCCTGTAAAATCAAGCAGTTCCCCGTTTTCAGCAACTTCCAAAACGCCCCAACTATCATCGTAAGGCGGAAAATCGTTCATCAGAACAGAGATGAATTCCTGGCGGCTATCGAACTCATCTTCAAAAGAGAGCCCATTTGGCATTTTGATGGATACTTTTAACATGGTTTAATTATAACGAAATTTATCGACTTTGCGCTATAATAAAGCCATGACAGAAGAAAAAGATTATGGCTCCGTCGTGGGGCTGGTGCATAGTACTGAGAGCTTTGGGGCCGTGGATGGCCCGGGCATTCGTTTCGTGATTTTCGTGCAGGGCTGCAAGATGCGCTGCAAATATTGCCACAACCCCGATACGTGGGCGATGGAAGGCAATAATTCCTACGAGACCACCGTAGATGAAATTCTCGCTGAGGCACTGAAATACCGCGATTATTGGGGCGAAGACGGTGGTATTACGGTCTCAGGCGGTGAAGCACTCCTCCAAGTGGATTTTGTCAATGCGCTCTTTCACAAATGTAAAGAAATTGGCGTCAACACCTGTCTTGACACGGCTGGCCAACCTTACAATGTCAACAAGCACATCACAGAAATGATTCCCGAGCTCATGACAGTTACAGACCTTGTTCTCATGGACTTGAAGCAGATCAACCCTGTGCGTCACCAAGAGTTGACAGGCAATCCCAACACACACATCTTGGAATTTGCGCAATATCTCAGTGACAACAACATTCCCATGTGGGTACGCCACGTCCTTGTGCCAGGTGAGACAGACTTTGACGAGGATTTGATTGCACTTGGCAAGTTCGTCAAAACGCTCAAAAACGTCGTCAAATTTGAGATTTTGCCTTATCATACTTTAGGCGAGACTAAATGGCGCGACCTCGGCTGGGATTATCCGCTCGCTGGTGTTGAACCTCCAACAGCCGACCGCGTGCAAAACGCCAAAGACCTCATGGAGACTGAAAGCTACACTGAATATCTCAATCGCATCCATCGCGACTAAAACGTGCGAAAGTATGTTTTTTTTGTTAAAATAAAAAACAAAGGAGAATCTCATGTCAGATAAAATTTTAGTTTTTGGTCACCAAAATCCAGATAGCGATGCTATCGGCAGCTCCATGTCTTACAGCTACCTTTGCAATCATCGCAAGTTTGGCCAGCTCAACACGGAAGTCGTTGCGCTTGGTGAGCCGAATGAAGAGACCCAATTTGTCCTTGATTATTTCGGTGTGAAGGCACCGCGCGTTATCAAACGTGTGCAGGACGAGGGCGTGGATACCGTCATTTTGACCGACCACAACGAGTTCCAGCAGTCAGCTGAAGACATTGCTGAAGTCACGATTTACGGCGTGGTCGATCATCACCGCATTGCCAATTTCCAGACGGCATCACCACTTTTCATGGACGTGCAGCCCGTTGGCTCAGCAAGCTCAATCGTTTATCGCCAATTTGTCCGTGATGGCGTTGAGATTCCACGCGAGCTTGCAGGGCTGATGCTTGCAGGCCTGATTTCTGACACACTCTTGCTGAAATCCCCAACGACGCACCCAACGGACTTGCCAGTTGCTGATGCACTTGCAAAAATCGCAGGCGTGGATTTGCAAGAATTTGGCCTTGCCATGCTCAAAGCCGGCACCAATCTTGCCTCAAAAGATGGCGATACGCTGATTGACATTGACGCGAAGACCTTTGAGCTCAATGGCAGCAAAGTCCGCGTGGCACAAGTCAACACCGTCGATATTGATGAAGTCCTCGCACGTCGCGATGAACTCGAGACGGCCATTACCAATGCCATCAAAGCCAATGGTTACAGCGATTTCGTCCTCATGGTGACGGATATTCTCGAGAGCAATTCTGAAATCATCGAGCTCGGCGAACACCCAGAGCTTGTTGAAAAAGCCTTCCACTTCGAGCTCAAAGACCACCATGCCTTCCTCGCTGGTGCCGTTTCACGCAAGAAACAAGTCGTGCCACAGTTGACCGAAGCCTTTGAGGGATAAAATGAAGTTTTACAATGAATCACGGCTGATGCGTCAGCCGTTTTTTCAAGCGCTTGTGCCGGTGCTTGAAAATAGACCGACCTTGCGGGAGATTCATGCGAAGTTACCTAATTATGCGCACATTGACCGCGAGGTGGAGAAATTGGTCAATGAGGGACTTGTGGCGCGTGAGGAGAAACATTATCGGCTGGGGATTGAGGTGGTCAATGATGTGGCGTCTGGTGTGAAAAAAACTGCCCCCCAAATCAATGTCTACGAAAGGCCTTTTGCTGTGGTAGATGGGGCTCTTCAGGATTTGTTGGACGCGTCACTAATTTATCAGGAGACCTGTGGGATTTTTGAAAGGTCACGTTTTGACCGCACCACGCCGACTTTAGGAAATTATTTCTACAAGCTCGCTGAAAATTTACCTTTGTCGGAGTTTGAAAAGGAGATTTACCAGCTGATAGGCGATGTAGATTCTAACTATGCTTGTAATTTCATCAGGGCGGAGATTGAGACGGGGGCGGGGAAGTCTGCAGTCTTTGCGGAAGTGGTGAAGCGCTATGGCTTGACAGCTGAGAATTTACAAAATCCAGAGCTAACACGCGTGACCTTTGAAAATGCGGAGGATTTTGTGCGGGAGCAAGTAAGACAAAAATTGTGGTAAAATTAGTATTAAAATGGACAGGCAAAAGAAAAAAAGAAGAGGCGAATGGCTTGTTTATTCATCACTAATCAAACTCGCACTTTTTATTTTATTTTTAATTGTGGCTGCAATCAAAATGCAGTACCCTCCAATCCTATGGACTTTTTTTGTTGATCTTTTTGTCCTTTTTGCGCTCTATCAACTTTTAAGTTTACTACCTATTTGGCGAGCAAAGTGGTTTTCTATTTCGTTTTACCTGATTTTTTCAATTGTTCTCTTGTTTTCAAGCATTAACTTTTTTGTCTATGTTTTCTCAGGCAGTTATATCTCGCCCTTGATGATTTCAAATTTATCCAATTTAAAAGATTTGAGTGGCAATTTTGGAGAATATGCCCTTGCAATAGTAGTTGTGCTCATCTTTTCGTTCTTACCCTTTCGGATGCACTTGTCACGGAAGTTTCCTTACCAGCTCATTTTACTTTTTGCAGCGGTTGGTATTTTTTCTGTTCAAAATAGCGTTGCTGCTGATTCTACCCCGTTAGCAGGCTACCTTTCCTATATAAAACAGAATCAACAAATCAGCAATTTGAACGCAAGCATCGTCTCAGAAACAAGCTCTGAGCAGGCAAAGATTTATAAAGCATTTTTGCGTCACGGAATCCCATCCGCTGCCTCTCACTCCACACTAAGAAAGCCCAATGTCATCATTATTTTTACAGAAGGACTCTCGAAAAGCGTTTTATCTTATGACGGTGGGAAGTTGACGCCAAATCTGAACCAGTTTGCAAAAGACCCTCATGTCATTAGCTTTACAAATTATTATGATCAAACAGCAGCTACCTATAAAGGCGTTCGCGGGCAGCTCTATTCCTCGCAACAACTTGATAATGGCTATGAAAATGGTGCCGATCAAATCAAGCAAAACTTTGATACCAAACTCATCTCAATCCAATCTATCCTGGCTAATGCAGGTTATAACACAACTTTCATCAATGCCGAACCACCCCAGAAAATTTGGACCAGCTATGTGAATCAGCTTGGTTTTCAAAAGGTCGTCACAGAAACATCAAATCTTATCACGTTTGGGTCCACGACCTTTGTTTCCGACCAGCAAAACTATCAGCTCCTTCTGAAAACGGCTCAAGGCCTCTCAAACCAAAATAAACCATTTATGCTGGCTGATTATACTTTTCAAACGCACCTTTCAGTTGATGCTAGCTTGAAATGGGGAAATGGCAATAATATTGATCTGAACCATTTTTACAACATGGACAATGCTTTTGGAAAGTTTATCCAACAATTCCGGTCAAGCCCTCTTTCTAAAAATACGATTTTGGTATTTACTGCTGACCATGCTTCTTACCCAGATAGTTTATTTCAATCTACTTTTGGGAAAAACCAGAAGACTTTTATTGCGCAAATTCCGCTCATGATCTATGCGCCTGATTTAACCAATAAAACAATAGACGCTGGCAATCGGAATTCTTTGGCACTTGCACCGACAGTTTTGGATCTAGCGAATGAGACACAAGCATCCAACTTTTTCTTGGGCAATTCACTGTTTGGGCAGGCGAGTCCTTACGAGAAAATCTCTGTGCTTCCTCCTTTTTATTATAATTTGAATCAGATTGAAGATGGCAACCCTAAGACGATTGAAAGCTCTTCTGTGATTGACAATATAGAGGAGTTCTATAAAATTTCTCTCAATGAAAAGAAAAAAGACCTTGCTGTTCCGCCAGCGGACGACTAATGGCATTGCGAAATAAGTTGTTTCGTGTTATGATGAACCTATGAATAATGAGCTTTCTTTAACACGCATTTCAAACCCCACACGGACGCGGGCGATTTTGGAGCGGCACGGCTTTCATTTCAAAAAAAAGTTTGGGCAAAATTTTCTGACGGACGGGAATGTGCTGGATAAAATCGTCGAAGTCGCGGATGTTGCAGACTGCAATGTGATTGAGATAGGCCCTGGGATTGGGGCTTTGACGCAGATTTTACTGGAAGAGGCGTCGCAAGTCATGGCTTTTGAGATTGATGAGGCGTTGATTCCTATCTTGGAAGAAGAGTTGGCGGATTACCCGAATTTAATTTTGCGCCAGCAGGATGTGCTAAAAGCGAATTTGACGCAGGAAATTGCTGCTTTTGACAATCCGCAGTTGCCGTTGAAAGTCGTCGCAAATTTGCCTTACTACATCACGACGCCGATTTTAATGGGTTTACTCGAGTCTGAGATAAACATTGCGGGCTTTACGGTCATGATGCAAAAGGAAGTCGCGGCGCGGATGTCGGCGGGACCTGGGACGAAGGATTATGGACAGCTGACTTTGACGGTACAGTACAGCTATGAAGCAACGATTGCCTTTGACGTTCCACGCACGGTCTTTGTCCCACAACCCAATGTGGATAGTGCGATTTTGCAGCTGGTGAAGCGCCCACAAGCACTTGTGGAAGTGTCTGATGAAGCATGGTTTTTCAAAGTCATCAAAATTTGCTTTGTGCACCGGCGTAAGACCTTGCTGAATAATCTGACGCTCGCATTTGGTGGGGAGAAAAAAACTGACATTCTGGCTGGCCTTGAGGCGAGTGACATTGTGCCTGAAAGGCGTGCCGAAAGCCTGACGATAGACGAGTTTGCCAGACTAGCTGAAAACTTGAAAAGATACTAAAACGCTCAATCGAGCGTTTTTTGCATGGTGATGTGCTGAATGCCAGCTTCTTCAAAGGGACTACCAACATCTTCAAAGCCAAAGCGGCTATAAAAGTCGTGGGCAGTGAGTTGCGCATGCAGGGTGAGCTCTTGGATGCCTGCTGTTTTCGCACAGCTTAATGCAGCATTGAGGAGATCTGACGCGTAACCTTGGTTGCGATAGGGCTTGCGAACTGCCATACGTTGCACAAGGGTGGCGTGGTCGTCGCGGGTCAAGAGGCGGACGGTGCCTATGGCTTCTCCATGGTCATAGGCGACAAAATGAATGGCTGCAGCTTCTTCGACGGGGGATTCGACTTCAAGACTGTAGGGGACGCCTTGCTCTTTCACGAAGACTTCGTAGCGAATTTTGAGGGCGTCTTGATAGGTGGTGCTTAGGGTATCGCGGGTTTGTTTGATGTCTGTCATGGGTCTCCTTTCGTCAGCTTGTAAAAGTGTGCTAAATAAATTATAATATAAACTATGAATATTTGGAAGCACAACAGGCTCTTTTTTTGGACAGTCGAGATACTCTCGGTTGCTTTACTGGCGTATTTTATATCGGGACCGATTAGTTTTGTCTGGCGGCCTGTGGAAGTTTTCCTTGCGGCGGTCTTTATTCCGACTTTGCTTGCGGGATTTTTGTATTATGTGTTTCATCCAATCATTAACTTTTTAACGCGGAAAACGAAAATGCCTCGGATGGTTGGGATTGTGGTTGCGGTACTGCTTGTTATTGGAAGCTATGTGAGTCTTGCATTGACGGTGATTCCTGCGATTATCACGCAGCTCACGAATCTTGTAAACTCGACGATAAAGGCTTATCCTGCGGTACAAGAGTGGGCGGAGAATTTGGCGCACTCGGATCAATTTCGTCAGATTGCCGCACGAATTGATTTGCAATCGTTGATTTCAAACTTGAATGTGAGTTATACGGATTTATTGCAAAATCTTGTGAGTGGGGTGTCCTTGTCTCTAGGCTCTGTGATTGGTCTTGTGATTGACTTTGTGTTTATCTTGATATTGGTGCCGACTTTTCTTTACTATCTGTTGAAGGACGGACATAAGATCTTACCATTTTTGAAAGAAAATGTGCTGGGTGAGGATAAATACGATATTACAAGCCTTCTTTCTGCGATGAATGCGACGATGTCGAAGTATATTTTTGGCCTTGCGGTGAATGTCCTTTTTGTTTTTGTGGCCTTGATGGTTGGCTATTTAATCATCGGGGTGCCTTATGCCTTTCTTTTTGCGCTATTTGGGGCAATTATGACCCTGATTCCTTATATTGGGCCTTATGTGGGGCTTGTGCCGGTGGTTCTTGCGACGGCCTTTACACATCCATGGTTGGCTTTGATTGCGGTGATTTACACACTTGTGGTGCAGCAGATCAATGGAAGCTTTGTATTTCCAAAAATCGCTGGGGAGGCTTTGCACGTGCATCCTGTCACGGTGATTGTCTTGATGCTTGTAATGGGCTCGCTTTATGGGATTATCGGGATGATTATCGCGGTGCCGCTTTATGCCTTGATAAAAGAGATTGTGAAGTTTATCGTGGGTCTCAGGCGGAATATGCGGGCACGCAAAGCGGTGTTAAGCGAAGAAAACAAAGCATAAAAATTGTGCTATAATGGGGTGTTGCGGTATTTCAAGCCGCGGGATAGCGTTAAATTAAAAATTGCCATAAGGAGTTAAAATGCCTGATCCCTCTGGTCCTGGTATATTATTACAGATTTTATTACTGATTTTTCTGACAGCGCTAAATGCGTTCTTTTCTGCGTCTGAGATGGCGCTTGTCTCGCTGTCTCACTCTCGCGTGGAGCAGCGGGCAGAAGAAGGCTCAAAGGCCTATCAGAATCTTTTGCGCGTGATTGATAATCCAACGCACTTTTTATCGACGGTGCAGGTTGGGATTACCTTCTTAAATATCGTGGCTGGTGCGTCACTTGCGGATTCTCTGGCGCGTGAGCTGTCGCCTGTTTTTGGAAAGTCGGATTTTGCGCATGGTCTTGCGACGGTGATTATCCTTGTGGTATTGACTTTCTTTACGATTGTGTTTGGAGAGTTGTTGCCGAAAACGGTGGCGCAAGCGTTGAAGGAAAAGGCAGCTTTGCGTTTGGTGCGGCCTTTGCAGGCTGTGGGGCATGTCTTAGCACCGTTTATTTGGCTGTTGACGGTGACTATCAATGGACTGAAGCATTTGGTGCCGATTCGCTTTGATGAGGCGGATGACTCGATGAGCCGGGATGAGATTGAGTATTTGGTCTCAACGGAGGATACGGAGCTTGAAGAAGATGAGCGGGAGATGCTCTCGGGGGTACTGTCGCTCGATACGCTTCTGGCACGTGAAATCATGGTGCCACGTACGGATACCTTTATGATTGACATCCATGATGATGCGCATGAAAATGTTGAGAAAATCCTGAAGGAAGCTTATAGTCGGGTGCCGGTCTATGAGGATGATAAGGATAAAATCTTGGGCGTTTTGCACACGAAGCGGCTTTTGAAGTACGGCTTTGAGCATGGCTTTGAGGATGTGGATATTCGCGGGATGTTGCACGATGCGCTCTTTGTGCCTGAGACCATCAATGTGGATGATCTCATCACGGAACTTCGGAAAACACATAATCAAATGGCAATTTTGCTCAATGAATATGGGGGTGTTGAAGGAATTGTCACGCTTGAAGATATGATTGAAGAGATTGTGGGGGAAATCGAAGACGAGAGTGATATTGAGGTCAAGGACTTTGCGAAGTTGTCGGAGACGACTTATGTGGTCTTGGGAAAAGTGACGCTCAATGACTTTAACGAGGAGTTTGGAACGCATCTGGCAAGTGATGATGTGGATACGATTGCGGGCTTTTATCTCGATTTGTTGGGGCATATTCCTGAGCCAAAGGCGCAAGAGACAGTGACTTATGAGGATGTAGAAAATGAGGAACGTTTGACTCTCACGAGTCTTGAAATTGAGGATAAGCGAATTGTGAAGCTGCGTGTAGAGTTTGAAGAGTTCGCTGATTCGGGAAAAGAAGAAGAGGGGGATTAAAAGTGATGCGGGGTGCTTGACAGTCTGCATGCGGTAAACAGAGATGACGAAAGACTGTGTGCGGGGCTTATGGAGACTTGTGGTGAGCTGATAGTACGAAAGCTTGTGCGCAAGGTGCTGCGGGCTGTGAGGAGTTAGAAATTGGAAAGGCATGCTTAGATGAAGGTCAACTGGAAGCGAAATTTATTTGTTTCATGGCTAGGTTGCTTTTTTGTGGGCGCCTCTTTTTCTTTGGTCATGCCTTTTATGCCGCTCTATATCGAGCATTTGGGCGTTCATGGCGCGGCGGTTAATTTTTATGCGGGGCTGACATTTTCGCTCACGGCGCTGGCTTCGGCCTTGATTGCGCCTGTCTGGGGACGTCTCGCCGACCAACATGGGAGGAAACCCATGATGGTGCGGGCAGCGGTTGTGATGACGATTTGTATGGGGGGCGTGGCTTTCGTGCCCAATGTTTTTTGGCTACTTGGACTGCGGACGCTCATGGGATTTTTCAGTGGCTATATTCCGAACTCTACGGCATTGGTGGCTGCGCAGGCGCCTCGCGATAAGTCGGGCTATGCTTTGGGGACACTCTCAACGGCGCTTGTGACGGGTACTTTGATTGGACCGTCGCTTGGCGGCTTGCTTGCCCAGTGGTTTGGCATGGCGAATGTTTTTTTGATTGTCGGTGGTTTGCTATTGATTGTGACGCTGCTTACGATTTTTGCGGTACATGAGGACTTTGAGCCGGTGACGCGCGATGCGCTTTTATCCACGAAGGAAATCATGTCACGCGTGTCCAATCGGCAGATTCTAATTGGTCTTTTTGTGACGAGTTTTATTTTGCAGGTGACGACGCAGTCCATTGAGCCGTTTGTGACGCTTTATATTAGAACATTGTCGCACGATACGAGTAATCTCATGTTCATCTCAGGACTCGTGGTCTCTGCAGTGGGCTTGTCGGCCATGATGTCATCTTCGACCTTGGGAAAATTGGGCGATAAGTATGGCGGGCACCGTTTGATTTTGATTGGCTTGATTTTTAGTTTTGTGGTTTATGTGCCGATGGCCTTTGTAGGAAATCCTTTGGAATTAGGGATTTTACGCTTTTTGCTTGGATTTGGGTCGGGGGCTTTGCTTCCTGCGGTGAATTCGTTATTGTCCAAAATCACGCCCAAAGAAGGTGTGTCGCGGATTTTCGCCTTTAATCAGATGGCGGGGAATTTGGGCATGGTCACGGGGCCTTTGGTGGGCTCTGCGATTGCGGGAACGATGGGCTATCGTGAGGCCTTTATTGGAACGTCGCTCTTTGTGATTGTGAATTTTGTTTGGTCTTTTGTGAATTTCAGGCCGTACTTGCGCAAAAGTAGTATTGTGGCAACGGCGAAAACTGACGGGAGCTGAGTGATTTCGGGAAATTTTGGCTGTCAAATTTGACAGAAGCTAGGACGTGTCTATCTCCGCCACTTGTGTCGGGCTGTCCATTCGCTGTAGCGCCTTAGAGCGAATGGACACGCTTTAGCTAGACGAAAAAGCAGGGAGTTGCCATGCGACTTGCCAGCTTTGCTGGCTTAGCGAGCATGGACAGCGCAGCGCAAAGCGCGGAGATAGAAGTAACCGCTATTTTTTGAAAAGTCAGCCGAATGGACTGATTTTTTTACTAGTCCACGGTCCTGTGGAACTACTAGTGGAGGATAAATCAAGAAAAGTCGGACGAATGGACGACTTTTTGCTATAATTTAGACTATGTCTAACGAAATATTAATCGTGCTTTACGGCGGCAGATCAGCAGAGCGCGAGGTGAGCGTGATGTCGGCAACGAACGTCGTGAAGTCTGTAGATTACGAGCGTTTTGAGGTGCAGACGGTGTTTATTTCTGCGTCTGGCGACTTTTACAAGGGTGAAAAATTTCTGACGGCACCGTCTGACAAGCTTTTGGACAACGCGTCAGATTTGATAGGCCGGGAAATGGCACCGTCAGATCTGACAGGACTTGGCGACGTGGTGTTACCGGTCTTGCATGGACCGCAGGGCGAAGACGGCAGTATTCAAGGCTTTTTAGAGGTCTTGAAAATGCCTTATGCGGGGCCTGGTGTCTTGTCAGCTGCCGCAACAATGGACAAACTGGTCTCCAAAGAGATTTTCAATTCGATTGGTCTTCCACAAGTGCCTTATGTCGGTATTACGGACGGAGCTTATGACAATGCAAAGCTTGAGGAGATTGCTGCACTTGGTTTTCCTGTCTTTGTCAAACCTGCCAATATGGGCTCGAGTGTGGGGATCAGCAAGGTGGATGGCCTGTCAGATCTGACAGCGGCGCTGGATGAAGCGTTGAAATTTGACAGCCGCGTGATTATTGAAAAAGGACTTGTGACACCGCACGAGGTGGAATGTGCGGCACTTGGCAATGCAGGCGACGTGCAAGTTGTGGGACCTGGCGAGGTTGTGAACTCCGGTGAATTCTATACCTACGACGAAAAATATATCAATGATGCTTTGACGATTGATGTCCCTGCGAAATTGCCCGAAGCGACACTCACGCAGATTCGAGACTATGCAAAAACCGCCTATCAAGCGGTGGCGGGGACGGGACTTTCACGTTGTGATTTCTTTGTGGATCGTGCGACGGGTGCGATTTATCTCAACGAAATCAATGCGATTCCTGGCTTTACAGCCTTTTCGATGTGGCCGATGCTCTGGGAAAATGCAGGACTCAGTGTAACGGAGCAGATTTCAAAATTAGTGGATTTAGCTCAAGCAAAATTTAAAGAACGGGAGGCGCATTTGGCGCAGTAATATGGGAATTTTCAACTTTTTTAAAAACATGAACACGCAAAATGGCAGTATTTCAGCGCAACAAACGGGGAATCAGACATTTTTTAGCAATGGCGGGACCAGCCAGAAATCAGGCAACATGACGTTTTTCAGCGACGGGACGACGAAAACGACCGTGGGAAACACTGAGATTTACAGCGACGGTAAAATTGGCACGAAAATTGGGAATCAAACCTATTTTACCGACGGCTCAGTAAAGACGGATTTTGGCAATTCGAGCTTTTTGTCTGGGAAAAGTACGCCTGATGATTGGAAAAAGTTCTGATGCGTTTGAGCCTTGCTGAAATCGCAAAAGCCACGTCTGGTACTCTTTCTGACGAGAAATTGTCAGATTTGACCGTGACGGCACTTGAATTTGACAGCCGAAAATTGACTTTCGGAGCCATTTTTTTGCCACTCAAAGGCGAGACATCTGACGGGCATGATTTTATTGCGCAGGCCTTTGAAAATGGTGCTGTAGCCACCTTTACAGAACATTCAGTAGATTTTCCGCATATCCTCGTCAAAGATTGCCAAAAAGCCTTTGAAGACTTGACTCAAGCGATTCTAAAAAAGCAACAGCCCAAAATCGTCGCGATTACAGGCTCCAACGGTAAAACGACGACCAAAGATATGACAGCCGCCGTCTTGTCTGAAAAATACACCACTTACAAGACACAAGGCAATTATAATTCCTTACAGGGCTTATGTTATACCGTATGCGCCATGCCTGAGGCCACGGATATGCTCGTGCTCGAGATGGGGATGGATCGTCCTGGGGATATTGATACTTTGTCCAATTTGACAAGACCAGATTTTGGCGTCGTGACGCTGATTGGCGAGAGTCATCTCGAATTTTTCGGGACGCGCGAGGCAATTGCCAAAGGCAAAATGGGTATGACTGCAGGTCTTAAAGGGCCGCTTTTGGCACCGGCTGATAAAATAATCGACCCTTACATCCCTGAAAATCAAGAAATTGTCCGCTTTGGTGACGGCGCAGACATTCATCTCTCAGAGCTGACCGAAGCCCGCGACCACATGACCTTCAAGGTGAATTTCCTTGATGAAACGCTCACTATCCCTGTCCCTGGGAAATTTAACGCGACAAACGCCATGCTTGCAGCCTATGTTGGCCAACATTTCAAAGCCAGTCCCGAACAAATCAAGCACGCTTTGTCCCACGTCACCCTCACCAAGAATCGCACCGAATGGCTCAAAGCTGCTAACGGCGCCGACATCTTGAACGACGCTTACAATGCGAATCCGACCTCCATGCGCCTCATTTTGGAAACTTTCCAAAACCTCCCCGCCAATCCAAATGGTCGCAAAATCGCCGTCCTTGCTGACATGCTTGAGCTCGGACCCACTTCCCCCGACCTCCATGCGGGAATTTCAGAAGCTGTCAAATCTGACAAACTCCAAGAAATCTACCTCTACGGCCCCCTAATGAAGCACTTGGCTGACAAACTCCCCGAAGCACACTATTTTACGGACCTGTCAGAACTAACCGAAGCTGTCAAAGCTCATCTCCAGCCGTCAGACCAAATCCTCTTCAAAGGCAGCAATGGCATGCACTTGTCAGAGCTGATAGAAGTCCTCACACACTGAGCTGTCAAATTTGACAGCTTTTTACTTTATGGACAAGCACCTCGTATGACCATTCACAAATAATTTTTTACCCCTCCTCTTTTTTATCCGCGTTTATCTAATAATTTTATTTTGTGAACTTTGTGAATATTTTCACTTTGTTCTTGACATTTATTCCAAATTTTGTTATCCTTTAATAGTGATAAATTTCACAAAGAAAGGTAATAAAGGTAAAACGTAATGGCCACTACCAAAACGACTGCGAAACCCGCAGCAAAAAAACCATTAACCGACGCCCAAAAAGCGAAGGCTTACGAAGAAGCTGTCAAATACACGGACAGCCTCGTCCAAAAAGCACAGAAAGCTGTTGAGCAATTTGCCGGCTACACGCAAGAGCAAGTAGATAAGATTGTCGCAGCCATGGCTTTGGCGGGCGGCGAGCACTCACTCGAGCTTGCCCATGCCGCAGTTGATGAGACAGGACGTGGGATCGTCGAAGACAAGGACACGAAAAACCGCTTCGCATCAGAGTCCGTCTATCATGCGATTCAACACGACAAGACTGTCGGCGTCATCCGCGAAAATAAAGTCGCAGGATCCGTTGAAATCGCAAGTCCTTTGGGTGTCCTCGCAGGTATTGTCCCAACGACAAACCCAACATCAACCACGATTTTCAAATCCATGTTGACTGCGAAAACCCGCAATGCGATCGTCTTTGCTTTCCACCCACAGGCACAAAAATGTTCGGCACTTGCCGCAAAATACGTCTATGAAGCAGCCGTTGAAGCAGGCGCACCAAAAGACTTTATCCAATGGGTCGAAGTTCCATCGCTGGATAACACGACAGCTCTCATCAAGAACCATGGGATCGCGACTATCCTTGCAACGGGTGGGCCTGCCATGGTCAACGCCGCCCTCTCTTCTGGGAATCCGTCACTTGGCGTTGGTGCCGGAAATGGTGCCGTCTTCATTGACGAGACAGCAGACGTTGATCGTGCCGTCGAAGACCTCCTCTTATCGAAACGCTTTGATAACGGCATGATTTGTGCGACTGAAAACTCAGCTGTTGTCTCTGACAAAGTTTACAAGGAAGTCTTGACCAAGCTCCAAGAGCAAGGTGCATACCTCGTGCCAAAGGCTGATTACAAGAAAATTGAAAACTTCGTCTTCGTTGCGCGTCCAGACGGCTATGGGGTCACAGGTCCTGTTGCAGGTCGCTCTGGCCGTTGGATTGCCGAGCAAGCAGGCGTCAAAGTCCCTGAAGGCAAAGACGTCCTCCTCTTTGAACTCGACAAAAAGAACATCGGCGAAGCCCTGTCCTCTGAAAAACTCAGCCCGCTCCTATCTATCTACAAGTCAAAATCCCGCGAAGAAGGCACAGAGATTGTCCGCAGCCTCCTGCATTACCAAGGCGCAGGCCACAACGCTGCCCTTCAGATTGGTGCCATGGACGATCCATTCGTCAAAGAATACGGCGAACTCGTCGAAGCTTCACGTGTCCTGATTAACCAACCAGACTCTATCGGTGGTGTCGGCGACATCTATACAGATGCAATGCGTCCATCATTGACGCTCGGAACAGGCTCATGGGGGAAGAATAGCTTATCACATAACTTAAGCACTTACGATCTATTGAATGTTAAAACAGTGGCAAAGCGTCGTAATCGCCCACAATGGGTTCGCTTGCCAAAAGAAATCTACTACGAAAAGAACTCAATTTCCTACTTGCAGGAATTACCACACGTCCACCGCGCCTTCCTCGTCGCTGACCCAGGCATGGTCAAATTCGGCTTTGTGGATAAAGTCTTGGAACAAATCGCTCTGCGTCCAGAGCCTGTCCAGACGCACATCTACAGCAACGTCCAACCTGACCCACTCCTTTCTCAAGCCACAGACATCGCACGTCAAATGCGTGACTTCGAGCCAGATACTGTCCTCATGATCGGTGGTGGATCTGCCCTCGACGCAGGGAAAATCGGTCGCCTCATCTATGAATACAGCTCGCGTGGCGAAGTTGATTTAGACTCCGATGCAGCTGTCAAGCACCTCTTTGAAGAATTCGCTCAGAAATTCGTCGATATCCGCAAACGTATCGTGAAATTCTACCATCCCCATAAAACGCAGATGGTCGCTATCCCTACGACATCTGGTACAGGTTCTGAGGTCACACCATTTGCCGTTATCACGGACGATGAGACCCACGTGAAGTACCCACTGGCTGACTATCAGTTGACCCCACAGGTGGCAATCGTTGACCCTGAGTTCGTCATGACCGTGCCAAAACGCACTGTCTCTTGGTCTGGGATTGACGCTCTCTCACACGCCATCGAGTCTTATGTTTCAGTCATGGCAAGTGATTACACGAAACCTATCTCACTTCAAGCAATCAAGCTCATCTTTGAAAACTTGACGAACTCTTACAACTACGACCCAGCTCATCCGACCAAAGAAGGCCAAAAAGCGCGTGAAAACATGCACAACGCAGCCTGCCTTGCAGGTATGGCGTTCGCCAATGCCTTCTTGGGAATTAACCACTCACTCGCCCACAAGACGGGTGGTCAATTCGGTTTACCGCACGGCTTAGCGATTGCCATCGCCATGCCACACGTCATCAAGTTTAACGCCGTCTCAGGCAATGTGAAACGCACGCCATATCCACGCTATGAAGTCTATCGTGCTAAAGAAGACTATGCTGAAATCGCAAAATTCATGGGCTTTGCAGGCAAGAACGACGATGAGCTCGTTGCCAGCCTCTTGAAAGAAATCAAGAAATTGACAGACTCGATCGACATCGACATCACCTTGACTGGTAACGGCGTCAAGAAAAAAGAACTCATGGACAACCTGGATCGTCTCGCAGACCTCGTCTATGACGACCAATGCACCCCAGCCAACCCACGTCAACCAAAGATTGAAGAATTGAAACAACTCTTGATTGACCAACTTTAAGAAATGCCTTAAAGAAAGTACCTCGTTGGAGGTGCTCAGACTGAAGATAAACCCTATTTTGGACTCAAAATAGGGTTTATCTTCGCTTTTTTGAAATTTAGGAATGGCTAGCTGTGGGCTTTTTAGAATCAGTTCTTATTATTTTAGGGTGCCCGGGCAAAGAAAGCATCCACAATCTGCCCCTCGTGCGCAATCAAGCCTTGGCTTTCCAGAAATTCTCCAAAATATTTGAAGAGTTCATTTCCTTTTGCGACTCACTCAGGCGTTCCCGATAAAGCCAAATCGTCTTGGCGTCTGGGACTGTGCCATTTTCAAGTCCTAAAAAGCGTTGAAAGGACAGCCGGTCAAGCATTTGGTATTCCATTGCGTCTTCAGAGAGTTTGTTGTAACGCTGGAGGATCAAAATCTTGAACATCAAGACATAGTCCATTAGTAAAAAATAGGCACGATCAGCGCTGATAGAAATTTGGCGAAAAGTTTTTACAAAAAAATTGACGCGGTTACGTCAATTTTTATTTTCGTCAAATTTGACAACAAAGCTGCTGCCGCCTGCGGGATTGTCGCGGACGAAGACGATTGCTTTAATTTT
>JAIRWF010000030.1 GCA_031253335.1 Streptococcaceae bacterium
GGCGCTTTTATTATACCTTGGTTCAGCTATGCACAGGCTGATTAAATGTCGTCCATCCGAGAATCGGGTTAGGGACAGCCAAGGAGCTTAAGCGGTGGGGACTACCTAGTGCCAACAAACATAGCAATGGATTTCAGCGTTTTCTATTTATAAACTTTTTATTTGACATATGTTATAACATATGCTATAATATATTTATCTTAAGGAAAGGAGGTAGGATGATGAATGGGAAAACATAAGAAGAAAGTTGTCATTGAAATCCGTGTGATTCAGGATAAAAATGACAATGACGAAAAAACAGCACTTGATAAGGCTGAGACGATTGCAACGATTCTTGGCGGAACGGCAAGCGTCATAGCACTTATCAAAGTACTGTTCAACTGACAAGGCGGGGCGAAAGCCCCTACCCTTGTTTTGATTATATCAAAACGGAGGCGAAAATCAAAATGAAAAATGGTGCTTACCGAAAGCTACAAGTTGTGAATATCGTGATTTGGACAATCGCATTTATCTTGGCGATTGCCGTGATAGTGAAATCCTTCCTGTAATTGTGCTACAATGGTCTAAAAGAGGTTGTAGCATGGCAGAGAAGAAAAAGCGGGTTGCAAAGTACAATCCCGAAGCTGAAAAAAGATATGTGGCGAAGATGTCGCCTGAACAAAGAGCAGAGAGAAACCGTCGGACGGCTTTCACTACTGCTCTAAATTTCGTGAAGAAAGAAAAGTACACCGCTGAGGAGCTTGAAGAACTTGCTCAGGCGATTGAGGAAAAGAAAGGCAAGAAAAATGGCAATAACTAAAAATACACAAACAGTTACTAGAAAACTTACTTCAGTAAGAAGTGAAGAAGTTGAAGAAATCACGTACGAGATTAACGGTAACGACTTGAATGACTTCAAAGAAGAACAGAATATAGCGCGTGACCATTTCAAAAAGCAAATCATTGAAGCGCTAGAAGCAAATAATGGTCTTGATGTGAACTTTGTTGAAGAATACAATGAGCTATCTGAAATATATAATCATAAGGTGCTAAACAAGCATTTCATATATAGTACCATGGTTGATTTAATTCAAGGATATAGAGATAGAGCAGTTGAAGTGTGAGAAGAGCCTGTCAATCGACGGGCTCTTTTTAGTGCTATGATTCTTGCGGAACGGTCACTCTTTCAACTATATATCACAAAAAAATTATAGTACAATATTAGACATGAAGATAAAAAGAATGGATGCCGTTATTAAGTGAAACCACGTAAAATTGTTGTCATCGGAGGCGGCACAGGGATTCCCGTCATCCTCTCTAGCCTCCGCAAAGAAGACATCGACCTCACAGCCATCGTCACCGTCGCAGATGACGGCGGCTCATCAGGCAAACTCCGCTCTGCGATTGATGTTCCACCTCCAGGTGATTTGCGCAACGTCCTTCTTGCCATGAGCGACATGCCCCAGTTCTATAGCGACGTCTTTCAGTACCGCTTTGCCGAAAATGACGGCGTTTTAGCAGGTCACCCCCTGGGAAATCTTATCATTGCAGGTATTTCTGAAATGCGAGGCTCGACCTACAATGCGATTCAGTGGCTCGCGCAGTTTTTCCATGTTCGCGGCCACATCTATCCTGCAGCAGACAGTGCCCTGACTTTAAAAGCCTTTTTCCAAGACGGATCCGTTGTTGAAGGCGAGTCCCACATTGCAGACCACACAGGCCTCATTGACCACGTAGAAGTCACAGAGACTGCCACAGATGCTTTTCCTCGAGCATCCAAAAAAGTCGTTGAAGCTATCCTCACAGCCGATACGATTGTCCTAGGCCCAGGGAGCCTTTTCACGTCTATCTTACCCAATCTCATGATTCCTGAAATCGGCGACGCCCTGCTTGATACGCAGGCGCAGGTCATCTATGTCTGCAATATCATGACCCAGCGCGGCGAGACCGAGCATTTTACTGATGCCGACCACGTGCGTGCGCTTCATAGACACCTTGCTACACGCTTTATTGATACCGTCCTTGTCAACAGCACTCCAGTACCTCCCGAATACATGAATAGCAATAAATTTGACGAATACCTCGTCCAAGTCGGCCATGACTATGCAGGTCTCGAAAGCGAAGGCGTTAAAGTCATTTCAAGCGATTTCTTAAAACTCCGTGACGGCGGAGCCTTCCACAATGGCGAAGCAGTCAGCGAAGAAATACTGCGCATTAGTGAATATCGAAACAGCTGATGACCTTTACAAGTGATATCAAAAAAGAACTTACCTTGCTTCCGCCCACGACGGGAGCTCTTTTAGCGCTCATCCGCCTGCGGGGGAGCCTTGGACTCTCAGGCGGTTTGACCCTCTCCATCACGACGGAAAATGCCGCCACTGCCCAGTACATCTACAAATCCCTCGAAGAACTCTACGCAATTCGCGCGGAAATCCGCGTGGCACAAAAAGACAATCTTGCTAAAAACCGCAGTTACAGCGTTTTCATTGAAGAGGAGGCTGAAAATCTTTTGGATGAGCTCTCTCTTGCGGATTCGCTCATGTTGGAACACGGCGTCCCAAAGCTGATTCTAAATGGCGAGCCCCACATGCAGCAGGATTATTTGCGGGGGACATTTCTCGCTGCGGGAAGCCTCGCTAATCCCGAAAAAGCCTATCAACTGGAGCTTGCAAGCACTTATGATGAACATGCAGAGGGCCTGCAAGCGCTTGTGGCACAGTTTAATCTCCATGCGCATCTTTCCAACCACAAAAATCGCAGCCTCCTCTACCTCACACGCGCTGAGGAAATCTCGGATTTTCTGACGCTTATTGGGGCCATGCAGGCGAGACTTCGTTTTGAAGACATCAAGATGCTCCGAGAGATGCGGGGCCTTGCCAATCGTCAGTCCAACTTTGAAACGGCGAATATCACAAAAACCGTCCAAGCTTCGCAAGACGTCATCTCAGCGATTGATACCTTGATGGCTAAAAACCAACTGCCTGAAAGCCTTACAGATATTGCACTCGCACGCCTCGCCCATCCCGATGCTAGCTTGCAGGAGCTAGGCCAGCTTGTGACCCCTCCTTTATCCAAATCCTCTGTTGCAAGACGCCTGCACAAGCTTGAGAATCTCGCACATCCAAAGTCCTAAGCGCCTTTTCGTCAGTTTAGAGGCAAACAAAATTAAAAAAACCCTTCAGGCATTTTTTGAATTGAATTGAATTATAGGTTACCTCTAAAAACCTGCTTTTTCGTCTAACTTCGAGAGCCGCTTGACGCATGCGTCAAGTGCATAAACGGCTCTCGGCGTTAGCCTTCATAAGCAAAACGGTTTTTAGACACGCCCTATAAAAATTTTTCATTCATCAACTCTGTAGGAGATACAGATAACAAATAAATAAATTTATCATGGAAGTCAAGAGGAGTTTCGGGCTGCTCTTTTTGAACCCATTGTGAGAGGATGGTTAAGATCTGTTGTATAACTAGCCTTGCAGCAAAATCTGAATCAAACGTGACTTTAATCGTTTCTTTAAGGTAACGACTAAAAATTGGAAGATAAGCTTTTTCAATATAGCTTAGCCAAGTTGGATCGTAACGGTACAGAGTGGCTTGAAATTGCCTTTTTTCATATATGATTGGAAGAATTTCATCTGCCAAAAAGTGGATAAAACCAGAGTTTTTTGACCTGAGAAACTCTTTTATTTTCGATTGTCCCTCTTGATCCACGAAAATGTGCATACTCTCTAAAATATCATCAATACTCCGATAATAATTTTTATAAATAGCTTGCCGAGACAAGTTCATACGCCCTGCGATTTTTTCAATGGTAACATCAGAAAAATGAGAAGCATCTTTTGCGAGCCAACATAACTCTTCAAATATTCTTACATCCTTTTCTCTAAAAGTTATCATGGAAATATTATAAGAAATTTTTATGGGATTAGCAAGGCTACCAAACATAAAACATTGACAACTGTCAACCGGGAAAATTCAAGAATTCTCTAACCATGACAGTTACAGAATATGATGAATTGACAACTGACAATAAATGGCTATTGATTTATTACTTTTTTTGAAATAGAATGGATTCAAGAAAGAAGGCGATTCCAGTGTGGCGCAAAAATTAGATAAAGGGCGTGTCTATCTGCGCCACTTCGTGTCGGGCTGTCCGCTCTGATAACCCTACTAGCATCGCTGTTAGGTGCAGACCGCACCAACAGCCAACCTATCGCTACGGCGCTTTTGCGCCTTAGAGCGATTGGACATGCTTTAGCTAGTCGAAAAAGCAGGGAGTTGCCATGCGACTTGCCAGCTTTGCTGGCTTAGCGAGCATGGACAGCGCAGCGCAAAGCGCGGAGATAGAGGTAACCTAAACAGTAGAACTCAAAAAGAAAGGAAGCTAAAATGAAAAAGAAAAGTTTTAGAAGTAAAATTTTACTAAGCCTTGCCGTATTGTTGACAGTTGGAGTAGTTGCAACGACGCCAGCCAATGCTTATTGGTATGCTTCACGTATGCCACAGCGTGTTTATGCACAGTATTTTTTAGGAGCTGGTAATGGAACTCCAGTTTTGTTAGGAAGAGAAACTTTAGCCTGGACCACAGTTCGTTATCAAGCAGGCTTTTATACCACGCATACACAAACCATGAAAAGAAGCGGCCCTTATCAAGATGTTTGGGTCAATTATTTTTATCATGTTTATAAATAAAACGCTTGATGAGGTCAGATAAATCAGCCTGACCTCAATTTTTTAGGAGAAACGATGAAAATACTCAGCTATGAATTCAAAAAGTTTATCTTGAGTAAGAGAAATCTTATTATTCTAGGTCTCATCTTTTTAGCTATTGCATTTGTCAATCTTCCCTCACTGCCTGGTTTATCAGGGAGTAGCACAGTCCTCAAATCTTCCTTACTAGCTACAGCCAAAAGCAATTTTTCTCAGACCCCATCCACACAGCCAGAGTCAAAACTATATGCTGGACAGATTAAAGCCATCGAAGAAAATAATCCCAACCAATATTGGCACTATGCTTATGTGCTAGATGAGGAAATAATAAAAAATGCGAGCAATCCCAATGAAACTATTTCCGCGGACGAGGTTTCAGACACGAAGGCAGAATTGCGCTATATTGCACTTGTCAAACAACGCCATCTGACTTTTGAGTGGCAACAAGGTAACCAGACGCACGCATTTGGGGATTTTGTAGAAGGCTCCTTGCAAGCGATGGGCTTTAGCATCTTTACGCTTTTGTTTGCCATTTTAGTATCAACGCCTCTTTCAAGCTTTTTTGAAAGTGGAGAAAATAGGTTTTCTAACTTTATCCATATAAGTTCCCGACAAACTTTGCTCTCGAAAGTTCTTGTTGGCGTAGTTGTCACTTTTTTCTGGCTGCTTATTATTAGTATTATCAACATCCTTGTCTTAGGACTGATTAATGGCTTTGGTTCATTCAATTACCCAGCCTCTTTGTGGAACAACGGCATGAGCCCAACGCCGAGCAATATGGCAATACCAGTAGGTCTGGTGTGCGTTCTTTCGCTTCTATATTTTATACTGATTCTTCTTTTTTTGGCCTCTCTGGGTGCGCTCCTTTCTGCACTCACAAAACGAAGCTTAGTCGTGATCGGGATTATTGCCATTTTAGTCGTAGGCTGGTCACTCATTGAGACGCAACCAATGGTACAAGCCATCCGCCCCTATGTGCCGATGAGTTATCTGAACCCAGTAGAGTTACTGAGTTATCCCACCTATCTCTTTAAAAATGCTTCCTTTGGTATTGGTGCGGGTTATTTAGCGAGTCTATCTCTACTTTGCCTAGTTTTGGCAAATGGCTTCATGAAAAATTATAGACTCAGGAGAATTTAAAAATGCCCTTAGAAATAAAAAATTTAGTGTTACCAGGGATTACTCCCTTTAGCATTGACATAAAAGAAAACGGCCTCTATGGTCTCATCGGGAAAAATGGAATCGGCAAAAGTACCTTATTTTCCGTCTTATCAGGTGAAATTGCTTTTTCACAAGGATTAGTGAGAGCTGGACGAGTTGCCTATTTGCCGGACGTAGAGTGCTTCGATGGAAATTTAAGTGCTAATGATTATTTTAAATTACTAAATACTGAGGAATATGAAAAGGCACTTCGCCAAGCGAAAAAATTTGGCGTGGCGGATTATCTCAAGTTAAAAGTTTCAAAATACTCTTTGGGGATGAAACAACGCTTAGCTACGGTGTTGAGCTTTTCGATAAATTGTGACGTTTTAATCATTGATGAACTTTTTAGCGGACTAGATGTTGCTGTAAAATCAGCTGTTTATGAAGAATTAAATAAAATGGCCAGTGAAAAAATAGTCTTACTCACCTCGCATAACCTAAAGGAAATTGAACATTTCTGTGAGAAAACCTTTTTATTATCTGAGACAGGGATACATGAAGTCAAGGATTTTGATGACGCGGCAAAAGAAATTGGCTATATAGAGCTATTTGCATAGATTGGATCTTCTCATTTTTTGTTGAGAATTAACAAAATCGTATCGGTGACTCATTTGACAAAAGTTATAATAAGTTATAAAAATAAATTCAACTTATAAAAACTTATAAAAACTTATAAAAATTTGAACTTCTACAGATTAGAGTAGTGATATGCTCTAAGTCTAGGAAAGACAATGCATAACAGGTATATTTATCATTCAAAATTAGGGAGGCTAAATTTCGTCAAAGTTTGAAGCTGTTTTGCTTAGATTCAACAGCGACATACATCACTGAACTAACGAATTTGAATCTCAAAACCATTGATTCTGTGAGTTATAAAATCGCTCAAGACTTGTCCTACTCAGCGAAGAGACAAGTCTATCTCCGCTGGCGAGTAGGAAGCAGACGGCTATAGAAAAGTTGACTATACGCTCCCCTATATGCGGGAATTTATCACAACAAGAGGCTAAGGGTTACCTCTATCTGCGCTGTAAAGCAGTGCAGACGGGCGTGCCCATGGGCTTTTTCATTGTTCGGATTTTTGACATTTTGACATATTTATAATATTTTAATCCTGCACTTCTTCAGAAAACGCCCTGTAGTAAGCTTTCCGGAGACTATAATAATAAAGCCCTTAACTCTGAGAAATGCCATTATGGTACCATAATGGGGCTTGTATTGACATACAAGCCCCATTACTAAATGGCTGATACACCTAAAAAAATTATTAACTTACCAGTTTATTTCTTTGTCTATAACATACATGGCATTGGAGGAACTGTACGTAGTGTGCTCAATTTGGCTACAAGCTTAGTGAAGCACGGTTTTAGTGTCTCTATTGTAAGTCTTCGTTATGGTAATTATCCAGTCACAAAGTTTGAGATTGACCCGCGCATACAGTTGATTGATCTTTTTGTAGATTGTAAAACACCAGAAAGCAGTAAGTTCTACCGTAAAAGTACAATTTTTGAACCTCAAGACGATTTTTATCCTCGTATTAATCAACAAATTGATCTTGCACTCATTCAATTTATAAACAAATTATCAGCAGGAATATGTATTGCGACTATACCTAGCCTTTCTAAAATCTCAAATTTCTTCAACACACAGAATCTCCATTTGATTGTCGAAGAGCACAGTGATATCAATCGTTTTGCACCTAAATTTTTGAAAGCCGTGCAACCCTATTATCAATCTGCAGATGCTGTGGTGGCTATCACAGAACAAGCCAAGCAAGACCTCATGAGAAAGCAAACTATCTCACCAGATAAAATCAATATTATTCCCAATATCCTAGAAAATAGCCAATTTAACACGAATTATAAAAAGCGGATTATTCTTTCGGTGGGTGCATTAACAGAAAATAAAAACGTTGAAGAAAGTGTAAAAATTCTCGCCCCGATTCTTAACGATTATCCAAAATGGCAATTTCATATCTATGGCATGGGCGATGAAAAAAAGAAGATTCAAAGCCTCATTCATGAAGAGGGTCTCGCAAAACAAATCAAAATTTTTGATCCGACACCTGCGATAAGAGAAAAAATGGCAGAAGCTGCCATATATGTCTCTACGTCTAAGTCAGAATCTTTTGGCTACACTCTTGTAGAAGCACTTGCAGAAAAAATGGTACCACTCGTTTATCAGACGGTCGGAAGTTATGAGATTTTAAAGGACATAAAGTTTTCTCAAATCCCACAAGGTGATATGGCGCGCTTTCGTAAAAGAGTTGAACTTCTTTTAGAAAATGACAAAAACTATGATGCTGTGGCAGACCAACTTGACGCCCAAGACCTCACACAACCATATATGGAGACGACTATTTTGCCCCAGTGGGTGGACCTTTTTAGAAAAATTGCGATTCGGAAAATAACACGCCAAAATCAACAATCTAAAAAGATTATTTTACATTTACAAACTGCAAAATATAACGATTTAAAAAACGAAAGTAATTCGTTGGTAGTCAATGTTCACGGCAAAAAAATCAAAATTGCTCAGGCGCAGTTTGATGGCAGGGATATCAAACTAAATTATCAACTTAACACTATACAAGGCCTCCTAGAGGATACGATAAAAAATAACTACAAATTGTCAACACCAGTACTATTCAACAATTCGGGGCTTGAATGTATTGACTTTACGACACTTGTCCTCTTTCAAACACAAATGCGACGAATATGTCTCGTCAAGTCAGCATATGGAACCATCTATTTAAGAACCTATAATCAAAAACTAACCACCAGTCAATATCGCCCGCTTGAACAGTTTTATACCAGCTACAGCAAAAATCCTTCCGAAATTTGGTTGTTGGGTGAAAATGGCGGCCACCTCCTTGAAGATAATGCCTATGCCTTGTTTCAACATATTGTTACGAAAATCAATGAGCATATTACGCCTTACTTAATTGTCGATAATCCACAGAAATATCCGCATCTTTCAGAGCAGTATGGAAGCTATCTCATACAAAAGAATTCGCGCTTGCATCAAACGTTGTTTTCATTCACCACAAAAGTGATTATTGCGCACTCGCCAGATGATATTGCCTATCATTCGGATTATCACCATCTCCCCATATATCACTTACAGCATGGTGTTACATTTCTTAAAACGATAAATTATGATAAAAGAAGCTACGCTGGGAACCTCAAACGTTTCTATGTTTCCTCAGAAAAGGAAAAAAGTTTTTTAATACCTAATTTTGAGGAGAAACAACTTCCCGTGACAGGATTCGCGCGCCATGACTTTTTAAATGCATCTTTTAGGATAAGCCCTCAAGTAGGAAGGGGAATCATTGTTTATATGCCGACTTGGCGTTTTGAAGCAGCTTCCCGTCATGAGATAGAAAATTTTATTCATAATTTGATTGATCGTTTTGAAAGTATTAGGCTTGATGAACTTCTAAATCAAAGATCAGCTATCTTAGTCATCAAATTACATCCCTACTTTTTTGAAAAGTCAAGTTTTGAGCCGGAAATGCTTTCAAATTTTAATTTGAATTGGCTTCGATTTGATATTGATACCCCAATCAATCGACTAGTTAGTAAAGCTCGCATTTTTATCACGGATTATTCTTCGGTGTTTTGGGAAGCAATCTATCAAGGCGTTCCAGCAGTTATATACGCTTTTGATAGAGACGACTACCGCAAACAGCGTGATAGCTATGAGCCAATAAGCAATTATTTAAAGCACGGCGTTGTAACTACTGATACACAACTATACAAAATTGTCCAGGACTTGCTTTCCAGAAAAAGACTAGCGCTTTACGAGGAGGAAAATGCGTTAAGTAAATTGATGTTTGCTTATCATGATAAGCAAAATCGCGAGAGAATTTATCAAAATATCAAAGCAGCATCATTATTTGAGTATTTTGATGAGCGCAGTGAAACAATTCATAAAACGAGAGGATTTTATAAACTTATAAGAGGTTTATTTAACATCCTTATGAAAATCCCGTTTTTAAGGAGACCGCTCCGTTCTAAACGTATCTATGAAATTGGACATTTTCTAACCTTGAAATTAAGATAGAAGGGAAATCTATATTGAAAACGATAAGAAAAGTGATTCCGATAAATTCTACATTACTCGTGGCACGTGACCTTGTCAAGAATTACTCAACCTCAAAAGGAGATCACATTGCGGTTAATCATGTTTCTTTTTCGATTAATCCAATGGAATGTGTAGGTTTAATCGGTCAGAATGGTGCTGGGAAATCTACGATTGCCAAGATGCTAACAGGACAAACTCAGATTACACACGGTAGTGTCAGTAAAAAAGCAAAAATTTTAAATTTTAATCTGGGAAATGGCTTGCGAGATGAACTTTCAGGTCGCGACAATATCATTTATAAGTGTTTACTTTTGGGATGCACAAAACGTGAGATAAGTGCAATGTGTGATGATATTATTCATTTTGCGGAGCTTGAGGACGTCATTGATGACCCATTACGTACTTTTTCGTCTGGAATGCGAGCACGCTTGGGCTTTTCGATTATGGTCCATCAAACCTTTGATATACTCATCATTGATGAGGGACTTTCTGTAGGTGATAATAAGTTTATTCAAAAGGCTTTCAAAAAAATTGAGTCTCTTAAAGCACAAGGAAAAGGAATTCTTTTTATTTCACATTCAGCAGCAGCCATGAAAAAGTGGTGTGACAGTGTTATCTGGCTAGAAGAAGGTTATGTGCGCGAAGCTGGTACGCCAGATATGATTGTATCAGATTATGAATCTTCAGAAGCAAAAATATATTCTAAAATGTTTATTCCAATGGAAAGAGTGGAAACAGAACGAGAGACCCTCTTTTCAAAAGTAAAAAAATATCTTAAAGAGCAAAGAGAAAGCATGTTGGTTGCTTTTCGAATCTCAAGGTATTCGACAAAAGCTAATTACTTCAATCATAAATTAAGCCGTGTATGGGAATGGCTTGACCCCTTGGTACAACTTGTTGTGTACTATATTATTTTCTCAGTCCTTTTTCATAAAGTAGTTCCAGATTTTCCAGCCATGCCCTGGATGATTTTCGGATTAGCCGGTTATACCTTTGTCAACCAGATGTGCACGACAGGTGCTAATATGATACCTAGAATGTATCGCTCAGTTGTCCAATTCAGATTTCATATTAGTGCTCTACCTTTGTCAGCATTCTTTGGCTTTTTGCCTCAGGTATTGGTTTCTATTGTTTTTGGTGCCTTTTTATCTATTTGGAGCGGCTATGCACTTAATCTATATGCTCTCCAAGTTTTCTATTACTTAGTTGCATTAAGTATCTTTGGTGTAAGTATTAGTCTATTTACGGCAACAATACTCATTGTTTTTCCAGATTATCGATTTTTTGTTAATTATAGTTTTCGTTTTTTACTTCATGCGTCGGGAATTATTTTTTCCTTTGATCAATTTGCAGTCTTGCCACGCTGGTTTGTTTATTTATTGACACTTAATCCTTTGTATTTTCTAGCGCGAGGTTTTCGTGATAGTTTCTTTTCAACAAATTGGTTTTGGCAACACGGGATTGATAACCTCATTTTCTGGGGGATCACGTTAATCATTTTGTTGATTGCAATTAGCAGATACTATCATTTACAAAATCGTATCGGTGACTTGATTTGACAAAAGTTATAAAAAGTTATAAAATAAAACTCAACTTATAAAAACTTATAAAAATTTATAAAAACTTTGAAAAATGAAGACTTAATATGACAGAAAACCCATTTAATCCACTATTTGGCAGAAGACCCAATGTTTTTATTGGGCGAGATGAAATTGAACGAGAGTTTTTGGCAGCACAAGACAACAACAATAGTCCCTGGCGCTCAACTTTACTAATTGGCATGCGAGGATCAGGAAAAACAGCATTGCTCACAAATATCCGAGAACAACTCCCTACATCAAGCATTGTCGTCTATGCAGCACCAGAAAGTGAGTTTTTAGCTAACCTTTTGGGGCAAATTTATAAACAACTTCCTCAAAAATCAATCAAGATTCTTGAAAACATCAATTCATTTACTGTAGCTGGTTTTGGACTCGGTCTCACAAAAGAACAACCAAGCTTCACAAATTCCTTCCGCTACCAGATTAGTCTTATGCTGGATGAGTTAAAAAAAGATAAGATACCTGTTATCTTTCTGATAGACGAAGTCCAAAAACACAGCGATGAATTAAGGACTTTTATTTCAAATTACCAACAGTTGATTAGCGAGAATTACGACATCAGCCTTGTGATGGCTGGCTTACCACAAGCAATTTCTGATTTACTCAATGATAATATTTTGACGTTCTTTAGGCGAGCAAATCGCATCCAGTTAGGAAATCTAAATATTGAACTAGTTAAAATGGATTATCAGCAAATTTTCTTAAAATCCGATTTCTCAATCACGAAAGAAGAAGTTGAAGAGGCTGCTCTCGCTACGCAAGGTTATCCTTACCTCATTCAGCTGGTTGGGTATTATTTATGGGAAAACTTAAAGCAATATCCCGCAGAAGAAAGTTTACAACGTGCAAAAATATTGGCCCAAGCAGATTTGTTTCAAAATGTTCACGAAGTTGTTTACAATGAGCTCTCAGCGATGGATCAAAAATTCCTGAAAACTATGGCTGAAGTTGGAAGTTCTGTAGAAATCTCCGAAATCTCTAAAGCGATGGGCAAAAAAATGAATTATATTTCCAATTATCGTGCCCGCCTCATCGAAGCAGGTGTGATAGAAGCAAATAGCTATGGAAAGGTCTCCTTTACGCTTCCTTACATGCATGAATTCATTAAATTAAAAGATGAGTAGGCATCGCAAAGAATTTCTTTTTCGGTAATCAAGAGATGTTGGCCCGCTTAATTAGCGAGTAAAAAAGTATCGCTGGGTTAGTGTCACTCCCACCATGAATCAAGACGCTTGTACAAACTTGAAGGACTCGCACACTCACACTCTTAAATGCCCTTTTCATGGGCTTTTTTCATTGTTCGGATTTCGCCCTGCTTTCATAAATTTTCATAAATTTTCTTTAAGCTCATGAAATAACTCAGTCCGGAAATAAGCTATACTAAAGACAACAAAAGGAGGTTTTTATGACGAAGAACAACATTCATTTTTATGGCAAAAGCATCTTGACACTTGCCGTTGCGGCGGCAGCGGTTGCAGCGGGTGGGGTAAATGTTAAGGCTAACGAAGCGACGACCATTACCACAACGCCACAAGCGCTCACAGCAACTTCAGCAGCTCCACAAGCGCTTGCAAGCACCTCACAAGTCACAAGTAGCGCGACAAGTTCAATTGTAGCCACGTCATCTGCTGTTTCCACCACACTCGCAAGTGCCACAAGTGCAGATACGAGTGCAGCTGTCCAAATCTTGGGGATTAACGATTTTCATGGCTACATTGATACGACGAATACTGCCCATCTCCCAAGCAGCAATGTCAAAGGCGCAGGCACGGCAGCTTTGCTTGCTGGCTATCTCAACTCGGAGACGGCTTCCTTTGCATCAGCCAATGCAAACGCCGTGACTCTAAAAGTCGAGGCGGGTGATATGATTGGCGCTTCTCCAGCCACTTCAAATCTTCTCTACGATCAGCCAACAATGGCCGTGCTTAATGCCATGGGCATTCAAGTGGGCACTCTTGGTAATCATGACTTTGATAAGGGGCTCCAGTGGGACAATGACGTCTTAAATGGCATTAATCCTGAACCAGGCGTTTCAAGTATTGCGGATCAATTCTATCAGGAATACACGCAACAACAGCTTGCGGGCGGTTTTGAAACCGTTATCTCAAATGTCGTGGATAAAAACACGGGTGAGCCCCCCTTTGGCTACCAGCCTTATACCATCCTGACTGAGACAACTCCGGACGGTCAGACCATCAAAGTTGGCTTTATCGGTGTCATCACGACTGAAACACCGGATATTTCTAACCCGCAAAACGTTAGTCAATATGAGTTCCTTGATCCCGCGACGCAAATCGCCAAATACTCCGCTATTCTCCAAGGCCAAGGCGTCAATGCCATCGTCGTCCTTGGTCACACTGCCTCTGACAATGAAGGAGATAATGGCGTTGTCGGCGAAACGGCAGACATTATCACAAAACTCAACCAGATTGACCCAAACAACTCTGTGGATCTCTATATCGCAGGTCACTCTCACACCTATACAGATGGTGTCGTGGGAGGCATTCGTGTCGTTCAAGCCCTTTCCTATGGGGAAGCCTTTGATGACGTGACGGCGGACTATGACTTTGCGACGAATGACTTTGATGACAGCACGATTGACGCCAACATCGTGGCGGTTGACCCTACAAAAGGCGTGACGCCAGACTCAACTGTAGCGAGCATCGTCTCGAATGCGGAAGTCTTAACGAGCGAACTTACGACGCAACCTGTAGGTCAGCTGGCAAGTGGTACAGTAGTTTCACGCTCTGCAAACGCTATTGGTGAGTCACCAATGGGCGATCTCGTGACTTATGCGCAGTATGAAACAGCACTCTCGGACGGTGTTCCCGTCATTGCTGCTATGACCAATGACGGCGGTATCCGAACAGATCTTGTTGCAAACTCTGACGGTAGCGTCACTTGGGGCGCAGCCCAGGCCGTTCAACCCTTTGGCGACACCATTGAGGCTGTCCAAATGACAGGTCAACAGATTGAAGACGTCCTCAACCAACAGACCTTTGACTCGGGAGATGCGGGGACGGACCAGTTCTACCTCCAGGAGTACGGTATCAAATATACTGTGAAGCCAAATCCTGACAAGACAGACATCACTCACCCTTATGTTGTTGCAACGATGACTGATGAAGCGGGCAATCCAATTTCCCTTACCAAGACCTATGATGTCGTTATCAATGACTACATCTATGCAGGCGGCGATGGCTTTACTGCCTTTGAAAATCTCCCACTCGTCGATGGCTACCCTCAAGACACGGATACCAACATCCTCACAAATTTCTTCAAGAGTTTGGCAGCAAAAGGCGAGAAGATTCCTGTCAGCTTTGAAGCTCAGAAGTCTCTCTATGTTGCTTCTGAAACGCCTGGTAGCCCAGATACTGGTGGAAATAGCGTCACGAAAGTTCCTGAAAACACAACGAAAGTTAGCAACGTGACCTACACCTATAAAAATACGAAAAAAGCCTTACCAGCAACTGGCGATAGCATAACGCCTACAACAGAGCTCCTCGGTATCTCACTCCTTGCAGGTGCCGCTACCCTCGTCTCCCTCAAAAAGCGCAATAAAGCAAACTAATATCAAACAAAAGCGCCCTTGGGCGTTTTTTTGATCCAATAAAGTTTTTCCAGCTTTTTTCTGCCGAGGAAAGAGCTACTCTCAATTAACTTTGGTTTATTTCTCAATAATGTTAAGTGTACGTTTGAAGTTGTTTGCTAAGACCGTTTCACCTAAAAGCTCTAGCGCTTCAATGATTGCGTACATCTGAGAGATCGACTCTTTCTTTTTACTCTCCAAATATTCTATACAGGCTTCAGCAAAGCGGAACTCAGCTTTATGAAAAATCATATCATGATAAATACCGAGGGACTTCACAGCGGAAAGATATTGATTGGCAAGAGGAAGGTAATTTTCCTCTATTGACGTGGCAAGAGCATTAAAGAGAACATTAAGGATAGCATTATGCGTTCGATGATTGTTCTTAAAAATATTGTTGTTATCAAGCATTTTCAAAATGTATCGATGGGTATTGATAAGACCATCATAATTCATTAAATAAATCATTAGTTTACACTCGAAAGTTCCAAAATAGTGAGTCTTATCCAAATAGCTGTGTATGCGATGAAGATCATGGGAGGTGACAAGTTCTGGCTTGCTTTTCGCAATGGAAAGGTGACCACGTAAAATACTTTCCTGAAGTTTCCAGAAAGTTGTTTGATTACCTGTTTTACACATCTTAGAAGCGTAACTCAGGTTTTCTTCAATTTCTGAAATATTGAGAGAACTATTTGCGTTTGAAATATCAAAAATTTTCCAGAGGCTTTGACCGGTTTCATTCGAATAGAAACTTTCAAATTCATTGCTTTCAATTAGCAAAGCATCGAGGATATGATAAAACTTTTCGCTTGAAATGTCACTTTTTCCACTCTCAAAACGAGAAAGCTGTGCAATAGAGATAGTTTTACTAGCGATCTCTTTGAGATAGAAGCCTTTTGCTAAACGAATTTTCTTGATAAGTGGGCCAAATTGCAGTTTTTTATAGTCCATATAATTATTATACTGTGTTTGTAATGGAAAAATGAATATTTAAATATAAATAGTTGCATATCTGTAAATGTGGTTTTAGAATAGTCAAAATTTTATTCATAGGTTTGTGTTATTGGAAAAGCGATTATGTTATTTTTGATTTGTGAATTTGATTTTAGCAAATTCAACGAATAATATTAGAAGAGGTGGAAAATGAAGAAAATATTTGTTTCTCTCATTGGATTATTACTATTAGTTGGTATTACAGCATGTGCAGCGCCAAAAGGACAAGCACAGTACAAGAGTATTGTTGCAGACTATACAAAGCAGCTTGATACTGCTGGAAAAAATGGGGCTACTGACTTAAATACTCAGGCTAACGCGAACGTACAGGGGACTGCAGGGTTAGATTCAATTTATAAATCCGAAATTGCAAAAATGCAAACAATTTCTGATGCTGCAACAAAGAAGCTTGATGCAGTGAAAGGTGTTGATGAATCTGTCTATACAAAGCAGCTTGCTAACATGGTAGAAAATGCTGAAAAACCTATAAAAAGTGCATATTCAGCAAATCAAGCAGATTTGACAGATAGTGAGTTTGAAAATGAACTTAATGCAGGTAAGAAGCTGAATGGAAAGAAAGTAGAATTTACTGTAACTGATATTCAACCTCAGATGTTATTAGGTTTTGATTTGGATGCTGGCCAGCACTTGAATTTTGTTAGTTATTCAAACCCTGGATATAAAGTTGGGGATAAGCTCATTGTACGTGTAGATTATGTTGAAAGCTTCATGGGATCATGGATTATTAAATATACAAAGATTCCAATTGTCTCAATAACGACGAGTACAAGCAAATAAGAAACATCTTTAAGACCTCAACTTTTTCGAAGTTCAAAGCAGTAAAAAACTTGGTAAATAAAAACAGCAGAAAGAAATTATAGGCAAATTGCAAGAGTAAGTTAGCCAGTTTGTGACTTCTGGAATGAACTCTTGTAGTGAAACATTTTTCGTGGATAATGATTTATCCAGTTTTCAATCTAAGCTACTCTTTCTGGGGTGATTTTCTTTGTTCCTTACCAGCAACTGGCGATAGCATAACGCCTACAACAGAGCTCCTCGGTATCTCACTCCTTGCAGGTGCCGCTACCCTCGTCTCTCTCAAAAAACGTCGCAAAGCGCGCTAAACTTCATACAAAGCGCCTTCGGGCGTTTTTTTATTAGACTCCTTGTCAACTGATATGGATGGAGAGTATCAGCTGAGTTTGATTATTTACTATGCTTTTTGCGTATACAAAAAATCTGATATGGAGGTTATCCGTATCAGATATTATAGAACTTTTTTGTCTGTTACAGAAGTGTTTGCTAAAATAACCAAAAAATGCTACAATATAACAGATTGACACCAGTTTCAAGAATGGAGAAGTAAATGCCAAATATTGTTCAACGTATTGTTGAAAATGACCGTTCTGAGTTGCGCCGCTTGCACCGGATGGCTCGCAAAGTCGAATCGTTCGCAGATGAGATGGAAGCATTATCTGATGATGAGCTAAAGGCAAAGACGCCCGAGTTCAAAGCGCGCGTCCAAGAAGAGATAGGAAACGGAAAAACTCTCGAAAGTGCCCTCGATGATATTCTCTACGAGGCTTTTGCTGTCTGCCGAGAAGCTGCAAAGCGTGTCTTGGGCCTTTTCCCATTCCATGTTCAGATCATGGGAGGAATTGTACTCCATCATGGAGACATCCCAGAGATGCGAACAGGGGAAGGAAAGACCTTGACGGCTACGATGCCTGTGTATCTTAACGCACTCTCGGGTCAGGGTGTCCACGTTGTGACCGTCAATGAATACCTTTCAACCCGTGATGCGGAGGAGATGGGAGAACTGTACAACTGGCTAGGCCTTTCAATCGGGATTAACTTGAACTCCAAGTCGCCTGAAGAAAAGCGTGAAGCCTACAACTGCGACATTACCTATTCGACATCTGCTGAGTTGGGCTTTGACTATCTACGGGATAACATGGTTGTCCGCAAGGAAGACATGACGCAACGTGGACTTAACTATGCCCTAGTTGATGAGGTGGACTCCATCTTGATTGATGAAGCACGTACACCACTAATTATCTCAGGCCAGGCCTCAGGAAACTCAGGCCTCTACGCGCGTGCTGACCAGTTTGCAAAAACTTTGCATGGCCAGAACTTTAATGATCCAGAAGGCGACTACGAAGAAGGCGATGACTACAAGATTGACATCCCTTCAAAGACGATTGGCTTGACCGAGGAAGGTATTGATAAAGCTGAGCGTTTCTTCGGGATTGATAATCTCTATGACATCGAAAACGCAGCGCTCACACACTTCATTGATAATGCCATTCGTGCGAACTTTATCATGTTGACAGATATTGACTACATGGTTGATGAAAATCAAGAGGTCCTCATCATAGACTCCTTTACAGGCCGTACGATGCCTGGACGTCGTTTCTCAGATGGACTTCACCAAGCTTTAGAGGCCAAGATGGGCGTACCTGTCCAAGATGAAGCGAAAACATCTGCGACTGTTACCATTCAGAACTATTTCCGTATGTACAATAAGCTCTCGGGCATGACGGGTACAGCAAAGACAGAGGCCGAAGAGTTCCGCGAGACTTACAATATTCAGATTATTCCAATCCCGACAAACCGTCCTGTACAGCGACTTGACCAACCTGATCTGCTCTATCCAACCTTGGACTCGAAGTTTAATGCGGTGATAGAAGACGTTAAAGAGCGTCATGCCCAAGGGCAGCCAATTCTGATTGGTACGGTTGCCGTTGAGACCTCTGAGATTATCTCCAAAAAACTCCAACAGGCCAAAATTCCGCATGAGGTCTTGAATGCCAAGAATCACTTTAAAGAAGCACAAATCATCATGAACGCAGGTCAGCAAGGCGCAGTAACTATCGCAACCAATATGGCTGGTCGTGGAACGGATATTAAGCTTGGCCCA
This sequence comes from Streptococcaceae bacterium, assembly GCA_031253335.1. GTDB lineage: Bacteria > Bacillota > Bacilli > Lactobacillales > Streptococcaceae > Lactovum. The sequence goes on from JAIRWF010000030.1 coordinate 19,073, forward strand.
GGTGTTAAGGAACACGAAGACCCTTATTTCCGTGGCTTAGCGGTCATCGGTACGGAGCGTCACGAGTCTCGCCGTATTGATAACCAGCTGCGTGGACGTGCAGGCCGTCAGGGAGACCCAGGAAGTTCACAGTTTTATTTATCCCTTGAAGATGACTTGATGAAACGATTTGGGTCAGAGCGCGTCTCTCAAGTCCTCGACCGCTTCCGCATCACGGGAGAAGACGCTGTGATTAAGTCAAAGCTCATCACTAACCAGATTGAGTCAGCACAAAAGCGTGTCGAAGGGAATAACTATGATTCGCGTAAACAAACGCTTCAATATGATGATGTGATGCGTGAGCAACGTGAAGTTATTTACAATCAGCGTTACCGTGTGATCTGTGAAGATGAAGACATGACCCCAGAGATTTTGGGGATGTTCCAACGTGCGGTTGAACGTATGATAGATGGTTATGTTCTAGCTGGTGGAGGAAAGATTCGCGATGAACAGTGGCGTGATTTGTATGTGACTCTGCAAGCAACTTTCTTGCCAGATGACACAAGGGTCAAAGAAAAAGACCTCGAAGAACTAGATCCTGAAGAACTTAAAGACTTTATCTTTGAAGATGTCCAAAGGACTTATTATTCTCAGATGGAGAAACTTGAAGAACCAACGCGTCAAGTTGAGTTCCAGCGTGCGGTCATCCTTCGTGTGGTAGATAATAAATGGGCAGACCACATTGACCAGCTTGATCAGATGCGTCAAGCCGTTGGCTTGCGTGGCTATGCTCAAAATACGCCTATTGTTGAATATCAAGAGGAATCTTTCCGCTTGTTTACGGATATGATTGCGGGTATTGAGTTCGAGATTACACGACTCATGGTGAAAGCTCAAATCCATCCACAAGAAGCGCAGCAGCAAGCGCAACCTCAGCAAGCGGTACAGTCCAGACGAACTCCAAGTCCTCAGAATATGACCATGGCACAACAAGCTCAAGCTGCCGTCCAGCCTCAGCAGATGGTAGCGGTTCAGCCACAGGCGATTGATCCTTCTCGGATTGATTTCTCAAAAGTTGGTCGAAATGAAGCCTGCCCGTGTGGTTCTGGTAAAAAGTTTAAAAACTGTCACGGAAGAAATCTTGGTGTGATGTAACAATAAAACTTGAATAAGCGCTCAAATGAGCGCTATTCAAAAAATTAGAAAGTATAGTATGTTCAAACAAATTGGTCAACGCATTGATCTGGACGAAGTTAAAGCACATAGCCGTCTTAAAGGAGACGTCCTCAAAAACAAGCTGGCGCGTGATGAGGAACTTAGAAACATCATTACTGGAAAAGATGATCGTCTGCTCCTTGTGATTGGACCCTGTTCTTCGGATAATGAAAAAGCTGCACTTGAATACGCAAAGCGTTTAGCAGCTTTGCAAGAAAAGGTCTCTGACAAAATTTTCATGGTGATGCGCGTCTATACAGCAAAACCACGTACTAATGGGGATGGGTATAAGGGCTTAATCCACTCACCAGATCCTATGGAGTCCCAAGACTTGCTCAATGGAATTCGTGCAGTCCGTGACTTACACTATAAGGTCATCACAGAAACTGGATTAACGACAGCGGACGAGATGCTCTATGCTGAAAATTACAAACTTGTCGATGATTTGGTCAGCTACCATGCAATCGGGGCTCGCTCTGTCGAAGACCAGGAACATCGCTTTGTGGCGTCAGGAATTGATGCGCCCGTTGGAATGAAAAATCCTACCTCGGGAAATCTAAATGTTATGTTCAATGCCATCCACGCAGCACAGGCGTCACAGACTTTCTTGTACAATTATGCAGAAGTTGAAACTGAGGGAAACCCCTTGGCGCATGCGATTTTACGTGGTGCGATGAACGAATATGGTCACCACGTGCCAAACTACTATACGGATAATGTCTTAGATGCGATTGCTGCCTATGAAAAACTTGGACTTCAAAATCCATTTATCCTGATTGATACGAATCATGATAACTCTGGCAAGAAATTTATGGAGCAAATCCGAATTATTCGTCAGACACTGATTAACCGTGCTTGGGACGAGAAAATTCGTAAATATGTACGGGGCTTCATGGTTGAAAGCTATCTCGAAGATGGCAGACAAGATAAACCGGATGTCTTTGGGAAGTCTATCACAGACCCATGTCTTGGTTGGGATAAGACAGAGCAGCTTGTGCTGGAGATGCACGAAACCCTATAAAAGTCAGCTATGAAAAAATCGGACTGGTCGGAACCACTTCGCAAGCGTTTGCCCAAAGACTATTTTACTCAAATGCTTGCGTTTATCAATCAGGTCTATCGCGAGGATGAAATTTATCCGCCTGAGGAGAAAGTATTTGCGGCGCTTGAGTTGACGAGCCTTGCTGCGACGAAGGTAATTATCGTTGGCCAAGATCCATATCCGCAGCCAGGGAAGGCACAAGGACTATCATTTAGCTACCCTGCAGATTACAAGGTGACGCGAGCTGACTCGATTAGCAATATCCAGAAAGAGCTTTCTCAAGAAGGCTTTGAGAAAAAAGATAGCGATTTGCGAGCTTGGGCGCAGCAAGGTGTGCTCCTCTTGAATGCAGTGTTAACAGTTCCTAAAGGTGTGTCTAATGGACACAAAGGAAAAATCTGGGAGCCCTTAACGAGTGAGATTATCCGGATTGCAAGTGACGACGCGCGCCCCAAAGTTTTTTTGCTCTGGGGGGGAGATGCGAGAAAAAAAGCAAAGCTCGTGACAAATCCTGTCCATCTCGTGATTGAGACGGCTCACCCCTCTCCTATCACGCAGGGCTTTGTTGGTTCCGGTTGTTTTCAAGAAGCTAATGAATTCCTCCTAGCAACAGGACAAGTGCCCATAGACTGGGAAAAATAGAGAAATGCTAGAAAGATTGCGATGAATATCTTAGATGAATTACAAGCGCGTGGCCTGGTTTTTCAGACCACCGATGAAAAGGCACTGCGCGAGGCGCTTGACGACGGTGGCATGGTCAAGTTTTATATCGGGTTTGATCCGACGGCAGATAGCTTGCATTTAGGATCTCTGGTACCCATTTTGACCATGCGGCGTTTGCAACTTGCGGGTCACAAGCCGATTGCTCTGGTGGGCGGTGCGACCGGCTTAATCGGGGATCCTAGCTTCAAGGACGCAGAGCGTTCTTTGCAGACGAAGGAAACCGTGAAAAACTGGTCGTCAAAGATTCGCGACCAGCTGGCGCGCTTTTTGGACTTTGAAAACGGCGAAAACGCCGCCATCATGGCGAACAACTACGATTGGTTTGAAAGCTTGACGTTCATTGACTTTTTGCGCGATGTCGGGAAATATTTCACGGTCAACACCATGATGAGTAAGGAATCCGTGAAAAAGCGCATGGAGACTGGGATCAGCTACACTGAGTTTGCTTACCAGATCATGCAAGGCTATGACTTTTTTGCCCTCAATGAGCGCTACGGCGTGACGTTAGAGCTCGGCGGATCCGACCAATGGGGTAACATGACCGCAGGCACGGAGCTTTTGCGCCGTAAAGCTGACAAGACAGGCCACGTCATCACTTTGCCCTTGATTACAGACTCGACTGGCAAAAAGTTTGGCAAATCCGAGGGGAACGCTGTTTGGCTCGATGCCACGAAGACCTCACCTTATGAGATGTACCAATTTTGGCTCAACGTCGATGACGCAGATGCCGTCCGATTTTTGAAACTCTTCACATTCAAAACTTTGGACGAAATCGCAGAGATTGGCAAAGCTTTTGAAGCCGCGCCGCACGAGCGTTTAGCGCAAAAAGTCCTCGCTGAAGAGGTCGTGACCTTGATTCATGGGAAGGCCGCGTTTGAAGAAGCGGTGCACATTTCAGAGTTGCTCTTTGCGGGCGACTACAAAGAGCTTGATGCGAAGACCATTTTGACGAGCCTCAAGGGTGTGCCAAGCTATCAAGTGACGGATTCCGATGACAAGAATATCGTGGAACTTCTCGTTGCAAGCGCGATTGAGTCCTCAAAACGCCAGGCACGCGAAGACGTCACGAACGGCGCCATTTATGTCAACGGCGAGCGTGTGCAAGATTTGGATTATACGTTGAGTGCGCGTGACCAGATTGACGGCCAACTCACGGTCATTGGTCGCGGTAAAAAGAAAAAATTTGTGTTGACCTATTAATCATTTTTAGAGATTTGCTTTTAAAAGTGTGCTATAATAAGGGTAAGGAAAAAGTATGGGACAAGATTTTAACGAACGTCTGAAAGTGATGCGTGAGAAGTATCTTGAAAACTTCCCGCAAGATGAAGCAGAGCAGCAAGCTCAGCTTGAAGCTTTCAAAAAAATGACGACAGCGGAAAAGCTTGAGCGTATCCAGTCATCGCTCGATATTTTGGTTGAGAAAAAATCATTGTTTAAAGAAAAATACCATGCCTTAAAAGCTGAGGGAAAGCTTGATGAGGCGGAAGAGACCATGAGTCATATCCAGATGATTGCCGATAAGATCATGCATCTTGAGGAAAAAATGGCTTGGATACGCTCAGGAGAGACTGACCCTGCGAAAAAAGAGCGTTTGAAACGTCAACTTGCAGCTTTGGAGCTGAAGCGTTGCAAGGCTCAGCTTGATAAAAAACACTGTGGCAAGATTGATGAAAAGATTGCTGCAAAAAAAGAAGCTTTTATCAAGGCCTACACAAAGAATACAGCGTAATCGCGACACAGAAAGGAAGACATGCTACATACTGTTTTTTATGCCATCGTCTTTCTGCTTGCGCTTGTTGTTTCTAATGTCCTAAATAAAATTTTCCCAAAATTGCCCTTGCCCCTGATTCAGGTGGCGATTGGGTTGATTTTGGGATTTTTTGGTGCCAACCATGTGGTAACGGTCGATCCGGAGATTTTTCTAGCCTTTATCATTGCCCCCCTTCTCTTTAGAGAGGCAGAAGAAGCTGAGGTAAAAAGGATCTTCAAGCATACACGGATGATTTTGGTGCTTATTTTTCCACTTGTTTTTATTACGGCTCTTGGTGTCGGGTATTTAACAAATGCGCTTTACAGTCCGATACCACTTGCGGCGGCGATTGCGCTGGGAGGGACGCTTGCACCTACAGATGCAGTCGTGGTTTCGAGTTTGTCAGAACGCTATAATTTCCCAAGGCGCATTACCTCTATCCTAAAGGGGGAGGGAATGCTCAATGACGCTTCAGGGATAATCAGTTTTCAGATTGCCTTGACGGCACTGACGACAGGCTATTTTTCAATCGTTCATGCATCAGTCAACTTGATTTACTCAGCCGTTGGGGGTGTAGTGATTGGTCTAGTTCTCGTATGGTTAGATGGGCTAATCTTGACCATTCTTGAGGATGTAGCAGCCAATGATACGGTTGGGTATTTGCTCTTGGAGCTGGCTTTACCGCTTGCGGCTTTTCTGCTTGCGGATGTGCTGCATATGTCGGGGATTATCGCAGTGGTCGTTGCGGGGGTCATGCAAGCTAATGGCTTAAAGAAGACGTCGCTCTTTGATGCGCAGGTCGCGAAGGTCAAAAATACGGTTTGGGAGACGCTGACTTTTTTGTTGAACTCAGTTGTCTTCATCTTTTTAGGCATTGAGCTTTATCAGCTGATTACACCGATTTTAGCGCACAATGCCTATTCTAACTTAAGTCTTTTGGTTTTGGTACTCGCGATTACAGCGAGCCTCTTTGTAGTTCGTTTCTTAATATTAACGCTCTATTATAGCGTTGTCGCAAAACGTCGGAAGCGGCTGTTCATGAACTATTGGAATGACATTATGCTTTTGAGCTTTGCAGGCTCCAAAGGGACAATCGGGATTGCAGCGATTCTCCTATTGCCACGCTCGGCAACAGAGACGCAGCCGCTTCTAGTCTTTCTTTGCGCTGCGGTCACGGGCTTGTCGTTTCTAGTCGGACTTTTCATCGTGCCGCTCTTTACGACACGAAAAGTGGAAGAGGTCAACAATCTCCAAAAAATTGCAATCTTGACTGATGTGATTGCCGAGTTGACGCAAGATCAGGCGAAAGCTACTCATAAAACAGGCTATACGATTGCGATTGATGCTTATCAAGAGAGGATTCAGCGACTTATCGTGGAGCAGGAGACGGCGTCAGTCTCAACGGACTTTAATGACTTGCAACTGCTCATCATGCGCATGGAAGTGCAAGGACTTGAGACGGCACTGCGTGACGGGGAGATTTCCATGTACACCTATCGGACTTATCAGCGCTATTTGCACTCACTCGAGACGACTGTGGTGCATCATTTGGTCTCTAGCCTGCAATTTGCTTTTGCAGTGACCTGGCGCGCGATTCACCTACTTATCTCAAATCTCTTACATATTGAGTTTAGCCTAGGCAGACGAGCTAAGTATAAACCTACGGATAAGACACGCACAGAGATTACAGAGTTGTATTTCAAAAATACAGAGCTCGTGATGGCAGCCTTGGAAAATCTGGAAGGGGTCTATGATGCACAGCTGATTGATTTTCTACAGGCGGAGCGTTTGCGGACGGCAGCATTTGTTGCAGATGGTGGGCATATCACACGGATGATGAATAAAGCGCACCCGAATAATCTGACTGAGATGATGCGCGCTTATTATCTGGAACGCAAAATCATCTTTGAATATGAGGAACGTGGAGACCTGACGGCGCATGAGGCGCAGGAGATGCGACAGAATGTGAACGTCATGGAGGACTACTCGCTTGTGGGCGAGCGACCAAGTCTCTTGATTGACTTTTTGAGCTATGGACGAAAAGACCGTGAACGGGCTGTATAGCCCTATTGCGGTTTTTTTAGTGATTGACATCTACTGAGCTTTAGGTTATAATCACGATGTAAGATTTATTTAATTTTCAAAAAGGAGTCAAGATGACAAAAACAAAAGTGAAACAGACGGCTTTTAGAGTTTGGAAATCGGGAAAAACTTGGGTATTTGCAGCAGCTACGGTAGTGGTACTTACTACTGGTGTTGCAATGGGTCAAAGGGCAGCGGCTTCGGTAAACCTGCTCGCGCCTCAAACGACGACGCTTGTGTCCGCGAGTGCGGCTGCAACAACAGCATCAAGTACGCCTGGGTATTTGTATTCGGCTTCGTCAGTTGCACCAAGCTCAGCCGCTTCCAGCTACCAGCTTAGCTATGCAGACTCAGCTCCTGTCACACTCAATGTAAAAAATGCAACGGTGGCGCAAGGGGCTACTTGGTCTCCAGCAGCTGGCTTTATCTCAGGGACAGATGTGAATGGCTATCCGATGACTGTTGCCGAGTTGTCAGTAGCAGGAAATGTCGATACCAGCACGCCAGGGGTCTATCCAGTGACTTACCAATATGCCTACACCACTAGCCAGACGACTCATATCGTCTCTCAAAAGGTTTATGTGGTGGTCACAAATGCGGCGGTCAAAATCAATGCCACGGATGCCTTTTTATACGCGACGCAGCGCTATAATCAGAAATTGAGTTTATTGCATGTGGAGGACTCAAATGGGAAGACGATCTCGCCATCACAAGTCAGCTACAAAGTCATTGACCAGACGCTAGGTGCTTCCAATACGGAAATCTATACGCTTGAGTTTAGTTACACGGACAGTAATGGCAAGACGGGCGTTGCGGTTGGAAAGTTTTATGCTTTGCCAGAGACAAACTTGCTCTCAGTAGTACACTAAAAGTTGGATAGGAAAACTAAAAGCCGATACAATTCGGCTTTTTGTGTGCGCTAAATCTGGTAAAGGGGACTTGCGGTGGTGTGGCTCGTGTCATGGATATGGACAACGTGATGGGTGTCAATGTCGTGCTGCTCAAGGGTTGTTTCCATCGTGAGATGAGCAAGTTCTTTGAGGTTGTTGTGCTGACTGCGGTGGCCTAGGAAAATATGCTTCGTTTTACTGCCAATGACGTCAAAGGCGGCTTCAGCGCCAGCGTCGTTTGAGAGGTGGCCTTTATCTGAGAGAATGCGCTGCTTGGTGTTCCATGGGTAAGGTCCCATACGTAAGAGCTCAACGTCGTGGTTCGACTCCATGAGATAGGCATCAGCATTTTTGATGATACCAGTCATGCGATCAGAGACGTAGCCTGTGTCAGTCAGAATAACAAAGGATTTGTTGTCTTTCATGAAGCGGTAAAACTGTGGCTCTGCAGCGTCATGAGAGACCCCGAAAGACTCAATGTCAATGTCATCAAAGCTCAAAGTTTTGCCTTCTTCAAAGATGTGTTTCTGACTGTCGTCAATCTTTCCTACCAAGCTTTCCGTGAGCTCGTTCCAGGTGCCTTGATTAGCATAAATGTCCATATGGTATTTGCGGGCTAAAACGCCTAAGCCTTTGATGTGGTCACTATGCTCGTGGGTAATGAGGAGGGTGTCAATGTCTGACATGTCACGGTCAATCTCTGAGAGAAGGTCGGTCAGCTTTTTCCCTGAGAGACCAGCATCGACCAGGATATGGTGTTTTGGCGTCTCAATATAGGTGGAGTTACCCGTGGAACCAGAGGCCAAGATGCTGTATTTGAAACCTGTTGTGTCGTTGGTATCAGTCATGATTTTCCTTTTGTTGATTGAGTTCTTGGGCGAGTTGCCCTTTGAGGTCGCCCATGTCCTGGGTGTTCCACTCCTCGTCGGAGTAGTCAACGGGTGTATAAGGAAGAGCGATGGTAAAGGTCGTCCCATGGTTGCCGTCACTTCTTGCCCAGATGTAGCCATCGTGGAGCTTCACAATATCGTAAGCAATGGAAAGGCCTAAGCCTGTGCCCCCTGCATCGTGGCTACGTGCTTTATCCACACGATAGAAGCGATCAAAAATCTTGGGTAAATCCACTGGGGGAATCCCCATGCCTTCATCGCTAATCGTAATAATTACTTGTTGCTCAGTTGCTTCTAGGCCAATACGGATGACGCCACCATCAGGAGAGTACTTGATGGCGTTGGTTAGGATGTTGTCGATAACTTGACCAAATTTGTCGGGATCGATTTCGAGCCAGATGGGATGAAGGGGAAGATGAGGAGTGATGGTGAGCTTTTCTTTTTCTTCTGGGGAGAGAATCTGGTCGTAGCGAGCCAAGGTGTGTGCGAGGAAGGCGACGATATTGACCATCTCTTTTTCGAGTGTAAAACGGCCTTGATCAATGCGTGAGAGCTCTAAGAGGTCTGAAATCATGTGAATCATGTGGTTTGTCTCGGTGAGACTTGTCTCGACAAAGCCTGGGGCAAGATCTGGGTCTCGTAGAGCACCATCGTTGAGTGTTTCAAGATAGGACTTAATCGTAGTCAGTGGGGTTCTGAGCTCGTGCGAGACGTTGGAAACGAAGAGGCGGCGTTCACGCTCTGCACGCTCAGAGTCAGTAACATCGTGTAAAACAGCTACAATACCCGAGATGTAGCCTGACTCACGACGGAAAATGGAGAAATTGACTTTCAAGCGGACATACTCACCATAAGTATTTTCAGAGTCAATGGAGACTTCTGGGGTTTGCTCTAAGAGATCGCGAAAGGCATAGTAGTTGTCAATCTTGAGGCTTTCTGCAATGTTTTGGCGAAGGATGTTTTCACGCGTGGTATGCAAGAGGTGGAGGGCTGCAGTGTTGGCGAGGATGACAAGACCACGGCGGTCGGTTGCAATGACACCATCGGTCATATAAGCTAAGATACCATTGAGCTGGTTGTGTTGGTTTTCTAGGCTATCCTGAGAGGTTTGGATGGTTTCGCCGAGTTTGGCGACTTTGCTTGAGAGCTCTTCAATCTCACTCGCACGACCTTCATCGCTCTGGATGCTGTAATCGCCGTCTGAAATGCGGTCAATGTCCCTTGAAATAGTGCGGATGGAGCGACTGATGTCATAGGCAAAGTAGGTGGAGAAGATAAAGATGGCGAGAAACAGGAAAAAGAAGACCTGCATGAGCTGCAGATGGGTTTGAAAGAGGCTGATGATGAGAAACGCCAACGCAAAAAGCAGCAGCTGGAAGACCACTACTTTGAGGATGAGGGATTGCGAGGATCTGTTTCTCATGCGGGTGCCTGACTAGGGTCAGTCATGAAATAGCCAAAACCGCGCCGTGTCAAGAGATATTCGGGTCGGCTAGGGTCTTTTTCGATTTTTTCACGGAGGCGGCGGATGGTCACGTCAACAGTGCGGACATCGCCATAATAGTCATAGCCCCAGACCTCTTCGAGGAGGGTTTCGCGTGTGATGACTTCATCCAAGTGCTCAGCCAGGTAATAGAGCAATTCAAACTCGCGGTGGGTGAGATCAAGCATTTTTTCATTGGCATAGACGGTGAAGCGCTCTGGAGAGATGCGAAGCTGGGCAATGGTACGCTCGACTTTGTCGCGGTCATCGGTTGCAGTTGAGGCTTTTGTCTGGGTGTCTGCTGGGGTGCGGCGAAGATTGGCCTTGACACGAGCCATGAGCTCGGCGTTGCTGAAGGGCTTAGTGACGTAATCGTCTGCGCCAATATTGAGGCCTACGACTTTATCAATCTCGCTGTCTTTTGCTGAGACCATGATAATAGGCACTTCACTGGTTTTACGTATCTCGCGAGCGACGTCGATACCGTCCTTTTTTGGGAGCATGACGTCAAGCAAAATGAGATCCGGGCTTTCTGAGGCAAAGCGATCAAGGGCTTCTTCGCCGTCGAAGGCACAAGTGGTCTCGTAGCCTTCACGCTCAAGGTTAAACTTGATGATGTTTGAAATGGGTCGTTCGTCATCTACAATCAGGATTTTTGTCATGGATTTATTATACCATATTGTGGGGGTGGGGTTTGGCTTGGCGCGACTTGGCACGAGATTTTTTGGTATAATAAGGCCAATGAATTCTTTTTTTGTGAGTTTAGAGGGGCCAGAAGGGGCAGGAAAGACGAGCGTGCTAAAAGAAGTGCTCCCTGCGCTGTCTAAGCGGTATCCTGAACGGGAAATTCTTTCGACGCGTGAGCCTGGCGGGGTGCGGATTGCGGAGGCAATTCGGGAGGTCATATTGGCGCCTCAAAATGACTCTGTGGGGATGGATGGCAAGACAGAGATGTTGCTATTTGCAGCGGCGAGACGCGTGCATTTGCTAGAAAAGGTGATGCCAGCATTGGAGAGTGGGGCGTTGGTGCTTGTCGATCGCTTTATTGACTCGAGTGTGGCTTATCAAGGAGTTGCTGGGGGAATCGGAGTGGAGGAGGTCACTTGGCTGAATAACTTTGCAACGGACGGGCTGAAGCCTGATTTGACTTTGTATTTTGATATTGATGCTGAGGCTGGGCTTTCTCGGGTCATGGGGGACGCGGCGCGTGAGAAAAATCGGCTGGACTTAGTCTCTCTGGACTTTCATAAGAAAGTGGTGTCGGGCTATCGGGCGCTTGCCGCAGAGGAGCCTGAGCGAATTTGTGTGGTGGATGCGTCTAAGCCGTTGGATGATGTGGTGCGTCAGGTTCTTGATGTTCTCGTGGTGCGGCTAGAGGGAGCGTCGTGATGGCAAATCTGGCTATAGACGTATTGCAGCCTGAGCTGACGGCGCATTTTGAGGCTCTCATGGCGCGTGAGGCGTTGTCGCATGCTTATTTGTTTGCGGGGGGCTATGGGCGCTATGAGATGGCGATTTATCTGGCACAGGCTGTGTTTTGTGAGAATCGTCAGGGAAATGGGGCGCCAGACGGGGTGTGTAGAGCTTGTCGTTTGATTGCTTCGGGGGAGTTTAGTGAGCTGCATGTGTTGGTGCCTGATGGGCAGACAATCAAGATTGAGCAGGTGCGAGAGCTTCTTGAGGCATTTGTTGAAACGGGCTTTGAGAGTGAAAAGAAGGTGATTATCATCTCAGAAGCGGAGCGACTTACGACGGTCGCAGCAAATGCTTTGTTGAAGGCGATTGAGGAGCCGGTGCGGGAAACCTTTGTTTTTCTATTGACGGGAAATGAGAATCGGGTGCTCGCAACGATTCGTTCGCGGGCGCAGCTGGTGCATTTTCCAAGGAATGTGACATTGATTGCAGAAATGCTTGAAAAATCGGGGGTGCAGGCGACAGAGGCTAGATTTGCGGCGTCGCTTGCGGATTCGAAAGATGAGGCGCTAGAGCTGGGGGAATCGGCTTGGTTTTCGGAAGGGATAAAAAAACTATCACGCTTGGTGGAGATTGCTTCAGAGGATTTGACGGAGGCTTATTTGTATCTGTCAAATTTGACGGAGCTATTTGAGGATAAAAAACAACAAGAGGTGGCCTTTGAGGTGCTTTTGATGTTGGCGAGTCAGGCGGGACTAGTGAAGATGACGACGAAAATCTTTGAGGCACAACGCTTGTGGCGTGCGAATGTGAATTTTCGGTCTGCTTTAGAAAGTGTATGTTTATGATTTATGAGGTGAAATTTGACGAGGGACAACAGAGCTTGCTGGTGACGGCTGAATTTGATTGCGTGCTGCAAGATCGTGTGGTTGTCAAATCTGACAGAGGGCAGATGATGGGCTCTGTGACACGGATTTATGAGACGGACGAGCTTGAGGTGGTTGGTCAAATTTTACGACGAGCGGGAGAAGCTGATTTGGTGCAGTTAGCACAAATACAAGAAGACTCTAAAGAGGCGCGGGGTACGATTGAGGCGTTGATTGCTGAAAATGGCCTTTCGATGACCATTGAAAAGGTGGCCTATACGCTGGATTATGCGCAATTATTTATCAGCTTCACAGCAGAGAAGCGGGTGGACTTCAGGCAGCTTTTGCGAGATTTGTCAGAGGCTTTTCATACGCGCATTGAGCTGCGACAAATTGGTGCGCGCGATGCAGCAGCGCTTACAGGCGGACTTGGTCCATGCGGCAGGCCTTTGTGCTGTGCGTCATTTCTTTATGAATTTCCAACGGTGTCAATCAAAATGGCGAAAAATCAACAGTTGTCCTTCAATCAAGGGAAGGTCAATGGCCTCTGCGGTCGTTTGATGTGCTGCTTGGCCTATGAAGATGACTTCTACAAGGAGGCCTCACGCGAATTTCCGGACTTTGGGGATCATCTGGATACGCCTGATGGACAGGGGCGCGTCGTGGGAATGAACATCTTGGCACGGACAGTGAAACTCCGATTTGAAGATATGGTGCGGGAATACAAGCTCGAAGAGCTCGAGGAGGCGGTGCATGGCTAATCCAAAAGAGACACTAGAAGAACTCAAGGCTTTGGAGGCAGCTCTAGCAGATACGTATGCGTTGACCACGGCCATCAAAGAGGCCTTAAATGATGCAATCACTGAGAATACACAACTTAACCTCGAAAATGAAAAGCTGCGCGCGCGGTTGGCGGATCTGGATGCCATGGGGGCGACCTCTCATGCGGGGAGCGACCCGACCAAAATGCTCAAGGTCTATAATGACGGCTTCCACGTCTGCCATGAGTTTTATGGGAAGAAGCTAGAGCCTGATGAAAATTGTTTGCTCTGCCAGCGGGTACTCTACAAATGAAGCAAAGTCGAGACGTAGAGAATGGCCCTTCAGAAGCTGCCGATAAGAAAAAACCTTCTACTTTCCAGGTTCAATCTTCATTCAAAGGCGCGACCCAGATGGGCACGCTTTATTTGGTGCCAACGCCGATTGGAAACCTTGAGGACATGACCTTTCGTGCGGTTGAGACGCTTCGGACAGTTGATTTGATTGCGGCTGAGGACACGCGCAATACTGCAAAACTCCTCAATCATTTTGAGATTCATACGCCCCAAGAGAGCTTTCATGAACATAATACGCAGGAAAAGCTGCCGAAGCTTCTTTCGCATTTGCGGGCGGGAAAGTCGCTCGCTCAGGTATCGGATGCGGGGATGCCATCTATCTCGGACCCTGGTCACGAGCTGGTTGAGGCCGCGATTACAGAAAATATCCCCGTCGTGGCGCTGCCGGGTGCATCTGCTGGGATTACTGCTTTGATTTCAAGCGGCTTATCCCCGCAGCCTTATACCTTTTATGGTTTCCTCCCACGGAAAAAGCAGCAACAGATTGACTTTTTGAAGGAAATTGTCCATCGTCCTGAGACGCAAATCTTCTATGAGTCGCCGTTGCGCCTAAGTGCGACTCTGTCAAATTTGACAGAGGTTTACAGACCGCATCGCCAGGTTTGTCTCGTACGCGAGCTGACAAAAATCTATGAAGAATACCGCCGTGGCACGCTTGAAGAGCTTTTGTCAGATTTGACAGCACATCCCGCAAAAGGTGAGTGCCTGTTGATTGTCGCAGGAGAAGACGGGAAAGCCTTGTCAAATCTGACAGATGCAGATAAAACGCCGCTTGAAGCCGTCAAACAGCAAATAGCTGAAGGAGCAAAGCCCAACGACGCTATCAAAGACGTGGCCCGCCTCTACGGAATCAATCGTCAAGAACTTTATGCCAACTACCACGGTTTGTAAGCGTTTCCAATCGTATTAGTTGCGAAGAAGGCCTGCTTAGGTTATAATGACACTTGTAAACATTAAAAATTAGGAGAATCACATGAAAATTCGCAAACTCGCTGCACTCGCAGCTGTCGGCCTTGCTTCGGTAGCTTTGCTTGCCGCTTGCTCATCAAAAGGCTCAAGCACGTCTAGCACAAAATCGCAGACCATCACCGTTGCAACCTCTGCTGACTCAAATCCTTATGAGTACACAAACAGCAAGGGTCAGCTTCAGGGCTTTGAAATCGACCTGTTGAAAAAGATTGATGCAGACTTGCCACAGTATAACTTCAAGTTCACAACCACGCAAGACAGCAGTATCCTCTTGGCGCTTGATGGTGGCCACGCGCAAATCGCAGCCAACAACTTCGGTAAGACTCCTGAGCGTGAGACAAAGTACCTCTTTACCTATCCAGAGCTTGAAGGCGTCAATGCTATCTTCTCAAGCACCAAGAACCCAATCACGACAGTTGCAGGCCTCTTTGGCAAGACGACTGAGATTCCTACCGGCTCAAACTACGGCGCTATCATGGAAGCTTGGAATAAATCCAACAGCAGCAAACAAATCAAGATCAGCTACTCTCAAAACTCCCTTACGGACCGCCTCCAGGAGATTTCAACTGGTAAGATTGACTTCCTCTTTGCCGATAAAAAAGCTGCCGAGAACCTCTTGAAAGAGCATTCTATCACAGGTGTGACAGACAAGATTCCAACTGACCTCAAGACCTACCCACAGTTCAAGACTTATAGCTACTTCATCCTGCCGTCCAACCAAAAGACGCTTCAAGCCGCAATGAACAAAGAATTAAAGAAATTCGCTCAAGACGGGACCTTGAAGAGCCTCTCTGAGAAATACTTTGGCGACAATCAAGTCCCAGAAGCAAGTCAATATAACTAATCACTACAAAACGCCTTCGGGCGTTTTTTCTAACTTATTTTGTTACAATAGACGCATGAGAACTCAGAAAGTAGGTCAAGGCGAAGCCCATGCAAAGCTCATCCTCATGGGCGAGCACTCAGTCGTTTACGGGGAACCCGCGATTGCATTGCCTGTGCAGATCTTGCGAATGACCGTGACCCTTACAGAGCAAGCCTTTGGACAGTATATCCAAGACAATGAGATGCGCAATCGCTTGGCTCTGATGGACGATGACTTTGAAGGCATCAGACAGCTCATTTTGCGCCTCCTTGAGAAGTTCCATGCAGCCAATATGCCATTTTCCCTCGAAATTGACTCGAATATTCCACGAGGGCGGGGTCTCGGGGCTTCTGCCGCACTTGCAACCGCGATTGTCAAGGCTTTTTATGCTTTTTTTGATAAGCCATTGCGCGAGGCGGAGCTTTTAAGTCATGTGAATTTTTCTGAAACCATCATGCACGGCCGCGCATCAGGGATAGATGCTGCGACTGTCAATAGTGAAAAACCGCTCTGGTTCATCAAAGACAAGGTGACAGAAAGTTTAGACATTGCACAGCCCGGTTTTCTCGTCATTGGAGACACAGGCGTGAGAGGCTTAACGACGCAGGCTATTTCTATTGTCCAGCAAAAACGGGCGACAAATCTTGCAGAAACGCAGGCACAGATTGAAAACTTGGGACAACTCACACGAGACGCCCGCGAACAATTAGCCAATTCTAACCTGACAGAACTTGGAAGCACCATGACGCAAGCCCAGCAAATCCTGATGGAGCTTGGTGTGTCGCATCCAGCACTCAATAATCTCATTGAAGTCGCCCTGCGTAGCGGAGCACTTGGTGCGAAACTGACAGGCTCGGGACTTGGCGGCGTCATCGTGGCGCTTGCAGGAGACGGCGCTGATGCCATTCGCATCTCGCAGGCCCTCTCCAAAGGCGGTGCACAAAACACTTGGATTTTCTCGCTTTAAAGCGAGATTTTTGTTTCCAAGGCAAGGATTATGCTATAATTAGCCTATGTATGACCGAGTTACAGCACGCGCATACACCAATATTGCGCTTATCAAATACTGGGGAAAGGAAAATCCAGTGCTCAACCTCCCCACAACAACGAGCCTTTCGATGACGCTTGATGCTTTTTATACGGAGACTTCTGTCTCTTTTGATCAGGGGATTCTTGCGGATAGCCTCGTTTTGGACGGGAGCGAGGTGGATAATCGTCGCGTTCATACTTTTTTGCAAATGCTTCGCGAAAATATCGCTGATTTTCCGCATGTTTTGATTGAGTCGCACAATCAGGTACCGACAGCTGCTGGCCTTGCGAGCTCAGCCTCATCTTTTGCGGCGCTCACAGTTGCGATGGCAGGGCTTTTGGAGCTGACTGCAATGCCTGAAGAACTCTCACGTCTTGCAAGGTGTGGTTCTGGATCAGCCTCGCGTTCGATTTATGGAAATTTCGCCATCTGGCACAAGGGTGAAGATGACTTTAGTAGTTATGCGGAGTCTTTCTTAGACGAAGATATAGGCCTTACGATGCTAGTTGCACACGTCTCTGAAGAGACAAAGAAAATCTCCTCCACAGATGGAATGCAGCGTGCGCAAGCTTCAGCAGGCTATGCGCGGTGGGTCGCGGAGTCTGAAAAAGCGCTTGAGGAGATAAAACCCGCGATTATCGCACAGGACATTGAAAAGATTGGTCTGATTGCTGAGGAAAATGCCCTTTCGATGCATGCCCTAAACCGCACGGCAGAACCTCCTTTTGATTATTTTACGGACACGACACGCGCCCTAGTAGATTTCGCTGCAGACTGTTATCACAAGGGTTTTCTTGCCTTTGCAACGCTGGATGCAGGTCCTAATGTCAAAATTATCACAAGTAGAAAAGAAGAAGAAGCTGTTTTAGCACGTTTTAAAGCTGCTTTTCCAGATATTCCTTTTGATATCTGCCATGCAGGACCCAGAGCGGAGGTGCGTGATGCTCACTAAGCCACTTTCTGTCAAGGTTCCAGGTAAGCTCTTTATTGCAGGCGAATATGCCGTCACACAGCCCAATCGGCTTGCTTTGATTGCAGCGGTAACAACGGATTTTACGGTGTCGATTGAAAAAAGTTTGAGCCGTTTGAGTCATCTGCATACAAACGTTGGGATGGCTGATTTGGCCTTTGATTTGCAGGATTTTAAGATAGAGGAGACGAATCCTTGGCGCTTTGTCCTTGCCGTTTTGAAGCGTCTTCCTCTCCCAAAAGATGCTCAGATAAGTCTTGACATTCACTCTGGTCTTGGCTTTGGGGAGGCTAAAAAAGGCTTTGGCTCGTCTGCTTCTACGGTCGTGGGCGTTGTCAATGCCTGCAATCAATATTTTGACCTGAAACTAACCATCAGCGAAAAGTTTGAAATTGCAGGTCGTGCACACCGCGAGATGCAAGGCTCTGGCTCTTTGGGGGATGTCGCAAGTATCTTAACGGGCTCAATCTGTAAATATCAAAGTCCCGATGAGGCTTGGGAAAATTGGTCGATTGCGACTTTCAAACAGTCTGAGCTGGGCTTGTCACGCGTTTTTGTAGCAGATACGGGCAAAGCAGTTAACACCCATGAGAAGCTTGCCATCCGCCTGGATGAGCATTTCTACAGGCAGAGTGATGCACTTGTGGAGCAGATTTATCGGACCATGTGGGCACCAAGTTTTGATTTTACACGTTTTAAGATGGCCTTGCTTGCCAATCAGCAGCTTTTGTTTAATCATTTGCCGCAAGGCTATCTGACGGAGAAGCTTGCTTGGGCGCTTTCTGTGGTCAATAGTCGGCCACACTTTGCGGGAAAGGTGTCGGGGTCTGGCTTTGGGGAGAATCTCATTGTGTTTGCCACGCGGGATGTGACGCCTTTAGAAATTGACAATCTAAAAGAAAGCCTTTCGCAGTATGCGATAAAATTTGAAGAAGTGGAGGTGGCGCCGCAGTATGAGTGATGAGACTGAAAAAATCAAGCACCAGCACAGAAAAGATGAGCATTTGTCGCTTGCTTTTAAGCAGTGGCAGGATTTTAATGCGGAATGGTACTCAGAGGATACCTCCGTGCGCCTTTTACCCAATGCACTGCCTGAGATTGCGCTTTCTGAGGTGGATTTGAGTGTGGATGTGTTGGGAGGCCGATTTACTGTGCCTTTTTATATTGAAGCTATGACGGGAGGTTCTGAAAAGGGTGATGTGGTCAATGCGCAGCTCGCAACGATTGCGCGCGACTGTGATCTTGCAATGGCGGTGGGCTCGCAGTCGATTGCACTCAAGTATCCGGAGCTTGCAGCAGGCTTCAGGAAAGTACGAGAGATTCATGCGCAGGGCTTTTTATTTGCGAATATCGGGGCAGGCCATGATCTTGAGGGTGCAAAGCGTGCAGTAGATATGATTGAAGCCAACGCGTTAGAGATTCATATCAATGGAGTGCAAGAGCTCACGATGCGAGATGGCGAAGGAGACCGTGATTTTCATTGGTTAGACACTATTGCGCAGATTGCAGATGGCGTCGGAGTGCCTGTTGTGGTCAAGGAAGTCGGCTTTGGCATGAGTCAAAAGACTTTTCGTGAGCTTTCTGAGACAGGTGTTGCGGCGATTAATGTTGGAGGTGCTGGGGGGACGGATTTCTCGGAGATTGAGCGCAGGCGTGGGGGACGCCTAGACATGGGGCTCTATGGCTTGACCGCAGTGGAGAGTTTGCTTGAGGCAAAGCTTGCGCACAATCATAAGCCTTTGATTGCAACAGGAGGCTTAACGAGTGCGCTCGAGATTGCGCGACGGCTTGTGCTTGGTGCGACACTCACCTCAAGTGCTGGATTTATCCTGTCAAATTTGATAGGGAAAGGGCCAGACCAGACAGAGTCACTTCTCATGGAGTGGCGATCGGACCTCCAAAAAATCTATGCCGCTCTTGGTGCGTCAAATTTGACAGCCTTGCAGGAGACGCCCTACGTGCTCGATGAGTACTTGACAAACTTTGTGAGGCAGCGTGATGACGAGACAAACTGATTATTTAGCATTGTTTGGTGAAATTTTTGAGCAAAAAAGTTTTTTGGATAGGCCGCTCTACGAGGCCGCTCTGACAGGCTTTTCGGATTCTGAGATAGATGTGGTCAATGCTTTGGCAAAAACTGAACGCGATATGAACGTGACACGGCTAGCTGCAAAGCTTTACCTCACGCGGAGCGCCATTACTAAAATCACACGCAAGCTCTTACAAAAAGGCATCCTCACCTCCTATCAACTCCCTGACAATAAAAAAGAAATTTATTTCCGCTTGTCACAAGCTGGTAATCACTTGTCACAAGTGCATGACAGCGTTGAAGCAAGCCTCCTCAAACGCGATGACACCGTCTTTGAAACAATGAGCGAAAAAGAATTTAAAACTCTCATGACCTTTGGGAAAAGCTATAAACAACACTTAGATAAAGAGATTAATGAAAACTAATCTTTTTTGTTGACAAAGAAACAAAAAGATGTTATACTTTATTTGTTTCCGAGGAAACATAAATCTCAAGTAAGAGATTAGGTACTCCAGTCAGTATCGAAAAACCTTAGGAACTCCATATATTCTTGAAAGGAGTTCATCATGAACACTACATCAACTCACAACACACACGCCCTCATCTTTGGATTCGTCTCAGTCTTTCTCACGAGCCTGGGATTCGGTATCATCAATCCTGTTGTCCCATTTCTCGTGGCGCCTTACGCAACAGGCCACTCTGCAGCCGTTATCGTCACCCTCCTCACGGCAATCTACGCTCTCTTTGTTTTCGTGGCAGCGCCTGTCTTTGGCCTCTTATCGGACCGCTTTGGACGCAAACCCTTGCTACTCATCAGTTTTCTGGGCTCTGCCGTAGGCTACCTCTTCTTTGGTGTCGGTGGCGCTCTATGGGTGCTCTTTGCTGGTCGCATCATTGATGGCCTCACGGGTGGCAATATTTCCATCATCCTTGCCTATTTCGCGGACATCACGCCCAGTGACGAGCGTAGCAAGTACTTTGGCTGGATGGGCGCCATCGTAGGCATTGGCACCATCACGGGTCCTGTCATCGGCGGTCTCCTAGCTGTCTTTGGAAATAGCGTGCCCATGTATGTCGGCGCAGCTCTCAGCCTTGCCAACGTTCTCTACGGTCTCATCGCAATGCCTGAGTCTCTCCCTGCTGAAAAGCGCATTGCTGAAATCCACGCGACACAGCTCAATCCGCTCTCTGTCCTTAAAGGCATCTTTCAGATCCAGAAAATCCGCCGCCTTCTTTTATCAGCTGTCATGATTTGGATTGCTGCGGGTTCTCTTCAATCCATCTTTGCCCAGTTTGCTAAGGACAGTTTTGCCTGGAGCGCTGCCCTCATCGGTCTCGCCTTTGCTATCATTGGTATTATGGACATCCTGAGCCAAAGCCTCATCATGCCACGCCTTTTGAAGCTCGTCTCCGACGAAAGCATCGTCCGCATTGGCATCATCGCAGAGCTCATCGCCTACGCAATCCTCACGATTTCCGCACTCGCCACGCAGTCTGCTTTAGCCCTCATCGCACTTGTCATCTATGGATTCGGCGACTCTATCTTTAATCCCGCCTTCAATGGCAAACTCTCCAAGTCTATCGCAGACTCCGATCAAGGCCGTGTCCAAGGCGGAGCACAAGCCCTCTCAAGCCTCGGGCGCGTCGTGGGTCCTGTCATTGGTGGCCAGATTTACATGCTCTTAGGACACGCTGCACCAATGATCATGGGCATCCTTCTTGCAGCCATCGCTTTTATTAGTTTACGCGGCCAGCATTCAGAAACTTTGTGAACTTTGTGAGCTGATTTTAGGAAAATGTCAGTTGAAAATGTTAGAATAGCCTCATCAAACGAAAGCGAGGCCATTTTATGACTTACACATTACCTGATTTACCTTATGCCTACGAGGCGCTAGAACCCTACATTGATACAGAGACGATGCATTTGCACCATGACAAACACCACAACACCTATGTGACAAACCTCAACGCAGCAATAGATAAGCATCCAGAGCTTGCTTCAAAGACAGTTGAAGAACTTGTTTCTGATTTAAATGCCGTTCCCGAAGACATTCGCACAGCAGTTCGTAACAATGGCGGCGGTCATTTGAATCATACACAATTTTGGAATTGGCTCGCCCCAAATGCTGGAGGTGCACCAACTGGCGATGTTGCAGCAGCTATTGACACAGCGTTTGGCTCATTTGAGACATTCAAGGAGCAGTTCAAAGCAGCTGCCACAGGCCGCTTTGGCTCAGGCTGGGCCTTCCTTGTGAAAGATGCATCAGGGAAACTCAGCATCACAAGCACAGCCAACCAGGATTCACCTCTCTCTGATGGCTTGACACCTGTTCTTGGACTTGACGTCTGGGAGCACGCCTACTACCTCAAGTACAAAAACGTCCGCCCCGACTATATCGAAGCCTTCTGGCATCTTGTCAACTGGGACTACGTCAACAAATTGTACGCAAATTAATAATCCCTAAAGCGCCAGAGAGGCGCTTTTTTGATATACTAAAAGCATTATGTCGCAACGAAACGTTGGAATTTTGCTTGCCACGCTGGCCTACGTGCTTTGGGGAGCGCTTGTCTATTATTGGCATTTGCTTTCGCATGTGCCCTCGCTTGAGGTGTTTGGTTATCGGATTATTTTCACCGTGATTTCGATGGGGATTTACTTTGTTGTGACGCGCCAAATGGGGAAAGTCCGTCTGGAGACGCGGGCACTTGTACACAATCACCGTGCTTTTGGCTTGTCACTTTTGGCGAGTCTATTTCTAGGACTCAACTGGCTAACCTTTATCTATGCAGTGTCCATCAATGAGGCAACTGAGGCCTCGATTGCAAACTTTATCATGCCGCTTGTGCAGATTGTGCTTGCTGTGATTTTTCTCTCAGAAAGGCTTGAGCGCTACATGTGGGGTGCGGTAGGATTGTCAGCAGTTGGGATAGTGGTCATGATTGTTGCCGATGGGAAGTTTCCGATATTAATCGTCATCATGTCGGTATGTTTTCCCATCTATGGGCTTTTGAAAAAATATTATACGCTCTCTTCGGACGTTGCGATGTTGTTAGAAAGCGTCGTGATTTTACCCTTTGTGTTAGTTTATCTCCTGGGCTTTGCCAGTCGTGCTTTTTGGCAGTATGATCCATGGACGATGCTTGGGCTTTTCTTTTCGGGCCTTGTGACGGCGATTCCGCTTTTGCTTTTTGCAGAAGCTGTGAAACGCGCCAACTACAGCATGATTAGTTTTATCCAGTTTATCAATCCCTTAATTGCACTGATTATCTCTGTGCTTGTCTTAGGCGAGATGCTGACGATAGGCGAGTTTTGGGGTATGGTCTTTATTGCAGCGGCTGTTCTTCTTTTTATCATAGGGCAGGTCGTACTTTTGGCGAGACAGAAAGGCTAATACGAAAGGGCGTGTCTATCTCCGCCACTTCGTGGCTATGCTGTCCGCTCTCGCTAAGGCGCTGAAGCGCCAAGTCGAGCCGCAAAAACTGTTTTGCTTTTGCTTGCTTGGACGACTCGTCCAAGGTGGTAGATAAAGACTTGTGAAACAAGTCCCAGCCTGCGTCAAGGTAGCGGATGAAACAAGCGAAGCTTGCGTCTCCCAAAAGCATAGCTCCCCGTTCATATACTCGGTGTTTACACCGAGCGAGGGAGTGTGGCTAGACGAAAAAGCAAGGAGTTGCCATGCGACTTGCCAGCTTGCTGGCTTAGCGAGCATGGACAGCGCAGCGCAAAGCGCGGAGATAGAGGTAACCGAAATAACTTTTGATGAACGAGTTGTTTTCTGTGGCTCATTTTTTACGTACAGCAGGGCTTTAAGCGGGTGTGTTATAATGAGGTCATGACTTTTCAGGATTATCAGCTAAAAGCGTACATTATGGAGACGCTTTCGGATATTGGCTTTTTTGAACCTACGGCGGCGCAGGAGCGAATGATACCGACCGTACTTGCTGGGCGCGATCTTGTAGGCGAGTCGAAGACGGGCTCTGGGAAGACGCATGCTTTTTTGTTGCCAATCATGCAAGGACTTGACCTCAACAAAGAGGAAGTACAGGCGGTCATCACGGCACCATCGCGAGAGCTTGCGACACAGATATTTGAGGCGGCAAGAGCGTTTGAAAAGCATGAGGCAAGGCTTTCCGTGTCTCTTTTTGTCGGGGGGACGGATAAGGCACGACAAGCCCACAAACTTGGTGCATCGGGACAACCAATGCTTGTCATAGGGACACCTGGGCGGATTCTTGACTTGGTTAAGTCTGAAAGTCTCAAGATTCATACGGCAAGGACGTTTGTCGTTGATGAGGCGGATATGACGCTTGATATGGGCTTTTTGCAGGAGGTGGATGATATTGCGGGGCGCCTCGGCGAGCGGGTTCAGACTTTGGTGTTTAGTGCGACGATTCCGCAAAAGCTTCAACCCTTTTTGAAAAAGTATCTCCACCAGCCAGTGATGGAGACGCTTGCGTCGAAAACAGTGATTGCAGAGTCGATTGACAACTGGTTGATTTCAACCAAAGGCGCTTCGCGCAACGACTTGATCTTGCAGCTGACGAGGGTACTTAATCCGTATGTGGCAATGATTTTCGCAAATACAAAAGAGCGAGTGGACGCCATTGCGGACTTTTTGCGCTCGAATGGGCTGAAGGTCGCAAAGATTCATGGTGGGGTGCCACCACGTGAGAGAAAGCGCGTGATGGCAGGAATTCAACGACTCGACTACCAATATGTGGTGGCAACTGACATTGCTGCGCGTGGGATTGACATTGAAGGGGTGTCGCATGTGATCAATGATGAGATTCCCAGTGATTTGAGCTTTTTTGTGCACCGGGTGGGGCGGACAGGGAGAAATGGCCTTTCTGGGACGGCGATTACGCTTTATGCTCCGTCGGATGATGCGGCGATTCGTGAGATTGAGAAGATGGGAGTTGTGTTTAAGCCGAAGGTTCTTAAAGGCGGGGAGCTGGTCGATACGTATGATAGAGATCGCAGAGAAAAACGGACAAAATCACGTGATGAGCTCTCAACAACTGCGCGGGGGCTTTTAGCCAAAGGAAAGAAAAAAGTAAAACCAGGCTACAAGCGCAATATCGGCTGGGTCGTGGCGGAGGAAAATAAAAAACGTCGTCGGGCTGAAAAAACAAAAACAGCGCGTAAGAAGCGTCAGGCAAGAAAAGATAGCAATTCATGAAACGTCGGGTGCTAAAAATCCTGGCTGCGATTGTCGTGCTGGGGCTTGTCTGGTGTGGGGTTTGTCTCCATGCTATCTATTCTGAAACGGGGAGCCATGTTTCTGGACAGGTAGGTAGTATCTTGGTTGAGGGGGCGCAGGTTTTAGGAACGGCGGAAAAGCCATATCCCTCGCCACAACTCAAGGTGAGGCTTGATGCGGCACTGACGCTTCACAAGGAGTTTCCAGAGGCGAAGCTTGTCGTTTCTGGAGCAAAGGGGTCAGATGAGCCTGTGGCAGAGGGAGATGCGATGGCTGATTACCTGGAAGCGCATGGAGTCGCTCCTCAAGAGATCGTCCGTGAGACGCGGGCAAAAGACACCTTTCAAAATCTAGTCAATAGTAAAAAATATCTGACGGGGCGTGTGGCGCTTGTGACGAACGATTTTCATATGTATCGAAGCCTTTACCTGGCGAAAAAAGCTGGTCTTCAGGATGTGACAGGCGATGCGGTGAAAACGCCTGTGACGGGACCATTGAACTGGGTGGCCTATTATGGGCATGAGGTGATGGGGGTCACCTGGGCTTGGATTTTTGGGGGTGGGTAAGCTAGTGCCAGATCAAGGAATGAGAAAATCGCAGTTGCGATTTTTTTGATTTTTTGAGGTATTTTTGTAACAAATGAGATTTTTTTGCGAATATTAGGGTAGGAGGTGCGTGGTGTTTGTCGCAAAAATGAGGTCGGGGAAGCTTGTAAATCTCTTGGAAGAAGAGGTAGAAATGCTGCGAGGACAGGACTTTTATTGTCCAGCCTGTGAGGGCGAGGTGAAGCTAAAGGCAGGGCCTGTGGTGCGGGCATATTTTGCGCATGTGACGCTTGCGGATTGCGCGCAGGTGTGGGCGGAGAATGAATCCGCACAGCATTTGGGTCTTAAAGCGGCGTTGTATCGCTGGTTTCAAAAGAGTCGTGAGGGGATGTTGGTTGAGGTGGAGCGTTATTTGCCGGAGCTTTCCCAGACGCCTGATTTATTGGTGAATGGGCGGCTTGCGATTGAGATTCAGTGTTCGAGATTGTCAGTGGCGCGTCTCAGGGAACGAACACGGACCTACCGGAAACATGGCTATGCTGTGCTTTGGCTATTGGGGCGTGATTTGTGGCTTGACAAACGCCTGACGCCGCTGTTGCGGGAGATGTTGTATTTCAGTGAGAATGCAGGCTTTTATCTCTGGGAGCTGGATTTGGCGCGGGGCGAGTTGCGCCTGAAATCCTTGATCCATGAGCATTTGCGCGGGACAATTGCTTGTATGGTGCGGTCTGTCAAATTTGACAGCGTGGATTTGATGACGGTTTTGCGCTCTCCCTATGCGGCGCAGCCTCTGACGCGGCTCCCTGTAAAATCTGACAAGGACTTTCAGGCCTATTTGACACAGCAACTGCATTATCAAAATCCACGCTGGATGAAAATTCAGGAAAACTATTATCGTGCGGGTGAAAATCTTCTAACGGTGGATTTGACAGGCCTTCAATGGACACCTGTAGGGCTAAATCCGCTTTCTGTCAAATTTGACGGACTGCCTGAGGGGCAATTTTTGCAGATTCCTATGAGTGTGAGGAGTTATTATCAGGACTTTTTGCGCTATAATCAAACGGCCACCACAGCTGTTTATCCGCCCGCCTTCTATCGGGATTATTTTGCAAATGAAAAAAGCAAGCTCTAGTCTTGCTTTTCAGGATTTGCAGACAGCTGGCGATAGCGGGTGTACCAGATATCTACGTATTCTTTAGAAAATGGGCCGTAACCATTGTTAATCCAGCTTGTGAGAATCTTGACGTTCTCTTTCAAGATAAAATCAATGTCTTTCGGATAATCCATTTGCTGCCGATGCCGCTCATACTCCTCGACATCCAGAAGCTTCTTATCGCCATCGGCGAAGACCTTGATGTCTAGGTCATAGTCGATATACTTGAGGGCCTCTGCGTCGAGTACATAAGGGCTTGCGATATTGCAATAATAGCTCACGCCTTCCTCACGAAGCATAGCAATGATGTTAAACCAAAATTTTTTGTGGAAATACACAATAGCAGGCTCCCGCGTGACCCAACGTCTATCGTCGGATTCGGTCACCAGCGTGTGGTCGTTCACTCCAATCAGCGAATTTTCATTTGTCTTGAGCACCATCGTCTCCCGCCAGGTCCGATGTAAGCTCCCATCATGTTTATAGCTCTGAATCGTGACGAAGTCGCCTTCCCGAGGGATTTTCATAGGCCTTCTCCAATCCAAAGTTTATCTCACTTAGTATATCATTTTTTCATGAAAATTACAAATCACTCATTTTCAAGCTTTATGAGATTGTCGGAGTTTTTGAAGGAGTGCGGTCGACGTGGCTAGGTCCATCTGAGGTGCGGCTTGTAGCTTTTCAGCAAGGAGATCAACTTCAGCTTCTTTTGCTCCAGCACTAAGTGCAAGGCTTCTTGCCTGGAGAGCCATGTGCCCTTCTTGGATGCCTTTTGTTGTGAGCGCTAGGAGCGCTGCAAAGTTATTTGCAAGCCCGACGCTTGCAGTGAGCGCGGCAAATGTCGTTGCGTCTCGCGTGCCCAAAACATCAAATGCAGCTTGCGCTTTCGGCAATACACTAGTCGCCCCGCCCTGGGTTGCGACTGGCAAATGGACTTCGATTCGGCCAACAAGTTCATTTTTCACAATCTTCCACGAGCTCAGAGGTTCTGTGAGGTCATTGGCGAGGTAAATCGCCCGTGTGTCATTTCCATGCGCGAGTGCAACGGCTTCAATCCCGTTTAGAATGCCCTTGTTGTGGGTGGCTGTCCGCATGGAGTCAATGGCTGCATAGTCTGACGCGACGACGATTTTTTCCATAACGTCAGACTCTAGCGTAAGACGCGCCTCAATCACTGTTTTGCAGTCAGGGACCTCATTTGAAAGGATACTAAACAAAATTTTTTCAGCAGGCGCCCACTCCACGAGCTTTTTAGACATTGCCTCAAGCATGGTGTTGATCATGTTTGCACCCATCGCGTCCCGCGTGTCGAAGGTACAGACAAGAGAAAGGAAGGATTTAACGGGATGTAACTGAAAATCTTTTAGACCGCCACCTCGCTTGTAAATGCTGGGGTAAGCCTTTTTGGCAATCTCGAAAAGTGCCTCTTTATGACGTTGAATCGTTTTTTCAAGTGCGTCAAGATTTGTGATGTCATAGAAAACGATTTGTCCCGTCATGAGTCGCGTGTTTTCAATGAGTTTAAAATTGGCCAAGCGCTTTGCGCCGTTATTGGCAGCAGCGATTACGGAAGGCTCTTCGGTTGCCATGGGAATACGGTAGTCTTTGCCTTCAAGTCTGAGAAAACAGATTCCCATGGGGATTTCAGCAGTTGAGATGTAGTTTTCAATGAGATGATTGCCAACAGCTACGGGGAGCGCTGTATTGCGAAGAGTCTGGACGAGTAAAGGGTCTTCTGTTAGCGATTTACGGCGATTTTCTGGTGTTTTTTCATAAAATTTCATTGTGAGGCATTTTCTAATAAAGCGGCAAGGCCAAGCCCACCCCCGATGCAGAGGCTTGCCATGCCGTAGTGTTCATGATTGTCGTAGAGCTGGTGCGCGAGCGTTCCGATAAGACGAGCACCTGTCGCACCTAAAGGATGGCCCAACGCAATCGCACCGCCATTGACATTGACTTTTTCAGGGTCGAGACCCAGCTCGTTATTGATGATGAGTGAACTTGCGGCAAAGGCTTCGTTGATTTCAAAGCGATCGACTGCCTGAAGTGCGACGCCAGTTTTCTCTGTAAGGCGCTGTAAGGCCTTGATAGGAGAAAGCCCCATGTGCTCAGGCTCTACACCGACCTCAACGACATCGCGTAAGTAGGCGAGAATTGGCAATTGCGCACGACGGGCGGCCTCCTCACTTGCTAAAAGCACTGCTGCAGCACCGTCATTGACTGGGGATGCATTTCCCGCGGTAATCGTGCCATGCTGGGTAAATACAGGAATGAGCTCTGCCATGCGTTCAGGCGTCGTTCCTGTACGGATTGTCTCAAGAGGCGCATCGGGTTCCGTGAGTTCATGAGAGAAGTCTGCTTCCCCCGCCCGTCTGTGACTCTCCAGCGCGAAAGCATCTTGCATGCTGCGCGAAATCGCGTATTCTTGGGCGAGCTTCTCAACGGTGACCCCCATGGGCACTTCCAGAAATGCATCTGTGAGTCCATCCTGTGCCATGGTACTGGCGTTTGACATGGACTCCGTGCCACCTGCAATGACTATCTCAGCATCCCCCACAAGAATCGCCTGCCTGGCAAGTTGAATCGCCTTCATTGAGCTCCCACAAACTTCATTGACCGTAAATGCTGGCACCTCGACAGAAAGCCCTGCTCCGATAGAGATTTGACGGGCGATATTTTGCCCCAGGCCTGCGGAGAGGACGTTTCCAAAAATGACCTCATCAGCTTGAAGCGTGGCTGGAACCCGCTTTATCAAACTTGATAGGGCCAAAATCCCAAGATCACGGGCTGTCAAATTTGACAGACTCCCCTTAAACTTGCCAAAGGGCGTCCTCACGGCATCTACAATTACGACATTTGTCATGAGCCTATTATAACATATCCCTCAGAGCCAGAAAATAAAAGAGCCTAGGCCCTCTTATTGTTTTTTATGCGGTCTCAGATATTTTGCGAGATAACTATCTAAGATCAAGTCCACCAGTGCCATTTGAAAAAGGCGACTCGTCACGTCATATGCAAAAAAACTGATAAGTTGCCATGAGGTTATTAGAGGGGACAAGACTTTCAGTTTGTGAGAGCTGCGCAATCGCCTGTTTGAACTCACGAAAGCCTTGAAAACCAAGCTTTTGCGCCAACCGGATAAGCGTTGAAGAGGAGGTAAAAAGCGTTTGTGCTAGCTCATCTAGCGTATGCGATTCTAAAAGCTCTGGCGCATACGCAAAAAATGGGACTTTCAACCGACCTTTACACTCTGAAAGAAACCTCACTTGATGAAAACTGGGCTGGACAGGTCAATAAGAAGCAAATAGTGACAGTCAAAATATAAGGAATCAAATAAAAAATGTAATAAAATCACGTTTTTCAATCGAATAATGTGATTCATATCCAGAAATTCAACCCATTATATGTTATCATTTCCTTATAATTAGCGATAGGGAATTATCATGGAAAGTGCTTTAATGGCAAATTTGGTGGCGTGGAAAGACTCACCAATACGAAAGCCACTCATTTTAGAAGGCGCAAGGCAAGTTGGGAAAACTTATCTGTTAGAAGAGTTTGGAAAGCGTTACTTTGAAAATGTTCTAAGAGTTAACTTTCAAGACCCCAAGGAAGAGTTATTCAACTGTTTGAGGGGTCAATTGAGCCTCAGCGGCTGATTTCTGCATTGGAGGTTTTGTATGATGTAGAAATCAAGCCTGAGACGACTTTGATTATCTTTGATGAGGTGCAAGAAGTTCCTAGGGCACTGACTGCGTTAAAGTATTTCAATGAAAATGCAAAGGAATATGCCATTGTAGCAGCAGGGAGCTTACTAGGCGTATTTTTGCATCGTGGTACGTCATTTCCTGTGGGACAAGTTGAGCTTTTACGTTTAGAAACCTTAAGCTTTGAGGAATTCCTCATGGCGAAAGACCGAGAAAAAATGGTTGAGAATCTGAAAAATCTCTCTTCAGATTTTCACTTTGATGAAACACTCAATGATTTACTGAAGGAATACTTACTCGTGGGAGGAATGCCAGAAGTCGTCCAGACTTGGTTGGATACAAAGAGTATAGAAGCGACGGAAAGAATTCAAGAATTTATCTTACAAAGCTATCGCGCAGATTTTTCAAAATATGCAGATAATAGTTTGTCTATTCGAATTCGACAAGTTTTTGAAAGCCTGCCTGCCCAATTTGCAAAGAGTAATGATAAATTTACCTATGGGGTCATCAAGAACGGCGCTCGAGCGCGTGAATATGAATTAGCAATCGAATGGCTTGTAGATGCAGGACTTGTTAGACGTGTCACAAAGGTTGAGCGAGGAGACAAAATCCCGCTCAAAGCCTACGAGGGACGCCAATCCTTTAAATTATATTTTGGAGATATCGGACTATTTCGGCGCCTAGCTGAGATTCCAGCACAGGTCATTGCAGAAAAAGAGGCTATTTTTAATCAATTTAATGGGCTAATGGCAGAACAATTTGTCTGTCAGCAACTTTCAAATCATCAGTTGTACTATTGGACTTCTGGAGCTGCAAGCGAGGTCGATTTTGTTGAACAAATTGAAGATAAAATCATACCCATAGAGGTTAAAAGTGGTAGAAATGCGCGAGCGAAGAGCTTAAGAGTTCATCAAGAAAGATATAAACCCGATATCGCAATTCGTTTTTCATTGTTAAGCCGTAAGAAACAGGAACATCTATTGAACATCCCTCTATTTGAAATCTTTTTGACTGATAAATTGATAGAAATGGAACTCGAAAAATGAAAATAGTCATCGCCATCGACAGCTTCAAAGGCTCTGCAACGTCATCTGAGCTGAATGCTGCCACAAAAGCAGGTGTTTTAGAGGCTTTACCAGAGGCAAATGTAGTCAGCTTTGAAATCGCGGACGGTGGCGAAGGAACGTTATCGACCCTACACGCAGGTCTTGGCGGGGATTGGGTTACTGTTGAAACAGTGGATTTACTGGAGCGACCTTGTGAGGCATCGTATTTGCTAGTTGGTGGGCAGGCTTTCATTGAGTCGGCAAGTGTTGTGGGGATTGATAAAATCACGCCCAGCCCTGAGACCTTTGAGAAGGCGACAACGAAGGGTTTGGCAAAACTTTTTGAAGACGCTGTAGCGCAGGGGGCGCAGGAAATTTATTTGACTCTAGGTGGTACGGGGACGTCCGATGGCGGGCGTGGCCTGTTTGAGGCGCTGAACGGAAAAGTCAGCGAGGTGAAGCTCTACGGCATCTCTGACGTGACAAATGTCTATGCAGGGCCTGAGGGCTATTCAATCTTTTTCGGCAAGCAAAAAGGCGGCACGTCCGGGCAAATTGCTGCGCAGAATGAGTCTGCTTTGGCTTTTGCGGCAAAAATGAAGACCGAGCGTGGCATTGACTTACAAAAAATCCCCGGGACGGGTGCTGCAGGCGGTTTGGG